>NZ_JAIFAG010000001.1:605046-1210093 GCF_020012125.1 Hymenobacter psoromatis
GACGTGGATGTGGTACTGGCCGACATCAACATGCCCGTCATGGACGGCCTCACGCTGCTCGGCCGCCTGCCCGAAGCCAGCCCCGTCACTAAAACCGTGATGGTCTCGGCCTACGGCGATATGCAGAATATCCGGGCCGCCATGAACGGCGGGGCCTTCGACTTCGTGTGCAAGCCCGTTGATTTCAACGACTTAGAAGTAACCATTGAGAAAACCGCCCACCACGTGCAGCAGCTCCGCGACACCATGCGGGCTATTCAGGAGAATAATATCCTCAAGATGTACGTGGACGAGACGGTCATCAACTTTATGGCCCGGCCGGGCTTCGAGAACAAGCTGATGGCCTCCGAAACGGTGGAGGCCACGGTGATGTTCGTGGACATTTGCGGCTTCACCTCGCTCTCCGAAACCCAGCCGCCGGCCACCATCGTGAAGCTGCTCAATAAGTATTTCGACCAGATTGTGCAGGAGATTATCGCCCACGGCGGCTACGTGGATAAGTTTATGGGCGATGCCGTAATGGCCGTTTTCCGGGGCGAGTACCACCTCGACCGCGCCATTGACGCGGCCTTAGTCGTGCGCACCAACCTGCAAGCCACCCACGACCTCCTGCCCGGCGGCACCGACTACCACCCTGCCGTCAGCATCGGCATCAACACCGGCGAAATGGTGTCCGGCAACATCGGCTCCGCTACTCTCAAGCGCCTGGATTACACCGTGATAGGCGATACCGTGAACGTGAGCCAGCGCCTGCAATCGGCCGGCCAGCCCAACCAGATTGTCATCACCGAAGCTATTTACGAGCGCATCCGCGAAAGCTTCGAGTGCCAGCCCATCGGCGAGCTGCATCTCAAAAACAAAGCGCAACCCGTGATGACGTATGAGGTAGTTTCTTAGTTGACAACGTTTGTCATTGCGAGCGCAGCGCGGCAATCTTTCCTCCCGTCAGGGGTAGTAAACTCAATGATGCGAATGACAAGGAAAGATTGCCGCGCTGCGCTCGCAATGACAAGCGGCTTTTAAGACCCCAAAACTGCTTCATTCTGCCTCCTCAGCCGCTGGCAAAGCACTTTCATAATGTTGCGCAGCACTTCGGGCCGCTCCTCCATCACGTCGTAAAAGTCTTCCTGGTCCAGGCGAAAGGCCGTGACCACGCCCTGCGCCACGGCCGCCGCCGAGCGTGGCTCCGCATCAAGCAAAGCCAGCTCACCGAAGAAATCGCCCTTGCTGAAAGTAGCCAGCCGCTGCTCGCCGTTGAAAATTCCTACCCCCCCTTCGTAGAGAATAAAAAGCGAGCTGCCCAAATCACCCTTGGCAAAAATCTGGTGGCCGTCGGCAAAGCTGACCTCCTTCATAATGGGTACGATGCTGCTGAGCACGTTTTCGGGCGTTTCGGCGAAGAGGGCGGTTTGCTGAAGCACCGCTACCCGCTCGGCGGCGCTGATGTGTGAGGTAGTGGCTTCGTGGCTCATGCGCAGGGTATCGAGGGTTTGGTGGGCGGTGTTCACGTACTGATACAGGGTAGGCTGCTGGGTAGCGAGCCGCGCCAGAATGGCAAAGGCACTCTCGCGTACCAGCGGGCTGGGGCTGCGTAGGTGCGGCGACAGCCCGGCCACCGTGGCGGCCGTGGGCTGCCAGCGGTCGAGGGCGGCGCGCACCGTCCAGTCCGAAAAAGCCGTTTCGCCGCGCTCCACTATCGTTTCGACAATGGGCGGCGGGGCCAGCAGCGGCCCTAGCAACTGGTCGAAGGTGCGCTCCTTTTCGGCGGGCGGGGCCACGGCCAGCAGCGCCTGCAAGCCCTGGTACGTGGGCCGGGCAATGCTGTTATCGAGCATTTCGAGGGCGTTAGCCTGGCGCTCGCGGGCAGCGTGCGCCACTCCGCGCTGGGCATCGGCAATAAGTTGGGGTGGGTAAATCTGGCCCAGCAGCGCAAATACTCGCTGTTGGGTGCGCATCAGCTCGTAGTCGAGGCAGGTGGCCAGCTCGGGCGCGGCCGTGGCCTGGCCGTGCAGCAGCTGTTGGGCCAGTTGCAGCTCATCGTGCACCAGCGCCTGAAACAGCGGCACCTCCTGCGGCACCACACCGAACAGGCGCAACGCCCGCAACGCCGCCTCGCGCCGAAACAGGTTGGGCTGCCGGGCCAGCGCCACCAGCAGCTGCCGGCTGGCGGCCGTGCGCAGCCGCCCGCACACCAGCGCCACCCGCCGCACCAGCGCGTGGTCGGCATCGGTGCTGAGTAAGTCGGCCACGGCGGGCAGCACGGCGTTGCCCAGGCGTAGCAGATGCCGGGTGGCAGCGGCCCGGTTGGCTTTGTCGCGCAAGGAATGAATAAGCTGCCGCAACTCGGCCGGGCTGGCGGGAGGGGGTAGGGCTTCAGTGGGCGTTTCAAAAGCTGACGTTGCTTCATCTTCGCCCGATGTGAAGCGCTGGCCCAACGCGTGTTGCAGCTCGGCCACGTACTGGCGGTAGGTGCGGGCCAGCAGCAGCAGCACGCCCACCATCACCAGGGCCATCCACCCAAACGGCACCCACGACTGCCCGCCCGGCAGCGTGTGCAGCCCAAATAGTAGCGCGCCGCCCAGCCCCAGGCCCAGCGGCTCGTACAAGCCCTTTGCTAGCGTGTGGGCCTGCAAGCGCTCGGGCGGCGAAAGCGGCTGAAACAGCAGCAGATACACCGGGTCGAACACCGCCCGGCGCAGTACTTCCAGCCCCAGGTACAGCCCGCAGAAGTAGCGCAGCATCAGGCTGATATCGCCGTGGTCGAGGCCCGCGTAGAGGGGTAGGGCCAGCAGCAGCGCTACCGGCAGCACCAGCAGCATCCGCCGCACGCCCAGCCGGTCCAGGGTGCGCTGCGAGAATATCAGCTTGAAAATCAAGGCTAAAATAAACGTGCACACCAGCACCGTGCCCACGTAGCGCATGATGGCCGCCTCGTCGTGAAAGCGGTGCTTGACGTTCACAAAAAATAAGTACTCCACGCCCGTCGTTACCGTCGCCAGGCCCAGCAAGCTCAGGCACATGGCCTGCACTAGCCGGCTTTCGCCAAACCAGCGCCGCAGCCCCGGCGCTACCGCCGCGGTGCGCGCCGGGCGGGGGGTAGGGGCGGCCGTGACTTCATGCGCCCCCAAGGTAGCCTGCAGTACCAGTAGCGCTGCCAGGTAGGCCCCAAACGCGGTAGCCAGCAGCCACGGCAGCTCGGCGTTGGTATGAATAAAAATGGCCAGCACCGCGCCTAGTGCCTTCGCCGGCATGTCGCCCGCACTGATGATGCCAAACAGCCGCCGGCTCTGCCGCACATCAAATACCACCGCCGACACACCCCAAAATTCCAGGCTGGTCAGCATATAGACCACCCGGTAGCCCGTCATAATGGCGACGGCCGCCGCGACCGAGTGCCCCGTAGCCACCAGCACGCCTAGCACCCCCGTAACCGCCACGGCTGCCAGCAGCACCCGCACCACTAGCTTTTGCAGCAGCCAGTGGTGCTCAAAGTGGGCGTAGGCCCGGCCCACCGCCAGCATCGTCAGCGCTGCCACGCCGTAGGCCAGGGGGAGGTTGCGCTCAGGGTTATTTTCCAGCAGCAGCACGTTGGCCGCCACGTACACCAGAATGGTGCCTACCCCCAGCAGAAAATTATGCAGGAAAAACAGCCCCACCGTGCGCCCCTCGTCGGGGCGCAGGCCCAGCAGCTGCCGCCCGCGTTCAGTTACCGTCATGGCCGCAAGTTAGCGCGGAGGCTATCTGTCATTGCGCTCGCAATGACCGGGTGGAACCTTACGCCGCCCGCATCAACCGTATCGGCGACTTCTCAAACTTGCTGCGGGCGTAGCTTTCCGTAATCGTAAACTCGCCTACCCCCGTTTCCGAAGGCATCTCAAACATGGCATCGGTCATAATACTCTCGCAGATGGAGCGCAGCCCGCGCGCACCCAGCCGGTACTCATCGGCGCGCTCCACGATGTATTCCAGCGCCCCTTCCGTAAAGTCGAGCGCGATATTCTCCATGTTGAACAGGCGCTGATACTGCCGCACGAGCGAGTTCTTGGGCTCGGTCAGAATGAGGCGCAGCGTGGTCTTATCCAGCGGGTCGAGGTGCGTGAGCACGGGTAGGCGGCCAATCAGCTCTGGTATCAGGCCGAAGCTCTTGATGTCCTGCGCCGACACGTAGCGCAGGAAATTCTGCTGGTCCACCGTCGCGTCGAGGTTGGTTTTGGCGAAACCCATCGGCTTGGTATTCAGCCGGCTTTTGATGATGCGGTCGATGCCCGAAAATGCCCCGCCGCACATAAACAGGATGTTCTCGGTATTCACCGAAATCATTTTCTGGTCCGGGTGCTTGCGCCCGCCCTGCGGCGGCACGTTGATGGCCGTGCCTTCGAGCAGCTTCAGCAGGGCCTGCTGCACGCCCTCGCCGCTCACGTCGCGGGTGATGCTCGGGTTGTCGCTCTTGCGCGCGATTTTGTCAATCTCGTCGATGTAGACGATGCCGCGCTCGGCCGCTTCCAGGTTGTAGTCGGCCGCTTGCAGCAGGCGCGTCAGGATGCTTTCCACGTCCTCGCCCACGTAGCCGGCCTCGGTCAGCACCGTGGCATCGGCGATGCAGAAGGGCACTTGCAGAATCTTGGCCAGCATCCGCGCCAGAAAGGTCTTGCCCGTCCCGGTTTCGCCCACCATAATGATATTCGACTTCTCAATCACCACCTCGTCGTGTTGCGGCTTCTGCATCAGGCGCTTGTAGTGGTTGTATACGGCCACCGACATCACGCGCTTGGCCTCGTCCTGGCCCACCACGTACTGGTCGAGGTGCTCCTTAATTTCGCGGGGTTTGATGAGATTAAATTTCGGCTGCCGGGCCTCGGCTTGCAGCTTGGTTTCTTCGCTGAGAATGTGTTGCGCCTGCGCCACGCATTTCTCACAGATATGGGCATTGATGCCCGAAATCATCACCGCGACGTCGCGCTTGGGCTTATTGCAGAAGGAGCAGGCTATTTCCGGCATCGGGTCAAAACAGGTAAACTAGGTGGCCAAAGCCACTTTCGGCGAAACGGGTCTAAAGGTACGGCCGCTAAGGGAGTTTACCCACCTGCCTACCCCACCGCCACCCGCCAACGGCTGGTGGTATACGTACCAACCCCCGGCTGACAGCAGATGTTGGCCCCGGCGGCGGCCCTTCGGCTCAAGTTCGGCATTGGCCCGCATTTATGGTTGATTGTCAACACTAAACGCAGGATAAATCAAGTAAAATTACCTATTGTCCACCCTCTCGTCAAGCGTTAGCTTTGCTTTTCAACCAGCTAGTTGCCTACCGCCAACTTGTCAAAGTAGCCAGGGCCACTGCGCGCTCGGCGGAGGCTGTCTCACTCTTGGCAGAGGGGTAGGGCCCTGCCAGTTTAGGGTCGCTGACTCCGCTGCCAGGTCCGCCGGGTTGGTGTCGATGCGCTTGCTTACGCTGCATAACTGCTGTTTTAACTCCTGTTCCTCACTTTCCCCCTCACTTGCTATGAAAAACTTTTTGCTGGTTCTATTGCTGCTGAGCAGCGTGGGTGTTGGTGCGCAGTCGCTACCCGCCACGCCCCAGCGCCCCGTCACCGATACTTATTTTGGGCGGGCCGTGGTAGATAACTACCGCTGGCTCGAAGATACCAAGAGCCCCGAAGTGCTCGCCTGGTTCAAGGCCCAGGGCGACTACACCAAGCAGACGCTCGACCGGCTGCCGGGCCGCGACAGCCTCATCAGCGCGTTTGTGCGCTACGACCGGCTGCGGCCCGCCCGCTACTCCGAAATCAAGAAGCGCGGCAACCGCTACTTCTACCGCAAAACGCTGCCCGCCGAAAAGGTGGGTAAACTCTACCTGCGCGAAGGCGCTACCGGGGCCGAAACCCTGCTCTTCGACCCCGTGGCCTACGACCCGGCTAAAACTTATTCCATAACGGCCTTCACGCCCAGCAACGATGGTCAGCGGCTGGTGGTAGGCCTGCAGGAGGGCGGCGCGGAACTGTCCACGCTCCGCATTATGACGGTGGCGACCCAGGCGCTGCTGCCCGAAAGCATCGTGGCTGTGTCGGGGGGTAGCGTTGATTGGTTACCCACCGATACGGGTTTTCTGTATACCCCCAACAACTCGACCGACCCCAAAGACCCCAAGGGTAACCTCGATACCAAAGCCCGCCTGCACCGCCTGGGTACGCTGGCCTCAGCCGACCCTGAACTGTTTTCGCGGGCTAAAAATCCGGCCTTTCACATTCGGCCCGATGAATATCCCTTCCTCTATTTTTCCGATGACCATACCCAGGTCTACGGCGGCCTGGGCTCAGTCGATAACCGGCAAAATGTGTGGGTCGCTACCCCCGCCGATTTGGGTAAGCCCACCATTCCCTGGCGGCAGCTGGTCGCTCCCACCGATAGCGTCTACAGCTACCTGAAGCTGGGCCCCAAGCTATACCTCTACAGCGTGAAAGGTGCTCCCAAGGGCCGGATTCTGGTTACTGACGCGGCCCATCCCAATCCGGCTACGGCTACGGTACTGCTGCCCGAGGGGCCGCGCAATATTACAAGCATCGTTTCTTCGAAAGATTACTTATTCGTCACGCTCAACGACGGCATCAACGACCACATCCGGCAGTATGACCCGCGCAGCCGCCAGTGGGCCGACGTACCGCTGCCCTTTAGTGGTACGGCCCACGTGCAGCCGCTCGATGCGCCCCGCAGCAATGCCGTGCTGGTAGGCATCACCTCCTGGAAGCAGCCCGCCACGTTCTATGACTACAACCCGGAAAGTAAAAAGCTGGCAATTAGTGCTTTTGAAGTCAAGGCGGAGTACCCCGGCGTGGCCGATTTGGTGGTCGAGGAAGTAGAAGTGCCCAGCCATGATGGCGCGATGGTGCCGCTCTCCCTCATCTACCGCAAGGGCCTTAAGAAGGATGGCCAGGCAATCTGTTTTATGAATGGCTACGGGGCCTATGGTATCTCGTCTGTGCCGTATTTCAGCACCCGCTACCTGGCCCTGCTCAACCAAGGCGTAGTGATAGCCGAAACCCATCCGCGCGGCGGTTCAGAGAAGGGGCAGAAGTGGTACCGCGCCGGCTACCAAACTACCAAGCCCAATACCTGGAAAGATTTCATTGCCTGCGGCGACTACCTGGTGAAGAACGGCTACACCAGCCCGAGCCACCTCATCGGGATGGGCACCAGCGCGGGTGGCATCCTCATTGGCCGGGCCATCACCGAGCGGCCCGATTTATTTGCCGCCGCCATCAGCAACGTGAGCTGCTCCAACGCGCTGCGCATGGAAAACTCGCCTAATGGCCCCGTCAACGTGCCCGAGTTCGGCTCCGTTAAAGACCCGGTGCAGTGCCAGGCGCTCTACGAGATGGATGCTTTTCAGCACGTGAAGCCCGGCACGAAGTACCCCGCCGTCCTGTGCGTGGGCGGCATGAACGACCCCCGCGTGATAGTGTGGCAGCCGGGCAAGCTGGCTGCCGCCTTGCAGGCCGCTACCACCTCCGGCAAGCCCGTTCTGATGCAGGTAAACTACGACAACGGCCACTTTACCGAAGACAAAGCGGTGACCTTCCGCAACTTCGCCAACATGTACGCTTTCGCGCTCTGGCAGGCTGGCCACCCCAGTTTTCAGCCCGCCACCGTGGCCATTAAGTAAGCGCTTGCTACTCATAAAAAGAGCCCTAACCGGTAGGCCAGGGCTCTTTTTGTAATTTGCTTGCTCGCCAGCAATACCAGCTAACGCGCCAGTAGCTAGGCGGCCTTAGCCTTCTCCAGTACCTCATCAATCAGCCCGTATTCCTTGGCCTCATCAGCCCGCATCCAATAGTCGCGGTCCGAGTTGTCATGGATTTCTTGGTAGGTTTTGCCGGTGTGCTGCGCCAGAATGTCATACAGCTCTTTCTTGAGCTTGAGTATCTCACGGGCCGTAATCTCAATGTCCGACGACTGGCCTTGCGCGCCACCGCTCGGCTGGTGAATCATCACGCGGGCGTGGGGTAGGGCCGAGCGCTTGCCCGCTGCACCGCCGGCTAGTAGCACGGCGCCCATCGAAGCCGCCAAGCCGGTGCAGATGGTAGCCACATCGGGGTTCACATACTGCATAGTATCATAAATACCCAAACCGGCATACACCGAGCCACCGGGCGAATTGATGTAAAGCAGAATGTCCTTCTTCGAGTCGGCCGACTCCAGAAACAGCATCTGCGCCGTCAGGATATTGGCGATATAATCGTCCACGGCCGTGCCCAAGAAAATAATCCGGTCCATGATGAGGCGCGAAAACACGTCGATTTCCCGGAAATTCTGCGGACGCTCCTCAATCACCGAGCGGGTCATGTTGGAAGGCATTATCAGCCCGCCGCGTACCTGGCCTTCGACGTTGTTAATATATTGGTCTACCGCTAAGCCGTTGAGCCCCTGGCCCTTCACGGCAAATTTGCGAAACTCTTGTTTGTTCAGCATGAGAAAAAAGTAGGGGGTAGGCCGCGGCCCGCCCGGTTCAAAAGCAAAAGACGGGTAGGGGCCTGAAATGTTGTAAGTATATTGCGGACAACATAAAAAAGCCCTTACGCGGGGCGTAAAGGCTTCTTAATCTCAACCCAACGGGAGGCCTACCCCTCGTTTTGGTTGCGAAATTCTGCGGCCGTTACGGGCTCATCCGTAACAACAACTTTGCCACGCAGGGCTTCCACTACTTTCTCTGCCAGAATGGCCTCGTATTCCTCCACGTAGTGTTTGCCGTTGTCCTGCTTCAGGTAGTTATCGGCGAAGCCCGCCATACCCTGGCGCATTTCGTCGGTCATCTGCATACTGCCGCCAAACTGCCCCAGAATCTTGTCCAGCACGCGGTCGCGAATTTCATCGCGCTCCACCCGCAAGTTCGTGTCTTCCACTACTTTATTGCGAATGAGGCTCCACTTCAGCTCGCGCTCGTAGTCCGAGTAGTGCTGCTCCACGGTGGCAGCATCGAGCTTGCCCTCGTTGGCGCGCACCAGCCACTTCTTGAAAAATTCGGTCGGAATCTGTATCGGGGTGGCGTCAATCATCGCGTCGATGAGGCGGCGGTTCACCAGGTTGTCCGACTCGCGGGTGTAGTTCTCCAGCACCGTTTCGCGCACTTTGGCGTCAAACTCTTCTTTCGAAGTCACCGCCTCGGGGCCAAATACTTTGTCGAACAGCTCCTGATTATCCTCGGGCGCGGCCGTGCGGTTCACTTTCTCCACTTCCAGCTCGTAATCGCCGGTAGCGCCGCTGGCTTCTTCTTTGCTCAGCCCCGAGAAGCTGCGGATAGCGCCCGCGTCGTTGCCAAAAGCTTCGCTGAGGTCAAACGTTAGGGTGTCGCCGGCTTTTACGCCCACGAAGCGCTCCTGGCCACTGGTTACCTTATTAATAGGTAGCAGCACCGTCTGGCCTTCGCCCTCCGCGCCGGCCTTTTTCAGTTTGCCAAACAGGTAGTCGCTGGCCTCCGAAACCTCCGGGTTGGTAGTTTCGCCGTACTGACGGGTAATCTGCTCGTGCGTTTCGGCCAGGGTCGCGTCGTCGAGCGTCACGGCCGGACGCTTCAGCTCCACCTGCTTGTCGGCGGGCAGTTCAAAGTCGGGCAGCAGACCCAGCTCAAACTGGAAATCGAATTCCTTGGCCGTGTCGAAGTCCACGTCGCTGGGCAGGGGTAGGGGCTCACCCAGAATTTTGACGTTATTCGTCTTCAGGTGCTCATCCACGCTGCGGCCGAGCAGGCGGTTGATTTCATCGGCCAAGATGCCCTTGCCGTACATTTTGCGCACTAAGCCAGCGGGCACTTTGCCGGGGCGGAAGCCCTTGAACTGCGCCTTTTTGCTGGTTTCCTTGATTTGCTGCTCCACTGCGTCGCGGTAGTCGGCTTCCTCAAGATGTACGTTCAGCAGCCCGGTCAGCTGCTCCTCATTGCGGTTAAGCGTGATAGTCAAAACGATGGGAGCAAGCTGCTGCCTGCCAGTCGAAGGTTAAAAAATAAATGTGCTAAATGCACCAATGTGCCGAATATGAAGATGTTATAAATCATTTTCACGTTCAGGACAATGGTGCATTCAGCACATTTTCACATTAGCATGGTGCGGATGGAGGGACTCGAACCCACACACCGTAAGGAACCAGAGCCTAAATCTGGCGCGTCTACCAATTTCGCCACATCCGCGGGGGCAGCCGTTCGCTGCGGGGCCGCAAAGGTACTGCGTATCTGGTAGCTTCGCAAACGTAAGCCAAGCTTTCGCTGGCTGGGCGTTGGGCTCACCGGCGACTGACCAGCGAAAGCTTATCCGGCATTCGCGCCACCTTTCCGCTTTCCCGCGTGTTATTTGCGGTACCATGCCTCCCGTAATTGACCTCGAAGCCGAACGCCAGGAAATCCTGCGCCAGTACCGCCGCCTGCTGCGCACGGCCAAGCCGTATTTGCACGAGGGTGATACTAAGCTGATTAAGAAGGCTTTCAATCAAAGCCTGGAAGCGCACAAGGAGATGCGCCGCAAGTCGGGCGAGCCCTATATTCTGCACCCGCTGGCCGTAGCCCAAATCGCGGTGGAGGAAATCGGCCTTGGTACCACCAGCATTGTGGCCGCGCTGCTACACGATGTAGTAGAAGATACGCCCACCGAAATCTCGGATATCGAGCGCGATTTTGGCCCCAAAACTGCCCGCATTATCGACGGGCTGACCAAGATTTCGGGTGTTTTCGAGTACGGTTCCAGCGAGCAGGCCGAGAACTTTCGCAAAATGCTGCTCACACTCAGCGAGGACGTGCGCGTGATTCTCATCAAGCTTGCCGACCGCCTGCACAACATGCGGACCCTAGACTCGATGCCGCGCCACAAGCAGCTCAAAATTGCCAGCGAAACCATTTACCTCTACGCGCCGCTGGCCCACCGCCTGGGCCTCTACGCCATTAAAACCGAGCTGGAAGACCTGCATCTTAAGTATACCGACACCGAGATTTACGCCGAGCTAAAGGGTAAGGTCAAGCAGAGCCAGAGCGCCCGCAACCGCTTTATCAAGGAATTCGTGCACCCCATCGATGAAGAGCTGAAAGCACAGGGCTTCACTTACGAAATCAAGGGTAGGCCGAAGAGTATCTACTCGATTCTTAAGAAGATGCGTAAGCAGAATATCACTTTCGAGGAGGTGTATGACCTGTTTGCCATCCGCGTCATTCTGGACGTGCCGCCCGAGCAGGAGAAGGCCGCCTGCTGGCAGGTGTATTCCATTGTCACGGACTTTTATCAGCCTAACCCCGACCGCCTGCGCGACTGGGTGAGCACGCCTAAGGCCAACGGCTACGAGAGCCTGCACACCACCGTTATGTCGCACCCCGGCCAGTGGGTCGAGGTGCAAATCCGCTCGCGGCGCATGGATGACATCGCCGAAAAAGGCTACGCCGCGCACTGGAAATACAAGGATACCGGCAGCCTACAACCCGAATCGACGCTCGAAGCGTGGGTCAACCGGGTGCGCGAAATGCTGGAAACCAACAATTCGAGCGCGCTCGAATTCATGGATGAGTTTCGCCAAAACCTGTTCGTGAAGGAGGTCTACACCTTCACGCCCAAGGGCAAGCTCATCATTTTGCCCGATAAGGCCACGGCGCTGGATTTTGCCTTCGATATTCATACCCACATCGGCCTGCACTGCCTCGGGGCCAAGGTCAACCAGAAGCTGGAGCCCTTTAGCTACCAACTGCGCAACGGCGACCAGGTGGAAATCCTGACCTCGCACAAGCAGCGCCCTACCCCCGAGTGGCTTACCTACGTGATTACGAGCAAGGCCAAAACCCGCATCAAGGACTTTCTGCGCGAGGACAAGCGCGCCAAGGCCGACGACGGTAAGTTTATCCTGGAAAAGCGGCTGGAATTGATTGGGGTCGAAAACACGCCCGAGAATTTCCAGCGGCTGCTAGCTTATTTTAACGTCCCTACCCCCCCGGAATTCTACTACCGCTTGGCGGTGGGCCAGCTCGACGGCCGCGAAATCCGCGACACGCTCTTCAAGTCGGCCGCGTCGCGCGCCAATTCGGTGCTGGAGCCCAAGAAATTTGACCACGAAGTGCAGAAAATCCGGGGCGTGCGACCCGATATGCTGGTAGTGGGCGAGCGCACGGACAAGTTTAATCATAGCCTGGCGCGCTGCTGCAACCCTATTCCGGGCGACGACGTGTTTGGCTTCGAGACCGAATCGGGCCTCATCATTCACCGCACCAGTTGCCACCGGGCCGTCGATTTGATGTCGAACTACGGCAACCGCATCGTGCGCGCCAAGTGGACCGACCAGCTGGAGCTGGCCTTCCTGGCCGGCATCCGCCTCAAAGGCTCCGACCGGGTAGGGATTGTGAATGACGTGACGCGCATCATCTCCACTAGCCTTAAAGTCAACATGCGTTCCATCACGGTAGACTCGAACGATGGCTTTTTTGAGGGCCAGATTATGGTATTCGTCAACGACACCGACCACTTGAACACCCTTATCCAGCGCCTGAGTAAAGTTAATGGCGTGCTGCAAGTAGAGCGGTTTGAATCGTGAGGGAGCCTACCCCCTTAATTGTCCACGGTACCGCCGTCAATGCGCGCACGCAGTGCACGCATTGGCACTCCGAGCGCGATATTATTGCCATCAAGTTTAGGTGCTGCGGTGAGTTCTACGCCTGCTTTGAGTGCCACACCGAGCAGGCCGGCCACCCGGCGCAGACGTGGCCTCGCGCCGAGTTTGAGGCAGCAGCCATCTATTGCGGCAGCTGTTGTACCACGCTTACCATCAATGCTTACCTGGCCAGCGATAACCAGTGCCCGGCGTGCGCGGCGGCCTTCAACCCCGGTTGCGCCAAGCACTACCCGCTTTATTTTGAAATGTAAACCTTCGGGCGGGCGTTGAGCTTTATCCTAGCTTTGGTAGTCTTGCTAACTTATCTCTTATGAATACGTCATCCACAAACTCTCCGCTGCTTGAGGACGTTGGGCAGGGGGTAGGGGGCTCGTCCGAAACGGGCTACGCCGCCCGGCACGCGCCCAGCGCCGCCAGCCAGGCACCGCTTAATACCGAACGGCTCGAAGAAGTAAAGAAAATATTCACTGCTCACTTGGAGAATAGAGGCCTGCGCAAAACCGCCGAGCGCTACGCTATTCTGGAGGAGATTTACGTTCGCTCCGGCCACTTCGACGTGGAGGAGCTGTACGCCGGTATGAAGGAGCGTAACCTGCAAGTAAGTCGCGCTACCGTCTATAATACCCTCGATTTATTGGTGGAGCAGGGCCTCGTGAGCAAGCACCAGTTCGGCCGCAACTTGGCGCAGTACGAGAAAAGCTACGGCTACCGGCAGCACGACCACGTTATTTGCACCGAATGCCACAAAGTAGTTGAGTTTTGCGACCCGCGTATCCACGGCATCCAAACAATGGTGGGGGACCTGCTCAACTTCCAGATTCTGCATCACTCCCTAAATTTGTACGGCATTTGTGGCGACTGCCGCGCTAAAGCTGTCGCCAATCCTGCCCCGCGCCCGGCAAACCCGCCTAGATGACCATTACCAGCACTATCACCGACGGCATCCTCTATCTTACGCTAACCGGCGACCTTCTTGGCAACCCCGATACGCAGCCAGTGCTGGCAGCCGTCAGCGAACATCTCGGCGGGGCCATCATCTATTGTGCGGTAGACCTGTCGGGTGTCTGCTACATAAATAGCACTGGCATTAGCGTGCTAGTTTCGCACCTTACCAAATTTCGTAGTCGCGGCGGCGAGTTGGTACTCATTAATCCCGCCGAACAATTCAAGAAAATACTGGCGCTCACTAAGCTAACTAATATCTTTGCTATAGCCACCAGTGGAGCTGCCGCCCGTCAGCAACTCTTATTAGCTGCCTGCTAGGCGGCTATTTTTTTGTTATAAAAATTCAATCCCCTCAGCCGCCCTCCAGTTCTCCGGCTCTCTCATCCTCCAAGTTCAAGGAAGAAGATAGGGTAGGGTAATAGTAAGGAGGGCGTCAAATACACTCTAAAATGCCAGTAGACGTATTAATAGGCCTCCAATGGGGCGACGAAGGAAAAGGTAAAATCGTGGACGTTCTAGCGCCAACTTACGACGCCGTAGCCCGCTTCCAGGGCGGCCCCAACGCCGGGCACACCCTCACCTTCGATGGCCAAAAGCACGTGTTGCACCAAGTGCCCAGCGGTATTTTCCACCCCCACATTCTTAATGTTGTCGGCAATGGCGTCGTTCTCGACCCGGTAGTCTTCCGCCAAGAGCTGCAAAAGCTTACAGATAGAGGAGTGGATTACGCCCACAACCTCTACATCTCCAAGAAGGCCCAGCTTATCCTGCCCAGCCACCGCGCCCTCGACCGCATTAGCGAGGAAGCTCGCGGCAATACCAAAATCGGCAGTACTCTCAAAGGCATTGGCCCTACCTACTCCGACAAAATTGGCCGCGTCGGCCTGCGCGTCGGCCATATTCTACTTCCCGATTTCGAGAAGCGCTACCGCGAAGCCGTGGCGCACCACGCTAGTCTAGCTGCTCCCTACGGCAAAGCGCTGGAGATTGAGCCTTTTGAAGCTGACTTCTTCGCTGCCGTCGACTTCCTGCGTACGTTGCAGCTCACCGATACGGAATACCTGCTCAACGACCTGCTCACTCAAGGCAAGCGCATTCTCGCTGAAGGCGCTCAGGGCTCAATGTTGGACGTTGATTTTGGCACCTACCCCTACGTTACCTCTAGTAGCACCATCGCTGCTGGGGCCTGCACTGGACTCGGCATAGCGCCCCGCCACATCGATAAAGTGTACGGTATCACCAAAGCTTATTGTACCCGCGTCGGCGGTGGCCCCTTCCCTACAGAACTGACCGGCGAGGTAGGTGAACAAATCCGCCAGGCCGGCCGCGAGTTTGGCTCCACCACCGGCCGCCCTCGGCGTACCGGTTGGATAGACCTACCTGCCCTTCGCTACGCCATCATGCTCAATGGCGTCACCGAACTGCACCTTATGAAAGCCGACGTGCTCGACGCCTTCGCCGAAATAGAAGTCTGCACCCACTACCGCACTCTTGATGGGGAGGAAACCCCCAACCTCCCCGACCCCGGCCAGCTCGACCAGGTAACCCCCGTGTACCAGCAGCTTCTCGGCTGGTATACCGACCTCACCAATGTTACGGAGGCCGCGCAGTTTCCGAAGCCGCTGCAAGATTATTTGGCTTTTCTGGAAAAGGAACTGCAAGTTCCGATTACGATTGTCAGCGTCGGGCCGGATAGGGTGAGTACGTTGTTTCGGTAGGTTGATAGCAGTCTAAAACGTGTATTATTGTAGCCGTTTTAGTTGGCAATTTGGCTAAATCGGCTACATTATTAATTACTTCCAAGTTCTAGGTCTACAGTTTGGTGCTTCAACAGAGGAAATTCGTAGGGCGTACAGAGAATACGCAAAACACTTTCATCCTGATAAGCACCAAAACAGCGCATTCTTCACTGACCGTTTCCGAAGTGTACAAGAGGCGTATGAACTGCTGATAGACAAAGCAAGACGTGAGCAGTTCGAGCAGTCCTTTCAAGGTGAGAAGCTTCGTGAGTTAAATAAGGCTCTGGCTGAGGAGAAGAAAAAGGCATCTGCGCTTACTGCCGGACTGGCCGAGACTGAAGCTAAGTGTAAGCAGCTGTTGAGCGAGAACGCTGAATTGATAAAGATAGGAGAAAAGCGTAATATTTTTGGTGGTGTATTTAGCAAGACCAAACATAACTGGAAGCTACTTGTCAAGTGGACCTTTGCCATCGCTGGAGCCATATTGGTAGTATACAAGCTCTTTTATCCAAGCTTAACGAATTTGGAGCTTCTTCAAAAAGAGTGCGATTCTATGCTTAACATCATTAATGATAAGTACTCGTTGCTAATTAGTTTATGTTATAATGATTAGCTTTGCATCATGTCAAGAGTTAATACCCCCTTACTGAGTAAATCTGAAAAGTCAGCCTTAGAACAAGGAGCTAGAACGGGAAAGACGCCCTGTTTTCGTGCTAGATGCGAAGTGATTTTATTAAAAGCTATCGGGCTCACCTCAGAGCAAGTAGCCAAGTTTACGGCTATGACTTATGTAAGTGTTAATGGGTGGACAAAACGCTATCAAGAGGAGGGTATTGAGGGACTACAAACAAAGACTGGACGCGGGCGCAAAGCAGTAGTAAGCGTAGTGGAGGATAAAGAGTCTGTTTTGCAAGCTATCAAAGCAAATAGACAACGTATTGAAACGGCTAAAGCGGAATGGGAACAGGAAACTAACAAATCGGTTAGCTTGAGCACCTTTAAATCTTTTTTAAAAGTCTTGACGGACGATATAAGCGAATAAGAAGGCGCTGTAAAGGCAAGCCCTGTCCGGATTTATATGCCTTAAAGAAGGCGCAATTAACTGAATTAGAGATACTTTGCGAGCAAGGTTTTCTAGACTTATTTTACGGAGATGAAAGCCATATGTGCAGTACGGGCTACGTGCCCTACGGGTGGCAGTTACTAGGAGAAGAAGTTTTCATACCAGTTGAGCAAGGCTATAAAATCAATATTTGGGGACTTATTAGCCGACGCAATCAAACCCATTGGTTAACAACGGAAACGACTATTAGCGCAAATTTTATCTTTACACAACTAGAAGAATTATCTTTTAAGATTCGAAAGCCAACAGTAATTGTGGTAGATAATGCAAGTATCCACAAAGCGCAGCTAATCCAGCAGCAATTACCTTTTTGGGAAGCCCGCGGATTACGTATATTTTATTTACCTACTTATTCGCCACACCTCAATATTGCGGAAACACTTTGGCGTAAATTGAAGAAAGAACAGCTTGACCCAGGTGACTACTTTAATAAGGATACTCTTTTCTACGCAGTTAATCGTTGCTTAGCGCAAGTAGGAAATTTATGGAGAATAAATTTCTCAAAATTTAACATAAACTAATTAACCACGGGTACTTAAACCTAAATACGTGATTAAACAAGCAGATTCCTTGTTTGCCGATAAATCGTTGATAACATCAAGCTTACAGCAGAGGGATTCCAAAACTCATATTTTGGTTGCTGATATTTTCTCGATGCGAGGATACGCCAAGCACAGGTTAGATAACGATACTGGAGCTGTGAGAGACTTCACTAAAGCTGCATCGCTTGGGAATTGCTCAGATGATGCACGTTTGTATAAATTTCGTGGGGAGGCTAGATTAGAACTAGGTGATACCGTAGGAGCTTTGCAAGATTTCGGGACATCTATTTCACTGTTGTCGGAAAAAAACCGTGCTTACGAGGATAGAGCTGATGTACTACTTAGCCACAAATCCTACAATAGAGCGTTGCAGGACTATAAAATGGCTGTAAATATTAGACCAGGAGAAGGTGCTTTGCTTAATAAACTAGGGAATTGCTACTTTGCCATGAATAGGCTTGATTCTGCCTGTGTCATTTGGCGGCGGGCCGGAGAACAAGGGGATGGGAGTGCATTTGAAAACATCAAAAACTTCTGTCGTTAGTCTATGAGGGTATTGCGGTATTATTCGGTCAGAAATTTTTGCCCCCGCTCTCAGACACTTACAACCCGCGCTAACCTTATTTCTTAATTCACCGCTTGCCAAACCGAAAGGCCCTGCTACCTTTGCAGTCCCAAACGGCAACCGGCCTACTGGAAAAGCCCCAAACGCAAGCGCGAGGCACCTTTTGCAAAGACTGGAACTCTTCGAAGTAGCTACGTGTCTTATCTACTCGTGCTACTACTGCAAGCCTCGAAAAAATAACTTTCGAATTCACTTGCAAAGTCCGAAAATCTTGCCTTACCTTTGCACCCCGCTTCAACTGGAGGCGGTCAGACTTAAAAATCGGAACGAAAAATCTTAAAAAATTTTCGCTTAGAATTTGGAAAGTCGGAAAATATTCTTACCTTTGCACTCCCAAATAAAACAGGGCGCTGCAGACAGTGAGAAAGGGCGCTTGACGTTGCCCACCATGTTGCTTCAATTGGAAGCAACAAACGTTCTTTGAATGACGGAAACAAACATATAGTGAGGTGTCGCAAAACAGGCTTCGGCCAGTAGTGCGACATACCAAACGAACACGAATTAACTTAACGTCAATACGTGAGCAGGGTCAGCACTCGACATCGTTCCTACTTAGGTAGTGAATTTGGAATATTTTACAATGGAGAGTTTGATCCTGGCTCAGGATGAACGCTAGCGGCAGGCCTAATACATGCAAGTCGAACGGATAGTAGCAATACTATTAGTGGCGCACGGGTGCGTAACACGTAACTAACCTACCTACACCTGGGGGATAGCCCGCCGAAAGGCGGATTAATACCGCATAAGGCTTGGAACCGGCATCGGTTTTTAGTTAAAGATTTATTGGGTATAGATGGGGTTGCGGGTCATTAGCTAGTTGGTTGGGTAACGGCTGACCAAGGCGACGATGACTAGGGGAGCTGAGAGGCTGGTCCCCCACACGGGCACTGAGATACGGGCCCGACTCCTACGGGAGGCAGCAGTAGGGAATATTGGGCAATGGGCGAGAGCCTGACCCAGCCATGCCGCGTGCAGGAAGAAGGCTTTCTGAGTCGTAAACTGCTTTTGATAGGGAAGAATAAGCTTCACGTGTGGAGTGATGACGGTACCTACAGAATAAGCACCGGCTAACTCCGTGCCAGCAGCCGCGGTAATACGGAGGGTGCGAGCGTTGTCCGGATTTATTGGGTTTAAAGGGTGCGTAGGCGGCTTTGTAAGTCCGGGGTGAAAGCCCGCTGCTCAACAGCGGAACTGCCCTGGATACTGCGGAGCTTGAGTACAGACGAGGTTGGCGGAATGGACCGAGTAGCGGTGAAATGCATAGATACGGTCCAGAACCCCGATTGCGAAGGCAGCTGACTAGGCTGATACTGACGCTGAGGCACGACAGCGTGGGGAGCGAACAGGATTAGATACCCTGGTAGTCCACGCCGTAAACGATGGATACTCGCTGCGGGCTAAAGATTGTCCGTGGCTTAGGGAAACCGATAAGTATCCCACCTGGGGAGTACGCCGGCAACGGTGAAACTCAAAGGAATTGACGGGGGCCCGCACAAGTGGTGGAGCATGTGGTTTAATTCGATGATACGCGAGGAACCTTACCTAGGCTAGAATGCGCGTGACCGGCTCAGAGATGGGTCTTTCCTTCGGGACACAAAGCAAGGTGCTGCATGGCCGTCGTCAGCTCGTGCCGTGAGGTGTTGGGTTAAGTCCCGCAACGAGCGCAACCCCTATAGTTAGTTGCCAGCACGTAATGGTGGGGACTCTAGCTAGACTGCCTGCGCAAGCAGTGAGGAAGGCGGGGACGACGTCAGGTCATCATGGCCCTTACGCCTAGGGCGACACACGTGCTACAATGGACGGTACAGCGGGTAGCTACTGGGCGACCAGATGCCAATCTCGAAAAGCCGTTCTCAGTTCGGATCGGAGTCTGCAACTCGACTCCGTGAAGCTGGAATCACTAGTAATCGCGCATCAGCCATGGCGCGGTGAATACGTTCCCGGGCCTTGTACACACCGCCCGTCAAGCCATGGAAGTTTGGTAGACCTGAAGCTGGTGCTCCGCAACGAAGCCAGTTAGGGTAGAACAGGTAACTAGGGCTAAGTCGTAACAAGGTAGCCGTACCGGAAGGTGCGGCTGGATCACCTCCTTTCTGGAGCGACTCTGCTCACGACGTTAAGTTCGTGTAGTTTACTTATTAAATGTTTGTTTCCTCATTCAACGATTTTCCAGATTTGCTTTGCCTATACTTTATAGGTATACCAAATCGGGCTTGTAGCTCAGGTGGTTAGAGCGCTACACTGATAATGTAGAGGTCCCTGGTTCGAGTCCAGGCAGGCCCACTATTACTAGTGGAGAGCTGCTTGTAACTTGATTATGGGGGATTAGCTCAGCTGGCTAGAGCACCTGCCTTGCACGCAGGGGGTCAACGGTTCGACTCCGTTATCCTCCACTATTTATACCTTCTAATTGCGAAGGTATCAAAATTTAGGAATTGGTTTAGCGTGAAGTAGTTCAGCTATTCCGCATTTACTACTAATTGAGTAGTAAACGTTCTTTGACGTAAGGGAAAACAAGAGAGAGAAGTAAAAAGCGGGCTTATATCCACAAGATATAAGCAATTCATTCTACCCCGTGTAGGATGAATCGCAAGCGAGAAGTAAGTAAGAGCACACGGGGGATGCCTAGGGTCTCAGAGGCGAAGAAGGACGCGATAAGCTGCGATAAGCTGGGGGGAGGGGCACATACCCGTTATATCCCCAGATGTCCGAATGGGGCAACCCCACTGGTTGAAGACCAGTGACCACTCCTTTAATAGGACTGGGGCAAACGCAGGGAACTGAAACATCTCAGTACCTGCAGGAAAAGAAAATAACAATGATTCCCCAAGTAGTGGCGAGCGAACGGGGAGGAGCCCAAACCAGGGCGGTTACGGCCGTTCTGGGGTTGTAGGACCACGACATCTGATTAAATCGAGTTAACTGAAGCAGGTGGGAAACTGCGCCAGAGACGGTGAGAGCCCGGTAAGTGACAATTCTGATTTACGGTAGTGGTATCCTGAGTAGGGCGGGGCCGGAGAAACCCCGTCTGAATCGAGCGGCACCATCCGCTAAGGCTACATACTCCTGAGACACCGATAGTGAACCAGTACCGTGAGGGAAAGGTGAAAAGAACCGCGGATAGCGGAGTGAAAAGAACCTGAAACCGTGTGCTTACAAGCAGTTAGAGGACTATAAATGGTCTGATAGCGTGCCTTTTGCATAATGAGCCTACGAGTTACTCCTCACTGGCAAGGTTAAGTGCTTTAAGGCACGAAGCCGCAGCGAAAGCGAGTCTGAATAGGGCGCGTAGTCAGTGGGGGTAGACGCGAAACCTAGTGAGCTACCCTTGAGCAGGATGAAGGAGCGGTAACACGCTGTGGAGGTCCGAACCAGTTTCCGTTGAAAAGGATTTGGATGACTTGAGGGTAGGGGTGAAAGGCCAATCAAACTAGGAAATAGCTCGTACTCCCCGAAATGTATTGAGGTACAGCGTCGTGGTTAGGTTTGTTGGAGGTAGAGCTACCAATAGGACTAGGGGGTGTCAGAGCCTACCGAATCCTGATGAACTCCGAATGCCAGCAAATTCATACACGGCAGTGAGGCCTGGGGTGCTAAGGTCCCCGGCCGAGAGGGAAAGAACCCAGACCCGCCGCTAAGGTCCCTAAGTTCTAGCTAAGTTGAACAAAGGAGGTCCAGTTGCTTTGACAGCCAGGAGGTTGGCTTGGAAGCAGCCATTCCTTTAAAGAGTGCGTAACAGCTCACTGGTCGAGCGACCGGGCATCGATAATACGCGGGCATCAAGCTAGGCACCGAAGCGCGGGATTTGACATGTATTTGTCAAGTGGTAGGGGAGCATTCTGGTTGCGGAGAAGCCGTCCTGTCAGGGCACGGTGGAGCGTCCAGAAAAGCACATGTAGGCATGAGTAACGATAAAATAGGTGCGAAACCTATTCGCCGATAGACTAAGGTTTCCAATTCAACGCTAATCGGAATTGGGTTAGGCGGGACCTAAGGGATAGCCGAGAGGTGTACCCGATGGCAAGCCAGTTGATATTCTGGCCCCCGGATGTAGAAGTGATGCAGGGACGCAGGAATGAAAGTACCGCGAGCGGACGGAAGTGCTCGTTAAAGCCCGTACCTATTGGATGAGTAGTTAAGTACGCTCAACTAGGGGAAAGGTGATAGTACTGCACGGCTTTCGGGCCACGCAGATAGTGTACCTAAGGACTGCCAAGAAAAGCTGCTAAACGTTGTATCTATATTCGGCCCGTACCGCAAACCGACACAGGTAGTCAAGGAGAGAATCCTGAGGCGCTCGAGTGAATCACGGCCAAGGAACTCGGCAAAATGGTCCTGTAACTTCGGGAGAAGGGACGCTTCCTCTAGCGATAGAGAAGCCGCAGTGAAAAGACCCAAGCGACTGTTTAACAAAAACACATGGCTTTGCTAACGCGTAAGCGGACGTATAAGGCCTGACACCTGCCCGGTGCTGGAAGGTTAAGAGGGGAGCTTAGTCGCAAGGCGAAGGCTTGAATCGAAGCCCCAGTAAACGGCGGCCGTAACTATAACGGTCCTAAGGTAGCGAAATTCCTTGTCGGGTAAGTTCCGACCTGCACGAATGGTGTAACGATTTGGGTGCTGTCTCAGCCGTGAGCTCGGTGAAATTGTAGTCTCGGTGAAGATGCCGAGTACCCGCCACGGGACGGAAAGACCCCGTGCACCTTTACTATAGGTTGCCATTGGTGTTGGGTTCAGTATGTGTAGCATAGGCGGGAGGCGTCGAAGCGGGTCCGCTAGGATTTGTGGAGCCAACGTTGAAATACCGCCCTTACTGTGCCTGATGCCTAACTCTGAGTTTTTAGAGAACAGTGGCTGCTGGGTAGTTTGACTGGGGTGGTCGCCTCCAAAAGAGTATCGGAGGCTTTCAAAGGTCCACTCAATCCGCTTGGTAACCGGATGTAGAGCGCAATAGTAGAAGTGGGCTTGACTGTGAGACTGACTAGTCGAGCAGGGTCGAAAGACGGATATAGTGATCCGGTGGTTCCGCATGGAAGGGCCATCGCTCAAAGGATAAAAGGTACGCCGGGGATAACAGGCTGATCTCCCCCAAGAGCTCATATCGACGGGGAGGTTTGGCACCTCGATGTCGGCTCGTCACGTCCTGGGGCTGGAGAAGGTCCCAAGGGTTCGGCTGTTCGCCGATTAAAGTGGCACGCGAGCTGGGTTCAGAACGTCGTGAGACAGTTCGGTCCCTATCTGTGGTGGGCGTTGGATGATTGAGAGGACCTGACTTTAGTACGAGAGGACCGAGTTGGACCAGCCGCTGGTGCGCCGGTTGTCCCGCCAGGGGCAGCGCCGGGTAGCTACGCTGGGAGCAGATAAGCGCTGAAAGCATCTAAGTGCGAAACTCACCTCAAGATGAGTCATCCCAATGAAAGGTTCGTGGTAGACGACCACGTGAATAGGCCGCAGGTGTAAAGTCAGAAATGACATAGCTGAGCGGTACTAAGGAACCGAGGGCTTCCGCTGGCCCAGAAGCTTTTACTTCTTTCTCTTTTCCCTTATGTCAACGGTTTTGTCAAGTATCACTGAACACGATACTTAACGCCAGCAATGGTGGCTTTAGCCCGGGTGTTCACCTCTTCCCATTCCGAACAGAGTCGTTAAGCCCCGGTGCGCCTATGGTACTGCCTTCACCGGTGGGAGAGTCGGTCGCCGCCAATTTATCACGAGAGTCCTTCTGGGTCGTGCGCTTTTACCAGCGCCACTCAGAAGGACTTTCTGCATTAAGGGCTAACGGGTAATAGGTACTGTTTCTGATAATTTGACAGAACTAAAGTTACTGATTTTACTAAGCTATTAGTCATGTTACTTAGCAATTTGGAGTTACAAACCTGATTATCATAGTTACGTAATTTATCTATTAGAAAGTAAGTTAATCCAAACATCATGCGCATTTATGAAATAAATTATATATACTTGAATATATTTATAATAGTATTATAAATAGTAATTTTCCTCAATAAACGGCCCCGCTCCTGAAACAGTTGTTTTAGAAGTGGGGCCGTTTTCGTTTGTGCCATTGCGTACCGGTACTTTGGGCTGACTGCAAGTGACTTAGGCAGTTTCAAATTTGAGGTATCAGAATGACCTCAACTGTTTTCATAAGATTTTCTGTAATGTGTTGCTTACACTGGCGATAGACATTGTGAAACTGCTATCCTATTCATGAGCGCTGTTCCGTCCACTGATTTTCTGGCTGCATTGCACAACTACCAGCCGTTGGTGCTGCGCGTGTGTCGGCTTTACTGCCAGGGTACTGACGACCGGCAGGACTTATTTCAGGAAATCGTGCTGCAACTCTGGCGGGCTTGGCCACGCTACGTACCGCAGCCCGATGCTAAAATCAGCACGTGGCTCTACCGCATTGCGCTGAACGTGGCTATAAGCAATTTGCGCCAGCGTACTCGCCGCCCCGCTTCGGTAGATGTGGCTGAGGAAGCTTGGCACTTGGCTCAGCCCGTGGAGGGTATTACTTACGAACCCGAAGAAACCGCTGCCCTTTACTGCGCTATTGACCGGCTTTCGGACGTGGATAAAGCCTTCGTGCTTTTGTATCTGGAGGACCGGCCGTATGACGAGATGGCTGATATTCTGGGTATTACTCAAAATAACGTGCGCGTGAAAATGCATAGGGTGCAGCAGAAGTTGCGCCGGCAACTTATTCGCGCTTAATCTTTTACAGACGATAAATTATGGAACTTGATGACCTACGCCGCCAGTGGCAGCAGTCCGAGCCGGTGGCCTTCCCTACCCGTCTGACTACTGCTGAACTGACCCAATTAGTGGTGCAACGGTCGGGCAGCATCTTAGCAAAGCTGCGCCGCAACGCCCGGTTGGAACTAGGAGTCAACTATGCGCTATTGCTGTCTTCGCTGACGATAGCAGTTTGGGCTCCGGTATTTTGGCTGCGACTGTTCGGTGGACTACTAGCGCTAATAGCAGGGGTGTGCATCTATTATTTTTACCGCAAGTTGGGCCTGATTCGCACGATGGATGAGCCAGCCGACGACTTACGAGGCCACCTGTTGCGCATCACGCGAGGACTGCGGAGCCTAGTCCAGTTATACTACCGGCTTACGCTGGCTACGATTCCGGTTACGATGCTAGTGTGCGGGCTTATAGCATTGCACGAGTCGCCGAAGCTACGGACACCATTACAAGTAGGGTTGGTATTGGGGGCAATGCAATTGTTGAGCATACTTCTCTACCTGCCGATAAAATATACGACCATGCGCTACTTGCAGCGCCTTTACGGCCAACACCTCGACCGGCTCGAAGGTCAGTTGCGTGAATTAGAAGAGGAAATCCCAGCTGTTGGCCCGCTACCCGCTCAGTCCTGATTATCACCGCTTAGATAGCTCAAATTACCGCTTGGGAAGCATTCTAACCGACCCGGCCGCGCTGGCTGCTACATTTACGCCACCCTACTCCCTGATTTCACGCCATGCAACCTTTCAGCCCCCGGCCCATTCTTGAAGTCCGCGACGTGCGTAAGCAGTACGCTGCGCATACCGCCCTCGAAGGGGTGAGCCTAGCCGTGCCCGAGCAAAGTATTTTTGGCCTGCTTGGGCCTAATGGTGCGGGCAAAACTTCGCTTATCCGCATTATCACGCAGATAACGGGGGCCGACTCGGGCGAGGTGCTGTTTCGGGGCGAAAGGCTTAATTCGAGCCATATTGGCCAGATTGGCTACTTGCCCGAGGAACGCGGACTCTATAAAAAAATGAAGGTAGGCGAGCAACTGCTTTACCTGGCTCAGCTACGCGGCCTGCCCCGCGCCGATGCCTTGCGGCGCATCAAGGACTGGCTTGAGCGCTTTGATATCAAAGCCTGGGCCGAGAAGAATGTGGAGGACCTCAGTAAGGGAATGCAGCAGAAGGTGCAGTTCATCGCGACCGTACTGCATGAGCCAAGTCTGATTATCCTTGATGAGCCATTTTCGGGCTTCGACCCGATAAATGCGAACTTGATTAAGGACGAGATTATTCGTTTGAAGGAGGCGGGAGCAGCTATTATTTTCTCAACTCACCGCATGGAGTCGGTGGAGGAGATGTGCGATAGCATTGCCCTCATTAACCGCTCGCGCAAAGTGCTCGATGGGCCGGTGGGTACCATCCGCAACCAATTCAAAACCAATACTTTTGAGGTAGAGGGCCAGGGCCGGTTACTAGTAGCGCACCCTGATTTTGAGGTAATCGAGCAAAAGGAGCGCGAAAACGACCACTTTTACGCTCGCATCCAGCTACACGCCGGCACTACCCCCAACGATTTACTGCGCTTCCTCATTGGGCAGGTGCAAATCCACGCTTTCCGCGAGCAGATTCCGAGTATCAATGAGATTTTTATCCGGCGCGTGCGCGAAACCATGCCCGGTACGCTTGTCGAAGAAACAGCTTAAGAGCTGTTGTTACTTCGTAAGCTAATTGCGTAAACTGACTAATAAACAGCGCTTAATACTTAATAATCAAGCTTATGGCTTCTAAATTTCTACTCGTGGCCAAGCGCGAATACCTAACCCGCGTGCGTAAGCGGGCGTTTGTGGTACTCACGTTACTTGTGCCGCTGCTCATTGCCGGCTTCGGGCTGTTTATTGGCAAAATCGTGCAGTCGGATGAGACGACCGAAATCATTGACGTGCGCGATGAGAGCAACCTACGCATCGCTAATCGGCTGGTCTCGACGCCCCAGCTTCAGTTTTTGCCGGTAGGCGGCACGTTAGTCGAGGCCAAGCGTGCCTTTCAGCGGGATAGGCACGCCGGGCTGCTCTACCTGCCCACCGGCGTGAGCGAGACGGACCCACAGGGCGTGCAGTTTTTCGGTAAGGGTAACATCAGTCTCAGCAAAGAAAGCCGCGTGCAAACGGCCTTAACTAACGCCTTTGCCGAACTGAAAATGCAGAAACTGGGCCTTACCCAAGCCCAGCTTGACCAGTTACGAGCCAAAGTGCCGCTAAGCTCGGTAAGCCTGGATGAGACTGGTAAAGAGCAAGCTAGTAATTCGGGTGTAACGACGGGCATCGCTTCGGTACTCGCCGTGCTCATCTACTTTTTCATTTTTCTCTACGGTGTGCAAATTATGCGTGGGGTAGGGGAGGAGAAGTCGAGCCGTATTATGGAAGTAATGCTCTCGTCGGTGAAGCCCTTTGACCTGATGATGGGCAAAATTGTGGGGGTAGCGGCGGTGGGCCTCACGCAGTTTTTGCTGTGGGGACTGCTTTCGTGGGGCACTACCAGCGTCGTTTTGCCGCTCGTGATGAGCCAAGACCAGCCCGCCAAAACGGCGATAACCGCGCCAGTTGGTGGGGCGACGCCCGAAACGACCGTCGGGGCCAGTTCGTCGGCAATTGCTGATGGGGCCGCCGCCTCGGCCGAGCAGATGAACCCGGCCAAGCGGGCGGGAGCGGTCGGCAACGTGTTCGACATGATTGGTAAGCTTGACATTCCGATTTGGACAATTGTATTCGGCTTCATCGCATATTTCCTGGGCGGCTACCTGCTCTACGGGGCGTTGTTTGGGGCCGTAGGTGCGGCCGTAGACGACCAGACGGACACCCAGCAGTTTATGTTTCCGATTACCATGCCGCTCATTCTGAGCTACATCGTGGGCTTTTCAGTTATTCTGCGCAACCCCGACGGTCCGGTAGCTTTCTGGATGTCGATGATACCCTTTACCTCGCCCGTGGCAATGGTGATTCGGCTGCCCTTTGGGGTGCCGGCGTGGCAGCTGGCACTGTCCATCGGGCTGCTGGTTATTGGCTTCGTGGGCACGGTGTGGGTTGCGTCGCGCATCTACCGGGTGGGCATCTTGATGTATGGTAAAAAGGTGACGTACAAGGAGTTGTCCAAGTGGATGTTTTATAAGGGGTAGGAGTTGAACAAGGAGGAATTTTAACCGTTGTCAAGGTGGGCATCCTGCCCGCCCCGATGACCCAGCCATGCGTAAGAAGCTCCTTCTCTTGCTTTTCCTACCCCTGCTACTGGCCTTCGGGCCAGCTGGCGAGCGGCCTGCCTACCGCCTCTTCACGGGCCAGGGCCAGCCCGCCGACTACGACCAGATGCTGACCCAACTAGCGCAAGCCGACGTGGTGCTTTTTGGCGAGCAGCACAACGACCCCATCGCGCACTGGCTGGAATTACAGGTAACCAAGGACTTAGCTCGGCTCAAGGGTCCTGGTAAGTTGGTGCTGGGCCTGGAGATGTTTGAGCGCGACGTGCAGCCGCTGGTGGCGCAGTACGCCGCCGGCACGCTACCCGACTCAACCTTTGAGCGCCAGAGCCGGCCCTGGCCCAACTACGCCACTGACTACCGCCCGCTGCTGCTGCTAGCTCGTACCCAGCAGATTCCGGTAATTGGCACCAACGCGCCGCGCCGCTACGCCCAGCAGGTGGCGCGCGGCTCGCTCGCGGCTCTCGATGCCCTGCCGGCCGTTGATAAAAGCTACCTCGCACCCCTACCCCTAACAGTAGACTACAACCTGCCGGGCTATAAAAATATGGCCGCCATGTTTGGCGATGCGGCCGCTGCCCACGGCGGTGGGGCGCAAAATATCATCCAGGCCCAAGCCCTCAAAGATGCTACGATGGCCTACACCATCCGCACTAGCCTGAGCCCCGGCCAAACCCTGCTGCACCTCAACGGCTCGTACCATTCCGACCACCATGATGGCATTGTGGCCTACCTGCACCAAACAGCTCCCAAGTTGCGCGTCAAAACCCTGAGCCTGGTAAGTCAGAAGCAGATGCAAACTCTTGACAAAGAGAATATTGAACTGGCTGACTACGTTATCGTTGTGCCCGATGATATGACCAAGACGTACTAAATGAGCTAGCCCGCAAACCAGCGGATAGCCAGGTAGCTTTCAGTTCTGGGCAGGGGTAGGGTGGCTCCTTAGCGCACGAAAAAGCCCGGCCGGGCCGGGCTTTTTCAGACGGACAACAGGCAGGTTAATCTTCCGCGTCGTCATCGGGCTTGAGGTGCTGCAACGCGCCGGTTAGCTGCTGTCGCAGTTGCTTGCCCGAGTCGGCCGGAGCCGGCTCCTGGATGCCATACTGCTTTTGTAGGCGCTGCCATTCTTCGATAGGAATGAAGACGCCCGTGATAGTGCCTTTGGCATCAGATAAATACTTAATATCCATAGCAAAAGGTAAGAGAGTTTCCCGTACTAATTAGCGAATTAAAATAAGCTGAAAAGCGCGGCTAAGTATCTGCGTAATCTGCTTTATCCGCAAAATCTGCGATACTAGGCTGAGAACGACGAGCCGCAGCCGCAGGTGCTCTTGGCCTGCGGGTTATTGAAGATGAAGCCGCGGGCGTTTAGGCCATCCTGGAAGTCAACCTCCATGCCGAGCACGTACATCGCATGTTTCTTGTCCATGATGAGCTGCACGCCATCGAGGTCGTAGATTTCATCCTGGTCCTTGGCCTTGTCAAAGCCCAGCAGGTAGCTCATGCCCGAGCAGCCGCCGCCCTGCACCCCGATGCGCAGGCCGTAGTCGGCGGGCACGCTTTTTTCCTGGATAATATTTTTAACCTCCACTAGCGCGCGGGCGGTGAGGCCGATAGGAGGGGCTTGCGTGGCAATAGCCATAGTACGTGCGAGTTTAGAATGAATGCAGATAAAACAAATATACGCCCGCCGTCGGGTAGGCTGCTGGTGTCAACAAGGTAGGGTAGGCGGCGGTTCACGACGGGGGTAGGGGGTAGGGCTCGGTGGCCCGAGAAGGACTAAAATCCGGCGCTACCGTAGTTTCACGGCAAGCTATTGTCTTTACCTACCTTTTATGGACGCGACCACTTATTTCTTTGACTTACTCAAGACCATCCTGCCCGCGCTCATCGTGGCTGGGGCCATTTTTTTTCTTTTTCGTCAGTATTTAGAAAAAGAGCAGCAGCGCCGTCTCATCGAGCTGCGGCTCGACAGCAGCAAGGCTACCCTGCCGCTGCGCCTGCAAGCTTATGAGCGCGTGACGCTGCTCTTGGAGCGCATCGCGCCCAATAATATCCTGGTGCGGCTGAGCAGCGCCGGCCAGAACGCGGCCGACTACCATCGCCTGTTGCAGCAGGAAATTCGGGCCGAATTTGAGCACAACTACTCCCAGCAGCTCTACATGAGTCCCGAAGCCTGGCACCAAGTCAAGCAGGCGAAGGAAGACGTGCTCACGATGGTCAACCGCGCCTTTCACGGCCTCAGCAACCCTACCCAACTGCGCGGCACCGAACTGGCCAAACGCATTTTGGAGGGCCTCATGACTGATGCTGCCGACCCCACGGCCCAGGCGCTGGCCGTGGTGAAGCGCGAGGCGGCCCAGTTGTTTTAATCGCAAAACAGAAAAGAATCCGTTGCTATCCGCTATCTGCGAGATGCCATTTTCGATGCCACAACCCATGAATAAACAGCGCATTGCCGTGGATATGGACGAGGTAATGGCCGACTCTATCGCCCGGTTCCGGGAGTGGTACGGCCGCGATTTTCAGCTGGAGCTGACGCTGGAAGCCTTACGGGGCAAAAACCCGCACGAGGCCGTGGCCCCCGAGCACCAGCCCGCCCTGCGCGCCTACCCCAACGCGGAAGGCTTTTTTCGTGATTTACCCATTATAAAAGATAGCCAGCGGGTAATGAAGGAGTTAGCGGAAAAATACGAGATTTTTATTACCACGGCGGCGATGGAATTTCCGAACTCCTTTCTCGACAAATACCAGTGGCTCCGGCAGCACTTCCCGTTTCTGCCCTGGCGCAACTTCGTGTTTTGCGGTGATAAGAGCATTATCAACGCCGACTACCTCATCGACGACAACGCCTACAACTTCGACGGTTTTCGGGGGGTAGGGCTGTTGTTCGACGCGCCGCATAATGCGCACGAAACCCGCTACCGCCGCGTGTGCGGCTGGCAGGAAGTGGCTACGTTGCTGCTTTAAATGAGATAGGTAAGGTACTATCTTGAAAGTAAGTATTCAAAAAAACATTATTATGACCCCGGAATACATTATTTATTTGAACGGCAATTATTTTGATACTCTACTAAACTCTACAGCTTTTGGAGATAGGCCTGAGCCATATAGGCTTCAGGAAAAAAAGCTGTGGACTATTTATCAACTGGCAAAGCTTGGCGAACACGAAGTGACAGTAACAGCCGAGAACAGGCAGGTGGTAATTAAAACAAAAAGCTATAAGGAGCTAAAATATTGATTTTAAGTAATATATACAGATTTTATTGTTCAGCTTGAACAACCTGTTTATTCAAGATTTCCTCATCCGCAAGACTCGTTTACGAGCTGAGTGCCAAGTGCGCGGCGCGCTCATAGCAAGCCTCATATAGCGGCACGATATTGCCCACGGCAAACTCCTCGGCGCGGGCGCGAGCCGCGGCTTTGAAGCGAGGCAGGTTAGCGTCGTTGAGCACATAGAGCGAGTTTTTAACCATATCGTCGATGTCGCCGATGTTGCTGAGCATGCCGGTTACGTCGTTGATATTCAGCTCCGGGATGCCACCGGCGTTGGTGCTCACCACGGGCACCTCGCAGGCCATCGCCTCCAGGGCAGCGAGGCCAAAGCTCTCATTTTCAGAGGGCATCAGAAAAAGGTCGCCCACGCTGAGAACTTCCTCCACGGCTTCGAGCTTGCCCAGAAAGCGCACGTCGCGCTGGCAGTCGAGGTCGCGGGCCAGCTTTTCCATGCGCGTGCGGTCGGGGCCGTCGCCCACCAGCAGCAGCTTGGCCGGAATGACCTGGCGCACGCCGCAGAAGATGCGCAGCACGTCCTCTACCCGCTTCACGGCGCGGAAGTTGCTGGTGTGGATGAGGATTTTTTCGCCCTCGGGCGCGATGGCGGTGCGAAAATGGCTCTTGTTCTGCTTCTGAAAGCGATGCAGGTCAATGAAGTTAGGGATGACCTCAATCTTGTGCTCCACTGGGAAATACTCGTAGGTTTCGCGGCGTAGGTCAGCCGATACGGAGGTCACGCCATCGCTCTCGTTGATGCTGAACGTAACTACCGGCTCGTAGCTGGCATCCTTGCCCACGAGGGTAATATCGGTGCCATGCAGGGTCGTAACCACCGGCACCGTGATGCCCCGCGAGCGCAGAATCTGCTTGGCCAGGTAGGCGGCCGAGGCGTGCGGGATGGCATAGTGCACGTGCAGCACGTCGAGTTTTTCATTCTGCACAATGTCCACCATCTTGCTGGCCAGCGCCGACTCGTAGGGCGGAAACTGGAAGAGCGGGTAGGTGGGCACGTACACCTCGTGGTAGAAGACGTTCTCGTTGAAAAAGTCGAGCCGCACCGGCTGGCTGTAGGTGATAAAATGGACTTGGTGGCCGCGCTGGGCCAGGGCCTTGCCCAGCTCGGTAGCCACCACGCCGGAGCCGCCGAAGGTGGGGTAGCAAACAATGCCGATGTTCATAAATAAAGGGAGGGTAGGCGAGGGGCTAACCAAAATGAGCGGCCGATGTTGGCAGCCGGGCCAGCGCGCCGACGAAAAGAGCGTTGCCACGGCCGCGGCTGCCACGTAGCTTTGGGCTCGCCGCGCGTATGGTTTTAATAAGGAGAAATTTTGCGCTGGCAAGTTGCTTGTTTGTCGCCCATGATTAGATGCTAACTTTTGCGTCTCTACTTTTCCATCAGTCGCACACCACCGCTAATCCTTTCTAAAGCTCTTTTCCATGAGAAAATCCTTACCCCTGCTACTCACGCTGGGCCTGGCGGTGCCGCTGACCAGCCAAGCGCAGTCCAAAAAGCCTGCCCCCCCCGCCAACGCCGAGGGCGCCATCAAGGAAGCTGACATCAAGCGCGACCTGTTCGGGCTGGCCGACGACCATTTCCGGGGCCGTGAAGGTGGCACGCTCGACGAATTAAAAGCCTCTGTGTGGCTCGCCGACCAGATTCGGGCTACCGGAATGTTGCCGGCCGGCGACGACGGCACCTACTTCCAGTGGTTCAGCTTGCAGCGCACCCGCCTCACCAAGGCCAGCACGCTGCGCATTGGCACGCACGAAATTAAGCTGAACGAAGACGGCGCGGTGGTGGCCCCGACCAACGCCAGCCTCAACGCCCCGCTGGTGTACGTGGGCACCGGCTCGGCGGCCGAGCTGGCTAAAGTGGACGTGAAAGGCAAGGCCGTAGCCGTGCAAATTGCGGGCGCGCCCACCGATGGCATCAGCTACCGGCGCTACGTATTTGGCAAATTCAGCGGGAGCGGGCAGGCCGGCGAGCTGTTGAAGGCCGGCGCGGTGGCGGTGGTATTTATTTCCGATGTGCCCGCGCAGGCCGTTTACGACCACTGGAGCCACATTTTTGAGCGTGGGCGCTACAGCCTGCCCGGCGCGGCCAGCACCCGAGTGATGAATACGCCGCCCGTGATGTGGCTGCCGGCCAGCGCGGCCAGCTGGGTGCAGCAGGCTGGCCAGCAGCTCACCGCCGAGCTGAAAGTGGAGAGCTTCCAGTACCCCTCCGTGAACCTCGTGGCGAAGATGCCCGGCACCGACGCGCAATTGAAAAAAGAGTACGTCCTCTTCAGCACCCACCAGGACCACGACGGCGTGCGCGCCCCCATTGCTGGCGATTCCATCTACAACGGGGCCGACGATAACGCCAGTGGTTGCGCCGCGCTGCTGGCCATTATGCGGGCTTTCAAGCAAAAGCCGGCCCGCCGCTCGGCGCTGTTCGTGTACCAGGGCTCGGAAGAGCGCGGGCTGCTGGGCTCCACCTACTTTTCGGCTCACCCCACGGTGCCGCAAGCCAGCATTGTGGCGGTGCTGAACGCGGAAATGATGGGCCGCAACGCCCCCGACAGCGCCGCGCTGCTAGGCCGCCAGCGCCCGCACCGCAACTCGCTGGAACTGGTCAACATGGCGCTGGCCGCCAACCAGGCCGGCCCTAAGTTCAAGCTCGATACGCTCTGGGACCGCGCCGACCACCCCGAGGGCTGGTATTTTCGCTCCGACCACCTGCCGTATGCGCGCCTGGGCATTCCGGCCGTGATGTATACCTCGCTGCTGCACCCCGACTACCACACGCCCCGCGACGAGCCCCAGCGCATCAACTACCCCAAGCTTACCAATATGACCCGCTGGATGTACCTCACGGGCTGGGCCGTGGCCAACCGCACCGCGCCGCCCGCCCGCGACCCCGGCTTCAAGTTGGAGCGGTAGGGTAGGGGCTTTGTCTAAAATCGTCTTTAAGCCGAGTATATCTCCTTGGTTTAAAGACGATTTTGCATAAGATAATGGGTCGTGGACTTTATTTGCAGTGGTGGAATTAGCCTGTCATTTCCAGGCTGCTACTTGCCTACTTTCCTGATGAAAACACAACTTTTTGCGCTGCTGCTTTTAACCGGCCTGTGGCACCCGGCGGCGCAGGCCCAAGCGCCTACCCCCACCTCGCCCCTCGACGTGGCGGCGCTCGATGCCACCGTGGCCCGCACCCTGCAAGCGTTTGACGTACCCGGCATGGCCGTGGCAGTGGTGAAAGATGGGCAGGTAGTAGTGGCTAAAGGCTACGGCGTGCGCTCGCTGGCCACCAAGGAGCCGGTAGATGCCAACACGCTCTTCGGCATTGCGTCCAATACCAAGGCCTTCACCACGGCGGCGCTGGGCTTGCTCGTGGACGAGGGTAAGCTGCGCTGGGATGATAAGGTGACCGACTACATCCCCGAGTTCAAGATGTACGACCCCTACGTGACGGCCGAATTCACGGTGCGCGACCTGCTGTGCCACCGCAGCGGCCTGGGCCTGGGCGCGGGCGACCTGATGCAGTTTCCGGACTCGGCCGACTTTACGGTGGCCGACGTGATTCATAGCCTGCGCTATTTCCAGCCTGTATCGTCGTTTCGCAGCAAGTTTGACTACGATAACAGCCTCTACCTCGTGGCGGGCGAGGTGGTGGCGCGGGTGAGCGGCCAGCCCTGGGCCACGTTTGTAGAAACCCGCTTGCTGCGCCCGCTGGGCATGGCGCGCACTGCGCCGGTCTTTACCCAGCTGCCCGACCCCACCAACGTTATTGATGCGCACGGGCTGGTTGAGGGTAAGGTACAGGTAATCAGGCGCGACTTGAACACGCTGCTGGGGCCGGCCGGTGGCATTTACAGCAGCGTAGCCGACCTGAGTAAGTGGGCCCTGATGCTGCTAGGCGGCCCCGGTGCCCCGGCCCCGCTGCTCAAGCCCGCTACGCTGCAAGAGCTGTGGACGCCGCAGACTATTCTGCCCGTCAGCCCCGCGCCTTCGCCCTACCACACGCATTTTGCCGCCTACGGTCTGGGTTGGTTTCTGCGCGATGTGCGGGGCTACGAGGAGGTGTCGCACACGGGCGGCGAAATTGGGATGGTAACCAAGGTGCTGTTGCTGCCCGAGCTGCACCTGGGCATCATCGTGCTCACCAACCAAGAAAACGGGGCCGCCTTCACGGCTGTTTCCAATACTATTGAAGATTACTACCTGGATGTGCGCGGCCTCGACCGCGTGCAGGAAATGCTGGACCGCACCAAAGTGCGCAACACCGATGCCAATAAAGCCACCGCCGCCGTGTGGCAGCAGGTGGCTGCCGCCCAGAAAGCCGCCCCCAAGCGCCCCAGCTACAGCGCCTACGTGGGCCGCTACCACGATGTCTGGCTCGGCGACGTGGCCGTGTACCAGCAAGGCAACGACTTGTGGATGAGGTCCAAGCGTGCCCCGCGCCTGGTGGGTCAACTGCTGCCCTACCGCGGCAATACCTACGCCGTGCGCTGGAAGGCCCGCAGTATGAACGCCGACGCTTTCGCCGCCTTCACGCTCGATGAGCAGGGTAGGGCGGCCAGCATTAAAATGAAGCCCATTTCGCCGGCCACCGATTTCAGCTACGATTTTCAGGACCTGGATTTACGGCGGGTCGAGTAAGCCGCGGGCGGCTTTATGCCAGGGGGGTAGGGAAGAATCAGAAACTAAAAGAAGGCTGACCTGCTTTCGGGAGCCTGGTGTTCTATCGGCTGCGGTCGGGTTGGTCTGGCGTTTAGGCTATTTTTGCGGGCCGGCTTGCAGCGTCCAGCCATTTTTTGCGTTAGTAGCAGGCGCAGCGCTTTCTCCGCTGAAAACAGCCTGTACGCTTCACCGGCGCCACATTTTAGCTTGCCTTTTTGAAAAAGATTCTCGGTTTTTGTCGCCTGCCGCTGCTGTTGCTGCTGGCGCTTACGTATTCGGTCAGCCAGGCGCAAACCGCCCTGCCAATGCCCCGCAACCTGCAGGCCACTTACGCCAAGGGCACCCGTTCGCCCACCGGCCAGCCCGGCCCGAAGTACTGGCAAAACACCGCTGACTATGTTATCAAGGTCAATTTTGACCCTGCTACCCGGCTGCTGGCTGGTACCGTTCACATCAAGTACCAGAACAACAGCCCCGATTCGCTGCGCCAGCTCTGGTTCAAGCTCTACCCCAACCTGTACCAGAAGGGCGCGCCCCGCTCGGGCAAGTTTGCGGCCGAGGATTTGAGCGACGGGGTAAAAATCGAACAGCTGAGTATTAATGGTCAGGCTATTGACCCGAATTTGCTTCAGATTGATAATACGAATATGGTTGTGCCGCTGCGCCGCGCCTTGGGCGCGCACCAGGCAGCGCAGGTGGCCATTACCTATTCCTACATCCTCAATAAAGGCTCGCACCAGCGCACGGGCGAAGTCGCGCCAGGGGCAGATTTTGTCGCGTATTTCTTCCCACGCATCGCCGTGTACGATGATATTGACGGCTGGAACCGCATTGCCTACACCGGCGGGCCGGAGTTTTACAACGACTTCTGCCACTTCGCGGCCGATATCACGGTGCCGCGCAATTTTCTGGTCTGGGCCACCGGCGACCTGACCAACGCCGATAAGGTATTGACCAAGAAGTACCTCACGCGCCTGCGCACGGCCGAGAAAAAAGATGGCATCGCCAGCATTATCGACAGTGCCGAGGCGCGGCTGCACGATGCTACCGCCCCTAACGCCTACAATACCTGGCACTTTGAGGCCCGCGACGTGACGGACTTCGCCTTCGCTACCGCCGACCACTACGTGTGGGACGCCACCAGCCTCGTGGTAGACCCCGCCACCAAGCGCCGCACCCGCGTGGATGCGGTGTATAATCCGAAGCACGATGATTTTGAGGAGGCGGCAAAGTTTGGGCGCAAGACGGTGGAGGCCATGAGCTACACGTTTCCGAAGTGGCCCTACCCCTACGCTCACGAGACGGTGTTCGATGGCCTCGACCAGATGGAGTACCCAATGATGGTCAATGACAACCCTACCCCCACCCGCGAGGCCGGTATCGAACTCACCGACCACGAGATATTTCACACGATGTTCCCGTTTTACATGGGCATCAACGAGACGAAATACGGTTGGATGGATGAGGGCTGGGCCACCATCGGCGAGTGGATTATCTCGCCCCTTCTTCAGCCCGGCCTCGTGGACGACTATGGCATGCAGGCCTACGCCGACCATGCCGATGAGGAGGGCGATGTTCCCATCGTTACCCTCACCACCCAGCAAACCGGCGGTGCGTTCTTTCTCAATTCTTATCCTAAGCCCGGCCTGGGCTACCTCTACGTGAAGGATTTGCTGGGTGATGAGCTGTTTACCAAGGCCTTGCATACCTATATCCGCACCTGGCACGGCCGGCACCCGATGCCCTACGACTTCTTCTACTCGATGAATGCCGGGGCGGGCCAGAACCTGGACTGGTTCTGGCGGCGCTGGTTTTTTGAGGGTGGCTACCCCGACCTGGCCATCACGAGTGTGGTGCGTCCCGCCGACCAGCCCGCCCAAATAACCGTGACCAACAAAGGCGGCAAGCCTATGCCCGTGGACCTGACCATAACCTTCGACAATGGCGCGGAGGAGAAAATCCACCGCAGCATCGCCGTGTGGCAAAACGCGAGTACCGTTACGGTGCCCGTCCGCAACGGCCGCACCATCCAGAAAGTGACCCTCGGCAGCACTTACGCGCCCGACAGCTACCCGGCTGACAACGGGTGGGTAGCGCCAGAGTAGGTTGAGTTACAGCGAGAAGAAGTAAGTGCCCGTTAGCTGCGCCACGCGGTTGTAGGCAGTAGTAGCATTAAAACCGTAGGACCTGTCCGGCCGGTGCAGGTCGCGTAGACCCAGGCCATAGCCCAGCTGAAGCTGCAACGGACCCTGGCGGTAGCCCAAACCAAAATTTACTCCAGCATCTACCCGCTGATTAGTGGAGTTGGAATCGTAAGCTATGCGGCCATCCAGGTCTTGAACAATCGGCACAGAGTTAGGTACAAATAGCGTCTGCGAAGTCGCAGTGCCCCGCTGCCGGCCGCCAACTGCTACTGCTACGTAAGGCCCCGCAAAAACCTGCAAGCCGTGGTCGCCGTGCAGCGTATACACTAGGTTGAGCGGCACCTCCAGCCAATTATAATGATTGGTGCTTGACTGCTCAACTAAGCTGACTCCAAAATCGCCAACGTAAGCCGCGGCGTAGTATTTCTCGCCTTTCTGGGAGAATAAAATGGCGGGTTGAAAAGCAAGTTTGCCGAAATTAGCCTCCAACACCGCACCCGCCTGCCAGGTATAAGTTGCAGATTTGCGCTCATTTGCGTAAGTCACAAAATAACCGCCCTGCGTTTCACTCAACGTTGTATTTGCCCGATTAAGGCCGCCGCGTACGCCTAGCCGAAAAGTAGTTTGGGCCGAAGCCGTAGCCGCACTGCCAACCAATGCCGCGAGTAGGAGGGGGGTAGCAAGCTGTTTCATGGGTGGCAAGAAGGAAATAGTTGTCACCAAGAGTCCTACCCCGTCCAAAGCGTTGCATCCAGGCTTATGCCGGGGGTAGGGCCGCCCTACTGCCCGCCCGCCGTGCTGCCCACCTCTGGCCGGTTCCGCGCCATCGCCTTGTAAATCACTTCCTGAATCCGGGTGCGGATGTTGTAGGTCCGCAGCTTGATGTTGCCCGCGTCGGGGTAGACGCGGTTGGAGAGGAAGACGTAGAGAATCTGATTGTCCGGGTCGAGCCAGACGCAGGTGCCGGTGAAGCCGGTGTGGCCGAAGGTGCTGGCGGGCGCGAGGTGGCTGGTGGGGCCTTCGGCCTTGCTGGGGTCGCCGCGGTCCCAGCCCAGGCCGCGCCGGTTGCCGGCCACTTGAGGGCGCGAAAACTCGCTCACCACGGAGTTCTGGAAGTAGGTGTTGCCGCCGTAGCGGCCGTTTTGCAGGTTCATCTGCATCAGCACGGCCAGGTCGTTGGCGGTGGCGAAGAGGCCGGCGTGGCCGCCTACCCCCCCCACGAGGGCCGCCGTCTGGTCGTGCACCGTGCCCTGGATTTGCTCGCGGCGGTAGTAGGTATCGTTCTCGGTGGGCGCGATGCAGCTCTTGGGGAAGCGCGTGAGCGGGTTGTACGTCATGCTGCCCAGGCCCAGCGGGCGGTAAAACTCGCGGGGCAGAAAGTTCTCTAGTTTCTCGCTCAACAGCTTCTCGCTCAGGCGCTTCATAATAATAAAGCTGAGGTCGGAATACTCTACCGGGTACTTGCCGCGCACCTTGGGCAGCAGGGCCGAGCGCAGCGTCCAGGCCCACACCGAGTCGTCGGCGGCCTTGAGGGAGAATTCACCCGGCGCGACTTCGTTCGGGAAGTCATCGGAGCGGCTGCTCGAATAGTACGTTGGCTTCAGGGCCCCGTCGCGCACGGTGCGCTCCCAGGTCGGGATGCCGGGCTTGAGACCGGCCTGGTGCAGCAGCACGTCGCGCACGGTCATCTCGCGCTTGTTGGTGCGCTGCATCTCGGGCAGGTAGGCCGAAACTTTGTCATCCAGATTTAGGCGACCCTGGTCCTTGAGGTACATCACGGCTTGCAGCGTGCCGGCCACTTTGGTCACCGACGCCAGGTCGTACAACGTGCTGTTGGTCACGGGCTGCGATTGGTCGTAGGTGCCGTAGCCGTAGCTTTGGTCGAAGACCACGGTGCCGTTTTTGGCGATAAGCACTTGGCAGCCAGGCGTGGCGGCGGTCACGATGCTTTCGAGCGCGATGTGGTCAATCTGGCTCATAATGCGCGAGTCGAGGCCCTCGCGCTCGGGGGCGGCGTAGCGCAGGCGGTGCAGCTCGGGCGTAGCCAGGCCGGTGCCGGCCTTCAGCGTTTCCGACACCGTGACGGGCAGCTTGCCCCGCGCCGGCAGCGCCCCAAACAGCACCTGCGGCACCACGAGCTGCGCCGCGTAGTGGTCCTCGTAGCCGCATACCAGCGTGCGGGCGCTCTCCAAATACTTGAGGCCGTAGGCGTTACCCATCGCTACCACCACTGTTTTGCGGCGCTTGTCGGCTTGCAGGTTTTGCAGGAATTTCAGGGCCCCATCGCCCAGGCCGTATTTATGGCTGGGCGTATTATTCATCTGGTGCAGGCTCACCACCACCACGTTGGCATCGCCCAGCCGCGCCTGAATGCGGGTAAACGTGGAGTCGGGCGCGTAGCGGTCGGGCACGGCGTACACCGGGCCGGGCTGGTACTTGTTGAAAATCGTGGCGTAGGGTCCTTCCGCCTGCGTGCCGATGGTGATGGCCGCGATGCGCAGCGTATCGAGCCGCTGAAAGGGGAGGAGCTTGTCGTCATTCTTGACTACCGTCACGGCGTGCTCAAAAATCGTTTGCGACAGCACCCGCGACTCGGGCAGGTTGAGGCTGTCGCGCAGGGTCAGGGCATTGGCCGGGCGGTAGTGGCTGAGGCCCGCCCAGTACTTGGCGCGCAGAATTTTCTTGACCCGCGCGTCCAGGTCGGCCTGCTGGAGCTTACCGGCTGCCACGGCCTCCTTAATGCGGGTGAGGGCGGCTGGCACGTCTTCCGAAAACAGCAGCACGTCGTTGCCCGCGGCCAGGGCCATCGCGTCCAGCTCACCATCTTTATAGAGCTTGCTCACGCTGCGCATATTCAGCGCATCGGTGAAAATCAAGCCCTTAAAGCCCATGCGCTCTTGTAGCAGGCCCGTCACCAGCGCCTTGGAGAGGGTAGTGGTTTTGGCGTTGGTCGTGTCAAAAAGCGGCATGTACAAATGCGCCACCATTACGCCCAGCGCGCCCGCCTCAAAGGCTTTTTGGAAGGGCACCAAATCCACTTTTTCGAGCCGCGCCAGGTCGGTGTTAATCACCGGCAGGGCCACGTGCGAGTCGGTGTCGGTGTCGCCGTGGCCAGGAAAGTGCTTGGCTACGGCAATCACGTGCTGGTCTTGCAAGCCCTTGACGTATTGCACGCCCAGGGCCGCCACGCGGTCCTGGTTTTCGCCAAACGAGCGGTTGCCAATCACCGGGTTGTCGGGGTTGGAATTGACATCTACCACCGGCGCGAAGTTAATGTGTACGCCCAGCGCCCGCAGCTTGCGGGCCAGGTCGCGGCCCATCGCGTACACGAGCTTATCGTCGTCCATCGCGCCCAGCGTCATCTCCTTGGCGAAGTGCATGGTCGAATCGAGGCGCATATCGAGGCCCCATTCGGCATCGGTAGCGATGAGCAGCGGCACCTGGGCGGCGGCCTGCAAGCGGTTGGTTAACAGTACCTGACGCTTGGGGCCACCCTGCAAAAACATGACCCCACCGATGCCCTGGTTGCGCACCAGCCGCTCGATGCGGTCGGCGTGGGCCTTCTCGCGGTTGGAGTAGGCCGCCACCATAAAAAACTGCCCCAGGCGCTGGTCAGGCGTGAGGGCGGCAAACACGCTGTCTACCCACCGCTGCTCGGCAGGACCGCTGGGCAGTGGGTCAGGTAGGGCCTGGCGGGGGCCCGAAAAGCCCAGCAGCAACCCGGCACCTCCCAGCAGTAAGCCCAAAAACAGAACTCGAAAATCGACGCGCATCAGCCCTGGGCGGGAGGTTTAAAAAGATAGAAAAGGCGGCCCGGCCGGCCTACTTTTGCCGGCAGGTACTGCCGGAACCGCCAACCAGCTTCCACGGTTCCATACTATACGGCACTGCTTTGCCACCAAAAGATAAGCCGGGCAGCTAGCCCAAATTGGCCGCAAAGGTAGGCACCAAGCCAGCAGCGAACGCTGAAAAGCGCTCGCTCTGCCGACTAATTGCCCCACCCGTGGCCAAAAAATGGTAGGGTCCCCGCCTACCCCCAAATTTTATGCCCGACATCATCCAACTCCTGCCCGAATACTTAGCCAACCAGATTGCGGCGGGCGAGGTGGTGCAGCGCCCGGCCTCGGTGGTGAAGGAACTGCTCGAAAACGCCGTGGACGCCGGTGCGGCCAGCGTACAACTAATTGTGAAAGAGGCGGGTAAGCAGCTGGTGCAGGTAGTGGACGACGGCCTGGGTATGTCGCCCACCGATGCCCGCATGAGCCTGGAGCGCCACGCCACCAGCAAGATTCGCAGCACCGAGGACCTGTTTCGTATTCGTACGCTGGGCTTTCGGGGCGAGGCGCTGGCCAGCATCGCGGCCGTGGCGCAGGTCGAGATTCGGACCAAGCCGCGGGGCCAGGAAACCGGCTCGCTGCTGCTTGTGGAGGGCTCGCAGGTGACCAGCCAAACGCCCACTGCCTGCCCCGACGGCACCAGCATCGCGGTGAAAAACCTGTTTTTCAACGTGCCCGCCCGGCGCAATTTCTTGAAGAGCAACGCCGTGGAGATGCGCCATATCCTGGACGAGTTTCAGCACGTGGCGCTGGCTAACCCACAGATTGCCTTTTCTTTATATCAAAATGACCTGGAAGTGTTCAGCCTGCCCGCCGGCAAGCTGAGCCAGCGCATTGTGGCGTTATTGGGTAATAATTATAAGGAGCAGCTGGCGGGCTGCGAGGAGGTGACGGCCTTTATCACGGTGAAGGGCTACATCGGCAAGCCGGAGTCGGCGAAGAAGAGCCGGGGCGACCAGTTTTTCTTCGTCAATAACCGCTTTATTCGCTCGGCCTACCTCAACCACGCCGTGCTGGCCGCCTACGAGGGCCTGCTACCCCGCGATACGCACCCGTTCTACGTGCTGTTTCTGGAGCTAGACCCCAAATCCATTGACATCAACGTGCACCCCACCAAAACGGAAATCAAGTTTGAGGACGAAAAAACGGTGTACGCTGTGGTGCGCGCCGCCGTGCGGCAGGCACTGGGTTTGCACAGCCTCACGCCGTCGCTTGATTTTGAGGGCGATGTGAATTTCGCGCCTATTCGGCCGCTGCGCACCTCGGCGGGCGGCAACTCGTTTGGCAGTGGGGGCGCGGCGCTCCCTACCCCCGCCCGCAACGTCGAGTTCAACCCCGATGCGCTGGCCGCTTCGGTGAGCGCCGCCGCGCGCGGGGAGGGTAGGGCGGCCGCCGGCCGCGCCGCGCCGCGCCCCACCGAGCAGGCCCGCCGCGACCTCGAAGCCTTTTACCGCGAGCTGGGCCAGCCCGTGCGCCCGGCCGGCGAGGCGGAGGCGGGCAGCCCTACCCCCCCCCTCAGCCCCGAAGCCCCCGTGCCGCCGCTGCCTGAGCTGCCCTTCACCCACGCCGCTCCGCCCGAAGGCACGCGCCCTACCCCCCCCTTATCCCTTCACTCATTCCCCCATTCGCCGCGCGCGACGCAGGTGCTGAACCGCTACGTGCTGCTGCCCGTGAAGTCGGGGCTGATGCTGATTGACCAGGAAGCGGCCCGCGAACGTATTCTCTACGAGCAGTACGCGGCCGGGCAGGAGCGGGGCGCGGTGGTAGCGCAAGCGCTGCTGTTTCCGCGGCCGCTCACGTTTTCGCCCGCCGACTACGCCGTGCTCACCGAGCTAACGCCCGCGCTGCACCAGCTGGGCTTTCGCTTCGCCGAGTTTGGGCCGCACACCATCGCCATCGAGGCCGTGCCCGCCGACCTGCCCGCGCAGGGCGAGCAGGCGCTGCTGGAAGGGCTGATTGAGCAGTTTCGGAGCGGGGCCGCGCCGCTGCGCCTCGACCGGCGCGAGGCGCTGGCCCGCGCCCTGGCCCGGCGCGTGGCGCAGGCCACCAGCCTGCCCCGCCTGCCCGATGTGGAAATGAGCGCCCTCGTGGACCGGCTCTTCGCCTGCCAGGTGCCCAGCTACACCCCCGACGGCCGCCCCACCGTGGTGCTGCTCGACGGGGAGCAGCTGGCCGCCTTTTTCCGTAAAGCCGGCGCGTAAGCGGTCCGGTGCGAACTTTGCGGCTCCCGGCCGCCTCGCCTACCCTCTATGTTCAACCTCACGCCTACCGTTCGCAACCTGCTGCTGTTTAACGTGGCAGTTTTTCTGGCCCAGCAAAATATCCGGCTCGACCCCTCCATTACGCAGCTGGGTAGCCTCTACCCGCTGGGGTCGGCCTTTTTTCACTTCTGGCAGTTTTTCACCTATATGTTTCTGCATGGCAGCTGGGGGCATATTTTTTCCAATATGTTCGGGCTGATGGTGTTTGGGCCCATGCTGGAGCAGCGCTGGGGCGGGCAGCGCTTTTTGGCGTTCTGGCTCATGTGCGGGGTAGGGGCCGGCGTGCTCTATCAGAGCTTGCCCCTCTACCAGTCGCATAAAACGGAGGTGGCCTACACCGACTTCAAGGCCAACCCCGCTGCCTACGAGTACGACCAGTTTATGAAATCCAGCGGCTTTCAGGAGCCGGCCGATGAGCAGGCCGCCGCCGCGCTGGCCCGCAACCCCACCGACCAGGGCCTGCGCCAGGAGCTGCTGGGGCGCGTCGAGGCGGTGCACGAGGCCATCCATACCCTACCCATCGGCGGCATGCTGGGGGCGTCGGGCGCGTTATTCGGGGTCATGTTTGCCTTCGCCTACCTCTTTCCCAACACGGAGCTGTACCTGCTTTTCATTCCATTTCCTATTAAAGCCAAGTACCTCGTATTTTTCTACGCGCTTTACGAGTTATACAGTGGCCTGCACCAAGCCCCCGGCGACACGGTGGCCCACCTGGCCCACATCGGCGGGCTGCTGATTGGGTTTATTATCGTCAAAATCTGGGAAGACGGGCGCACCCGCTTTTACTAAAAATCTACCGTTATCATGAGTTTTACCCAGGATATCCGCGAGGCGTTTGCGCGCCGCGATAATGCGTTAAACCAGCTCCTTATCCTCAACGGGCTGGTGTTCGCGGTGCTCATCATACTGCGGGCCATCTTCTTCATCTCGCAGTCCGATGCCATCTACGTGCTCATCATGCGCCAACTGGCGCTTTCGTCGGATGGCTTCGTGCTGCTGCGCCACCCCTGGACGCTGCTCACCTACGCTTTCGTGCACGAAGGCTTCCTGCACGTGCTGTTTAATATGCTGAACCTCTACTGGTTCGGGCAGATTATTCGGGAGTACCTGGGCGACCGGCGGCTGGTGAGCCTCTACGTGTTGGGCGCGCTGGCGGGTGCGGTGTTCTTTCTGCTAGCCTATAATTTTATTCCCGTGCTGCGGCCTGGGGTAGGGCTGCCCGTCATCGGGGCCTCGGCATCGGTCACGGCCATTATCGTGGCCGCGGCCACGCTGCTGCCCGACTACACCTTTATGCTCTTTATCATTGGGGCAGTTAAAATCAAGTGGATAGCCGTGGCGGTGGTCCTGATTTCGCTGGCCGGCATCAATGGGGGCAACCCCGGCGGCGAAATCACCCACCTCGGCGGGGCGCTGCTAGGCTACTTTTTCATCAAGCAAATGAAGGCCGGGCGCGACATGGGCCAGCCCGTGATAGCCGTGGGCAGCTGGTTTAGCCGGCTGTTTCAGCGCCGCCCCGCCATGCAGGTGACGCACCGCAGCACCGTGGCCGCGCCGCGCGTGGGGGCTGCTGCGGCCGGCAAGTCGGCCGGCAGCGCTACCCCTCCCGAAGAGGTTGACCTCATCCTGGATAAAATCTCGCGCTCGGGCTACGAAAGCCTGTCGAAGGATGAGAAGCAGAAGCTATTTCGCGCCAGCCAGCAGTAGGGTGCGGGGCTTGCGCCCGCCCGTCGTTGAACGAGTGCGCTACGGGTCGTTCAACGACGGGCGGGGACAAGCCCCGCACCCTACCGCACAAAGAGGACAAAGAAAAAGGCCGTCGAAACGACGGCCTTTTTGCTGGAACAAATGGGCAAAAATGAAGCAGCTAAACAGCTGATTCAGCTGTAGTTTCAGCCGCCGGGCGGCCCCATGCACCAGCGCAGCGACTGCGCATCTGCTGCCGGAATTTCTCGCGCTCGGCGGGCGAGAAAGCTTCCATTCGCTGCTGCATCTGGCGCTTCCAGGCGCGGCCGCGGGCCCAGCCGCCCTGCCCGCCGCGCCCAAAGCCACCGGTGAGAATGCGGCTCAGCACCACCAGGCCCAGCGTCTGCCAGAAATTGAGCACGGGCAAATGGAAAATCATTGGCATCAGCCAGTTCCACAGGCTCATGGTGGCAAAAACGGCGACGGTCATAAACAGCGCCGCGAAGAAAACGAATTTGACGGCTTTTTTCAGCCAGAAAGAGCGGTTCATATCAATAAGGCAAATAGGAGAAGGGAAGACGCAAGCTAGTCGGTAAACAGCTCGTCGTAAAGCTTTTGCAAGCGCTTACGCAGGTGTTTCACGGCGTAGTGCTTGCGCGAGATGAGGGTTTTGAGCGGCACGCCGGTGTCGGCCACCATCTCGTTGAAGGACTTATCCTCCAGCTCGTGCCACACGAAGACTTGGCGCTGCTCGGCGGGCAGCTCGGCTAGGGCGTCGGTGAGGGCGTCCATGATGGTTTCGCGCAGCAGGCGGTTTTCGGGCGAGTCGTCGGGGGCAGGCAGCACGTCTTGCAGCAGGCGGGCGGGCTCGTCGCCGTCACTTCCTACCCCCAGCGGCGCATCCAAGGATACCGTGCGCTGGGCCGGCACGCGGCGGTAGCGGTCGATGATGCGGTTGCGGGCCACCCGGAAGAGCCAGGCAGCCGCCTGCTCCACGGGCTTGAGCAGGCGGTAGCTTTCCACCAGCTCAGCAAATACATCCTGCAAAATATCTTCGGCCTCGGCCGGGTCGGGCACCCGCCGCTCAATAAAGCGCAGCAGCCGGCCGCGCTGCTCGCGCACCGCGGTCTGTATCTGCTGGTCCTGGCCGGCGGCGGTCGTCATAAGCGCGGAGAGGGGTAGGGAAAGGGCTTCCATTATGCCTAAGCAGACGCGGGACAGGAGCCGATATTTTACGGAAAGTAGCGTGGGCGCTGCGAGCCCGCGCGTAGTATCATGGAACAGCGTTTCACAACGTTCCCGCGCGCGGACTCGCAGAGTCCACGCTACGGCCCTAACTTTGCCCGCTAAGCCGGCGTTTCCGCCCCTTACCTGCTACCCCATGACCAACGCTTCCCTCGTGCCCGCCGTCATCCACGAAGTACCCTTGCAGTACTACGTGTTTTTCGCCACTGCTCTCTTCTGCATCGGCGTAACGGGGGTGCTCGTGCGGCGCAACGCCATCATTATCTTCATGTGCATTGAGTTGATGCTCAACGCCGTGAATATTCTGCTGACCGCCTTTGCCGCCTACCGCGCCGACCCCAACGGGCAGGTGTTCGTGTTCTTCATCATGGCCGTAGCCGCCGCCGAAGTCTCGGTCGGCCTGGGTATTATCGTCATGATTTACCGCAACTTCCAGAATACCGACGTCAACCTGCTCAGCCGGCTGAAAGGGTAGGGTGCGGGGCTCGCCTCCACCCGGTCGTTTGGTTGCTACTTCCCGATTTTTCGTTCTGCTAGCCGGGCGCAGACAAGCCCCGCCCCTACATTCATGCAAGAAATAGTCCTCCCCGCCGCTTCCGCGCCTTTTCCTACCCTGCTTTACCTCCTCATTCCGGGGTTGCCTTTTCTGGGTTTTCTGCTTAATGGTCTGTTAAACAAAAAGTTGTCGGGTACAGTGGCCGGCGCGCTGGGCACGTTCACGGTGCTGGGCTCGTTCGGGCTGTCGTTGTTTCTGTTCCTGAATTTCCAGTATCAGTACACCGTTCATCTATTTGACTGGATTTCAGTAGGTTCACTGCAAATTCCGTTCAGCTACCAGATTGACCAGCTCAGCCTGATTATGCTGCTGCTGATAACGGGGGTAGGGACGCTCATTCACCTCTATAGCATCGGCTACATGCACCACGATGAGAACGTGGGGAAGTTCTTTAGCTTCCTTAATCTCTTCGTATTCAGTATGTTGATTCTGGTGCTGGGGGCAAATTTTGTTATTCTATTCATTGGCTGGGAAGGGGTAGGGCTGTGCTCCTACCTGCTCATCGGCTTCTGGAACACCAATACCAGCTACAACAACGCGGCTAAGAAAGCTTTCATCATCAACCGCATCGGCGACCTGGGCTTTCTGCTCGGTATTTTTCTATTGTACCTGACTTTCAACTCGGTAGAGTACGGTGAGGTGTTTCAGAAGGCCAGCCTGGGACAGTTCGGTAACTACGGCGTGAGCGTGGTTACGGCCATTACGCTGCTGCTATTCGTGGGTGCGATGGGCAAGTCGGCGCAGCTGCCGCTCTACACCTGGCTACCCGACGCGATGGCCGGCCCTACCCCCGTCTCGGCCCTCATCCACGCCGCTACGATGGTCACGGCGGGCGTGTACCTCGTGCTGCGCTCCAATATTCTCTTTACGCTGGCTCCGCAAACGCTGGAAGTTGTGGGCATTGTCGGCCTCGCCACAGCGCTGTTCGCGGCCACTATTGGCCTGGCGCAGAACGATATCAAGAAAGTGCTGGCATATTCCACGGTGTCGCAGCTGGGTTATATGTTCCTGGCGTTGGGGGTGATGGGCTATACCTCGGCGTTCTTCCACGTGCTGACGCACGCTTTCTTCAAGGCGCTGCTCTTCCTGGGTGCCGGTTCGGTGATTCACGCCATGAGCAACGAGCAGGACATGCGCCGCATGGGCGGCCTGCGCAAAGCCCTGCCCATCACGTTTTTAACGATGTTGATTGGCTGCCTGGCTATCAGCGGTATTCCGCCGTTTGCGGGCTTTTTCTCGAAAGATGAAATCCTGAGCCACGTGTATGAGCACAACAAGGTGATGTGGGCCATCGGCGTTTTCACCTCGTTCCTGACGGCCTTCTACATGTTCCGGCTGCTGTTTCTCACGTTCTTCGGTGAGTTTCGGGGCACCGAGGAGCAGCGCCACCACCTGCACGAGTCGCCGGCCAGCATGACGCTGCCGCTGATTGTGCTGGCGATTCTCTCGACCGTGGGCGGCTTTATGGGCGCGCCAATGCTCTTCGGCGGTCGCCACTACCTGAGTGACTATCTGGCTCCGATTTTCACGTATTCACACCGCATTATGCCGGCCGCTTCGTCAACTGAGCTGAGCCAGGGCACGGAGTGGATGCTCATCGGCATCTCGGTGGGCGTGGCGTTGGCGGGCCTCATCCTGGCCTACGTCCTCTACATCGCCCGTGCCGAACGCCCCGCTGAAGAAGAAACCCAGCGCTCGGCCATAGACAGTCTGGTGTACCACAAATATTACGTGGATGAGCTGTATAACGCGGTGTTCGTGAAGCCCACGATGGCCTTGTCCAAAGGACTCTATAAGTTCGTGGAGAACGGCGTCATCAACCCCCTCACCAACGGGGTAGGGCGCGCCACGCTGGCCGGCGGCCAGCTACTGCGCTTCGTACAGACCGGCTCCGTCGAAACCTACCTCATTCTCATGGTGCTGGGCATCGTGCTTATTCTGGGGCTGAATTTTGGTCGCTTGTAGGGTAAATAGCTGCGTGTGACGTAACATTGAACGTCATGCTGCACAACGTGAAGTAGCTTGCCGCCGGCGTTAGGGTCATTACCCTAAGCGCCTGTTAACAAGCTGCTTCACGTTGTGCAGCATGACGTTCTTTCGGTTTCTTCTACCCTCCGCTAGCTGCTTCCCATGCAAAAACTCTTACCCGTGCTGCTCCTGTTAGTGGCCCCCGCAATGGCCCAGGAAACCCAGTATCAGCAGCCGCCCGCCGCTATCCGCGACCTGCTGCTGGCCCCGCCTACCCCCCGCGTGAGCCTTGCCGGCGATGGCAGCGTGCTAGCCATTCTGGCGGTGCAGGACTTCCCGACCGTCGCCGAGCTGAGCCAGCCCGAGCTGCGTCTGGCCGGCCTGCGCCTCAACCCGCGTACCAACGGCCAGAGCCGCGTGAGCTACGCCGTGGGCATGCAGTTTAAGCGCCTGCCCGGCGGGGCCGAAACGCCCGTGCGGGACCTGCCCGCCCAGGCCCGCATCAGCAGCCCCAGCTGGTCGCCCGACAACCAGCACCTCGCCTTTACCCTGACTACGCCCGCCAGCGAGGGGATAGGGGGCCGGGTAGAATTGTGGGTGGCCGACGTGGCTACCAACACCGCCCGCCGCCTGCTGGCCACGCCGCTCAATGACGTGTTCGGCAACTCCTTCGAGTGGGTGCAGGATAGCCAGACGCTGCTGGCGCACACCGTGCCCACCGGGCGCGGCGCGGCCCCGGCCGCCGATGCTACCCCCACCGGCCCGGCCGTGCAGGAAACCGGCAGCGGCAAAAAATCGGGTGCCCGAACCTACCAGGATTTGCTGAAAAACCCCGCCGACGAGCGCATTTTTGAGTATTACGCCACCGCGCAGCTCGTGCGGGTGACGCTGGCCGATGGCCGCGCCCAGCCGCTGGGCCAGCCGGGGGTAGTGCGCGCGGCGTCGCCCTCGCCCGATGGCCGCTTTGTGCTGGTGCGCACCGCCCATCGGCCTTTCTCTTATACGCTGCCCATCAGCAGCTTCCCGCAGCGCATTGAGGTGCTGGATTTGGCCTCGGGTAGCGTGGTAAAGACCATCGCCGACCTGCCGCTGGCCGACAACGTGCCCACCAATTTCGACGCCGTGCCCACCGGCCCGCGCGACCACGGCTGGCGCAGCGACGCGCCCGCCACCATCAGCTACGCCGAGGCCCAGGATGGCGGCGACCCCAAGGTAAAGGCCGACGTGCGCGACAAAGTGTACCTGCTGCCCGCGCCCTTCGGCGCGGCGCAGGAGTTGGCGGCCCTACCCCTCCGCTACGCCAGCATGACGTGGGGCACCGACCACCTGGCCCTGGTGGATGGCTACCGCTGGGCCGACCGCCACGAAACCACCTGGCAGCTCGACCCTACCGCGCCCGGCCAGCCGCTGAAAGTGCTCTTCGATGGCTCGTCGCAGGATACCTACCACAACCCCGGCTCACCCGTGACGCGCCGCAATGCCCAGGGCCGTAGCGTGTTGCGGCTGGCGCAGAGCGGGCAGGCCATTTACCTCACCGGCCAGGGCGCTTCGCCCGAGGGCGACCGGCCTTTCGTGGATGAGCTGAACCTGACCACCAGAAAGACTACCCGCCGCTGGCGCTCCGAAGCGCCCTACTACGAGGTACCGGTGGTGCTGTTTGATGGCAAAAAAGGCCAGTTGGAGCTGCTGACCCGCCGCGAGGCCGCCGACCAGGTGCCCAACTACTACCTGCGCACGCTGGGCAAAAAAGGCCAGCCGCTCGCTCTCACGCACTTCGCCAACCCGTATGCCGCCTTCGGCGGTAGCTTCCGCAAGCAGGTGCTGCACTATAAGCGCGCCGATGGCGTGGCCCTCACCGCCAACCTCTACCTACCGCCCAACTATAAGAAAACCGACGGCCCGCTGCCCACGCTCATGGAAGCCTACCCCGTCGAATTCAAGGACAAGGCCAATGCTGGGCAGGTGAGCGGCTCTCCCTACACCTTCACGCGCATCAGCTGGGCCTCGCCCGTGTATTGGGTCACGCAGGGCTACGCGGTGCTTGAAAGCGCCACCGTGCCCATCGTGGGCGAAGGCACTGCCGAGCCCAACGATACCTATACCGAGCAGCTGGTGAGCAGCGCCAAAGCGGCCATCGACGAAGGCCAGCGCCTGGGCGTGGTGGACCCCGCCCGCGTGGCCGTGATGGGTCACAGCTACGGTGCCTTTATGACCGCTAACCTGCTGGCTCACTCCGACTTATTTAAAGCCGGCATCGCCCGCAGCGGGGCCTACAACCGCACGCTCACGCCCTTCGGTTTCCAGGGTGAGGAGCGCACCTACTGGCAGGCCAAGGGCGTGTACGACGCCATGTCACCCTTCAATTTTGCCGATAAAATCAAGACGCCCATTCTGCTCATTCACGGTGAGGCCGACAACAACTCGGGCACCTTTCCCATCCAGAGCGAGCGCTTTTACGCCGCCCTCAAGGGTCAGGGCGCTACGGCTCGTTACGTAGTGCTGCCCGCCGAGGCCCACAGCTACGCCGCCCGCGAAAACCTGCTCCACATGCTTTGGGAGATGGATTCGTGGCTGAATAAGTACGTGAAGAACCCCACGCCAGCCGTGAACTAGGGGGTAGGGCAGGCTGGCTGCTACGCCCTAATTAAGCACGTCATTCCGAGCTTGCCGAGGAATCCCGCCCGTTTCATTGAACGGTACCCGCACGGCGCGGGCGAGATTCCTCGGCAAGCTCGGAATGACGTTCTTTATAATCTATATAAATCGTAGCCTAGCGTTCGCCCTACTCCCTCAAAACCGCTCTTATTTCGTCAGCGTGAAGCTGGCCATCTGCACGTCGCGCGAATTACCGCCGGTCATCACCTGAAACTCGCCGGGCTCAGACACGAACTTGAGGTCGTCGTTGTAGAATTTCAGGTCGCTGGCCGCGAGGTAGAAGGTAAGCTGGCGGCTTTCGCCCTTTTTGAGAGTGATTTTCTGGAAGCCCTTCAACTCCTGCACCGGGCGGGTGCTGCTGCCCACTATATCGCGCAGGTAACACTGCGCAATCTCAGTGCCGTCGTACTGGCCAGTGTTCTGCACCGTCACGGTTACTTCCAGGCCCTGGCCGGGGCCGATGTTGGCCTGGCTCACCGCGGGCTTGCCGTAGGTGAACGTAGTGTAGCTCAGGCCGAAACCGAAGGGATAGAGTGGGTCATTCGTAATATCTAGGTAGCGCGATTTATATTTGTCGAGTAGCACGCCGGCGTAGGGACGGCCGGTGCTTTTGTGGTTGTAATAAATTGGAATCTGCCCCACGGCGCGCGGAAACGTCATCGTGAGCTTGCCCGACGGGTTATACACCCCAAACAGCACGTCGGCCACCGCGTTGCCGGCCTGCGTGCCGCCAAACCACGTTTCGAGGATGGCATCGGCGTTCTGGTCTTCCCAGGGCAGGGTGAGCGGCCGGCCGTTGGCGAGCACTACCACTAGTGGCTTGCCGGTGGCTTTCAGCGCTTTGAGTAGGTCGAGCTGGCGGCCGGGCAGGCCAATGTCAGCGCGGCTGGCGGCTTCGCCAGTCATGCCCTGGCTTTCGCCCACTACGGCCACCACCACGTCGGCACCCTGGGCGGCCTGCACGGCTTCGGCAATCATGGTCTCGGCGGGGCGCGGGTCAATATTCAGCTCGCCTTCATTGGCATTGAGGCGCTGAATCAGCTGCTGGTCGTCGATTACGTTGGCACCCTGAGCGTAGGTCACGCGCACGCCCGCGCCGCCCACGTTCTTGATTCCCTGCAAGATAGAGATGGCCTGCTTGCCGTCGCCGGCCCCGCTCCAGCTGCCAAGCATGTCGCGGCTGCGGTCGGCCAGCGGGCCCACTACGGCAATGTTCACCGAGTTTTTGAGGGGTAGGGTCTGCTTGTCATTCTTGAGCAGCACCAACGTGCGCCGCGTAATGTCGCGGGCATCGGCGAGGTAGGCGGGCTTCATCAGCGTGGCTTTGGCGCGCTCCTCCGTCACGCCCCGGTAGGGGTCGGTGAAGAGGCCGAGCTTGTACTTGGCCTCCAGCACCCGGCGGCAGGCCTGGTCAATGGTGGCCTGCGTCACGGTGCCTTCCTTGAGGTTGGTAGCCAACTGCTTGAGAAAGACCTCGCCCACCATGTCCATATCCACGCCCGCGTTGATGGCTAGCTCCGACACCTTTTTCTCGTCGCCCATGCCGTGCGCCTCCAGCTCATTAATGGCCGTGTAGTCGGTGGCCACGAAGCCCTGGAAGCCCCATTGCTTGCGCAAGAGGTCGGTCAGCAGCCATTTATTGGCCGTGGCCGGAATACCGTTGATATCATTAAACGACGACATCACCGAGCCCACGCCTGCCCGCACCGCCGCCCGGTAGGGGGGTAGGTATTCGTTATACATGCGCTGGCGGCTCATATCCACCGTGTTGTAGTCGCGGCCGGCCTCGGCAGCGCCATACAGGGCAAAATGCTTGAGGCAGGCCATCACGGTTTCGGGCCGGGTCATGTCATTAGTTGGGCCTTGGAAGCCGCGCACCATCGCCTCCGCAATGCGCGAGCCCAGGTAGGGGTCCTCGCCCGCGCCCTCGGCCACCCGGCCCCAGCGCGGGTCGCGAGCAATGTCCACCATCGGCGAGTACACCCAGTTCAGGCCATCGGCCGAGGCCTCGGCGGCCGCGATGCGGGCGCTGTGCTCTATCGCGTTGAGGTCCCAACTGGCGGCCAGGCCCAGCGGAATCGGGAAGATGGTGCGGTGCCCGTGAATAACGTCGTAGCCCAAAATCAGCGGAATGCGTAGCCGCGAGCCCTGAATGGCTTGGTCTTGCAGCTTGCGGGCCGCCACCGGCGTGTAGGTGTTCAGTACCCCGCCCACGAGGCCCTTTTTGATGTTGGCTTCCACATTCTGGCTCACCACCGGCCCGGTCACGTCGAAGCCCACCGACACGAGGTTTAGCTGGCCGATTTTTTCTTCCAGTGTCATCTTCTGCAGCAGGCTCGTCACGAACTTCTGCATCTGCGGGTCTGCGGTGGGCGCGATGGGGGTAGGGGCGGCCGGCTGGGATTTGGCCTTGGCCGGGGCTTTGGCGCGGACCTGCGCCTGGGCGCTGCCGCCGGCCAGGCTCAGCGCCAGCAGCAGAGCGGCGTGGAAGAGCGACTTGCGATGCTTCATCGGAAAGAGGGGGGTAGGAATGAAAGGTGGAAAGGTAGAGGCAGCAATGGGCTGGTAAAAAATGGCCGCCGCGGGCAGAAGCAGGCTCGTACGGCCCCGGCAGAGGCAGCCGGCGTGGTAGGCTTGTGTCCTAGCCGCTCCAGGACTGCCACAGGGAGGGAGATTTGTGTCGCGCCGGGGCGGGTAGCGTGTGCCGTAACCGTGCGGCTGCCCCGGCTGAAAATCAGTCCAACCCGGCGAAATTTTTTCTGCAAAAGAACGGAGTTGCCCGCGTCAAAACCAGCTTAGCTGCAACGGAGGGGGTAGGCAACAACAACTCGGAGTCGGTTTTTGAGGTGCAAACGGGCGTCGACCCTTCCTGTAACAATGAGGCCGTGCAGCTCTACGCCGTGTGCCAGGGCCCACGCGCGGGCGGCAAGCACGGCTGGTTGGACCTGGGTTTTGGCTTCAACACGCCCTCGGTCAGCCTGAGTAATGCCTACTAGCCCGGCGACGTGTGCCGGGCGGGCACCATTATTTTTATTCAGCCCACGGCCCCCGGCCGGGCAAAAATCGACCGGCACGGTATTCTGGGACGGTTTCCGCATCCCGAGCCAGGACTCGGTGCAGGATGCGCGCTACAGCTACAAAGCCTACCACAGCCGCACTCAGAAGCCCAACTGCGGCAACACCGACTGCCTGCCTAAGAACGTTCGCCTGATGCGCTACGCCGAGGTGCTGCTCATTCACGCCGAAGCCGCCGCGCAGCTGGGCCAAGCCAGCGCCGCTACTACTGACCTCACGGCCGTACGCGCCCGCGCCGGCCTGGCCCCTACCCCCCCCACGCTGGCCAACATCTGGCACGAGCGCCGCGTGGAGCTGGCCCTGGAGCACGACCGCTTCTTCAACTTGGTGCGCCAGGAGAGCGTACAACTCGGCCCCATCGTGCCCGCAATGGCCCTGCACGGCAAAACCTTCGTGAAGGGTAAAAACGAGGTATTTCCTATCCCACAGCCCCAGATTAATCTCAGCGGCGGTGTGCTGACCCAAAACCTCGGCTACTAAGCACTCCGACTAGCCGGCCACTTAGGTGGGCCGCGGCGGGTAACAAAGCCGGCCGCAGCCGGCTTTTTACTAAGTAATAAGCTCAGCAGGATAAGCGATGAGGCGGTGATGGATAGCGCGCTGAAGAAAAGATGAGTAAAAAAATATGAGGTAGCGCCGAGCTTTTTTATTACCGTCAGGTTAAGTTTTGCGTAGGAAGCCCTAAGCAAGCAATTGCCTGCTGATTTACCCAACCTTTTTTCGCATATGCGTCCACTCTTTTCTACTCTCCGCCGGCTGTTGCCGGGGGCCGTGCTGCTGGCCGCCGGGCTGGCCGCCAGCCCCACACTCGCCCAAACCGCAGACCGCAAAACGGCTATTGGTGGCAGCATTAGCGTGTTGCAATATCAGGGTAACCTAGGCGGTGACTTCTGGAAGCTGTCTACCCCTCAGAAGGTAGGCGCGGGAGGCCACATTAGCCGCTACCTTTCGCGCAGCTTTGACTTGTCATTGCTGGGCAACTACGAAAACTATCGTTTCGTAGCCCCCCGCCAGCCCTACCCCGAGCTTAATGCCAAAGTAGGCATGATAGACCTGGGCCTGAAGCTGAAAATGACCGGTTTTATTCCCGAAGACTTTTTCATTCAGCCTTATTTAATGGCCGGCGGCGGCGCCTTTCTGGCCAGCAGCACGGGTAATTACAATGGGATTAACCCGGATGGTAGCCTCACCCCCGGTAGCGTGCAGGGCTTCAGTTCCAGCATTCAGGCATTTGAGGTGTTTGGGCTTGCGGGCTTGCGCTTTCGGTTGTCGCCGGCTATCGCCCTCGATATTCAAACCAGCCAGCATTATCCGTTTTCGGACCGTATTGATAATATCACGACCAGCAGCGGCAAGCTGCACGACCGGTTTCTGGTGCAGTCGGCGGGCCTGACCATTGCTTTCGGCAAAGCCAAGGATACGGATGGCGACGGCGTGCCCGACCGCAAGGACAAGTGCCCCGACACGCCGACCGGCGTAAAAGTGGACGTGAACGGCTGCCCGCTCGATACGGACGGTGACGGCGTACCTGACTACCAGGACAAGTGCCCCGACGTGAAAGGCCTGGCCGCCCTGCAGGGCTGCCCCGACGCGGACGGCGACGGCGTAGCCGATGCCGACGACAAGTGCCCCAACACCCCGGCCGGCGTGCGCGTCGATGCTACCGGCTGCCCGCTTGACTCGGACGGGGATGGCGTGGCCGACTACCTTGACAAGTGCCCCAATACCCCGGCTGGCGTGAAAGTGGACGCCACCGGCTGCCCCATTGATACGGACGGCGACGGCGTGCCCGACTACCAGGACAAGTGCCCCGACCGGGCCGGCCCGGCCTCCAACAAAGGCTGCCCCGAGATTAAGGCCGAGGACAAGAAAATCCTCAACGAGGCCACCAAGTACATCAACTTCGACTTCAACAAGGCCACGCTCAAGACGAGTTCGTACGCCAAGCTGAACCAGATGGTGCAGATTATGAACGACTACCCCGACTATTCGCTCAGCATTGCCGGGCACACGGATAGCAAGGGAGCCGACGACTACAACCTGCGTCTGAGCTACGAGCGCGCGGCTTCGGCCCGCAAGTATATGCTCAGCAAGGGCATCCCGGCCGACCGCATCGAGGCTCGTGGCTACGGGGAGACCAAGCCGATTGCCGACAACAAGACGGCGGCGGGCCAGGCCCTGAACCGCCGGGTGGACTTCGACCCCTACCTGACGGGGGACACGAACGCGGCGGAAGCCAAGTACGGCCCGGCCCCGACGATTGCCGACATCAAGGCGGCTGGCAACAAGCTGCCCGGCAAGAAGACCACCGGCACGGGGGCCCCGCGCAGCCGCAAGGCGCCCCTGAAAAAGGCTCCCCTGAAGAAGGCCCCGGTGCGCAAAAAGTAAGCGCTTCAGCTAATAGGCTGCATTAAAAAGCCGCCCGTTCCAACTTGGAGCGGGCGGCTTTTTTTATATGATTTAGCGCTGTTCAAATAAAAATCTACTGATTGTAAGGAGTTAGATAGCAGTCAGGTAATTAGCTCGGCATGGGCTGCGGCGTGTAGGTAGGCCCGAGGCCGCGCGGACCCTGCTGGGTCCAGGCCAGCTTATCGATGCACAGCTCGCGCTCAGTCATGGCGGTGTTCCAGGCGTGGTACACCAGGTACTCAGTGCGGCCGTCGGGGCTCAGGGTGTGGCAGTGGTGGCCGGGGCCGCGCACGTGGCCGGGCACCGAGTGCAGCACTCGCGCCCCGGCATCGGAGCCCGAGTCGGCGTAGGGACCCATAATGTGCTCGGCCACGCAGTAATCGACGCCGTAGCGGTCGGTGAGGAAGTTGGCCCCGCTGAAAAAGCAGTAGTATTTACCCTCGTGGAGCCGCGTAAACGGCCCTTCCAGCGTGTGCCACTGCGCAAAGGTGCGATTGCCGTAGAGCGGCATGGTGCGGTTGGCCTCGAAGAGCGTCCAGATGTGACGGGCGCGCAGTACCGTGCGCGGCTGGTTGGCCAGCTGGGTCATACTCACCAATTTATCCACCACCAGCCCGGTACCGGGGTAGTAGCCGTCGTTGGTATCCGTGAAGTCACGGGCGTAGAACAGATACCATTGGCCATCAGTATCTTGAAAGGCGTGGGCATCGATGGTAAACTGGCTGTCGGCCACCGGCAGCGCCGCGATTTCAGTATATGGCCCCTCGGGCCGGGCGCTGGTGGCCACGTGCAGCTGGTGGCCCACCGTGGCCCCGATGGCCCCGCCGCCCCGCGAGTAGTACATATAAAACGTGCCCTGGTGCTCCACCACTTCGGGTGCCCAAAAGTCGAACTCTTCGCTGCCCGGCGGGGGGGTAAGGGCTCCGCCCAGCGGCCGCCACTCCACTAGGTCATCAGAAATTAGCAGAGTGAACACCCGGCCATCGGGCGTGCGGCCCCGGCCGGTGGTGCCAAAGGCGTAGTAGTGCCCGCCGTGCCGCAGCACGGAGGGGTCGGGGAAATCGCGGCGCACCACCGGGTTGGTGTAAGTGCGGGCCGCGGCGGCAGGGTAGGGGCGCATAGCAGGCAGAGCCAGGCCAGCGGCCGAGCCAGTTAGAAAATGACGACGGGTGGGCATTAGATGAGGGGGTAGGCGACTTTACAGCGGCAGGATGAGGCGTTTCGAATCTTACTTTCGCGGGCTGCCAGCTGGTGGGCTTGGGAAGGTTGGCGACCCGCGCGGTTTACCAGGGTAGGTGCGGTAGTTTACCGTAAGTTTACCCGGCTAGGCCGCCGCGGTGGGCCTCAACCCGGCGCAAAGCAAACCCAAAATTCGTATTTCAACATCTTCCCGCCCGCTAGCCAACTGATGCCGATGCCCGACAACTCGCTGTGGGAAGACTTTCTAGCGGGTGACGAGCGGGCGTTTGAGGCGCTGTTTCGGCAGCAGTACCGGGCGCTTTACGGCTACGCTGTGCGGCTCACCAGCGACGAAGATGCGGCCAAGGACGGTATTCAGAACCTATTTCAGCGGCTGTGGCACCGCCGCGCCCGGCTAAGCCAGCTGGAGGCGGCCGCCGTGCGCCCCTATTTATTCAAGGCCCTGCGCCACCAGCTGGCCAACGATGCCCGCGCCCAAACGCGCCGCACCAGCTGGCACACCGCCTACGTTGCCGAGCTGGCCGCCGATTTCCACTACTCGCCCGAAGACTTTCTGATTGCCCAGGAGCTGTCAGAGGCGCAGCGCGCGCAGCTGCTGCTCGCCCTCGCCCAGCTCAGCAACCGGCAGCGTGAAGCCATCTACCTCAAGTTTTTCGACGACTTCTCCTACGACCGCATTGCCGACATTATGGGCCTCAATCCCCAGTCGGCGCGCAACCTCATTTACCAGAGTTTGCAGCTGCTGAGGCAGCGCCTGCCGCCGGTAGTATGGCTGTGGCTGCTGGGGCAGTGGGCACTGCAAGGTGGCTATCTTGGTTTTTAATCGACTGTTAATTAATAAATTAAAAATTATTCCGAAAAAACAGCCAGGATTGACAAGTATAAAAACCGGGGGCCGGTGTAGCTAAAGTATCCGCCTTTCTCTTCCTACCCCGGCTCATGGAGTTTACCCGCTACTCGGTTAATGACTTTCTGCTCGATGAGTCGTTTCAGGCCTACGTAGCCGATGGCGACTCGGCCGCGGGCCTTGGGTGGCAGGCTTGGTTGCGTGAGCACCCGGCCAAGCAGGCCGAGGCCGCCCAGGCCTACGCCCTGGTGCGAGCTCTGTACCAGGCCCAGCGCCCGGCCCTACCCCCCGGCCTCGAAGATGCCGAGTTTCAGCGCTTGCAGCAGGCTATTCGGCCGGCACTAGCCCCGCCGCGCCTACGTAGCCAGCGCCGCCTGCGCGTTCTGGCCAGCACCCTTACCACTATGGTGCTGCTGATGGCCTTGGGCCTGGCATGGTGGCAGTGGCAGCGCCCGGCTGCTATGCCCAGCGCTACCGTTCGCTATACTTCCGGGGCTGGCCAGCAGCGCACCGTTACGCTGCCCGATGGCTCGGTGGTGGTACTGAATGCTAATTCTACCCTGACCGCGGCCGCCCGCTGGACCGCCACCTCGCCCCGCGAAGTGTGGCTGACGGGCGAAGGCTACTTCCGGGTCACGCACCTGGCCCCGCGGCCGGTAGCGGATATTGCCGCGGCACCCGCGCCCGTCAAGTTTGTGGTGCACGCCGCCGACCTCAGCATTGCCGTGCTCGGCACGCAGTTCGACGTGAACAGCCGGGCCGGGGCTACCAAAGTGGTGCTGACTTCGGGCAAAGTGGCGGTGGAGCGCCAAACGCTGCTAACCCGCGAACACCTGCTCATGCAGCCCGGCGACCTAGTCGAAACGTCGGTCGCCCAGCCCCACCTGAGCCGGCGCGCGGTGCCGTCGGCCCTGTACTCTGCCTGGACCAGAGGCTTCTTCGAGTTTCACCAGACGCCGGTGCGCGACATTATGCAGTTGCTGCGCGACACGTATGGCCTGCGGGTGAGCGTGGCCGATTCGGCCATTTTGCGCCAGCGGGTGTCGGGTGCCGTAGCCGTGACCAAGGCCGAGTTGCTGCTGCCGGCGCTGGCCGAAATCCTCGACCTCCAGGTTACGCGCACGGGCAATACCGTGCGCTTTGAGCAAGCCCGCTAGGCGCGGCCACGCTTCCTCCGCTTCATCCTCTCCTTTTTCCCACCACACAATGACAAACTCTACTCGCTTCGTGCGGATGGCTTTGCTGCTGGGTAGCCTACCCCCCGCGGCCAGCAAAGCCCAGGTTATGCTGCCCCTGGCTATGCAGACCACGCCCATTTTGCCCGTTCCCAAAGTGCCCGCCGCCCCCCGGCAGCAGCCGCTGGAAGACTTTTTGCAGGAACTGCGCACTACCTACCAGGTTACGTTTCTGTACCGGAGCCAGCTAACCGAGGGCCAGTATGTTACGCCCGCTCACCCATCTTTCAGAACGCTGCAAGAGGCGCTGCGCTACCTGACCAAGCACAACAGCCTGCGCTTCAAGCAGCTCAGCAATGGCACCTACGTCATCGTGCCGGAAACGGCCGGCCAGCCGGGGCAGCCTATCGACTCGCTAGCCCTGACTCCAGCCGACCTGCCGGCTACTACGGCAGCGGCGACTGGTAATCAGACGCTTGCGCCCGGCGAGGTGCGCGTAACGGGCCGCATTACCGATGCCAAGGGGGAGGGCCTGCCCGGTGTGACGGTGCTCGTGAAAGGCACCACCACGGGCACCACCACCGACGCTACCGGCGCGTTCTCCATCGATGCGCCCGCCGACGCGACGCTGGTCGTCTCCTCCATTGGCTTTACCACCCAGGAAGTGGAGCTGGCCGGCCGCACCTCGATTACCCTGACGCTCAGCGATAACACCCAGCAGCTGAACGATGTGGTAGTGGTGGGCTACCTGACGCAGGAGCGCCAGAACGTGACCGGCTCGGTGGCTACGTTGGGAGCGACGAACGTGCGCCGCGCCCCGGTCGCCACGCTTTCCGAGGCTATTCAGGGCCGCCTGCCGGGTGTGCAGGTAGCCTCCAACGGAACGCCGGGCCAAACGCCGAACATCAATATTCGGGGGGTAGGCTCGATTAACAACGGCTCGGGGCCGCTTTTCATCATCGATGGCCTGTGGGTGACGGGTGGCCTGCGCGATTTTACGCCTCAGGACGTGGAAAGCGTGCAGGTGCTGAAAGATGCTGCTGCCCTGGCTCCCTATGGCGTGTCGGGGGCTAATGGTGTGGTAATCATCACCACCAGAAAAGGCAAATCGGGGACTACCGCCATCAATTTCAGCGGCTACGCGGGGCGGCAGAACATTGTGCGCCGCTACGACCTGGCCAACGCGGCGCAGTACACCGCCCTGGCTACCCAGGCTTATACTAACGCCGGCCTGCGCGTGCCCTCGGGTATTGCCAACCCGTCGGGGGTAGATACCGACTGGCAAAAAGAATTTTTCAAGACCGGGGCCATTCAGGATTACAGCCTGAGCTTTTCGGGCGGCGGCAACAACTCGAACTTCCTGGTTTCGGGCGATTATTTCAGCCAGTCGGGCACCGTTATCGGGCCGCGCTACGACCGCTACAACCTGCGGGTGAACTCGGGCTTTACAAAGGGCAAGCTGAAAGTGGGCGAAAACCTGGCCCTGACCCGCGCCAATCAGGTGCGCCTCAACGGTACGCCGTTTATTGATTTGCTGCGCATTACGCCCATCACGCCCATCTACGACCCGGCCAATCCGGGTGGCTTTGGCTACGGCGACTCCAACAACCGGCCCACGTTTGGCTCGAACCCCATTGGGGCGCAACGCCTGCTTCAGAACCTGGGCAGTAATAACCAGCTGCAAGGCAACGTATTTGCCGAGTATTCTTTCCTGCCCTCGCTGCGCTACCGCCTCAACCTGGGCACGCAGTACCGGGGCTTCCACGACCAGCGCCAGCAGCAGGCGGGCGGGCTGGCCCCGAACAACATCACCCCCGTTTCGGGCTACACCGATGCGCAGGGCAACGAGACGTTTTTGCTAGCCGAAAACACGCTGACATATGACCACAGCTTTGGCCTGCACAACCTGACGGTGGTAGCCGGCTACTCGGAGCAGAACGACCGCTTTGAGTTTACGCAGGGTGCCGCCCAGGGCTACGGCAACGGCCCTACCTACTACTGGGCGCTCGACGCCGGGGCTACCCCCCTGCCGGGCACGGGCTCGACCTACACCTGGGCCAAGCGCTCGTACTTTGGGCAGCTGACCTACGACTACGACGGGCGCTACCTCGTGACGGGGGCCTTTCGCCGCGACGGTTCGTCGCGCTTCTCGGCCGACCGCAAGTATGGCAATTTTGGGGCGGGCTCGGTGGGCTGGCGGGTGTCGAAGGAGAAATTCTTCGAAGGCATCACGGCCATCAGCGACCTGAAGCTGCGGGCCTCCTACGGTATTCTGGGTAACGACCAGCTCAACGGGGCGTATGGCGGCTCGTACCTCTACCAGGCCTTTATCAATCCCAACGTCAACTACAACTACGGGGGTAACCTGGCCAACGGTGCCACCCAAACGGCCCTGGGCTCGCCTTCGGTGGGCTGGGAAGAGCGCCGCACCCAGAACTACGGCCTCGACGTGGGCTTTCTGGATAACCACCTGACGGTGAGTGCGGACTACTACATCTCGGAAACCCGCAATGCTAATGTGAACCCCCAGATTCCGCTGTTTTTGGGCAACGCGGGCGGCGACCCTTTCCAGCAGATTGGCCGCATCCAAAATAAGGGCTTTGAGCTGCTGGTGGGCTACAACAACACCGCCGGCAAGCTTACCTATGGTATTACGGGTAACCTGACCACCATTAGCAACACGGTGATGGAGCTGGGCACTTCGGGCGGCGCGGCCAACTTCTTCGATGCCGGCCCCAACGGCGGGGTCACGCGCACTGAGGTCGGCCACGAGGTGGGCTCGTTCTACCTCTACCAGGTCGATGGCATCTTTCAATCGGGCGACAACATTGCCGCTAGCGCGCAGCCCGGTGCCCAACCCGGCGACATTCGCTACCACGACACCAACGGCGACGGCAAAATTGACTTCAACGACCGGGTGCACGTGGGCCGCGTATTTCCCAAAATTCAGTATGGCCTGAACCTGACGGCCGCCTACGGTGGCTTCGACGTGGCGGCGTTCTTTCAGGGTGTGCAGGGCAACAACGTGTACAACTCGGGGGCTTACTGGCTGGGCCGCTTCGACGACCCCACCAACTACCCGGCCAACCTCTCACCCTGGACGCCCACTAACCCTTCTACCACTACCCCCCGCCTGGCCCTGCAAAGCGGCACCAACACGTTTGGCAACACTACCCGCTTTCTGGAAGACGGCTCGTACCTGCGCATGAAAAACCTGCAGATTGGCTATAGCATCTCCAAGAGCCTGGTAGAGAAGGTGAAAGGCCTGGGTAGCGTGCGCATCTACCTCGCTTCGCAAAACCTGTTTACCATCACCAAATACTCGGGCTACGACCCGGAAACCATCGGCGGCCTCGACGGCTCGCTGTTGACGCGCGGCGTGGATGAGGGCAACTACCCCAACCCGCGCACCTTCACGGTGGGGGCCCAGCTCGGCTTCTAGCTGCCCGGCCCCGTTAGTTTTTCCGCTTTAATCTCTTCTGGTGATGAAATCCTCCTCGCAAAAAATACTACTGGCCCTGGCCACCGCCAGCACGCTGCTGGCCACGGGCTGCAAAAAAGACCTGCTCGACCAGAGCAACCCCAACCTAGCCACCACCGCTACCTTCTGGCAAACGAGCGACGACGCGGTGCGCGCTTCCAACGCCTGCTACGCGGGCCTGCAAGCCATCGGCATGTATCGCCGCTGGTTTTCCTTCGTGTATGACGGGCGCGCCGACGATGGCTGGAGCGAGAGCCCCTATACGCTGCTGCGCGACATGACCAATTTCGTGCAGACCGACTACAATTTCGAGGCAACCGCCAACGTCTACCGCGACTGCTACCGCACCATTGACCGCTGCAATCAGGTGCTGGCCAACGTGCCGGCCATTCAGATGGACGCGACCCTGCGCACCCGCATCGTGAGCGAAGCATCTTTTCTGCGGGCCCTGAGCTACTTCAACCTGGTGTCGCTCTTCGGCAACGTGCCGCTGTCGACGCAGCCGGCGGCCCTTGACTACCGCCCGGCGCAGGGTACGTCGGCGCAGGTGTGGGCGCTGGTTATCAGCGACCTGCAAGCCGCCATCGGCACCGGTACCACGCCCAACCTACCGGCTACCTACGGCGGCTCGGACCAGGGCCGCGCCACGGTGGGGGCCGCCCGCACGCTGCTCGGCAAAGCCTACATGCAAAACAAGCGCTGGGCCGACGCGCAGGCGCAGTTCGCACTGGTTATCGGCGCGGGCACCTACTCGCTCACCAACTACACCGACAACTTCCGCCACACGAGCAAAAACAACGCGGAGAGTATTTTCGAAGTGCAGTTTCTAGACAACAACATTGGCGGCCCCGACGGCCAGGGCGGCGTTGACGCCACTACTTCGCAGGGCTTTCAGCGGCCCAAGTTTTTCGGCCCGCCCCAAAACGGCGGTACGGCCAACCTGGGCTTCACCGACTGCGAGATGCGCCCGTGGGTAGTGAGTGAGTTTTTGCAGGAGGGTACCACCGCCGGGCAGCGCGACCCGCGCCTGGCCGCCACCGTGTTTTATAACTACCGCCAGTTTGTCTCGCCCCTGCCGCTCAGCGCCGACTCGCTGGTGTACGACCTCTCGCGGCCGGCCGGCTTTGCGGCCGGCACCTACGGTTTCCTTAACCGCTACAAAGGCGATAACTTCAACCTCGGCCGCACTTACTGGCGCAAGTACCAGAGCGACTACTACCGCGGCGATGAGAACTTCGACTCGCCCAACGACTTCCGGGTGATGCGCTACGCCGATGTGTTGCTGCTGCAAGCCGAAGCCCTGAATGAGCAGAACCAGACGGCGGCCGCCGTGCCGCTCATCAACCAGGTGCGGCAGCGCGCCGGGCTGGCCCCACTGGTGGCGGGCAACTTCACGCAGGCCACGCTGCGCATGCAGTTGCGCCATGAGCGCGTGACGGAGCTGACCGGCGAGTGCCTGCGCTGGTTTGACTTGCAGCGCTACGGCCTGCTCGACAACCAGGCGGGCATTGACCAGCTCAAGCAGCACGACGCGCAATTCAACAATTTTATCGTGGGTAAGTCGCAGTTGCTACCCCTGCCTCAGCAGGATGTTAACCTCATCGGCCTCACCCAGAACCAAGGCTATTAGTTCGAAGGGGTTGAGAGTTTAGGACTTACTCAAAAGGCGTTTATCCTAGACTCCTAACTCTCTCACCAGCAGTCCGCTTTCTTCTCCCACCCTCGCACTATGCTTGTTCGTCCTGGTTATCTCTCGCGGCTGCTGGCTCCGCTGCTCTTCGTGCTGCTGTCGTGCAGCAAAAATGACGGCAGCAGCCCGTCGCCTACCCCCCCGCCGGCTCCACCAGCCCCGGCAGCCACCACTTTCACCAACCCGCTGCTCGCCTCCGGCCCCGACCCGTGGGTGGTACAAAAGGACGGGTTTTATTACTTCATGGCCACTACCGGCAACAACGTCACCATCCGCAAAACGGCGAAGATGGCCGACCTGGGCTCGGCCCCCACGACCATTGTGTGGACGCCGCTGCCCAACGGCAACAACACCAACAACGTGTGGGCCCCCGAGCTGCATTTCCTCGATGGCAAGTGGTACCTCTACTACACCGCCGGCCCGGCCAGCCAGGGCTGTTGCGGCGGCCAGCGCTCGTGGGTGCTCGAAAACGCCAACACTGACCCTACCACCGGCACCTGGACGGATAAGGGCCGCATTTATGTTCCCACCCAGGATTTTTGGTCGATTGACATGACCGTGTTTGACCTGAACGGCAGCCGCTACGCGCTGTGGTCGGGCCAGGAAGCCAATTCCGAACAGCAGAATATCTACATCTCGGCCATGAGCAACCCCTGGACGATTACCGGCCCACGCGTGCTGCTGACCAAGCCCGAGCTGAGCTGGGAGCTGAACGGCTACCCCAAGGTGAACGAAGGCCCCGAGATTTTGCAGCACAACGGCCAGACCTTTCTCACGTATTCGGCCAGCCAGTGTAGCACCGACGATTATACCCTGGGAATGCTCACGCTCACCGGCACCAACCCGCTGGACCCCACCGCCTGGTCGAAATCGCAAACGCCGGTATTCGTGAAAAACCCCGCTAATGGGGCCTACGGCCCCGGCCACAACGGCTTCTTTATCTCGAAAGATGGCACCCAAAACTGGCTGGTATACCACGCCAACAGCAGCGCCAACCAGGGCTGCGGCAACCCCCGCAACCCCCGCATGCAGCAGTTCACCTGGAATGCCGATGGCACGCCTAACTTCGGCACCCCGGTGGCTATCAATACGCCGATAACCCGGCCGGCCGGTGAGTAGCTGCTGATTCGCTGATTACTAGTCTCTTGTTTCTTCACGCTACGGCCTGCCAAGTGCAGGCCGTTTTGCTGTTCTGCTTATGCGCACCAAAAAGCTTTATTACGCGCTGGTCCTGGCCGGCTGCCTCGGGGCTGCGCCGCTCGGGGCCACGGCCCAGGCAAATGTCAAGGCCAGGACCAAGCCCCGCGTGCAGGCGGCCCCGGCCCGGCCCGCCACGCCTACCCCCCTCGCCATCGCCAACCCCGTGCTGGCCGGCGACTACCCCGACCCGTCGGTGACCAAGGTGGGCGACACCTACTGGGCTACTGCTACTTCCTCTAATTGGGGCCCCACGTTTCCGCTGCTGAAATCGACCGATTTGCAGCACTGGAGCCTGGTGGGGCACGTGTTTCCGGGCGAGCGGCCGGCGTGGGCCGACTACTACTTCTGGGCGCCCGAAATCAACCACGATGCCAACGGCAAAACCTACGTCTTCTACACGGCGCATAAGCGCGGCGGCAACCTGGCCGTGGGCGTGGCCAGCGCCGACCGCCCCGAAGGGCCCTACCGCGACCACGGCCCGCTGGTGGGCCAGCCCGACGGCTCCATCGACGGCTTCCCCATCCACGATGAAAACGGCCAGCCTTACCTCATCTGGAAGGAAGACAGCAACAGCGTAAAAAAGCCTACCCCCCTCTGGGCGCAGCGTCTCAGCGCCGACCGCACGGCCCTGGTAGGGGAGAAGACCGAGCTGTTTCGCAACACCGCCGCCTGGGAGGGCAACCTGGTGGAAGGCCCCAGCGTGGTGCGCCACGACGGTTATTTTTACCTGTTTTATGCCGCCAACGGCTGCTGCGGCCCCGGCTGCACCTACGCCACGGGGGTAGCGCGGGCCAAAAAGCTGCTCGGCCCTTGGGAGAAGTACGACCGCAACCCTATTCTGACCAAAAATGACGTCTGGACCTGCCCCGGCCACGGCACGCCCATCGAGCGCGCTGGGCACTGGTACCTGCTGCACCACGCCTACCAGACCGGTGGCAGCTTCCAGAATGTGGGCCGCCAGGGCGTACTCAGCGAGTTTGTGTGGACTAAAAGCGGCTGGCCCGAGTTTCTGAACAACCACACTACCCCCGTGGCGCCCGCCAAAGTGCCGGCCGTGGTGGCCGACGAGTTTGCCGGCGCTACCCTGGCTCCCGCCTGGGAGTGGCCGGTGGAAGATAAGCCCGCATTTGCCCTGCAAAATGGGCAGCTCCGCCTCACGGCCCGGCCCGACAAGGGCGGCGCGGCGCTGGGCCGGCCCACGCTGGCGGCCAACTATTCGGCCACCACCACGCTGCTGAACCCCAGCGCCCTACCTCCCGGCACCACCGCCGGCCTGGCCGCCCTCGGCGACCCCAACAATGCCCTGAGCGTGCTGGCCGGCGCGGGCAAGCTGCAAGTGCAGGAGCGCCGCGACGGCAAAACCCGCACCCTGGCCGAAGCCGCCCTACCCCCCGCGGCGGCGCTGCACCTGCGCGTGCAGGACCAGGGCGGCAGCCGCTACCGCTTCGCCTACAGCCCCGACGGCCGCACCTGGACCGAGCTGCTGCCCGCCAGTGAAACCGCTGACGGCCAGTTCCTACCCCCCTGGGACCGCGGCGTGCGGGTGGGCGTGGTGGCCCAGGGCCCGGCATCGGCCACGGCCACGTTCGAGCGGTTTGAGCTGCGCAATGAGTAGCATAAAAGTCGCTTGTCCCTGCTTGATGCGCAACATGCTCGCCAAGACAAGCGGGTTTTTTATGGCCGCTATTTCCCGTTCAGCTTCACATCCAGCATTTTCATAAAATACCCGCCCACCACCGAGCGGGCCTGGAAGCCGACTTGCTTGGCATCGGTGGTTTCGTGCCAGTCATTGAGGGGCACGCGGCTGGGGGTTTCGTTGGCAAACTGCCAGACCGGGGCCACCAGCGCCTCAAAATCGGCGCGGCTGCCAGCCAGCGTGGCGGTCCAGAGTATCCAGTCCGACTTGGTGTAGGTCTTGCGGCTATCGAGGGGTAGGCCGTATTTCTGTTGGTGCTTTAAGTAGAAAGCCACTTCTTGCTGCGCTACTTCGGGTGGAAAGATGTTCAGGCCGAGTATTTTGTCCCACACCAGGTTATACTTCTGGCTCCACGAGCCGGCGGGCTTGTCGAAGGTCAAGGCGTAGTGGTCGCCGTCCTGGGCCATCGTTACCCATTTTTTGGCCAGGTCGCGGGCCAGGGTGGTATACTCGTCAGCTGTTTTGGCATCGCCCATTTGCCGGGCCATTTGGCCGTAGCAGGCGATGCCCATAATGGCCTTAGCCGAGAGGTTAACGTTGCGGGCTAGGTGGCCGGCAAAGTCGTCGGTGCTGAGCTGGTTGGCCGGGTCGAAGCCATCGCGCTTCAGAAAGCTGACCCACTTGGTGAGGGTGGGCCAGTGCGCGCGGGCGAAGTCGGGCTTACCATCCATTTTCACCACCGCCGCCGTGATAATCAGCATGTTGCCGGCTTCTTCCACTGGCATGTCCTCGCCGTAGGTCTGGCCGTTGGCCAGGGGGTAGGTGCCCACGTCGTGGGCCGGAAAGTCCTTTTTCCAGCGCCCCGACTCCGAATAGTCGAAGATAAAGCGCAGCATTCCCTTCGCCAGCTCGGTATTATAGAGCAGAAAAAGCGGCTCCGACGGATACGTAATGTCCACCGTGCCAATGGAGCCGTTGGAGAAGTTTTCTTTGGAAAAGAAAAATAGCTCACCCTTGGGGCCGGCTACCACCGTGTGCGCCGCAATGGCCTGGCGGTAAGCCAGCTGGCACAAGTCGGCGTATTGCCGGCCGCCGGCCGCCTGGGCATCGGCGTACATTTTTTTATCAAACTCGGTGGCCTTCTGGCGCAGGCGGGGGTAGTCGGTCTCGGCGGCTTGCAGGGCCTTATCCATCGTCATGGCCGGGTCGCGCCGCCACCAGGGCCGTAGGTTCTGGTCGAAGTACTGCACGGCATACTGCTCATCGTAGCCGAGCAGCAGGTGCTGCTCGGCGGGCGTGGCGGTTACCCGGCCCAAGTCGAGCACGGCGGCCTGGGCCACGCGCTGGGCTTGCGCGGGGTGGGCCGGGCCGGTGGGGGGTAGGGTGCCGGTTTTGGCAAATGCCAGCTTGAGCTGCTGCGGGTCGCCGCTAGCCAGCGCCGCCGCGCCGGGCGCGGCCAGGTAGGCGTAGCCCCAGTCGATGCGCACGTTGTCGCCGGCCGTGGCCAGCACGGGCTGCTGGGTGGTGCCCACGGCCCGCCAGCGCAGGCTGCCTGCCGCGCCGGGGCGGTCGGCCACCTCCTGGTAGGGCGTGTTGCTGGCCAGCGTGCCGGCCTCGGTTAGCAGTACCTGGGTGGGGTGCGCTTTGCCATCGGGTGCCGTGGCCGTGCAGGTGACGTAGCTAATAGGCCGGGCCAGGGTTTCCAGCTCATCGAGCAGCAGCGGCGATAAGAAGCTGACAGTCAGTATTACCGGGCCGGCCGCGAAGGTGTAGCTCGTCTGGGTGGCTGTCAGCGTCGCGGCCGTTTGGCGGGCCTGGGGCAGCGGGGCCGGGGTAGGGAGCGTTTCGTAGAGGCCCGCGTCGAGGTGCGCCCCGCCGTGGGGGTTCACGCAGTGCATGGCCAGCACGTTTTCGCCCTTGCGCAACGCGCCGCGCGCCGCCGCGGGCACCGCGAACCGGTCGTACTGGTCATTATAACCGGCCTGCTTAAGCAGCAGCACGCCATTGATATACACTTCCGCGTCGTCGTCGTGCAGTAGCAGCAGCGTCAGGGGCCCGGTGGGCGGCGCGGCCGGCAGCCCGATGGTGCGGCGCGCCCACACGTCGTGGGTGGTCCACTGCGTGCCGGGCTGCTTCGCGTCGTTGGTGAAGGGGGCCGGGCCGGTTTTCCAGCGGGCCGCCCCGGCAAAAGCCGGCTTCTCCCAGCCCGCCGCCGGGGCCGCAAACGTGTAGCGCGCCGCATACGGCCGCTCGGCCGCCGTCGGAATCAGGGCCCGGTACTGCGGCGGCGCCTGGCCCAAAAACTGGTAAGCGCGGCCATCTACCCGCACCACGCCTTCCAGGCTCTGCGGTGCGCCGGTCCAGTGCCGGGTAGGCCCGGCGGCCAGCGTATCCTGAAAAGCCCACACGCTGAAGTACGGGGTGTGCGTAACGAGGGGATAAGCCGGTGGGCGCAGCGTCTGGGCCCGCGCCGCGCCCGCGCCCAAAGTGCTCAGCGTGAGCACTACAATGGCTTTTTTACAAAGCATATTTTAGGAAGTAGATGCGAACTCGCAGGCGCTACCTGGTAGCTCTGAGGTTGCCGCAAGGTAGCGCCCGTGGGCGGTTATCGCCCTGCCCGACTCTCGCCTGATGGCCGGCCGCGGTTAAGGGTGCGCTTGCTACCTTAGCCCTCCATCTTTCCTACCCCTTCCGCATGAAGAAACTATCCTGGCTGCTGCTGGGCCTGGCGCTGCTCGGCGCGCCGGCCGCGCAGGCGCAGAAAGTAAAGACCAAAACCAAGGGCGGCGCGGCCATGCTGGCCCCCGGCCAGGACGTGCGCTGGCCCCGCGCCAAAGCCAACGCCTGGTACCAGGCCCGCCCCTGGATGACGGGGGCCAACTTCATCCCCAGCACCGCCATCAATCAGCTCGAAATGTGGCAGGCCGCTACTTTCGACCCCACCACCATTGACAAGGAGTTGGGCTGGGCCGAGGGTATCGGCTTCAATACTATGCGTGTGTTCCTGCACGATTTGGCTTGGAAGGAAGACCCGGCGGGCTTCAAAAAGCGGCTGAACGACTACCTAGCCATTGCCGACAAGCACCACATCTGCACCATCTTCGTCTTCTTTGATGATTGCTGGAACAAGGGCCCCAAAGCCGGCCCACAGCCCGCGCCCCGCGCCGGTATCCACAACTCGGGCTGGATGCAGGACCCCGGCGACCCCGCCTCGCGCGACTCGGCCACCTTCGTGCAATTAAGGCCCTACGTGACCGACGTGCTCACCAGCTTTGGCCACGATAAGCGCATCGCGCTCTGGGATTTATACAATGAGCCCGGCAACGAGGGCAAGGGCAATGCCTCGCTGCCGCTGCTGCGCAACGTCTTTGCCTGGGCCGAGGCCGTGCGCCCCGACCAGCCCCTGAGCTCGGGCCTCTGGAACCTAGATTTGCGGGTTCTCAATACCTACCAAGCTTTGCATTCGGATGTCATTACCTATCACAACTATGGCGATGGCGTGGAGCAGCAGCACCTTATCGAGGCGCTCGAAACCCACGGCCGGCCGCTCCTCTGCACCGAGTACATGGCCCGGCCCCGCAACTCGCGCTTTGCTAATGTGCTACCCGTACTCAAAAAATACCACGTAGCCGCCATCAACTGGGGCCTTGTGGCGGGCAAAACCAACACCAAGTACGCCTGGGATACGCCCCTGCCCGACGGCTCGGAGCCTAATGAGTGGTTTCACGAAGTGTTTCGCCCGGACGGCACACCCTACCGCCAGGACGAAACGGATTTGATTAAAAAGCTGACCAGCAAGTAGTTATACTTATATACAACAGAACGTCAGGCTGAGCTTGCCGAAGCATCTCTACTGCTTCATCCAACGAGGCGGTAGAGATACTTCGGCAAGCTCAGCCTGACGTTCTGCTGTTTTTATCAGTTGTGCGCTATGCGTCCGGCAGCGTCGCCTCGTAGGTGTCGGCGTACTTGAAGTCTTCCAGCCAGTAATCAGAGCTGATAATATCAAATACCACGCTGTCAGCGGTTTTCTCACCCGGCGTGAGCTGCCACAGAATGGTTGGTGCCTCGGCAAACTCGCCGCCCGCCAGCTGCTCACTAAACAGGCGGTGCAGCAGGGCGTGGTCGGTGAGGCCCTGAGCCAGCAGGCGCAGCAGCGGCACGGCCGGCTCCTGGTCGAGCACGGCCAAGTCGTCGGGGGTAGGGGCCGTGATTTTGACCTTGAACTCGACGGCCTGCGGGTGCGGAAACTTGCCGTTGTAGGCGGTATAGAGTAGCTGCGTGGCGTTGAAAAAAGCCGGGTGCAGCTTCATGGCGGGGTTTTCTTCCCAGAGCTTTTCGGTTTCCATCTGGTGGGCCAACTGCTCTATTTGGCCTTCGGTCAGCTCATCGGCCAGCAGGTAGGTGAGCACGGCCTGAGCGGCGGCAGCGGGCTCCAGGTCGGTGAGGGCCATCTGGCACATCTCCTTCAGCTCGGCGGGGGGTAGGGCCGCGGGGTTGTCGTAGTCGAGCTGCGTGAGCAGGGCCAGATAGTCGGCGTTTTGCCACGCTTGGGGCAGCTCGGTCAGGTGTTGGAAGGAAAGTCGTTCGACGGTGTAGGTTGCCATGCGCAAAAAAACGGCGAGAGTAGTAAGTCGCCGCCCCTTTTACGCGAAAGGCCGGGCGGCAACCGAAATCCGGCCGCCGCCCGGCCCTACCCCCCGCCTACCAGCCCGTGCGGTACGTGCGCTTCACGAACTGATTCACGTCGTCTAAGTTGGTGATGCGCAGGTTTTTAGGGTCCCACAGCAGCTCGACGCCGCGGCCGGGGTAGTCCATACTGCCGCCCGGCCCGGTGGCGCGGGGCCGCTGAATGTCGTAGCCGCGAATGGCCAGGTTGGCAATCAGCAAAGCTTCAGTGAGCGGGCCGGCAATCTCGAAGGGCGAGCTGACGGCCATCTTGCCGTAGCCGGCCAGGCAGGCTTCCACCCACTGGCCGTAGTGGCCGTTGGCCTGGCCCGGCACGCGGGCCAGCGTCTGGGGCACCTGCACCTGCTGGGTGCGCGAGGTGGGCAGCAGGCGCGGGTTTTCGGAGTAGGTGCTGGCCATCATCTTGCCCTTGTCGCCGATGAACAGAATACCGTTGCCGCCGTCGCCAAACTTCTCGTTGGGCTCCAGCTCGTCGGGGCGCTCGGGCTGAATGCCGCCGTCCATCCAGTGCACCGTTACGGGGTGCTGGGTCTTGTCGGTTTGCGGAAATTTGAGGATGACGTGGCTCGACGGCGGGCAGCTGTCGGGGAAATAGCCGCGCTTAAACTCATCCACGTACACGCTGCCCACGCTGGCCTGCACGGCGCTGGCGTAGCCCAGGTTCAGCACCCGGAAGGGCGCTTCCACTAGGTGGCAGCCCATATCGCCGAGCGCGCCGGTGCCGTAGTCCCACCACCCGCGCCAGTTGAAGGGCACCAGCTTATCCACGAAGTTTTTGGCCGGGGCCGTGCCCAGCCATAGGTCCCAGTCGAGGGTAGCGGGCACCGGCGCGGCGGTCGTGGGCCACGGAATCCCCTGGGGCCACACCGGGCGGTCGGTCCAGCAATACACCGTGTGCACCTCCCCGATGGTGCCCGCGTCGTACCATTCCCGCAGTTGCCGCACCCCGTCGTTGGAAGCGCCCTGGTTGCCCATCTGGGTCACTACCTTGTACTTTTTGGCCGCCTCGGTGAGCGCGCGGGCCTCGTAGATGTCGTGGGTCAGCGGCTTCTGCACGTACACGTGCTTGCCGAGCTGCATGGCCGCCAGCGTAATAATGGCGTGGTTGTGGTCGGGCGTGGACACCGACACCGCGTCGATGTGCTTGCTCTCCTTATCCAGCATTTTGCGCCAGTCCTTGTAAAACTTCGCCTGCGGAAACGCCTTTACCGTGCGGGCAGCGCGGCTTTCGTCCACGTCGCAGAGGTAAGCGATGCGGGCCTTGCTGGTTTTGGCGAAGTTGGCGATGTCGCTCTCGCCCTTGCCGCCTACCCCCACGCCGGCCACCACCAGCTGGTCGCTGGGCGCGGTGTAGCCCTTGCCGCCCAGCACGAAGCGCGGAACAATAAAGAAAGCCGCCGCCGCGGTACCCTGCTTGACAAATTCGCGCCGCGAGGGCACTTCGGGAAGTTCACTCATAACCTGCTTGCAAAGAATGGGTGGGAGAAAAGAGGCTCCGGCTGCTGCGCGCTGTCGGAGGTATTTTGCGCTAAGCTAAAGCAATTTAGCCGATGCGGGCACTAGCGCACCTGCTCCGCCGCAAATCGCGCCGGCCCAGGCCCGGCGCTACCTTAGGCCGAACCACTGCTTCGGGCGTAAACGCTGGTAGCTGCCAGTCAGCTTATCCGGCCCGCCGCCGGCCGCGGCACATCTCTGGCCGGCCTGCTGCGTATCTCGGGGTAATTTTTCGTTTCTACTCCGAATGGCCGATAACCTAATTGCCCTGGCCGGCGCTACCGGCGACCTGGGTTTCCGCATTGCCCAGCAACTCCTCGACCGCGGTGCTACCCTGCTGGTACTCGTGCGTCCCGGCAGCGCCGCCAAGCCCGAAATAGCCCAGCTGCGCGCGCGCGGGGCGGAAATAATCGCAATCGAGCTGGCCGATAAAGCCGCCCTCACGCAGGCGCTGGTTGGCGTGGCCTGCGTGATATCAGCCCTCTCGGGCCTGCGCGCTACCATCGTGGATGCCCAAACCCACCTGCTCGCTGCCGCCGTAGCCGCCGGCGTGCCCCGCTTCATCCCCTCCGACTTCGCCATCGACTTCACGAAGCTTCCTGCTGGCAGCAACCGCAACCTCGACCTGCGCCGCGAGTTTGGCGGCATCCTCGATAAAGCGCCCATCCGGGCCACGTCCATCCTCAACGGCATGTTTATGGACCTGCTCACCGGCCAGGCCCCGGTCGTGCTGTTTCCCATCCGCCGGGTGCTTTACTGGGGTAGCGCCGACCAGCCCCTCGACTTCACCACCATCGCCGACACGGCCGCTTACACGGCCCTGGCCGCCCTCGACCCCACCACGCCCCGCTACCTGCGCATTGCTGGCCAAACGGCCACCGTGCGCCGACTCCAGGCCGATGCCAGCGCCGCTACCGGCCGCCGCTTCGGTCGGCTGCGCGCCGGTGGCCTCTGGGTATTAAAACTCATGATTAATATCACCCGCCGCCTCGCGCCGGCCCCCGGTGAGGTGTTTCCGCCCTGGCAAGGGATGCAGTATTTGCACAATATGTTCACCGGCCTACCCCGCCTGGAGCCCCTCGACAACGCCCGCTACCCCGCTATAAAGTGGACGAAAGTGCGCGAGGTGCTGACGCTAGCGGCCGCCCGCCCATAAGCTACTTGTACCACCACGGCGGCCCCGTGCGCCATCAAAACGACCCACTTAATTTCCCCCCTCTTCTTCTTAGTTAGCCATGAAATTCCTGTCCATCCTCCTGGCCGCCCTCACCCTATCCGCCAGCGCCGCACTGGCCCAAACCGTGCTGCCCTCCGGGGGCGTGGCTCCCGCCGGGGGTACCATCACGCCCGGCACCGTGCCGGGCAGCCAGCCCCTCGTCACGCCTCCCATGCACGATGCCGGTAGCCCCCGCGCCCGCCGCCACAACGAGAAAGTGCCCGGCATGAGCCGCCGCGACGAAAAGCAGCTGCGCAAAATGGGCAGGGTAAAGCCCGGTTCCTAAGCTGCCCGGAAGCCAGCGCTGCGCATTGCCAGAATCTGGATAAATTCCTGTGGCTGTCTCCTGCTACCCATCGGCCAGGCATCTCGGCCACGCCGGAAACCTATGCCCAGCAGAAACCCACTCGAAACGCATCGGCTGCCTGTAAGGTGAGTTCGATAGGCTGCTTGGCAGCTCAATAGTGGCGCATAAGCTGATGCTGATTACGCACAACACCCGCCACTTTGCTGATATGGTTGGTATCGTGTTGGAAGATTGGGTGCAGGAGTACGAAGACGGGCAGCAGGCGAAATAGCGGTTCTGGTGTAGCTTGCTGCTGTGCATTAAGTGCAGCTATTAACGCGAGCTACAAGTCCGCGCCAACTTCGGAACACTCAACCCTTTGACTGTTTATGAAGTATTGCAACTGTCTTCTCAACTTTGGCCCAGCTATTGTAACTTTGTAACTATGAACACTAACATTCCCAAGCCTACTGCTGACAAGCCTGGTTCAAAAATAGTTACATGCTCATCTAGTCATGTAGTGCAAACAGGTGCTTTTCGTCCTGTGCAGCCGCAAGAGTTGGAGGCCAAGCGTCGTAAAGCCTATCCGTACTTGTTTTGATTCCACGCGATTTTCCGGGTAACGTTTACCCGTTCCGCTTTGTAGTTGAAAAGCCGCCTTATTCCCCAGGCGGCTTTTTGATTGAGCGGTATATCTGCCCGTTTCAAACTAAGAAGGGCCAACATTACATCATTCAGGCTGAAAAGTACCAACATCACATATATGTGCTGAAGTTTTACCTCAAACTTCATCGCTATGAGCGTGACCCAGAGGCTAAGTACGCCTACCAAACAAATGATGGTCCAGCGGAAGCTATTCGGATTTTGAATACTTGTCTAGCGGTAATGCTACAGATACTAAAACGAGACCCTTTGGCATCTGGCGGTTTTATTGGTACTCCGAAACCAGTCGAAATCGAAAAAAAACTAATTAACGTTCAGCGCTTTCGAATTTATTCGCAGCTAGCCAGCGATTTTTTCCCGCCTGAGCGTTGGAACCACCAGCATAGTCCTGAAACTAATGCTTACTTGTTGCTCAATAAAGCTGCCTTAGCCAAGTCTCCGAACTTACTTGAGGAAGCACAGGTAATGTTTCAAACTCTTTATCCAGAATTTTCTACTGCTACTACTTTACGTCCTGTGATACCTTTTGCTCAAATTGGGTAAAAAAACAAGTAGACATCTGTAGTTCAATAAACCTATTCTGTTCATAAATTATGGCTAAAGTTAATAAAGTTAAAATGATGTCTAACGAAGACAAGCTTGCTAAACTGGACGAGGTTTTTAGTCCTACAGCTCCTATTGAAAAACGGGATTTGTTCTACGGAAGGCTTGGTCAATTAAATGACTTGTATAGTGCCTTAAAGCAGCGAGGCGCGCATGCTGTGCTTTACGGTGATAGAGGAGTAGGAAAAACATCCTTAGCCAATATGGCTATGACAGTATTTCCAGACGTAATATCTTCTAAAGTAACGTGCAATCGTACTGAGGATTTTAAAGGTCTATGGAGCGAAGCATTAAAAAAGATTCGATTCTACTCTGATAAGAAAGGGATAGGCTTTAATGCTGAAATTAGACAAGAAGCTGTGCAGCTGGATTTATTTCTACCAGAGAAGGATGAAATTGATTCTGCTGATATTCAGCATGTGTTTGAGAACTTATCAAATAGATTATTAATTATTTTTGATGAGTTCGATAGCATTACAAAAGATGAGACTAAAACGCGGATGGCCGATACTATAAAGGCATTGTCTGATAATGTTCCTAATATAACTATATTAATAGTAGGTATTGCTGGAGATGTCAATAATTTGCTTGGCGAGCATCCATCACTTGAGAGGTGTTTGGTGCAGATACAAATGCCTCGTATGTCAGATGAAGAACTTGCGCAAATTATAGATAATGGTTTAAAAAGGCTTGAGTTAGAGATAATTCAAAATGTTAAAGAAAAAATAATAGAGTATTCTTCTGGATTTCCAAATTATACACATGCTATCTGCAAAAGTGCTGCATTATATGCAATTAACAGTGAGTCTAATACTGTTTCGATAGAACATTTTACCTATGCGGTTAAGAAATGTATCCAAACAACTTCTCAGTCTCTACGGAATTCATATCAAAAATCCATTATTAGTTCAAAAGGTCCTTCTCATTTTGAAGAAGTATTAGCGGCATGTGCTCTCGCAGAATTAGATGAATACAATTGCTTTACTAATAGCGGAGCTTTATCCCATTTTAAAGGTAAAAAGAAAAAAGGCAAATCTACTATGACCACAACTGATTTGCGTTATTACTTGGAAGGACTATGCAAAGAGGAAAAGGGGCGTATCCTAGAAAAAATTGGGCAAGGAAGTAATATAAGATATCAATTTGTAAATCCTATGATGAGAGCATTCATAAGATTGAAAATATACGATAAGCGGATTGAAGCTAATAAAGTATTGCCACAACTTGGAGTTTAGTTGTCAAGACTTTTTGACAAGGAATTTCTAGAGAAATAAGGGTTTCCCGCCAAAAAGTCCGCTTTCGCACCCTAGCACCCCGTTTGCTATGCCTTACGTACAGCTTCCTAACCCGAAGCATTACCTAAGACACTAGCACTGAAATGGACTTTAAGAACTTCACTATCAAGGCGCAGGAGGCCGTGCAGAAGGCCACCGAACTCGCCGGGGCCAACCAGCAGCAGGCCATCGAAACCGGCCACTTGCTGAAGGCCCTGCTCCAGAACGACGAGAATACCCTGAGCTTCCTGGGCAAGAAGGTGGGCGCGAACCTGGCCAACCTCGGCCAGCGGCTCGATGCCCTCGTGACGGCCTACCCCAAGGTGAGCGGCGGCTCGCCCTACCTCGCCAACGACGCGGCCAACGCCGTGCAGCGCGCCAACACCCAGATGCGCGAGCTGGGCGACGAGTTTGTGTCCGTCGAGCACCTGCTGCTGGGTATCCTGGGCGGCAAGGACAGCGTGGCGGGCCTGCTGAAAGACAACGGCTTTACGGAGAAGGACTTGAAAGCCGCCATCCAGGAGCTGCGCGGTGGGCGCAAGGTGACCAGCCAAACGGCGGAGGAGCAGTACCAGAGCCTCAACCGCTACGCCATCAACCTCAACGAGCGCGTGCGCCAGGGCAAGATGGACCCCGTAATCGGGCGCGACGAGGAGATTCGGCGGGTGCTCCAGATTCTGAGCCGCCGCACCAAAAACAACCCCGTGCTGCTCGGCGAGCCGGGGGTAGGCAAAACCGCCATTGCCGAGGGCCTGGCCCAGCGCATCGTGGCCGGCGACGTGCCCGAAAACCTGAAAGACAAGGTGTTGATGAGCCTCGACCTGGGCCTGCTAGTCGCAGGGGCCAAGTACAAGGGCGAATTTGAGGAGCGCCTCAAGGCCGTTATCAAGGAAGTGACCGACTCGGAGGGGCAGATTCTGCTCTTTATCGACGAAATCCACACCCTGATTGGGGCCGGCGGCGGCGGCGAGGGCGCGATGGACGCGGCCAACCTACTCAAGCCCGCCCTGGCCCGCGGCGAGCTGCACGCCATCGGCGCGACTACGCTCAAGGAATACCAGAAATACATCGAGAAAGACAAGGCCCTGGAGCGTCGCTTTCAGGCCGTTATCGTGGATGAGCCGAGCGTGCCCGACGCCATCAGCATCCTGCGCGGTATCAAGGAAAAGTACGAGTTGCACCACGGCGTGCGCATCACCGACGACGCCGTGATTGCGGCCGTGGAGCTGAGCAGCCGCTACATCACCGACCGCTTTTTGCCCGACAAGGCCATCGACCTCATGGACGAGGCCGCCGCCAAGCTGCGCATCGAGCTGAATTCCATGCCCGTGGAGCTCGACGAAATCCAGCGCCGCATGATGCAGCTGGAGATTGAGCGCGAGGCCATTCGGCGCGAAGACAACCACGACCGTGAGGCCGTGCTGAGCAAGGAGCTGGCCGAGCTGGGCAGCCAGCGCGACGAGCTGAAGGCCAAGTGGGAAGGCGAAAAATCCGTCCTCACCGGCATCCAGACCGAGAAGGAAAACATCGAGCGCTTCAAAACCGAAGCCGAGCAGGCCGAGCGCCAGGGCGACTATGGCCGCGTAGCCGAGCTGCGCTACAGCAAGATTGCCGAAGCCGAGCAGCGCCTAAAAACCTTGCAGGACGAAGCCAACGCCAACAAAGACGGCGGCGGCATGCTCCAGGAAGTCGTGACCAGTGAGGACATTGCCGAGGTAGTGGCCAAGTGGACGGGCATCCCGGTGAGCAAAATGCTGCAAGCCGACCGCGACAAGCTCCTCAACCTCGAAAACGAGCTGGGCAAGCGCGTGGCCGGCCAGAGCGAAGCCATCGCCGCCATCTCGGATGCCGTGCGCCGCTCGCGCGCCGGCCTGCAAGACCCCAAGCGGCCCATTGGCTCGTTTATCTTCCTGGGTACCACCGGGGTAGGCAAAACCGAGCTGGCCAAGGCGCTGGCTGAATACCTGTTCAACGACGAGAACGCGATGGTACGCATCGACATGAGCGAGTTTCAGGAGCGCCATTCCGTGTCGCGCCTCATCGGGGCACCTCCCGGCTACGTGGGCTACGACGAGGGCGGGCAGCTCACGGAGGCCGTGCGCCGCAAGCCCTACTCGGTGGTGCTGCTCGATGAAATCGAAAAGGCGCACCCCGACGTGTTCAACATCCTGCTGCAAGTGCTTGACGATGGCCGCCTCACCGACAACAAAGGCCGGGTAGCGAACTTCAAGAACACCATCATCATCATGACCTCGAACACGGGGGCCGACATCATTCAGCGCAATTTCAAAGACCTGAACGAGTACAACCACGAGGAAGTGGTGGACCGCACCCGCGACGAAGTAGTGGAGCGCCTGCGCCAGCACATGCGCCCCGAGTTCCTGAACCGCATCGACGAAATTGTGATGTTCCAGCCCCTCAAGCGTAAGGAAATCCGCAAGATTGTCGATATCCAGTTCCGGCAAATCCAGCAGCGCCTGCAAGAGGCCGGCATCAGCCTCGAAGCCACCGATGAGGTGCTCGACTACCTCGGCGAGCAGGGCTTCGACCCGCAATTTGGTGCCCGCCCGCTCAAGCGCGTGTTGCAGCGCGTGATTCTGAACGAACTGAGTAAAGAGATTCTCTCCGGCCGCGTTTCCAAGGATACCGTGGTGGAGGCGGTGTTGGAAGACGGCGCGGTGAAGTTCGAGAACGTGGAGATGCCGGCGGTTTAGGTTGCGAGTATATTTGTGATGAAGCCCCGTTGGCTGGTGCTGGCGGGGGCTTTTGCGCTTATGCTTTGCATGTAATTAATATTATTTTAATTATATTAATATATATGTACAAGCGCCAAAGCTTTATTGAAAGTTGCCTTTCTTATTTGGATGGTAGTGCGCAAGGTGCATTGGAATATCATTTAAAAAGACTGGGGTTTGTTGAGGGTGACATTTTATCAAGCTTTATGGATGAGTTATGTAAGGTAAATAAAGATTCCTCTATGCCTTATATACATCCATTTTCAAATGAATCGGAAGACGACAAAGAAAAGAATAAAATTTTATCGTGGGCTAGAGACGTTCTATATGATATTATTTCAGAAGGTAATTTTAAATCAAACAGAAAGCCGCGTCCAGATAATATACAGGAGGGGATTTATCACAAAACTATTAGTGATTTTTTATTAGAATTCAGTAAGCAGAATTATGTTACAGCCACTGATATTTCAAATTATGTATTTTGCCCTGCAAGCTTAAGTATATCCAAGAGTTTTTCTGAACACGAAAAAAGTAAAGAAGCGGTAATTGGGACCGAATTACACGAACAAAATAGGCTTGTTTCGTATGCTATCGGAGATAAAAATGAAGTTCAAGTTCAATTTTCTGATAACACTTTAAAAGAAGAAATTCGTACTAAGCAGAATGAATTCTTCTTCAATGACTTACGCAATTCAAGTATTTTGTATGTTGGTCATGGCAATAATAGTAAAAAGTATTTCATGAGTAGTAAAGGAAAATTTGTTGGTCAGCCAGATTACGTATTCACAAATGCGGATGGCCAAAATTTTATAGTTGAGGAGAAGTTCAGACCTTTAAACAAAGAAATAATTTCACCTCAAATAACACATAAAGCGCAATTAAACTCATATATAATGGGTCTAGATGAGTTTAAAACTGATTATGGTTATCTAGTTTATTGGCATTACGAATCCGTAAAGTATAAGAGAATAGTAAAAAAATGTACTGTATTTAGGATTGATAAGTCTGCTGGTGAGCAAACCGCAATTCGAAAGGTGTACAGTGAAGTTTTGAAACTTAATGCTGGTTATGTTATCGATTTTGATACTAGTCAGTTAGATGCCAGGAAATGTGTGAAATGTGCAGTCTGCCAGTTTTGTGGCCACAAAACTGGCAGATTTAAATCTGTTTCTCTTCCGTATAATTCTGATTATTACGCATTAATTGGAGGTGGAGTAAATGGTTGGTCCAAGTGATTTGCGATTACTTGTAAGGGCTATAACACTGTTGCTATTGCCGCCGCTTGGGGTGGCGGCCGGGGCGCGGGGGGCGGGTAGCTGCCGTATCTTGTGCATCATTAGTCGCGTAGTCTGTTCTTATGCAATCTGTTCAAACTAAAGCCGAAGTAATCGAGCGCCTGCAGCAGCAGGGGGCGCAATTGCGGGCGCTGGGCGTGGCGCGGCTGGGCTTGTTCGGCTCGTTCGCGCGCGATGAGGCCGGGCCGGAGAGTGACGTAGACTTGCTCGTGGATTTTCAGGAAGGACGCAAGACGTTTGAAGGCTTCTTCGCGGTGATTGACTTTTTGGAAGAGTTACTCGGGCGCGAAGTGGAGTTGCTGACCCGGCCGGGGTTGTCGAAATACATCGGGCCGCATATTTTAAAGACGACCGAATATGTCCTCCCCGTTGCCGCTTGAGCGGCTGATGCATATCTAGGACGAGGTGCAGTTTTTGCAAAGGTGTCGAGCAAAACTGCCCGACTTGGTTGCGTTGGTAACCGATGAAGTCATGAGCCGAGCCATCGTGAAAAGCATCGAAATCATTGGTGAAGCCACTAAAAACCTGCCAACCGACTGGCGGGATGCTTACCCGGAAATACAGTGGCGCAACATTGCCCGGATGCGCGACAAACTGACGCACCATTACTTCGATACAGACTTCGAGTTTGTATGGATAGTGCTTCAAAAGCTGATTGACCCGCTGGGTGAAACCGTGGCGCGGATGCTGGAAAAATTGTCGGGAATGAGGGACGAGTAACGCATTCTGCCGTGAGGCCGAGAAACCCCCGCTACCCCCGCCGCTTGTAGTGGCGGCCGGGGCGCTGGGGTGGGAAGCACGCAAGCTGCGTAAAACCCTAAGTAGCCCTAAGCCGCCCCCGGCACGGCGGGGCCGGGGGCGCGGGGGCAACCAGACCGCAAACAAGTTACCAGTATCTTCACAGCTATGGACACCGCCGCTATCACCGCTTACATTGAGTTGAATCCGCAGGTGCGCTTTGGCAAGCCGGTGGTGAAGGGCACGCGCACGACGGTGGCCGAGGTGCTGGAGATGCTGGCCAACGGCATGAGCGCGGCCGATATCGAGGAGGACTTCCCGGCCGTTGGGGCGGCGCAGGTGCGGGCTTGCTTGCTGTATGCGGCCTGCCGGGAAAACATTGTGTTGCAAGCAACTGCTTGAAGCTAACGCGTCTACTTATTGAACAAGAACATCTCCTGACGCTTGGCCGCTTATCTGCTGGCGTGGCTGCCGTAGCTAAGTAATTGCCAGGCGCAGCTTGCCCATGTGGCGCTAACCTGGCGCAATGAATTACCCGGTAGGAAAATCAGCTCAGCATCTTGGCAAAATTCACCTTGATTTTCAACTGAAAATCGGCGATGACCTTGAAAATTTCCTTTAGCGTGACGCGCTCTACTTTAGTTAGTTTTTTGGGGTCCAGGTAGTTGTCGGGGGGTAGCTTGTCGTGCATCATCTGGGTAGCCTGCTTTTTGAGGCGCATACCCATGAGGTAGTAGTACGATTGCAGCAGCTCCTGGTACTCCTTTTCGGTAAAAACCCCGAGCTGGCGCAGGGCCGCCAGGCGCTGGCCGGTGTTGGTGGCGAAGACGCGGTTTTTGAGGGCAAAAACCCGCACTGCGTCCACGATGGGCGACATGATTTTCTTCAGATTCACCACCTGCTGCTCGCCCACGGCGAAGGTGCGGATGTTGTTGAAAAACGTGAGCGGCGGCTCGTACTGCACGGCGTTGGTGGCCATGTAGTGCAGGAAACGGTCGAGCGGCTTTTGCAGCTCCGTGTCCAGAAAATCGTGCAGTTCTTCCAAGATATCGGCCTCGCCGTAGAGGAAGCGGATGTCGAAAAAGGCGGCGAAGCGCATCACGTTTTCGGGGTTCGACTCGTGCAGCCACTCCGTATAGTTGCGCTTCCAGTGCGAAAGCGAGTGGGTCCACTTCGGGTTTTTGGCCATGAAGCCGCCGTCGCAGAAGCTGAAGCCGATTTCGTTGAGGCGGTCCGATACCTCGGTGGCGAAGCGCAGGAAATAGTCGCGTACCAGCTCGCGCTGCTCATTGGCCTTGTCCTCGTAAATAATGGCGTTGTCCTGGTCTGTGAGCAGGGTTTGCTCCTGCCTACCCTCCGAGCCGAGCACGATGAACACGAACCGCGCCGGCGGTGGCCCCAGCTCCTTTATCACGTCCTCGATGACTTTGAGGGCGATGGTATCGGCCACGGTCGTGATAACCTGGTTCACGATTTCGGATTTCACGCCGCGCTCCAGCAGCTGAAACACGATGTCGGGCACCTTCTGCCAGTTGCGCCGCAGCTCGCGCAAGGACACGGCCTGCTTCACGCCCTGAATAAACAAAAACGGCGACTGCGCCTGCTCGGCCAGCAGCTTATTGCGCGAGATGAAGCCCAGGTACTCGCCCGGCGCGCCCTCCACCAGCAGGTAGCGCGTCTTGGTCCGAAACATTAGCAAAAGTGCCTCATACACAAAGGCTTCGCTGCTCACCGAGCGGGTAGGGGCATCGAGGTAGGTGCTGATGGGGAGGCGCGCATCGCCGAGGCCCGCCACCACCTTGTCGCGCAGGGTGATGTCGGTGACGTAGCCGGCTATTTTTTCCTCCTTTTCATCGAGCACGAAGTAGCAGCTGCTGCGCGCCTTGGCCATGCGCCGGGCCACCTCGTGGGTGGGGGTAGGGCCGGGGCAGGCCAGCACGGGGCGCAGCTCCACGCCGCCCATGCGGCGCGAGAACAGCTCGTCGGCGGCAATGAAATTCTGGGGGGCCTGCGGGCCGGGGTGCACCAGCTCGGCGTACTCGGCATCGAGCATCAGCCGGCCGTAGCGATTGGTAAAGTAGTGAAAAAATGCTTCGTAGCCCAGGCACAGCTCCCGAAAAGCGTGCCGGTGCAAAAAGTACACCCGCGTGCCGGCTCGCGCCTGCACCGTGCGCAGCGAGCGCTTTTTATTGAGTAGCACCGACACGCCGCCGTAGCACTCGCCGGGGCCGTAGGTTTCGGGTAGCCGCCGCGCCTGCTGGCCATCAAAAAAAAACGTGTCGTAGCCGCCCTCAATTATTAAATCCACGCCCCGCAGCTTGGTTTCACCCTGGCGGTAGATGACGGCCTCGCGCGGGTGCGTCACCTCTTGCAGTAGCGCGGCTACCTCCTCCAGCACTTCGGGGGGTAGGAGGTCGAAGGGCCGCACGGTGCGCAGAAAAGCCAGGCGGGTTTCCATAGGGGAAGGCGTGAGTGAGCAAGAATCGGCGGCAAGTACGCGAGGCTGGCGCAAACGGCCGGCCCGGTAGCGTGCATGGGGTGGGGTAGGGCGGCGGCAAACGGCAGCCCGCCGAATGCCTGCCATACTTTGGAAGGGCGGCGAAGAGCGCATTTTCGTGAGTTTCGGGCTGCCTACCTTGCCTGCCCAATGAAAACCGCCCTTCTCTTACTGGCCGCGCTGCTGGCCGGCTCCTCCTTCGCCCGCGCCCAGGCGCCGGCCGACTCGTCGGTACTGCGGCTCTGGCACCACCCCGATAAGCCCTTCAACGCCGCTGGCAACGGCAACCCGCTGCTGCCTGGCTACTACGCCGACCCCACCATTGTTGAGGATAAAGGCACCTATTATATCTACGCCACCAGCGACCTGACCTACTGGAACGGCATCAACCGGATGGCGGCCTGGACCTCCACCGACTTTGTGAACTGGCAGTGCCAGTACCTCAACTGGCCCACCAAGGCGCAGTGCGGCAGCTCGACCTCCCAAACGGCCGGCGTGTGGGCACCCAGCGTGGTAAAAGCGCCCAACGGCAAGTTCTACATGTACGTGTCGGTGGGCGAGGAAATCTGGGTGGGCGTAGCCGACGCGCTGCTCGGCCCTTGGCGCAACGCCCGCGCCGATGGCCAGCCGCTCGTTCGGCACAAGGCATTCTTCTTCGTCGAAACTATTGATGCCGAGTGCTTTATTGACGACGATGGCCAAGCGTATTTGTACTGGGGCTCGTCGCACTCCGATTTCGATATCGAAGGCCGCTGCCTGGCCGTGAAGCTCAAGCCCGACATGATAACCTTCGACGGAGAGCCGCGCGACGTGACGCCGCCGCACTATTTTGAAGCGCCCTACCTGCACAAGCGCGATGGGCAATACTACTTTTCCTACTCCTGGGGCCACACCTGGGACAAGACGTATCAGGTGCGTTATTCTACAGGCCCTACCCCCTTCGGCCCCTGGACCGAGGGCATGATGCGCCCCATCCTGGGCACCAATACCAGCGATGCCACCATCTTCTCGACCGGCCACCACACGCTGCTGCGCAGGGGTGTCGATACGTACATCATCTACCACCGCTTCAACACGGTGAACGAGTACAAAATATCGGCCAAGCTGCGCCAGGTGGCCGTCGATAAGCTCCTCTATAATCCCGATGGCTCCATTCAGCGCGTGGTAACTACGCACGTAGGCGTAGGGCCACTGGGGCCGGTACCGCCGCGCAGAAACCTGGCCTACCGCGCCCCCACTACCAGCTCCGGCGACCTCGACCCCAAAACCAAGGCCAGCTACGCCACCGACGAAAACAACGGCACGCCCTGGATTGGCAAGCCCGGCCCCACCGCCCGGCTCACCGTGGACCTGGGCACCGCCAAGTCGGTGAAGGAAGTCGCCATCTACCCCGAATACCCCATTTATACCTATCAGTTTGAGGTGCTTACCTCCAATGATAACCGCACCTGGACTTCGGCCGGCCGCCAGACGAGCACGCCAGCCGTGGCCTCGCCGCTCACCGTGGCCCTACCCCCCACCAAAGCCCGATACGTGCGCGTGCAGCTGACGCAGCGCACGGGCGGGCCGCGGGCGGGCGTGTGGGAGGTGAAGGTGTATTAGCGGGGCTCCGCGGAGGGCGGTACTACCGCCCTACCCCCCAACCCATGTTCGGCTGCGGCCCCATTTGCAGCACCAGCGTCCCGCCCTTCACCAAATCGGCGTGCGCGAGTAGCGGTCGGTTCAGCGGCTGGCCGTTGAGCGTGGCCGACTGGATGTAGACGTTGGTTTCGGAGTTGTCTTTGGCCTCAATGGTGAAGGTGTGGCCGCCGTAATATTTCTTATCCAGATGCAGCACCACGCGGTCAAATAATGGGCTGCTGAGGTCGTAGGTGGGGCGCACGGCGGTGCCGCCGTCCATCTCGAAGAGGCCCATTGCCAGCAGCACGTAGAAGGAGGAGAGCTGGCCCTCGTCTTCCTCGCCCACCCAGCCGCTCAGGGGCGAGTTGTTGTAGAACTTGTTGAGTACGTAGCGGGTGTATTTCTGCGTGAGCCAGGGCTTGCCCGAGTAGTTGAATAGGAACGGGGCCTGCAGATTGGGCTGGTTGCTGAGGTCCACGTAGCCTTTGGCGAAGCCTTCTTCCAGCCGCTGGTTGAAGCGCTCCGGGCCCACCATGCGCACCAGCTCGGGCACGTTCTGGGGCACGAAGAAGGAGTAAATCCAGGCCGTGCCCTCCATCCAGCCCGCCGAGTTCCAGTCGCCTACCGTGCCAAATTTGTGGATGTTGACTGGGGAAACCCAACTGCCATCGCGGTGGCGGCGGCGCATGTAGCCAGTCTGCGGGTCGAACTGGTTTTTGTAGGACAGCGCCCGCTTGGCAAAATATGCCTGGTCGTCAGTTTTGCCCAGGGCCTCGGCAAACTGCCCGGCCACGTAGTCGTCGTAGGCATATTCGAGGGTGTTGGACGAAGCCCCGTCCTCGTCGGGCACGTAGCCATATTGCAAGTACGGGCCGAGCTGGCGGTTGCCCACGTAGCCCCCGCACGGGCCGGCCTGGCCGGGCGTGGTGAGGTCGTGCCTGGTAGCGGCCCAGGCTTTATTCACGTCAAAATCGCGGATGCCTTTCTGGTAGGCACTTACTATCAGGGCTTTGTGGTGCTGCGCGCCCATCACGGCCGAATACTCCAGGCCCACCGGCGCATCGGGAATCCAGCCGCCCGAGTCGTAGAGCGCCAGGAAAGAATTGACCCAGGAATTGGCCTTGGCGGGCGTGAGCAGGGTCATCAGCGGCGTCAGGTTCCACTGCGTGCCCCAGAACGAGTCGCTGCTGTAGGCGGCATCGGCGGGGGCCGTCAGCTGCTGGGTTTTCTCGCAGGCATCGGTGTACTGCCCGTTCACGTCGCTCATAATGGCGCGGCCGGTGTAGGCGCGGTAGAGGTTGGTGTAGAAGGTTTCCTTGTGCGCCTCGCTCCCGCCCGTCACCTCCACGCGGCCCAGCAGCTCGTTCCACTCGCGGCGGCCGGCGGCGGCCACGGCATCGAAATTGAAGCCGTAGGACTTGGTTTCGGTCTCCAGATTAAGCCGCGCCTGGGCCACGCTCACGAAGGAAATACCCGACTTCATCACCACCTGCTCGCCCGCTTTGGTATGGAAGGAGAGCCACACGCCGCAGTCGTCTTTGCCCTCAAATGCCTTGATATTGTTGTGGATGGTGGCCGGGTTGCGAAACGCGGTGCCGTAGGTGGTAGCCGTGCCCGTGTAGGGCGGCGTCTGCCAGCTGCTGAGGCTGTCGGCGGCTTTGCTGAATTGCGTTACGAAGTACACCGTGTACTGGTCGGGGTAGCCGCTCTTCTGCTGAATAGAACCTTCTAATTCTGTGGGGCTTACCTGGCGCACCTGCACCTTCTGGATGGCCACCTGCTCCTCGGTCGGGAAGTCAAAATCGAACAGAATGCGGGCCGGGCCGCTGGTGTTTTCGTCGCCTTGGCGGTTGCCGGTTTCGGGGAAGGTGAAGCGCAGCCAGCCGGTGCGGGTGGTGGCCGTGAGCTCGGCTTTGGTGCGGGCGTCAAGCAATTCTACACCGTAGTAGCCGGGCGCGGCGTGCTCGGTGCGCTTGTCGAAGCGCGAGCGGTAGCCGGCGGTCCACATCGTGCCGAAGGGGCCGTCGGGCTCGCCGGGGTAGGTTTTGGTTTGGTTGAGATTCTCCAAATGGCCGGTGGCGGGCATCACGCTCAGGCCGCTCAGGCCGAAGGCGTGCAGGTGGCTGAAGCCCGAAATGCTGCTCACGGTGTACTCGTAGCCGGCCGTCCACACCTGCCCCTGGTTATCAGGACTCAGCTTGACCATACCAAACGGCACCGTCGGCCCCGGAAACAGCGCCCAGCGCGAGTTGGAAGTGCCCGTGAATACGTTGACGTAATCAACTGGCTGCTTGGCGGCTGCCTTAGTGGCGGCTGGCCCCGGCCCCTTCCGCCGTGCCTGGGCCGGGGCCAGCCGCGGCAATAGCAGCAAAGCCAACAGGCAAGCCATTAACAGCTTAATAATATAATGCTGATGGCCAATAAGCTGAGTAGGGTAGGAGCAGGCCGGTGTAGTCATGGGAATGGGGGGTAGGGCTAAGGGTAACCACTTGGCTTCACCCAATCAATAAAGCTGAGAAGCGGTCAGCCAGCCTGGCTCTTTTTGCTAAAGCCTGAGGAGTAGGACAAAATAAGCGACTATTTTAGCAAAATGAAAAATTATTTTGCTCGCTTTGCTAGTAAACAAGCATTTTTAACGTCAATATTTGCGGTAGCTAGCCACTATGGCCTTGGCTTGACTCTATGCGTTCCTCCAACTACGATAAATATCCCTTCGTGCCGATAGCCGCGGCGGCCGACGCTTGTTACCTTGGCTGGGCGGCAATTGGCGCGGTGTTGCAGGCGGCCCTACCCCCCTCCGGCCCGGCAGTGCTGGCCATCGAGTGCTACCCCGGCACCGACCTGGCGCGTCTGCGCCAGGAGCTGGAGCCGGCCCTACCCCCCCCAACCCGCTGGGTGGTGGCCGATGCGCTGTACCGCTCTCCGGCCGAGATTGACGCGATGGTGGCCGGCCCGCTCACCGACGACCCGGTATTTGGCCGGCTTAACGGGCTGACGGTGGCCGATTTCTTTGCCCCCAATAAGCTGCAAGCAGCTCAGCAGCAATTGCGTCAACATACTGATGGTCTGGTAATAGTGCTGGGCACCGGGGCCACGCTTGTCTGCCCTACCCCCGCTATATTGGTGTATGCTGACCTGGCCCGCTGGGAAATCCAGCTGCGGCAGCGGCGCGGCGAAATTGCCAACCTGGGCAGCGACAACTTCGCCGAAAAAGCCAGCCTGAAGTACAAGCGCGCCTTTTTCGTGGATTGGCGGGCCGCCGACCGGCTCAAGAAGCAGGCTTTGCCCCGCGCCGACTTTTTGCTCGATGCCCACGACCCCGCGCAGCCCAAACTTATCACCGGGGCCGCCCTGCGGGCCGGGCTGGCGGCGGCGGCGCGGCGGCCGTTCCGGGTGGTGCCGTTTTTCGACCCCGGCCCCTGGGGCGGGCAGTGGATGCGCGCGGTGTGCGACCTGCCCGACGGCCCCGCCAACTACGCCTGGTGCTTCGACTGCGTGCCCGAGGAAAACAGCCTGCTGCTGGGTTTCGGTGCGGCGCGGGTCGAAATTCCAAGTATTGACCTGGTATTTACCCACCCCCGCGAGCTGCTGGGCGAGGCTGTGCACGCCCGTTTCGGCACCGAGTTTCCCATCCGCTTCGACCTGCTCGATACCGTGGGTGGCGGCAACCTCTCGCTGCAAGTCCACCCCCTCACCGAGTACGCCTTCGACCACTTCGGCCTGCCTTACACCCAGGATGAAAGCTACTATATGCTGGATGCCGAGCCGGACGCTACGGTGTATCTGGGCTTAAAGGAAGATATTGATTATCAGGCCATGCTGCTTGATTTAGCGCAAGCGCAGCGGGACCCGGCCGCACCCTTTCCGGCCGAGCGCTACGCGCAGCAATTTCCGGCCCACCGGCACGACCACTTTCTGATTCCGGCCGGCACCATTCACTGCTCCGGGGCGGGCAGCATGGTGCTGGAAATTTCGGCTACCCCCTTCATTTTTACCTTCAAGCTCTGGGACTGGAACCGCCTGGGCCTCGACGGCCGGCCCCGCCCCATTCACCTCGCCCACGGCGCGGCCAATATGCAGCCCGAGCGCACCACCGCCTGGGTAGCGCGCCACCTGGTGAACGCGGTGGAGCCCGTGGCCCAGGGTGCGGGCTGGCGCGAGGAGCGCACCGGCCTGCACGCGCGCGAATTTATCGAAACGCGCCGCCACTGGTTCACTGGCCCCGTGCCCCACCACACCGGCGGCGGCGTCAACGTGCTCAACCTGGTGCAGGGCGCGGAGGCCGTCATAGAGAGCCCGACCGGCGCGTTTGCGCCGTTCGTGGTGCATTATGCCGAGACGTTTATCGTGCCGGCGGCGGTGGGGGAATATACTATTCGGCCTCATGGCCCGGCAGAGGGCACCGAGTGCGCTACGATGAAGGCGTATGTGCGGACGTGATGGGTGAGGCACCCGCCAGAACAAATAATTAACTGATTATGACCAATCCCCTACCCCCCGAAAACCCCGCCGCCGCCCGCGCCCAAACCATCGTCGAAAAGCTGCTGCACACCGGCACCGTCACCGTGGATGAGCTGGCCGAGCAGTTCGACGTGTCGGTGGCCACCGTGCGGCGCGACCTCGTGGAATTGGAGCAGCGCGGCCGCCTGCGGCGTACCCACGGCGGGGCCGTGCCCATCGAGCCGCTGCTCTACGAGCCGTTTCGCTATAACTCCAGCTTTCACGAGCAGATGGACCGCAACCTCGCCGAAAAGCGCCGCATCGGACTGGCCGCGGCGGCGCTTATTGAGCCCGGCGAAACCATCTCGCTCACCGCCGGCACCACTACCACGCAGGTAACGCGCAGCCTGCGGCCGGGCGCCAACGTGACAGTCATCACCAACACCGTGAACGTGGCAATGGAGCTGAGCCAGCGCGACGACGTGCGGGTATTCGTGGCCGGGGGCTTTCTCACGGGCGGCTGGTTTTCGCTGGTAGGGGCAGCCACTGCGCAGGCGCTGAGCCAGTTTTTCGTGGATAAAGTCTTCATCGGCGTCAACGGCATTGACGCGCAAAAGGGCCTCACCTCACTGCATCCCGAAGAAGCGGCCGCCATTCAGGTGATGCTGCGGCAGGCCCGGCGGCGCATCGTGGTGGCCGACCATACCAAGCTCGGCACCGTGGCCACCGCCCTCATCTGCCCCACCGCCGAGGTCCACCAGCTCATCACCGACTCGGAAGCCACGGCGGCGCAGCTCGCGCCTTTTCGGGAAATGGGTATTGAGGTGCTGGTAGTTTGAGGCTCTTCAGTGAAGTTTCAAGGACTAAAAAAGAACGTCATGCTCATCTTGCGTCCGCGCAGCGGAGCGTAGTCGAAGCATCTCTACCGCTTCGTTGAACGGCGCGGATGAAGCGGCAGAGATGCTTCGACTACGCTCCGCTGCGCGGACGCAAGATGAGCATGACCGTTCATTCAATTATTTAATCGGTAACTCACCACTCATTCCCACCACATGCCTCCTTCTCATTCGCCCGGCCCACTATCCCGCGAGGCGGCCGGCGCGGCGGCCCTTTCGGCCCCGGCCGGCTCTACTGGCTACGTGTACCTGATTGCGGCGGTGGCGGCGCTGGGCGGGCTGCTGTTCGGTTTCGACACGGCCATTATCAACGGCGCGCTGGTATTTTTGAAGAAGGATTTTGGGCTGAATGATACGCAGACTGAGTTGGCGGCCAGTAGTATCCTGTTTGGCGCGGTGGTGGGGGCGGCCGTGGCCGGCTGGCTCACTGACCGCTACGGGCGGCGGCGGCTGCTGTTTGGAGCGGCGCTGCTGTTCACGCTTTCCTCGCTGGCGGCGGCGGTGCCGCGCACGCTCACCGAGTTTGTGGTGGCGCGGCTGGTGGGCGGCCTCGCCATTGGCGTGGCCTCGCTGCTGGCCCCGCTCTACATTGCCGAAGTTGCACCGGCTCCCATTCGCGGCAAGCTGGTGACGCTCAATCAGCTGGCCATTGTATCGGGCATTCTGCTGGCCTACGTGACCAGCTACTACCTGGCGGGCCTGGGGCTGGTGGCGTGGCGCTGGATGTTTGCCTCGGCGGCGCTGCCTTCGTCGCTATTCATGTTCGCGCTGCTGCTCGTGCCCGAAAGCCCGCGCTGGCTGCTGGGCCAGGGCCGCGAAGCCGAAGCTCTGCGCACTCTCACCCGCCTCAACGGCCCGATAGCCGCCGCCGCCGAGGCCACCGAAATCCACGCCGCGCTGGCCGCCGAGCGCGACGAGTCCACCAGCCTGTTTCAGCCGCGCCTGCGCCGGCCGCTGTGCATCGCGGTGGTGCTGGCGGTGTTGCAGCAGGTGACGGGCATCAATACCATTCTGTACTACGGCTCCATTATTTTCACTGAGCACAGCGGGCAGAGCGCGGCCTCGGCCATTGGGGCCAATGCCCTGATTGGCGGCATCAACTTCGCGGGCACCGTCGTGGCCCTGTTCGTGATTGATAGGGTAGGGCGCAAGCCGCTGCTGCTGCTGGCCTCGGGCGGCATGGCGCTGGCGCTGGGGGCGCTGGTGGTGGCCCTGCAACTGCATGCGCCGGGCCCGTGGCTGCTGGGATTGATTATGGGTTACGTGGCCTGCTTCGCCGTGGGGCTGGGGCCGGGCGTGTGGGTCGTCATCACCGAAATTTTCCCCACCGCCGTGCGCGGCCGGGCCGCCTCGGTGGCCACGGTGGCGCTGTGGATAGCCTGCACGGTCATTTCCTTCACTTTCCTCTCGCTGGTAAAAGCCGCTGGGCTGGCTGGCGCGTTCGGGCTCTACGCGGTGCTGTCGGCCTTCACGTTCGTGTTCGTGTGGCGCGGCGTGCCCGAAACCAAAGGCCGCACCCTGGAGGAGATTGAGCGCACCTGGCAGTAGGGGAGGGGGTAGGGACTGAGAATTAAAAATGATGAATTAAAAATCTGACAGTCAGATTTTTAATTCATCATTTTTAATTTTTAATTAATTTCGAAAACCACCGTGCCGGGCCTACCCCCTTAAATCATCCCCAGCCAGTATTTCCAAAACGGCCGGCGGGCGGCGGTCAGCGCGGCGTGGGTAGGCGGCGGTTGCAATGTGGGCTGGCTGGCCAGCACTTCGGCGTCGATGTCGCCGGTGCGGCGCAGTTCGAAAAAGCACTGCGCGGTGGCCTCGGCATCGGCTAAGGCGTCATGCTGCTTGCCCATCGGCTGGCCGAATTGGCGCTGGTACAGGTCGGCCAGGCGCAGATACTGCTGGCGCACCGGCTGCCAGAAGCGTCCGGTGAGGCGCATGGTGCAGAAAGTTCGTAGGCCCAGCAACGCATTATCGAGCCCCGAGCGATGAAAGCTGACGCCCACCATGTGGTAATCCAACTCAATGAAGTGGCCCACTACCAGGGGTTTATAGCGCCGCAGGTCGTCGTGCAGGCGTTGCATCACCGGCAGGCGGGCCTCACCATTCTCGTGCAGGTAAGCCAGCGTGAGGCCGTGCACCTGCATGGAGGCGGGCGTCAGGTCGTAGTCGCTGGGCCGGATGTAGTGGTTTTCAGTCTTTACCAGCTCGCCGGCCGCCGTGTAGATGAGCCAGGCCACCTGCGCCACGTGCGGCCACGCGCCGGGCTCGGCGTAGGGCCGGTGCCAGTCGGCGGGCAAGCCCGACGTCTCAGTATCAACGAAAAGCAGGTACTCGGCCACGACGCAAAAGTAACGAGCAATGCTGAACTGACGTTACGCGGGTTCTTCGTTGAAACGTCTTCGGGTAGTAGCGCGATTTTTATAAATCGCGCTACTACCCGAAGACGTTTATAAGCACTGCCTAATCAGCAGGAAGCCAGGGCTTACCAGGACCGCAAACCACTCGCGCGGCCTGATTGCCTTGCCAGGGGGGGTAGGGGCTTCGACGATTTATCCGCGGCCCTAAAACTGCATGGGTACTTCCATGAGCAGCAGCTCGGCATGGCTATCGGCCTGGATAGCCAGCGCATCAACCTCCCAAAGCCCGAAGCCGTCGCGGCGGTGCAGGGCCTGGCCGTTGATGGTCACGTCGCCTTCGAGCACAAAGGCATACACGCCGTTACCGGGCTTTTTAACTTGATAATCAGTGCGAAAGCCCTGGTCGAAGTTGCCCAGGTGAAACCAGGCATCCTGGTTGACCCAGACCGCGCCCTCGGTGGCGTTGGGCGATACTACCTGGAGCAGGCGGTTGTGGCGCTCGGCGGGCGGGAAGCTCTGCTGGGCGTAGCGCGGCGCTACCCCCCGCTGGCGCGGAAACACCCAAATTTGCAGGAACCTGACGGGGGCGGTAGTGCTGTGGTTTTTCTCGCTGTGGGCCACGCCGGTGCCGGCGCTCATCACCTGCACGTCGTTCTGGCGAATTATGGCCTCATTGCCCAGCGAATCCTGATGCTCCAGGTCGTCGGCGAGCGGGATGCTGATGATTTCCATGTTGTCGTGCGGGTGGCGGCCGAAGCCCCGGCCAGCCGCCACGGTATCGTCGTTGAGCACGCGCAGCGCGCCAAAGTGCATCCGCTTGGGGTCGTGGTAGTTAGCGAAGCTAAAGGTGTGGTAGGAATCGAGCCAGCCGTGGCTGGCGTGGCCCCGGCTGTTGGCCGGGTGCAAAACAGATTGCGCCATGTGAGTAGACGAAAAAGAGGCTTTAGGTGTAAGACAACCAGTGTAGGTACATTGTTTTGACTGGCTCTTAAGAATTACCCTGCTCTGACTGCCGTGTGGCCTGCGCTGACTGGCACAGTGTGCATAAGTCCTGCCGCTATTACTCCCTTTTTACTGTGGCTTCCAAGTGGGCAGGCAAGCGGCCGAACCGCGCATAACCGGCCCCGGCCCTACCCCCCCGCGATAAACGTGCTCGGAATGCCCTGCCAGCGGGTGCCGGCCGGCAGCTGCTCGCCTTTCATCAAAAGGCTGAGGCTTTTGAGCGTCGCACCGGGCCCAATAACTGAGTCATAAAGCACCACGCACGAGGTGCCTACGGTGGCGTGTCGCCCGATGCGCAGGTTCGACATCTTCATCACGCGGTCCTCAAATAAGTGGGTTTGGATGGTAGAGCCGTTGTTGAGTACGGCGTGGTCGGCCACCCAGGCTAGGTCAAACTCGGTGATTTCGGTCGTGTCCATATATACTGAGTGGCCAAAGTGGCTACCCATGAGCTGGAAAAACCAGGTGGCGAACGGCGTACCCAGCAGCGCGGCTTCCCAAAAGGGATATACGTAGCTCTCACACAAGGAGTTGACGAACTCATTGCGCCACACAAATGACGACCACAGCGGCCGTTCCGACGGCTGGTAGCGGCCAATGAGCACCCATTTGAGCAGGGCCGTGAGCAGGGAAAAGCCAAAAATCAGCCCCACCAATACGCCCGTCCCTACCCCCACGCTGCTCCAGAACGAGTAGTAGAGGAGGTGCAAATGGCAGTAGTGGTAGAGCGCCCCGAACGTCACGAACGTGAACGTGAATGGCAGCACAATTTTAAATAATTCAATAATAGACCGCGCCCACACCAGTCGGGCCGGCGGTGCGAACGTTAGCTCTGGCGCGAAAGCCGCCGATACCGGCCGGTTGGGCAGCAGAAAGGCCGGCGAGCCGACCCACGACGTGCCGTCGGGCGGCGTCTCGACGGGGGCCGACGAGAGCGCGCCAATCAGGTTATTGCTGCCCAGCACGGTGCCGCCGGCCAGCACCGCGCCATTGCCCACAAAGGTGCGCGGCCCCACCACCGTGGGCAGCACCGACACCAACCCGTGCTGCACCCGCGGCGCGCCCACGCTCACCGAATCGGCCAGAAACGAGCCAGCCCCCACCGTGAGGTGGTCGGCCGAGATGTGATTGAGAGTCGAAACTTCGGCTCGGCGGCCGATTTTGGCACCCAGCAGCCGCAGCCAGTAGGGCGTGTAAATGGTGGCGTAGAGCGGGCGCAGCAGCGTTAGGCTTTGGGCCAGCACGGCATCGGCCACCCAGTGGCGCACGTAGGCCAGGCTGTAAAGCGGGATGGTACCATCCGCCGGCCGGCCGGCCACAAGGCGCTTAGTGCCGGCCAGCACCACTACTAGCAGCAACACGTAGAGCCCCGACAGCGGCAGCAGTGCCAGCAGCGAGGGTCCCGGATTTAAGGGCTCTACAAACTTGTACAACACGGCCAGCACCGGCAGCGACGCCACCGTGGGCACCAGCAGCATCAGCGCGATGGCCGCCAGCTGCGCCGCCAGGTAGCCCGCGCCCGGCCCGGCCACCGGCCGCAGCGGGGTTAATGGCACTTCGCGCACGCGCCGGGCCGGCGAGCCCAGCCAGCCCTCGCGGGCGGGCACCTGCTGGCCGGCCGGTAGCACCGAGAGGTCGTCCAGCTCGGCCCCTTCGCCCAGGTGGGTATCACCCTCCAGAATGGCGCGCAGGCCCACGTAGGCGTCGCGCCCCACGGTAGTCGGGCCAATGATGAGGCGGTCGCGCTCAATGCGATAGCCCAGCAGCCCCGCCTCGCGGGCCACGCTCGCGCCTTCGCCAATGGTCAGCAGGTCAAAGCACAGCACGCGGGTAGTACCCAGGTACACGTTTTTGCCAATTTTCGCCCCCAGCAGGCGATAAAAAATGGCCAGGAAAGGGGTGGCCGACAGCAGGGGGGTAGGGGCGGCCTCCACCATTTTTTTTACCACCCAAAACCGGAAGTAATAAATCCCCCACAGCGGATATTCACCCGCTCGAAATCGACCGATAATCAGCCACTTAATTGCTACTACCAGCAAGCAGGCCAGTGGCACGTAGCCCACCACGGCCGCCGCGCCGGCCAAGATGGTCACGGTCCACGACCATTCCGCAATGATGGGCCGTAGCAGCAGCGTAGCGTTCAGGAAAAAGACCGGTACCGCGTAAAATGTCGCAATGGCGAACAGCTGCAAAATGGCCGTCAGCAGCCGGGTGGCAGTGCTGGCGCGCCGCAGGGGAGTAGCGTGCGTGGGAGTAGAAGGCGGCGCGGCGGCGATGGCACGGGCCTCGGCCGCCACGGCGGCGGCCAGCCCCTCGATGGTGCGACGGGTGTACATTTCCTTCACCGACAGGCCTTGAAAATCAGACTGCTGGCGCAGCTCGGAGATGATGAGCGAAGCCAACAGCGAGTTGCCGCCGAGGTCGAAAAAGTCGTCGGTTACGGAGATGTCGGCCGTGTCAAAGCGCTTCTGCCACACGGCGTAGATGGCGGTTTCGAGCGGGTCGCGGGGTAGGGTTAGCTCGCGGGTGGGGGCCTGTGCGCCCACCACGGGGTAGGGCAGGGCCTTGCGGTCCACCTTGCCGCTGGTAAGCAGCGGAAACGCGGCCAGCGGCACCAGCGCGGCGGGCAGCATGTAGGGCGCGAGGCGCTCGCGCAGGTAGGCGCGCACCGCTTTTTCGTCCAATAAATGGTCGGGGGCCAAGATGAGGTAAGCGATGAGCTTTTTCACGCCGTCGTCCCCCTCCTTGAGGGCCACGGCGGCGTTGCGGATGCCCGGCCATTGCAAGAGCAGACTCTCAATCTCGGCCAGTTCGACCCGGAAGCCCCGGATTTTCACCTGCGTATCAATGCGCCCCAGAAAGTCCACGTTGCCCTCGGCCTCGAAGCGGGCCAAGTCGCCAGTGCGGTAGAGGCGACCGCTGAAGCCGTTGGGCAACTCGCTGACGGTGTTGAACTTGGCGGCGCTCAGCTCGGGGCGGTTGAGGTAGCCGGCGGCCAGCGCGGCCCCGCCAATGCACAGCTCACCAGCCGCGCCCAGCGGCACGAGCTGGCCCAGTTGGTCGAGCAGCAGCACCTCGTAGCCCGCCAGCGGCCGGCCGATGGTCAGGCGCTGGCCGGGCACGAAATCGGCGGCCGTGGCCACTACCGTAGCCTCGGTGGGGCCGTAGGTGTTCACCACCCGGCACTGCCGGCTGGCCCACTTGGTGAGCAGCTCGGGCGGGCACACCTCGCCGCCCAGTATCAGCAGCCGCAGGGCCGGGATGCCGGCCGGCAGCAGCGAGAGCAGCGTGGGTACGGTGGAGAAGACAGTTATCTGGCTGTCAGTCAGAAAGCCCGGCAACGCGTCGGGCGCTTTCATGGTTTCTTCGGGTACCGGCACCAGCGTGCCGCCCGCACCCCAGGCCAGCCAGATTTCCTCCAGCGAGGCATCAAACGCCACCGAAAAGCCCTGCGCCACGCGGTCCTGCGGGGTAGGCTGAAATAGCAATTGCTCGGCCCGCACCAGGTGGCAGATGCTGCGGTGCGGCAGCAGCACGCCCTTGGGCAGCCCCGTGGTGCCCGAGGTGTAGATGACGTAGGCAATGGCCTCCGGCCCGCCCGCCACCGGGGCCAGCGGGGGGGGTAGGGCCGGGGCCGGCTGCGCCAGGTCAATGACCAGGCCCGACCACGCCGCGAAGCCCTCCGGCAGCGGCTGGCTCACCAGCAGCGCCCGCGCCCCGCAGTCGCCCAGGATGAACGTCACGCGGTCGGCCGGAAAGGATAAGTCGAGCGGTACGTAGGCCGCGCCGGCCTTGAGCACGGCCAGCATCCCGACGTATAATTCTACCGATTTTGCCAGATACAAGCCCACGAAGTCGCCGGCTTGCACGCCCGCGGCTTGCAGGCGGGCGGCCAGCTGGTCAGCCTCGGCGTTGAGCTGGGCGTAGGTGCGGGTTTCGGTTAGCCAGCTCAGGGCCAGGTGGTTGGGGTAGGCGCGGGCGGTTTCCTCAAACAAGCGGTGCAGCTGCTGTGGGCCGCCCCCGGCCACGTGTTGCGGCACGGCGCGGAAGTCGCGTAGCAGCGCCACTTCCTCTTCAGCCAGAAAGGCAACGTAGCCCACCGGCACCTGCGGATGGCTCCCGATTTGCTCGAACACCCGCCGCACGTGGGCCGGCAGGTAGGCCGCGCCCCAGGGCCCCGGTAGCCCGCCGGTGCAGGCAAAGCTGACGGCCACCGTGTGGTCAGCCGCGAAAGCCAGGGTCACGCACCACTCGTGGTCGGCGTGCTGCGCCTCGGGGGCTGGGAAGGCGATGCGCGCCCGCGTAATGGCCGCGCCCAGCTGCTCGGCCACGCCCGCCAGGCCCATCACGAGTTGGCTAGCGGCCTCGGCCGCTACTTCGGTCAGCGTTAGCGCATCATTGATGTTCAATAAGATAGCCGCCGCCGGGAAGGCGGCCACGTCGTTTTCTACCCGCAGCGTGGCTTGCAGCTGGGTGGCGCTGCGCTCGGCCGCCTGCCGGAAGTATACCACCGCAAAGGCGGCCAGGTAGCTGGCCAGTAGGGTTTCTTTTTGCTGAAAAGCCAGCTCAAAATCGGCAGCCGGGGTAGGGGGCTCGGGGCTGGCGAGGGGGGTAGCAAGCAGGTCGGGGGTACTCATCAGGGGGTGAAACCGCGCTGGCCAGCGCGGCAAAAGAAGCTAAAGAAGAAAGTAGCGGTTGGCCGCCCTGGGCCAGCTTACGAGCCAACGCCCACCGCCGCCGAAATTAGCCAATCAGCTACCCAAATAGCGTGCGCTAACATGAACCGTGCGTGAGGGGGTAGGAGGCTTGAAACCGGGCGGGTAAGTCAAGGCAAAGCCTACGCCAAAACGGCCGGCCAGGGTACGAAAAAGAGCCGGCCGGCACTTCGGGCAGAAGTGCCGGCCGGCTCATGGGGTAAGCGGGGATAGGGAGCTTACTGCACGCTCAGCTGGCGGCTCAGCACGGCTCCGTCTACTACCAGGCGGCAGATGTAGAGGCCGGGTGCGAGGCTGGCGGTGCTGAAGTCGGCGCTGAACTCGCCGGCCGGTCGGGCCTGGTTTTCAAACACCGAAGCGGCGCGGCGGCCCAGGGCATCGTACACGGCCAGGCTCACCACGGCCGCTTTTTGCAGGCTGTAGGGCAGCGAAACGCGGCCGGCGGCGGGGTTGGGGTAGGCGGGGGCCAGGGCGGCGGCGCTGGTGCTGGCCTGGCGCACGGCCGTGGCCGTGGCGGCAAACGCCGGCCCCACGAGGTCGTCAAAATAGTACGTCTTGGCCGGCATCCCGGTGGCCACGGTCGAGTTGGGGGCAATGAGCAGGGCAATCTGGTCCACGTCGGTGGCCAGCACGCTGGCGTCGATGCTGCTGCCGGCCGCGCCGGCGGTGTAGGCGAAGGTCAGCGTCTGCCACTCGTTGGCCGTGGCCGAGGTGACGGCATCAAACGTGCCGCCGTAGTTGCCGTTGGGGTAGCCGTTGGCGGATTTTGCTTTGTTTTGCAGCACTATTTGCACCTTGGTAGCGGCGTCGGGGCTGCGCAGCTTCAGCGTGATTTGCTGCGCGCCGCTGGCGTAGCCCGACACATCGCCAAACGTGCCGCTCTTGGGCTGAATGACGATGGTGGCGTAGGGTTGCGAGCCGTCGCGCACGAAGCTGGCGCAGGTGCTGCTGCTGTTCACGGCGTTGCTGGCGGGGTTGGCGGCCGCCTCGTTCACGGTGCCCTGGGCGCTGGGATAAGCTACCAGGCGGGTATTCTCGAAGTTATCGAGCAGAATGGCGGCGGCCGCGGGGGCGGCGGGCACCAGGGGCCCGGCCACCAGCTCGGGGCCCATAATATCGTCGAGGTAATAGGTGGTGGCCGTGGTGCTGCCGGGCGCTACCAGCATCACCAGCTGGTCCACATCGGTCGCCTTCACGGAGGCATCGGCGCTGCTTACGTCCCCGGCCGCATAAGTGAAGGTCAGCGTTTCCCAGCTGTCGGTCGCGGCGGTAGAGGTGGCGTTGAACGTGCCGCCGTAGTTGCCATTGGGATAGCCCAACGCCGCCACTTTCGCTTTGTTTTGCAGCACGAGCTGCACGGCCGTGCCGGGGCCGGGGCTGCGAAACTTCAGCGTCAGGTGCTTGGTGCCGCCCGAGTAGGCGCTCACGTCGGCCATGTGGGCATTGGTGGGGTCCAGCACCACTACCGCGTACTGCGTGGCGCTGCGGTCGTACTTGCCGCAGGTGGCGCTGGTGTTCACGGTGCCGCCGGTAGGGGTGGCTGCCGGGGCCAGGGCCCCATCTACGTAGCCATACGTGACCAGCCGGGTAGTCTCAAAATTATCGTAGAGCACCTGCGCCGATGCCGCGCGGCTACCCAGGGTGACCAGCCCGGCGGCTAGTAGAAATTGCGTAAAATTTTTCATGCGTGTGGGGTGGGGAAAAAGAAGGTGAAAAAAACGGGGGGGGGGTAGGGCCAGCCCTACCCCCCCCCGTTACGGTTACTGCTTGTACTGCAAAAATTTCACGTAGTCCACCTGCATCGTTTGCGGGAAGGTGGTGCTGGCGTCGGGGTTACCGTCGAAGTCGCCGCCCACGGCCACGTTCAGAATCACGTAAAAAGGATTGTTGAAGGGGTAGGGCGCGGCATCGCCCGACGTGAACGTGAAGTACTTGGTGCCATCCACGTAGAAGTCAATCTGATTCTGGCTGCGCACGGCGCTGTAGAGGTGGAAGTCGCCCGAAAAGTCGGGGCTTGCGCCGGTGGGCAGCGTGTAGGGCGAGCCCTTGTACTGGTGCGTAGCCACGGTATTGCCGAAGTGCATGGTGGTGTAGGCCACCGTGGGCGAGCTGCCCTTCAGCTCCATGATGTCGATTTCGCCGCAGGCCGGCCAGCTCACCTGGCTGTCATTGGCCCCCAGCATCCAGATGGCCGGCCAGATACCCTTGCCCTTGGGCACTTTGGCCCGCACATCGAGCCGGCCGAAGGTGAATTCCTTCTTGCCCTTGGTGTTGATGCGGGCCGAGGTGTAGGTGCGCCCGTGGTAGTTTTCCTGAACGGCCGTAATGTTGAGCAGGCCGTTGACCACGTTCACGTTAGTGCGCGAGTTGGTGGTGGCCTCCAGCTCGTTGTTGAACCACACATCCTGCACCTCGGGCGTCCACTTGGTGGCGTCGAGGCTAGTCGCGTCAAACTCGTCGCTCCACACCTGCTCGGTGTAGTCGGCGTAGGGGTGAGCGTCGGCGTTGGTGACCGTGCTGGCGCTGCCACCGGTGCTGGTAGCGGTGATGACCGGGCCGGGCGGGTTCTGGGTGCAGCCGCTGAGGGCCAGCGTCAGTAGCGCGCCCGTCGAGAGCGCCCGCCGCAGCGGTATTCCTAAACTGAATGAATAGGTCATGATAAACAAACGAAGGGTGGGTAAGAAAGAGAGAGTCGCTACTTCACGCGCATTTTCATCGTGAATAGTGGGTCGGCGGTGGGGCCGCCGGCACGCAGCACCATATGCTGGTTATCAATGGAAATAATGCGGTAGATGCGGTCAGTGGGCGCATTCGTCACGCCGATGAAGGTGCCCGCCTTGCCCAGCACAAATTGCGCAACGCCCGCCCCCGAGGCCGGCCCGAAGGCAAACGTGGTGTTGTCGGAGCGCGGAGCCTGGCAGGCGTACACGTCTTTGCCGGCAGCATCGAGGGCCACGTAGGTTTCGGCCTTGGCGTCGTAGGTAAACTTGCCGTCGGCCGTGAAGGTGTACTCATCGTCGGCCTGGCAGGCGGGTAGCCCGCCCACCGGCACGCCCGGAAAGTAGCCGCTGGGGCTGGCCTCGTTGCCCACCACAATGGGGGCGGCCACGGTATTATCGAGCACCCAGGTGCGCGCCGAGCCGCCGGTGAGCGCCTGCTTGGCCTTGTCGAGAGCCGAAAGCTGCGGAATGTAGGTGACCACGGTTTTGGTGCCGTCGGGGTTAGTGCCTTGCAGGCGCAGCTGGGTGGGCGTGGCCTCTACAATGTCGTAGGTCTTGTTCACCACCGAGTCGGGCAGGCCAATGAAGGACTTATTACCCAGCAGGATAATCTGCCCCAGCGTGCCGTTGGGCTTATACACGAAGTCGGAGTTGCCGCTGAGCGGCGCGCCGCAGGTACCGTTGGCGTAGGTACCCGCACCCGCATCGTAGGCGTAGGTAAAGCTATTAGTGAACGAAAACACGTCGTCGAGCTGGCAGGCGTTGAGCACGGGCGAGGTGGAGAGCACCGCCCCGTCGGCCGCCAGCTTCACCACCGCCCCCGGCTGGTCCGAGAGCGTCCAGGAGGTAGCGCCCGTGCCGCCGCAGGCCGTGAGCACCGCGTAGCCCGCATTGCCGCAAACGGTCGGAATCGTGACCGGCAGCTGCGGCGAGCTGCTGCTGCCACCGCGGCCAGCGGCCGTCAGCTTCACGCGGTAGGTGTCGGGCGTCTTGTAGGTGTGGGTTACGTTTTGGCCCGAAGCCAGCGGCGAGCCGTCGCCAAAGTCCCACTGGTAGAGAAAGGCGTCGGTGGTGGTGTTGGTGAACGTGGCCACCACCGGAAACTGCGTGGTATTGAGGGCCACCGTAAAAGCAGGGGTAGGGATGACCCCGTCGAGGCTGGTAACGCCCTCCTTGCGGCAGGCCGCCAGCGCCGCCGCACCGGCCAGCACCAGGCCGAGTTTGCGAGTAGAAGTAAACATGGAATGTCGGGTGGGAAATGAAGGAGAGGCTATCAGCTTAAAAAATTAATAGCCTGGGTTTTGCACCAGCTGCGGGTTGGCATCGCGCTCGCTCTGCGGAATGGGCAGCACGATATTGAAGGGCTTAATACCTTTGGCCAGTAGCTGGGGGTTGGTAACCAGGTTGTTGGTACGCTTGAGGTCAAACCAGCGGTCGTCCTCAAAGGCCAGCTCGTAGCGCCGCTCCTTCACCACGGCCGCCTTGAAGTCGGGGGTGTTGGCGGCGCTGCGGGGGGGTAGGCCGGCGCGGGTGCGTACCACATTCAGCGCGTCGAAGCCGGCCTGGGTTGCCCCCAGGCCCTCGGCCTTAATCAGGTACATCTCGGAAAGGCGCAGCACCGGGAAGTTCAGCGGCGAGTCCCAGACGTTGGTGTTCACCTTGCCCACAAACCACTTTTTGCAGTTGAAGCCGTAGGGCGAGCCGGGCAGCGAGGCGGGCTGGGCCGTGGTGGCGCTGCCGGCGGGGTAGAGGTCGCCGGGAGCCCAGATGGTGACGGCCTTGCGCTTGTCGCCGGCCTCGTAGCCCTGCACAAACTCCAGCTCCGGCACGTTGAAGCCGTAGCCACCCTGGGGCACCAGGCCCTGGCCGCGGGGCGCAAAAAACTCGTTGCCCACGAAACCCAGCCCATCCACGATGTACTGGTTCAGGCCGTTCACGTACTGCACCTCAAACAGCGACTCCTGGCCGTTCTCGTTGGCTACCTGGAAGTTATCGCCATAGTTAGCCCACAGGCTCTTGCCCGAGCCGGCAATCACGGCGTCGGCCTGGGTGGCGGCCTCAGCCAGCTTGCCTTCGGTCAGGTACACCTTAGCCAGCAGGCCGGTGGCGGCCCACTTGCTGGCCCGCCCCAGGTCGGTGCCGCCGTAGCTGCCGGGCAGGTTGCCGATGGCGGCCAGTAGGTCGGTCTCAATCTGGGCGTAAATCTGGGCGGCGGGCACGCGCGGAATCTGCGCATCGGCCGGACTGGCCGGCGGCACCAGAATCAGGGGCACGTCGCCGAAGGCCCGCACCAAGTCGAAATAATATTTGGCCCGCAGAAACTGCGCCTCGCCCAGGCTGCGCTTGCGGATGGCCTCGTTCATGCCGGCAATGCCGGGCACTTTTTGCAGCACCTGGTTGCAGGTGCCGATGCCCACGTAGCAGCCGCCCCACAGGCGGCCCACCATTGGGTTGGTAGTCGGGATGTTGAAAAAGTCGAGCTGAATCTCCTCGGCCCCGTCGCCGCCGCCGCCGCCCCCAGTAAAGGAGTTGTCCGACATAATCTCGCCAATGCCCCAGAGCGCGTAGTTATACTGCCCGCCTACCCCCAGCTGCGAGTAGCAGGCCGTTACGGCCTGCAAAGCATCGGATTCGGTCTGGTAAAAGTTCTGGGTCGTAATCTGGTCCACCGGCTGGAGGTCCAGGTATTTCTTGCCGCAGCCGCCGAGCAGCGCCAGGCCCAGCAACGCGCCGGCCGTGAGTTTAGTAGGGAGAGAGTGCATGGGTGGGGTAGGGAGAAGAATTATGAATGATGAATTAGAAGTTATGAATTGAAAAAGCGCTTGGCGTTAGCTACCTATTTCAACTCGCACTTGCCAATTCATAATTTCTAATTCTTAATTAAAAGCCAATATTCAGGCCGGCGGTGAACACGCGCGCCTGCGGGAAAATGCCCCGGTCGATGCCGAAGGCCCCGGCCTGGCTGCCGATTTCGGGGTCGTAGCCGGTGTATTTGGTTAGCGTCACCAGGTTCTGAGCCGTGGCGTACACGCGCAGCGTCTGGCCCCCAAAGCGGCTGATGAGCGGCTTGGCGAAGTTGTAGCCCAGCGTCAGCATCTTGAGGCGCACGTAGGAGCCGTCTTCCACGAAGTAGCTGCTCACGCGCAGGTTCTGGTTGGGGTCGCCGGCAATGGCGCGGGGCACGTCGGTGCTGGTGCCGGGGCCGGTCCAGCGGCCCAGCACGCGGGTGCTGCTGTTGCCGTTGCTGTAGAGGCCACCCTCGGTATACACCCGGTTCAGGTTGTAAATCTTACCCCCCTCCGAGCCCTGCACGAAGGCCGTGAGGTCGAAGCCCCGGTAGCTCACCGTGTTGGTGACGCCGAAGGTGAAGTTTGGGTTGGGGTTGCCAATGAATACGCGGTCCTGGTCGTTTACTACCCCGTCGCCATTGATGTCGCGGAACTTGATGTCGCCTGGAGCCGTGCCCGAGAACTGGTAAATGCCACCCGGCGCGTTCTTATTGAGGGCGGCCAACTCATCGGCGGTCTGAATCAGTCCGTCGGCCACGTAGCCGTAGAACGAGCCGATGGACGAGTTCTGGTCGAAGCGCGAGATGGCCGTGCCCGTGCGGGTCACGGTGCCGTTGAAGGGCGTGGCCACATTCAGGTTCAGAATCCGGTTGCGATAAGCCGAGAACACGAGGCCCGTCGTCCAACCCACGCTATTATCCCCGCCCACCAGATTGCGGGTGTTCAAGGAGAGGTCGATGCCGTTGTTGCGCGAGCTGACGGCGTTGGTCGGCACTTGCTCGTAGGTGCCCGACACCAGCGTCGGCGGCACGTTGCTGATGAGGTTGGGCGAGCGGCGGTTGTAGATGTCCACCGACAGCTCCACGCGGTTGCCAAACAGGCCCACGTCCAGGCCCAGGTCGGCCTGGTAGTTATTCTCCCAGCGCAGCAGCTCATTGGCCCCGCGGGTGGGGGCCGCCCCCTGAAACACCGTGGTGCCGAAGGGGTAGCTGATGCCCGAATTAATGGTAGCCAGGTAGGCGAAGCGCCCAGCGTTCAGCGGGTTACCTACCTTGCCGTAGCCGCCGCGCAGCTTCAGGTTGCTGATAACCGGAATATCCTTGATGAAGCTCTCCTCCGAGATGCGCCAGCCCACCGAAGCCCCCGGAAAGAAGCCGAACTGGTAGCCCGGCGCAAACTGCGAGGTGCCATCCAGGCGGGCCGTGGCCGTGAGCAGATACTTGCCCGCGAAGTCGTAGTTGACGCGCCCGAAGTAGCTGGCCAGCCGGTCCGTAATCGGCTCGATGCCGATGCCGGCGTTCGTGACGGGGTAGGCGGGGTTGGAAGCCGGCCCGGCGTTGATGTTTTGCAGCGTATTGTTGACGAAGCCCGAGCGGTAAGCGTTCGTGTACATGTACTGAAACTGCTGCGCCGACTGCCCCGCCAGCGCCGTGAGGTGGTGGTGCTCGGCGAAGGTGTGGGTGTAAGTCAGCGTGTTCTCAATCAGATACGTCGGATTGTAGTTGGTCTCGGAAAGTGCCCCGGCCACCGAGTTACGGGGTGAGTTGGGGCCGAGCGAGGGCGTAAATTGATTCCGGTTGTCAAAAATCAGGTCGGCCCCCACGTTGGTGCGGAAGCGCAGGCCCTTGAGCGGCTCCACCTCCGCGAACACCGAGCCGATGATGCGGTTGCGGCTGAACTTGGCGTTGGTAATCAGCGATTGCAGCACCGGGTTGGGCTCGATGAAGTTGTCGGCCGTGGCGGTGGGCTCATAATAAGTGCCGTTGGGGTTGTACACCGGGATGGTGGGCGGCAGCTGAATCACGTTGTTGAGCACCCCAAACTCGCTGTTACCGGTATCCAGTTGGCGGTCCTGCTGGTGGGTGATGGCCAAGCTATTGCCCACCTTCACGTACTTATTGAGCGTGATGTCGCCGTTGGCCCGAATCGTAAAGCGCTCAAAATTAGAGCCATTGAGCGTGCCATCCTGCTGAAAATAGCCGGCGCTCAGCGCGTAGCGGGCCTTGTCGCTACCCCCGCTGGCCGAGATATTGTAGCTCTGAATCACGGCCGTGGGCCGGAACACCGCCTTCTGCCAGTCGGTGTTCACGGGCAGCGCCGTGGGGTCAGCGTACTTAGGATTGATAGGTTGCCCGGCCGCCAACAGGCTCTCGTTGTTGATGGTAGCGTACTGCTGCGAGTTCAGCAAATCGAGCTTGCGCCACACCTGCTGGAAGCCCCGATAGCCATCAACCGAGATGTTGGCGCTGCCGGCCTTGCCCCGCTTGGTGGTGATGATGACGACCCCGTTGGCCGCCCGCACCCCATAAATGGCCGTGGCCGAGGCATCCTTGAGCACGTCAATGCTCTCGATATCGTTGGGGTTGATGGAGTTAAGCTGGTTTTCTACCGCGTTGCCGTTGGCATCGGAAGTGGGCAGCGGGAAGCCATCCACCACGTACAGGGGCGAGTTGTTACCCGCCGACGAGATGCCCCGGATGCGCACTGAGGTGCCGCCCGCCCCACCCGGCGCGCCCGAGTTCTGGGTTACCGTTACGCCGGCCGCCCGGCCTTGCAGGGCCTGGGTAGGGTCGGCCACCGGCTGGCTGGCAATGGCCGCGCCCGACACCGTGGAGATGGACCCGGTCACGTCGGCGCGCTGCTGGGTGCCGTAGCCCACTACCACTACCTCACCCAGGCCCTGGGCCGTTTCGCGCAGCGTCACGGCCACGTCGGCGGCGTTGGCACTGGTGAGCACCACTGACTGCGATACGAAGCCCACGAAGCTAAAGAGTAGGGTGCTGTTTTCGGGCGCGCTGAAGCTAAAGGAGCCATCGACCCCGGTAGTAGTGCCGGTGCTGGTGCCGCGCACGAGTACCGTCACGCCGGGTAGGCCCGTGCCATCGGCCCCGGTCACCCGGCCCTTCACCGGGATGGTGGCCGCCGGGTGGCGGGCCGGCCGCGCCGGGGTAGCGCGCGGGGGCGCAGCGAAGGCCACGCCGGCAGGTAGTCCGCAGGCCAGCACTACCGCCGAGTGGCGGAGCAGCGAGCCCAAAGGGAATAGTTTTCTTTTCATGAAAAGAGGGTGGGAAAGAGGGCAACTACCACTAGAGTGGCTCAAAGCTAGCAGCTTGTGTTCAGCAAATGCAAGCCTAAAAATGCCTCTCTCGCCCCGCTTTCGCCCTTTTTCCGCTTCCGTCTTCCCGCCGCTTTACGCTTACTGCACAACCATCCTTCGCCGATTATGGGGCTGCCATTCCCTAACAGCACTATCGGCCAGCCGGGCCCGCGAGCTAAAAAACAATGGGTAGCCGCGGGCTTTCTGGCAAAAAAAAACGTGCGCTCAGACCCGCGGCCCACCTACCCCCGCCGTTTTCGCAATCGTTGCCGGAATCTAAGCTGGGAGCTTACTGGGCTTCGGCTGATTGCAATTCCTCGGACTCGGCATCGGCGGTGGCGTCCAGCAGCACATGGGTCCAGGGCTCACTCGCATCGTAGTCGAGAGCCTGAGCCCGGCGCTGCAAGGCGGCCAGTACTTTTTGGGCAAATGCCCAGGTGGTGGCCGGGCGCAGCTCCAGTACCCGCGCCAGCTCGGCGGGGGCGTAGCGGCCCTGATGGGCGTGCAGCAGAAACACCGCGTAGAGCGCCTTCACCATCGGAAACTTGCACTTTTGCAGCAGCGTGCCGGTGGTGGCCGACTCTACGTAGCGGCAGCGGGTGCAGCGGCGGGCGTAGGGCTCGCGGGCCTCGCAGCTCTTTTCGTGGCCGCACTTGCGGCACTGGTAGCCGTGCTGCCACTTCAGGTCGGCGAGGTAGCGCAGGCAGGCGTCTTTATCGGGATAGAGCTGGCTGAACTCGCCGAAGTCGAAGTCGCGGGCTTCGAGGCGGGCCTCCTTCTGGTCGCGCAGGTCGCGGCGCAGGTCGCGGTTGAGCTGCTCGATGGCGGCCGACTGCAAGGCCAGCAGGCTGTTGCGCTCCAGCAGCTCGCGGTTTTGGGCCGCGATGGTATCGTTTTGCCCGCGCAGCTCGTCGGTGCGGCGGGCCACCAGGGCCTCCAGCTCGGTGTTGAGCTGGTCTTTGAGGGCCTGGTTTTCGTGCAGCTGCTCTACCAGCAGCGCCTGCGCCTGGTGCTTTTTGCGGAGCTGCTTCAGCAGGCGGCGCTGCGAGTGCAGCGTGGTGTCCATGAGGCCCTTAATCTTATCGGCCAGCGCGTAGCTCAGCACGGCCACCTCTATCACGAAGGCCACGTTGAGGCTGTACACGGTGTAGGCGTTGTTGTAAAACTCCAGCCCCAGCTTGCGCGAAATCAAGAATCCCAGGCTGCCCGCCACCAGCGCCTGGGCCAGCAGCAGGTAGCGTGCCGAGTCCAGACCCCCGCGCCACACCTGCCAGGCAGCGTAGTAGAGCAGCCCGTAGGGCAGCAAATACAGCCAGAAGCTGAAGCCCGAGTGCACCACGGCCGCATCGAGCACCAGCAGCCCTCCGCTGCCCAGCACCACCCAGCGGATGGCCCGGTCGAGGCGCGGCCGGCGGGCGGCCGTTTCCAGAAAGGCCCGCGCGTACTGGCTGAAGGTGAGCAGCAGCAGTACCGGCGCGGCTACCCCGATAAAATGGTTGAAGCCAGGGGCGGCCGGCCACAGGTACTGAAACCCCAGCCCGTCTTCCGAAAGAAAAAGCAGCGCCCCGCTCAACACGTAGAGCACGTAGTAGATGTACGACCTTTCCTGAAGAAAAAAATACAGAAACAAGTTGTACATCACCATGATAAGCAGGATGCCGTAGAAGCCGCCCAGCAGCCAGTACTGCAAGCTCAGCTCCGGGATGAGGTCGGCCCCGCTGTGTAGCATGGCCCGGAAGCTGGTGGGCGTGTCGGAGCGCAGCCGCAGGTAGTAGGTAGCGGCCGGCCCAAGGTGCTGGGGTAGGGCGAAGAGAAAGTTCTTATAAGGCTGCGGCCGGGTGCTGAAGGGGCGGTTGGCCCCGGCCACCAGGCTATCGTAGCCACCACCCGGCCGCGGCCGAAACAGCGTAGCGGCCCCAATGTGCGGGTCGTACAGCTCCAGGTACCAGTCGGTGAGCGGGCCGGGGGCCGGGCGCACCGTAAAGCGCAGCCAGTAGGTGCTGCGCGGGTGCTGGTTGTTAGGCGGCTGGCGGGTGCCGGCCAGCGTAGCAAAGCGCCCCGCATAGGCCGGGCTGCTGACCAGGCGCAACGGCAGGAGGCCGCCGGGGTCTTCCAGCACGCTGTAAAAGTGGTCTTCCAGAAACTGGGCCGGGCGCGCGGCCGCCGTTACCAGGGTGTCCTCGGTGCGGGCGGGCTGCGGGCCGGCCAGGGCCGGGGCGCTGCCGGCCAGGCCGGCCAGCATGGCCAGCCCAGCCCCGAAGCGCAGGAGCCAACGTAGCATATACAAACAAGAATAGGGTGGGAAGACCGAGTAAAGTTAAAGCCCGGTGAAATCCCGCGCTCCGGCCGGGCGGCAAAAGCGGCGGGGCGGTCGGCAGATTGCGCCCGCTGGTCGGTAGGCGGGGGGGTAGGCGGTGGGCGGGCCCTACTTTTGGCAGCCTTCTCCCGCCTTTCTCATGCCTGCTACTGCTTTTCAGCGCGTGCTCACGCCCCTCATCCACGTGCTGGCGTGGGGATTGCTGGCGCTGGCGCTGCTGCTGTTTCAGCCCTCGGCGGGCCACGTGGTACTACCCACGCAGTACTGGGCGAAGCAGGGCGTGCTGCTCCTGATGTGGCTGGCTGCCTTCTATCTCACCACCCGCGTGAGCGTGCCGCGCCTGCTGCTGCGCGGGCGCAATGGCTGGTTTGTGCTGGCGCTGGCGGGCACGGCGGCCACGGTGCTGCTCCTGAGCAGCGCCCTGGAGCAGGCCCTGCACCTACCCGAACTAATGCGCGAGGCTTTTCATGCCGCCGACGCGGCCGCCGGCCGCCTACCCCGGCCGCCCCGGCCAACCGGGGCGGGGCGGCCGGTCCTCGGCAACCGCTTCGATTTGGTGAACCTGCTCATCACGCTGCTGGTGCTGGGCATCGCCACGGCCATCACGATGGTGCAGCACTGGCAGCAGGAAGCCCGCCTGCGCGAACGCCTCGACCAGCAGCGCGTGGAAGCCGAGCTGGCTTTGCTCAAGGCTCAGATTAATCCGCACTTCTTCTTCAATACCCTCAACAACATCTACTCACTCACGCTCATTGATGGCGAGCGGGCGCGGGCCGCCCTGCACCGCCTCTCGCGCATGATGCGCTACGTACTCTACGACACGGCCAGCGGCGAGGCCCTGCTCAGCCAGGAAGTGGCTTTTATTCAGGATTATATCAACCTCATGCAGCTCCGGCTCACTGACCGCGTGCAGGTGGTATTTGAGCACCCCGAGCCGGTGAGCGAGGCGCGCATTGCGCCCATGCTGCTGCTGCCCTTCGTCGAGAATGCCTTTAAGCACGGCGTGGCCGCTACCCAGGCCAGCCGCATCTACATCAGTCTGCGCCAGCCCGCGCCCGGCCAGCTCGATATTGAGGTGCGCAACACGCTCTTCGCCAAGCTTAGTACCGACCTGGCCGGCTCCAACGGCATCGGCCTGGCCAACACCCGCCGCCGCCTCGACCTGCTCTACCCCGGCCACTACGCGCTGCAAGTAACGGAGCACACGCCCGATAACGAGTTTGAGGTGAAGTTGGAGCTGGGGATTGCGGGTTGATTTTTGTTTTTCGTTAGTAATCGCCTGTCATGGCGAGCCTGCGAAGCAATCTTTCCTTGGCGTATGCACTTTGCCAGGCCAACGGCGCGCCCGTGAAGGAAAGATTGCTTCGCAGGCTCGCCATGACAACTGCTTCATAATTAACCATGACCATCACCTGTATTGCCGTAGACGATGAGCCCCTAGCGCTCGCCTTACTCTGCACCTTCATCGAGCAAACGCCCTTTTTGAAGCTGCTGGGCCGCTACGGCAGCGGCGTGGAGGCGCTACAAGGGCTGCACGAGCTGGCCGAGCCGGTGGCCGTGGCCTTTCTCGACATTCAGATGCAGGAGCTGACCGGCCTGGAGCTGGCGCGCGTGCTGGGCCAGCAGGCCGCCCCGCCGCGCATCGTGTTCACCACCGCCTTCCCGCAGTACGCCCTGGAAGGCTATAAGGTAGATGCGCTCGATTACCTGGTCAAGCCCTTCAACTACGAGGAGTTTTTGCGCGCCGCTACCAAAGCCCGCGCCTATGCCGAGCTGGCGGCGGGCAGCGCCGCCCCGGCCGAGGCCGCGCCTACCCCTCCCGCCGAGGAAGACTACCTTTTTCTAAAAGTGGAATACCAGCTCGTGCGCGTGGCCCTGGCCGATATCCGCTACGTGGAGGGCCTGAAAGATTACGTGAAGGTGCATCTCAAGAGCACGCCCCGCGCCCTGCTTTCGCTGATGAGCCTGCGGGCAATGGAAGAAAAGCTGCCCGCCCGGCGCTTCCTGCGCATCCACCGCTCCTTCATCGTGGCCCTGGACAAGATTGAGGCCGTGCGCCGCCTCACCGTGCAAATCGGCACGGAGACGATTCCTGTGGGCGAGCAGTACAAGGAAGCCTTCCAGCAGTTCCTGAGCCGCTGGAGCTGAAGTAGTTATTACCCGGAGCAATGCAACCCTGCGCGTCTTTCCATTTTACCGCACGGTAGCGCCGGGCACCTGCATTTCGGGTAGTTGCTGGCGCGGGGGCCGCAGGCCGCGCAGCTCCTGGTAGTGCTCGCGCTGGGCGGGCGTGAGCGCGGCCTGAATCTTGACTTCAAAATCGGCGGCGCGGGCCAGGCGGGCGGCGTGCTCGGTTTCGTCGGGGCGGTGGGTGAGGCGCTGCTTGCGCTCGGCCTGCTCCTCATCGAGCACCGTGGCAATGCGCGCTTCCTGAGCGGGGCTCAGGCCCAGCTGCCGCAGCACGCCCACGCGCTTGCCGCCCCGGTGCCCCAGCACCACCACGTCGGGTAGCGTCTGGGCTACCAAGGCGGAGCTGGCCAGCGTGGCGGCCGTGAGGAGAAATCCGAGCAAGAAAGTGCGCATCAGTTAAATCGGGGGCTTAGCCGTTGAGCGGGGGGTAGGAGGCGCTAAAAGTAACGTCTGGACCCAATAAACTCTCCCGCCTGGCCGAACTTCAACGCCAAAAGTGCAGCCTCAGTGCCCACCGCGACGGGCAATAATCCGACCTGCGATGGTGAAGGGTAGATGAGCTTTAAGAATAAGCCGCACCGCCGAAAACCTGCGCCGGCCAAACCGCGTCTTACCGGGCAGCCCCGCCGGTTGGCGCGGTAAATTTTCGCCTTATTCTCTCTTTCTTTCATGCCTACCCCCACTTCGTCCCGCCTGTCGGGGCAATTTGCCCTCGTCACCGGGGCCAGCTCCGGCATCGGCGCGGCCGTGGCTAAGTCCCTGGCCGCCCACGGGGCCGGCGTCGTCGTCAACTACATCGGTAACTCCGACGCGGCCGATGCCGTGGTGAAAGAAATCACCGACGCGGGCGGCGTGGCCCTGGCCATTCAGGCCGACGTGAGCAAGGAGGACCAGGTGCAGGCCATGTTCAAGCAGGCCGTGGACCACTTCGGCACCTTGCACATTGTGGTGGCCAACGCGGGTATTCAGGTCGATGCCAAGTTCGTGGACATGAGCGTGGCGCAGTGGCAAAAAGTGCTCGACGTGAACCTGACCGGTCAGTTTTTGTGCCTGCGCGAAGGTGCCCGCGAATTTATCCGGCGCGGCCCGCAGCCCGACGTGAGCAAGGCCCTGGGCAAGATGATATGCATGAGTAGCGTGCACGAGGTTATTCCGTGGGCCGGCCACGTCAACTACGCCACCAGCAAGGGCGGCATTATGGAATTGATGAAAAGCTCGGCCCAGGAGCTGGCCCCCCAGAAAATCCGGGTGAACGCCATCGGGCCGGGTGCCATCAAAACGCCCATCAACACCTCGGCCTGGGCTACCCCCGAAGCCGAAGCCAAGCTGCTGATGCTCATTCCCTACGGCCGCGTGGGCGAGCCCGAAGATATTGGCCAGCTCGCCGCCTGGCTCGTCTCCGACGAGGCCGACTACATCACTGGCCAAACCATTTTTATGGATGGCGGCATGACCCTGTACCCTGGCTTTGCCACAGGGGGGTAGGGCAGGACTGTTTAATGCACCATTTGTCATTGCGAGCGCAATGACATTATCTAATTCATGAACGCTGAAAATCAACGCCTCGAAGAAGCAAATACGGGGAAGAAAGACTGGCGGCACTATGGCTCCTACCTCTCGGAGCGGCAGTGGGGCACGGTGCGCGAGGACTACTCGGCTGGCGGCGATGCCTGGAATTATACCAACTTCAACATGGCCCGCTCCTACGCCTACCGCTGGGGCGAGGAGGGCCTGGCCGGCTTCTGCGACACGCAGCAGCTGTTGTGCCTGAGCATCGCGCTCTGGAACGGGCAGGACCCTTTTCTAAAGGAGCAGCTATTCGGCCTGAGCGGGCCGCAGGGCAACCACGGCGAGGACGTGAAGGAGCTGTACTACTTCCTCGATGCTACACCTAGCCATTCGTACCAAAAGCTGCTCTATAAGTACCCACAAGCTGCTTTTCCCTACGAAGAACTGGTGAAGGAAAACGGTGCCCGCACCCGCCAGCAGCCCGAATACGAGCTGCTTGATACGGGTATTTTCAACGAAAGCCGCTACTACGATGTGTTCGTGGAGATGGCCAAAGCCGATGCCGACGACCTGCTTTTTCAGTACACCATCGTGAACCGCGGGCCGGAGGCCACCACGTTGCACGTGCTGCCGCAACTCTGGTTTCGCAACACCTGGACCTGGGGCTACGACGATTACCGCCCTAGTCTTAAAGCGCTGAGCAACACGTCGGTGCAAGTCAGTCGTCGCGAGCTGGGCGAGTTGACCTGGTACCTGAACGACCCGGCCGAACTGTTGTTTTGCGACAACCACACCAACGTGGAGCGCATTGACGGGCACCCGTCGGGCGAGCAGTTTTACAAGGATGGCATTAATGGTTATGTAGTTGATAAAAAGCAGGGTACCGTGAACCCGGCGCGCACTGGCACCAAGGCCGCTGCCCACTACACCATCACCTTGCAGCCCGGCGAAATCCGGCAGGTGCGCCTGCGCCTGGGCCCGGCGGGCCTGACCGCGCCCTTCGCCGATTTTGAGAAAATCCTCGCGCAGCGCCAGCACGAGGCCGATGAGTTTTACGCCGAGCTTCAGCAGGAAATAACCGAGGCCGATGCGCGTCTGGTGCAGCGCCAGGCGTATGCCGGGATGCTGTGGAGTAAGCAGTTCTACGACTACGATGTGCCGCGCTGGCTGGCCGGCGACCCGGCCCTACCCCCGCCGCCGCCCGAGAGGCTGAACGGCCGCAACGCGGAGTGGAAAAGCCTGACCAACTACGACATTATCTCGATGCCCGATACCTGGGAATACCCCTGGTACGCGGCCTGGGACCTGGCTTTTCACTGCCTGCCGCTGGTGCAGCTCGACCCGGAATTTGCCAAAAGCCAGCTGCGGCTGCTGTGCCACGATTGGTACATGCACCCCAACGGCCAGCTGCCGGCCTACGAGTGGCATTTCTCCGACGTGAACCCGCCGGTGCACGCCTGGGCCACGTTTCGGGTGTTCAAGATTGACCAGAAGCAGCGCGGCGATGCCGGCGACGTGGCTTTTCTGGAAACCGTGTTCCACCGTTTGCTGCTCAATTTCACGTGGTGGGTGAACCGCAAGGACCGCGACGGGCACAATATTTTTGAGGGCGGCTTTCTGGGGCTGGATAATATCGGGGTGTTCGACCGCTCAGCGCCGCTGCCCTTCGGCGGCACGCTGGAGCAGGCCGACGGCACGGCCTGGGTGGCCATGTTTGCGCTCAATATGATGCGTATCGCGCTGGAATTGAGCCAGACCAACCCCGTGTACCAGGATTTGGCGTGCAAGTTTTTCGAGCATTTTCTCTATATCGCCGAAGCTATGACCAACGTGGGCAACACTGCGCTGGACCTTTGGGACGACGAGGATGAGTTTTACTACGATGCCCTCAACAAGCCCGACGGCGGCGGCCACGAACTGCTGAAAGTGCGCTCAATGGTGGGCCTGATTCCGCTCTTCGCGGTGGAAGTGCTGGATGAGGACGTGCTGATGGGCGCGCCCATATTTCTGGCCCGCATGAACTGGCTACTTACTAACCGCCCCGGCCTGGCCGACTTGGTGAGCCATTGGCAGGAGCCCGGCAAGGGCGCGCGCCGCCTGCTAAGCTTGCTGCGCGGCCACCGCATGAAGCGCCTGCTATTCCGGATGCTGGACCCCAACGAATTCCTGTCTGACCACGGCATTCGCAGCCTCTCGCGGGTATATCTGGATAATCCCTACGTCTATAAAGCGGACGGCACGGCCTTCGTGGTGAACTACCAGCCGGCCGAGTCGCAGAGCGACATGTTTGGGGGTAACTCCAACTGGCGCGGGCCGGTCTGGTTTCCGGTTAACTTTCTGATTGTGGAGTCGTTGCAGCGTTTTTATCATTATTACGGCGACGATTTTAAGGTGGAGTGCCCGACCAACTCGGGCAACTACGTCACCATTTTGGACGTGGCCGACGAGCTGGCGCAGCGCCTCAACCGGCTGTTTTTGCGCGACGAAAAAACCGGCCGCCGCGCCTGCTTCGGCACCCGCGACATTTTTCAAAACGACCCTAATTTCCGCGACTACGTGCTCTTTAACGAGTACTTCAATGGCGATACCGGCGAGGGCCTCGGCGCCAGCCACCAAACTGGCTGGACGGGCCTGGTCGCCAAGCTCCTGCTGCCGCACTACACCATTGAGTCGCATTATGAAAACCGCAAGTAGGCGCGAGCGTTTTTTGGACCGCAGAAGCCGCGGAAAATTTCGCGGAGGACGCGGAAGCGCTCGGCGCGATTAGTCATTCATTGTTAGTTAGTAGAAACATGCCTACCCCCGCTCCCTGGCTCGATGCCACCACGACTATCCGCGACCAGATGGTGCATTGGCCCGATAACCTCGGCGTGACCGTCAAGCGCACCCTGAGCCAGGACCGCGGCGACGCCGCCAACGTGACCGAGCTGCACCTGAGCGCCCACACCGGCACCCACGTCGATGCGCCGCTGCACTTCACGACCGGCGCCGGCGACACCACGACCCTAGACCTGGGCCGCCTCATAGGCCCGGCCACTGTGGTAGCCATCCAAGACCCGAAAAGCATCAGCCTAGCCGAGGTGCAAAAGCTGGCTATTAAGCCGGGCGCGCGGCTGCTGTTCAAAACCCGCATCTCGGATAGTGAGTGGAGCACCGAGCCGTTCAAGCCTGATTTTGTGGCGCTGGATGGCGATGCGGCCCGCTACTTGCGCGATGCGGGCGTGGTGTGCGTGGGCGTGGATTACCTCTCGGTGGGGAAGGCCGAGGCCCACCACGCGCTGCTCGACGCGGGCATTTGCGTGATTGAAGGCTTGGCCTTGCAGCACATCGCGCCCGGCGACTACGAGTTGCTGTGTCTACCTCTCAAAATAGCGGGCAGCGATGGCGCACCCGCGCGGGTGTTGCTGCGGCCGGCTTAAGTAGGCCCGGCGTAGCGCGTTCAGGCAATGCTCAGTATGGCTGATATAAGTTGCGCTTATTTCCTGCCCTACCCATGCCTGCTGCCGATATTGCCGCCACGCCCGGCGCGCTCGCCGCGTTTTTTCAGCTGCACGATGCTGGGCGGGTGCCCGCGCTGCTGCCTATCCGCTACCACCGGATGCAGGCCGATGCGCTGGCGTTTTTTCGGGGGAGCGCGCCGCTCTACTACGCCCGCTTTGGGGCCGCGCCCGCGCTGGCCGGCGGGCCGGTGGGCTGGCTCTGCGGCGATGCGCACATCGAAAACTTTGGCTCGTATCGGGGCGATAACCGACTGGTTTATTTCGATTTAAACGACTTTGATGAAGCCGTGCTAGGGCCGCTAAGCTGGGATGTGGGCCGCCTGCTGGTAAGCGTGCGGTTGGCCGCCGCGCACTTTGGCCTACCCCCCGCCGCCCAGCAGACCCACGCCGAAACCCTGTTGGCCGCCTACGCCGCCGCGCTGGCCACCGGCAAAGCCTATTTATTGGAACGAGCCACCGCATGGGGCCTGGTGCGCCAGCTGCTCCATAACGTGCAGCAGCGCCGGCCGCGCGAGCTGCTGGCCGGCCGCGCCAGCCGGCACGGCGGCTGGCACTTCCGCGCCCACAAGTCGGCTGCCCTGCGCCCCCTACCCCCCGCTGAGGCGCTGGCCGTGCTGCGCGCCGTAGAGAGCTGGCGGCTGGCCCAGCCCCAGCCGCCCTGCGGGCCGCTGCTCGACGTGGCCGGGCGCATTGCCGGGGTAGGCAGCCTGGGCGTGCCCCGCTACGCGCTGCTGGCCAAAAGCCGCCACGCCGGCAAGCTGCCCCGGCTGCTCGACCTCAAGCTGGCGCTGCCGGCCGCGCCCGCGCCGTTTTGCCCGGTGCCGCAGCCCGCGTGGCCTACCGAGGCGGCCCGCGTGGTGGCGGCGCAGGGCTACTTGCAGGCGGTGTGCCCGGCCCTGCTGCAGCCGCTGGAGCTGGGCGGGCGGCCCTTTGTGCTGCGGGCCCTGCAGCCGGTGGCCGACAAGCTGGACTTTAGCAATTTCACCCAGGACGCGGCGGGCTTTGAAGCTGCGCTACCCGATTTTGGCCACCTGCTGGCCTGGGCGCACCTGCGGGCGGCCGGCCACCGCGGCGCGGCCGGACCCGACGCGCTTCAGGCCTTCGGGCAGGGGGTAGGCGCGTGGCGCGCCGCCGTGCTCGGCTTCGCGGCCCAGGCGCAGGCCGTGGTGGCGGCCGACTACGCGGCGTTCGCGCTGGCGTGCCAAGAAGGTGTTTTGCCCACGGCCGCGCGGTAGCCGGAAGGCACCACGCCAGTGCCGTGCGGTAGCCGGGCGGGGGCAAGCCCCGCACCCTACAGACTCATCAACTCCCGAAACAGCCCCGACTGCGCGCGTGATATTTCCACGTCGGGGCCGTGGCGTAGGCTGATTTTGAGCGTGTTGCTAAACCACGGCTCAATACCCGCAATCCACTGCAGGTTGATGATTTGCTGGCGGTTGGCCCGGAAGAATACCTTGGGGTCGAGGCGCGCCTCCAACTGCTGCAAGCTGCGCGCTATCAGCGGCTGGTGTTGCTCAAAATACACCCGCGTGGCGCTGCCGCTGATTTCAAAAAGCCGGATATCGGCCAGCTTCACAAACCAGCAGCGCTCGCCGTCCTTCACGAATACCTGGTCGTGGGCCGTGAGGGGCGGCGCGGGCGCTTCGGGCGCGGGTGGGGGGGTAGGGGCTGCCGGCGCGGCCGGCCGCAGCTTGGCCAGCGCGGCGGCCAGCCGGGCTTCGCTCACGGGTTTGAGCAGGTAGTCTAACGCATTGACCTCGAAGGCTTGGAGCGCGTACTGGTCGTAGGCCGTGGTGAAGATAACGTGCGGCACGGCCCCTTCCAGCGAAGCCAGCAGGTCGAAGCCCGACTGGCCGGGCATGTGAATATCGAGAAACAGCACCTCGGGCCGCAGCGCCTGAATCTGCTGGCGCGCCTCGTCGGCGTGGCGGGCTTCGCCCACCACCGTCACGTCGGGAAAGGCGCGCAGTAGGTGGCGCAGCTCGGTGCGCGCCAGGCGCGAGTCGTCGATGAGTAAGGCGTTCATTTTTGGTAAGGAGGTGATGACGTTCTTTTAGCCCTCATCACCTCCTTACCAACCGGCAAGCGCAGTTCGGCCAGCACGGTATCGGGCCGCAGTGGGTCGGGGCCGATGCGGAAGCTGGCGGCGGGCCCGAAGAGCAGCCGCAGCCGCTCGCCCACGTTGCGCACGCCCACGCCAGGGTGGCCGGGCGTGGGCTGGTAGGTGCCCGTGTTGCGCACGGCCACCAGCAGGCCGGTGCCCGCCCCGTCGAGCTGGGCGCTCAGGCTGAGGCAGCCGCCGGCCGGGCGCGGGGCCAGCCCGTGCTTGATGGCGTTCTCGACCAGCAGCTGCACCGTCATGGGCGGCAGCAGCACGGGCAGGGCCTCGGGGGCCACGTCGAGGGTGTAGCGCAGGCGCTCTTCGAGCTGCATGGCTTCGAGCTGGAGGTAGTTTTCCACGATTTCCAGCTCGGTGGCCAGCGGCACCTGGGCCAGGGTGTTGCGCTGCATGGAGTAGCGCAGCAGCTCGGCCAGGTGCGTCATCATGGCGCGGGCGCGGGCGGGGTCTTCCATCACCAGGGCCCGGATATTGTTCAGTCCATTGAAGAGAAAATGCGGGTTGAGCTGGGCTTGCAGCGTGCGCAGCTCGGCCTCGCGGGCAATGGCGGCCAGCTTCCAGGTGTCAATTTCGGCCGCCCGGAAATTATCGAAATAATGCAGCCCGAAATACACCGCCGACCACAGCCACAGCGCCATCGAATTGGTGATGAAATACCCTACGTACTGTAGCCACGGGAAGCCCTTAACCAGCTGTTGCGGTAGCCACAGCCAAAGCATTCCCGCGATGAATACGCTCATTATTACCGTAGCTGCCAGGGCGATTACTACGTTGATGGCCAGCAGGCGGGGTAGCAGCCGCCCCGGCGGCAAGCGCGCCCAGCCATGGTGCCGCACGAAGGTGCGCAGCGCGTGGCTGGCCGCCAGCATGGTGCCGGCCACTACCAGCTCTACGGGTATCAATACCCAGGAAGACCGCCCGAAACCCATGCTCAGCACCAGGCCTACCAGCCCCCATAGGCCCCAGCCCAGGGCTTGCAGCAGCCAGTACAGCCGGAAGTTGGAAGTGAGGCGATTCATAGAAAGCGGAGAATAAAAGCCAAGATTACGCCGCCGCTACGCGCCGCCGTAGTAGGCCCGCGCGTGCCGCCGATACGACCCGCACAGCGCCGCTGCCAGCCCCAGCAGCGCGCCCGCCACGAACACCGGTACCCAATAGGGCGCGCTAGCCGCCGTGCGCACTCCCACAAACAGGCAGCCGAACGAAATCAGCCCCGCCGCGAAGGCATAGGGGAGGGCATCGTAAAACCAGGCGTAGGGAAAAAGATGCGCCCCCGTAATGATGCCGTAGGTCATCACAAAGTACGCCGGGTGCTGGCCAAAAATGAAGAATAAAAACGGAAAATAAAACAGCTGGGCAAAATTCAGCCACAGCCCCAGCGGCTGCAAAGGGTTGTGCGGCAAGGTCCAGGTGGTGCGCAGCAGCTTCGAAAAAAGCCAGGCCAGCGGCAGCATGGGCGCGCCCACGAAGAACGTGAGGAACCCCAGCCGGGCGGGGGGGTAGGGCAGCGTCCAGACGTAGGCGATGGCCACCCACACCACCGTCGCTGCCAAGATGAAGTCGAGGCCGTTTTTGGCCTTCACCGACAGCTCTAGCCGGAGCGCGTCAACATGTTGGGCAGGAAGCATGGGCGGGAGATAATGAGGTTAGAGAGGGGGTAGGGAGCTGTGCTAAGCGCTACTTCACCGCCACTGCCCGCTGCCGCAAAAAGGCATCAGTTTGGGCAAAGAACCAGGCCGTATCGTCGTACATCAGGAAGTGGCGGCCGGCCTCCGACAGCTCGATGCGGGCTTGAGGCAGCTGCGCGTACTGCTGGGTAAAGGTGGCGCGCACGCTCTCCTTAGTGGACCCGTACTGCTTGTAGCCCGCCCACGAGCCCAGCACCAGCACCGGCTGCTTGATGCGCGCCACGTCGGCCCGCAGGTCGGTGGTGTACATATCGTACATGGCCTGGGCCACGGTGGCCGGGTCCGAGCCCTGGCTCCAGCGCGTCAACTGGGTAATGCGGGCCGAGTCGGTGACCATGCCCGCGCTCATTTGGCGCCTGGCGGTCAGCGTCAGGTGGCCCTGGCTCACTTGCTGGCGCAGCTGCTCGGCCTGGGGGCGCGCCAGCTCGGCGGTGGCGGCGGGGTTTTGAACGGCCGAAATAAAGGGCAGCGAATCCACTATTTCGAGCGGGCCCACGGCCGTAGGGTCGGTGGCGGCCATCCACAGGGCCAGGAAGCCGCCCAGGCTGTGGCCGATGATAACCGGCCGGCGCAGCTTCTGCGCTTTGATGTAGGCCAGCAGCTGGTCGCGGGTGTCTTGCAGCAAGTGCGCGGGCACCGGCTGCTGCGGCCCTACCCCCCCAAAGCCGGCCAATGACACCACGTGGCACTGGTACTGGCCGCGGTAGCGCGCCACCGTCTCGTCCCACACCGCCCCTGGGCAGGTGAGGCCCGGAATAAGAATAACCGGCCGGCCGTGGCCCGTCACGGTCACGTTAAACGCGGGGTGGGGGGTAGGGGCAGTCTGGGCAAGGGCCGGGCGGGCGGCGGGCAGCGCCAGCACGAGCGCCACAACGAAAATCAAGCGAAAAAACAGGCGAGTGAACATGACAACCAGGGGTTTGAGGTGAAAGAATACCCAAACCTACCGGCTTGCTTTTGGCCCCCCAACTGCCTGCCCCGCGAGCGGTAGCCGGCCCGGCTGAGCGGTAAAAACACCGTGTTGAGCCGCGCCAGCGGCGTATCCGCGAAATCCGTTAAATCAGTTTGAATCCGCGGTCGTTATTTGCGGGCATGAACAAACCAATCATTGTCCTGATGGGCGTTTCGGGCAGCGGCAAAACGACCGTGGGCGAATTGCTCTCTAAGCAAACCGGCCTGCCATTCTTCGACGGCGACGACTTTCATCCGCAGGCCAACATCGACAAAATGGCCCACGGTACGCCCCTCACTGATGCCGACCGCGCCGGCTGGCTCGCTGACCTGGCCCAACATATCGGCCAGTGGGAGCAGGATAAAGGGGCCATCCTGGCCTGCTCGTCGCTCAAGGAAAGCTACCGCACTACCCTGCAAGCCGGCGCGCAGCAGCCCTTGGACTGGGTTTTCCTGACCGGCGACCGGGCTTTGCTGCTGCAACGCATGGAGTCGCGCCAGGACAGCTACATGAAGGCCAATATGCTTGACTCGCAGCTCGCCACCCTCGAAATGCCCGCCTACGGCCTGCACCTCAACGTGGCCGACTCGCCCCAGCAATTAGTCGATAAAATAAAGGCCTGGCTACCGCAGAATAAGAGTTAGCTGTTTGGTAAGCAAAATTTTGCTTACCAAAAGGTACGGCTCACAGCCAGCGTGCCGTAGAAAAAAGCGCTCGTGTTGCCGCCATTCGGAATGTGCAGCGGCACCAGGTAGCTGGGCGTGGCCGCCACCACATAGCGCCCGGCCGCGAAGCTGACCGGCAATGAAAGCGTGTAGCCCAGCGAGCTGAAGCCCGGCGTGGCCGGCTCGGTAAACGTGGTAGTGGTGCCTTTGCGCCTGGTTTTGACCACCGTGGTCTTGCCCAGAGAGGCGGCGTAGAAGTGCTGGCTGCCCGCCCCAAACTCCACGGTAGGCTCGATGCTCAGCGTGTCGTGGGCCAGCACGGGCAGTTGAAAGTGGTGGCTGGCGTTGAGCGTCAGCACAAAGTCGGTCTTGTTGCCCAAAAATAAATCGGCGCTGACGCTGGCCGTAACCAGCCCAAAAAACTGCGTGAGGCTGGCGCTGAGGTCGTTGCGCAGCGAAGCCTGCACCAGCGCACTCTCGCCGTAGGCAAACAGGTGCGTGTACTGCACGGTCCAGTACGTATCCGAATTGCTCACCGACTGCCAGCCCGCCATCAATTCACCGAAGTTGTAAAACGGCTCGTGCAGGTAGGTGTAGGCGTAGGAGTGGTTGAGGTAGCCCGACGCGACGAAGCCGCTCGGGGCCTGGTAGGTGAGCGTGGTACCGAGGTAGCCGCGGTCGTCGGCGGCCTGCGGGGCGCGCTGCAGGTAGGTGGTGCGGTTGGCGGTGCTTAGGCCCACCGTGAGGCGGGGCGGGGCCGTGCGCGCCGAGTCGGGGGGTGGGAGGGGAGTAGCGAGGCTGGCCCGCCCTGCCAGCAGCAGGAGGGCCGCCAGCTGCCCAAGGCATAGAGCGCGGCGCATGAAGAGGCGGAGGAGGGGGTGGAAAATTCACTCAAAGGCAAGCAGCCAGCCATGAGTGGACTATGAAGCCCGGTCGGCTCACGCAAACCTCAACAAAAAGGATGGATGTTTGCGGCTGGCTTGGGGGTAGGTAGCCAACTCAAAGCCGGCTTTGCCAGCGATAGCCTGGCGTTGTTGATAAAAAATACCCGTTTTTTGCACTGGTTTTCCCCGTTCTGGGGCTAGCCGGACTTTTGTGCCCATGAAAATATTATTTTGGCGGAGCGCGCTGGCGGGCCTCGTGCTGTGGCTAGGCAGCTGGGCCCCGGCCTGCGCGCAGGCCCCTACCCCCCCGCTGCTGCGCAGCCTCTCGCTTACTTTCGACACGGTGCGCTATAGCCTGGGCGAGCAGATGCTGACCGTGGCCGGCGAGCCGCGGCTCTATTTCTATTACCACGACGACAACCAGGTGGCTGAGCTGCGCCTCGTGCCCAGCCGGCCAGGGGCCCGGCCGCCGCGCCTGCTGCCCTCCTCCGATTTTGTGCTGCAAGACTCGCTCATCGCGGGGCCGGGCGGTGAGTACCGGGGCATGATTCACTTTCGCAACCTCACGGGCGCGCCCTTCGTGCGGCTGGCGTTTGCGCCGGCCGCCGACTCGGCTGGCCGGCCGGCGCGGGCCACGCAGCTGGTGAGCTTGCTACCCCTGACCCGTACTACCCTCGATGCGCGCCTGACCAACCCTGAGCTGTTTATTGGCGAAGAACGGGTGCTGGAAGTGAGCACGAATAACCTCGCTAACGTGCGCGTGCCCAACGAGTGGACCAAAGACCAGGCGATTGACTACAAGCTGACGCGCGAAAAAAACGGCCTTTTCCTGCACCTCGTGCCCAATAATCTGGGGCCGCACACCGTGGTGGTGCGCGCCCAGGCCGAGCGGCCCTACCTCGACGGGGCCGGTCGCCTCAGCTACCAGCTGCCGCCGCTGCGCCTCGATTTTGTGGTGCGCGCCAGCCGCCTGCGCTTCCTCAACCCCGACCGCAAGGACATTACCTACGACGACGCGGGCCGCACCACGGGCACCGAATTGATTCTGGATGACGGCCACAACTTCGACCTGCGCCGCACCTACCGCGTGGAGGGCCAACAGGAGCCCGGCGGCGCGCTCGTGGCCGAGCTGTTTACCCGCAGCTATTTGTCGAATGACCGGGTTTTGTGCCAGCTGCGGGTGTACAATACTCACCGCCAGAGCGACGGCTACCTCTACATCAAGGACGGTGATTTGGCCAAGTACATTACCAATTTCGACATTACGCCCCGGCCGCGCATTGCCACGCTCAGCGTGCTGCATCGCGGCGGCGACTGGACGACCAGCACCACCATGAACCCCGGCGAAACCGTGGACGTGCGCCTCGAAGGCGAGTCCTTGCTCAAGGGCCGCTACCACTTCGACGGGGCCAATATCATTCCCTCGGACTCGTCTACGCGCTCCGAGAAAACGGTGATTTACCGCGTGCAGGTGCCCCTGAGCAGCGTGCGCCGGCGCGTAGTGGTGTTTGATGGCAACGCGCCCACCGATTTCGCCCTGAGCGTGAAGGAGGCCCAGCGGCCCCACCCGCTCAACTTCGTGCTGGTGAACTACGGCAACGGCCCGCGCCCTATTACCCAGCTCAACGGCCCGGTGCTCTACGACAAGACTATTCCCGACGTGGTGTTCAGCTTCAATACCAACGCCATTGATGAGAGCCGCGACCTCTATGGCCGCCAATACCTGACGATGGACGTGCGCACCGTGGACGATAAGGGCAATCTCATTGACCAGCGCACCGTGGACCAGCTCGTTATTTGCCCAGGGGAGGCGTCGCCGCGCTACGCTTACTACCAGGGTAGTGATTGCCAGGCGGGTAATTTCAGCCTCAACAGCCTGCTGGGCCGCAAAACCTACGACCTCGATGCCTGGTACCGCATCATCATCACCGTGCGCGACGATGCCAAGCAGTACAGCACCAAGGGCTACTCGCAGCAGGTAGAATTGGTGCTGCGCCGCCACGTCAACTTCGATGTGAACGTGAGCTTCCCGGCGGGCCTGCTCACGAAGGTGCAGGGCACCGATGGCTACGGCAGCTTCAGCGGCATCAGTCTGGCCACGCTGGCGCAGCTCAGCTTTTACGCCCCCGACAAAATCAACCGGCAGCGCCCCTACCGCATCGGGGCGGGCTTCGTGGCCCTCAACGCCTTCAACCTGTCGCAGAGCGCCACCGGCCGCGACCTGGGCATCGTGGTGCTGGGCTCCGTGACGCCGGTGCGCACGGGCGCGCGGCTCACGTTTCCGCTCTACCTGGGCGGCGGCTACCTGCTGTCGGCGGGCAAGCCGTTCTTCCTGCTCGGGCCGGGCATCGGGGTCACGTTGTAGGGGCGGAGGGGTAGGGAGTTGCGTTATGAGATAAGTCAGCAGCGCGCATTCTTCGGGCCTGGATGCGGCTACGGGGACTTGCTTCGCTATCAAGCTCGGGCCGTGCGCGCCAATGCCGCCGAAGCCATGATAAACCAGCGGATGCAGCGTTTCGATGGATACTTTCGTTTGAGATGGACCTACCGAATCAAGCTTAATAGCAAAATCCGTTAAATAAGCTAATGGCTTGCCGTTAGCGAAGTAGGTTGGTGATTTCCAGCTCATTCCGAAGTCGTGCAAATAGATGTTGCCGGCTGTTGCGCGCGTGAAATACTCCTTTCCAAACAAAGCGCTGTCAGCCGTTTCCGCAGTGAAAGTAGCTTGCATGGCTGTCGCGTCGGGGCCAGCTTCCGGGATGTCATAAGTGAAGAGCCGGCTCAGCACCGGGTCGTCATCCTGCCGCGAATCTTCTGCTCGGAATAATGCCGGAATCGAGTCGTGCAGCTGCTGGGCCGGCCAGGTAAAAATGTGGCTGTCCTCGCAAGTAGGTGTTTTCCTGGTTTCAATGGCCGCTGTGCAGCTGCTGAGTAAGCTTATCACCAGAGCAACAAGGAAAAACTCGCTTCGGGAGGATAAGCTGGCCATTTGCTTTGAGTAGCTTAGTAGGACTACGCTTACAAAAATAGCGGCTGGCCCGGTCCATCGGGGTAAGAGTTACATTGAACTCCTACCCCGATGGACCGAGCCAGCCGCTGTCAACAAGGCCCAAAATCCGCTACTGCGGCGAATTGGTGGAGCTGGTGCGCCCCTTGGTTTTGGCCGGGGCGGTGGGGGCCACCAGGATTTTGCCTTTGGGCGCTTGCACGCTATTGTGGCCTTCGCCGCCCGAGCGGGTGATGATATTTTTGCCCTTAGGCTTATTGGACGACGGCTCGCCGCCCACTTTGTAGTTGGGCTTTACGCCCAGGGCCGAGCCGCCGCCACTTTGCGCGGCGGCCGTGTGCAGGGTAAGGGCCAGGGCCGCTACGAGTAATAGGGAAATTTTCATGGAAAAGGAAGGGTAAGTGGGATAGGGTAGGCGGTGCCCCCGTCTCGGGGGCGTGCCGGCAGGCTTACGGCAAAGCCGGAGCCGGTGTTTGTACGGCCCAGCTTAGAGCAGTTACCAGGTCGGTGTACGGGGCGGGCTGCCGGCTTTTCGCCAGCTGTCCGCTCTTTGCGAGAACGAGCGGCGAGAACGACGAGCGGACAGCCAGCAAAAAACCGGCAGCCCGCCCCAGCTAATCTGTACCTGGATTTAGGAACCACTCTAGGTCTGCAAATGGCCACGACGGCCGCCGTTCCCACCGATGCGTTCGCCCAATATTAATCAGCAGTTTCTTACCCAAGTAGCGTGCCGGCCGCCAAGAGTAGGATATATTTTAGCCAAAGTAGGATATCCTTTGAAAAGAGCACACAGTTGGATACCCCAAGTAGAATATATTCGAGAAAAAGTAAAACATATTCAAACTTAAGTAGGATAGCTGCGGGTCAGAGTAGGATATCTCCGGGTAAGCGGCCCTTGTTGGCGTTCGTAGTGCTAATTGCCCGCGTGCGCCCCGACGAAAAGCCCCGTCCATCGGGTAATAAAAGGGTCTACTAATACGAGTCGTTCAACGCCGGGCAGGGGGCAGCCCCGCGCCCTACCAGCGCCAGCTCACCAGCGTGCCGGCGTAATAATTACGGCCCGGCGCGGGCTGAAAATACTTGCCGGCGAAGGCGTTCAGGTCGTTACCGAGGCTATAGCGGCGGTTGGTGGCGTTTTCTACCCCCCCGTACACGTCCAGGCTCAGCCGGCCGGCCAGGGTGCGCCGCCAGCCAGCCCGGCTGCCGAATATCCAGTAGCCCGCCGCGTAGTCAGTGTTGGCATCGTTGAGCGGCAAAGTCGATTGGTGGCCCACCGTGGGGCTGAGGTAAAAGCCTCGCGCCTCGCTGAAGTCCAGGCCCGCGCTGAGCGTGTGCGGCGCGGTGCCGGTGAGCTGGTTGCCGCCGTACTGCTGCCCGGTGGCCGACTCATAGCTGCCAAAGCGAAAGCGATTGTAGGCGTAGCTGGCCCAGGCGCGCAGGCCCGCCGCCGGGCTGGGCGCATCGGAGGGGGTAGGAGGCTGCCACAGCCAGCCGCTGGCCGCCACTTCGGCACCGCGCTGGTGGGTGTCGCCGGCATTGGCGAAGAGCTGGATGCCCTGCGCGTTGGAGCGCGAGACGATGGTATTGCGCAGCTCCAAATCAAACAGCGCCACGTCTAAGTTCAGCCGGCCGCTCAGCAGCGTGCCCCGGCTACCCACCTCGTAGCTGGTGCCGCGCTCGGCCTGCAAATCCTGGCTGATGGTGCCGTCGGAGGGCCGCAGCTCGGCCTCGGTGGGCGGCGAGTAGCCACTGCTCACGCTGGTGTAGGCCGAGATGTTACGCGTCAATTCTTTAAGTAAAGCCAGGCGCGGTAACACCTGAGGCTGAAAATCGCGCGCCACGCCGTAGCCCGTGGGGTTGGCGGCGGCCGACGAGATGCGGTCAATCTGGTAGCGCAGGCGGTTGTAGCTAGCCCCGGCCGTGAGCAGGAAGCCGGCCGGTAACTCATAGTCGGCCTGAGCAAATACGAAGCCCGTGCGGGTCCGAATCTCGTCGTCGTAGCGCAGCGTGGTGGGCGCGCCACCCACGTTGAGGTAGCTGCGCGAATCGGTAAACGACACCTGAAACTCGCCGCCGCCCTGCACCCGTAGCGTGTGCCCCGCCAGCAGGCCGCGGTAGTGCAGCGCCGCGCGCCCGCCGCCGCCCAGAATGGCATCGCGCTCCCAATCAACCAGATAAGGCGTTTGTACGCTGGTGCTGCGGCCGTAGAGCGTGGCCACTGTGCGCCACTTATCCGAAATCTGGTACTCGTGCGTAACGCCCAGCAGCCCGGTCTGCGAGGCGTAACTGGCGCGTTGGGCTACCGTGCCGGGGCCGCTCGGCGCGCCCGGCCGCGCCTGGCGTGGGTCCTGCTCAAACTGCGTCCGTGTGAGGCCGCCTGGCAATTGGTAATACAAATCGGTGTAGAGCGCGTGCACGGCCAGCGTCTGCCGGTCGGTGGGCGAAGTCTGGCCGTCGAGCGCGAATACGTCGCGGCGCAGCGCGCTCTGCTCGCGGTAGCCGTGCAGCTGCTGGTGCGCATACTGCGCCCGGAAGTAGTCGCCGTTCGCCTTGCTCGTTTCCACCGAGGCCGTGAAGCGGCGCAGCCCGAACGAGCCCACCGAGTAGCCCACCTGCGCCCGGCCCTGGCCCGCCGCGTTGGCCGAAATAGGAGGGGTAGGGCGGCGGTTTTCGAGGCGTACCACGCCGCCCGTGCCGGCCCCGTACACGCTGCCCGCCGGCCCCTTCAGCACCTCAATGCGCCCGATTTGCGCCGGGTCCAGAATATTGAGCGGGCTCGTGCCATTGGCCTCCGTAAACGGAATGTCGAAGTAGTACATTTTCACATTGCGCACCCCAAATGGCGAACGCAATGTGCTGCCCCGCACGCTGATGCGGTAGCTGCCCGTAGCCCGCTCCTCCAGCCGCACGCCCGGCAGCGTATTTACCGCCGAGGCCAGCGAGTTCTCATTAAACCGCTGAATAATCGTCTGGTCGAGCACGCCCACCGCCGCGGCCGTGCGGCGCAGCGGCAGCCGCTCGCCGTAGCCCACCACGGTAGCTGTGGGCAAGGCGCGGGCATGGAGCGTGTCAGCAGGACTCGGGGCCTGCTGCGCCGCCAAGCGCAGGGCCGACAGCGTGAGCAGGAGTAGCAAAAAGTAGCGTGACAGCATGTAAGCGTAATGAGTTTGCTACGCCAAACGGTTAAGGTGGGGTAGGTGTTTGGGCCTAGTCTAGCAAATGCGCCTAGGTTCGACCCGCCAGTTACTTGGGAAAAGTCGCCTGCATACTGATTAGATTAGTGGTGAACTTATCGCCCTTCGTCGCCCATTTTTTAATTTCCTTAGCCCAATAGTCAAAATTGCTTCTATCTTTTGTGCGGTAGTAATGCCCTGTTATGTTAAAGGCAATCTCGCTTTTTATTGCCTTGTCAGTGCATAGTGAAATGCTTTTTTTATAAGTGGTTACGGCATCTTCAAGCTGCCCCAGTTGCAGTTGCGCATAAGAGAGTTCTTTGTAAGTGTAGCAGTTATCAGGTGTGGTTTCGAGGCCATTTAATGCTACCGCAATAGCCTTGTCATACTGTTGCAAAACGTTGTAGGTGTACGCCAGCTCGGGCGCAAGGCCCCTGAATTTAGGGTCAAGTTGCTGTGCACGTTGTAGATAAGTAAGCGCTTTAGCCGATTCATTCCAGGAATTATATAGAAAGCCCCAGCGGAACAGGTGCTTGACGGACACCGTGTCCGTCTTATAAAAATGTAGCCAGTCTGGTGTCGCGTTGATTTTTAATGAAGCAAACGCGACCGGAGGAAGCAAGGCTACGCGCACCTGATTGGGCAGAAGACGGACCTTCATGTTGATGCTGTCAAGTCCTTGGGGTATGCGTACATAGCTGCCGTCTTTAGCAATAGTGAATTTCCCCCCGACCTGATGCGTAAGACCTGCCTGCTCGTCGATATAGATAAAGCCGTAGTGGTAAGTGCCGTCCTTGTCGGGGCGAAAAACTACCCATTTGTCTTCGCATTCAACAAACCGTTTATCAAACTTCAACATGGTTTGGGCGTGTGAGCCCATCACAATCAATAAGAAGAAGAGTATCAGGTACTTCGTTAGCATGATAGTGGGGGAAGGGGGAGTCAGATTGGCAGGTAGCAAACATAAGATACCGGCACCCCGCTGCTTAAATACTGGCCAGAATAAGTAGACGCGTTCATCAGCTTAAAAGTAGCGCAGTAGGAAAAATAGTGCCGCATCGTTGCGCAGCATTTACCAGTGCCCAGCAAAAGTAGCGGCCAGCTGCCAGCAGGCTTTTACTACCCACGGCCCAAAATCCCCACAGAATCGGCCGGTACTTTTGCGCTTTATTCAGAGGTTGCTATCCATGTTGTTTATTACCAAAAGCACCGCGCCGCTACCCCTGCTGGCGCTGCTGAGCGTGCCCGCGCTGGCCCAAACGAGCGCCGTGCGCGGTACCCTGCTCGACGCTACCACCGGCCAGCCCATTCCCTTCGCCTCCGTGGTGCTGCTGCGCCTACCCGATTCCACGGCCGTGACCGATGCGCAGACCACCGAAGCCGGGGTTTTTGCGCTCGAAAAGCTGCGGCTCGGCGCCTACGTGCTGCGGGCCAACGTGCTGGGCTACCGCGTGGGCCAGCGCGAAGTGAGCCTCACCAGCGCCGCGCCGGCGGCGCAGCTTGGCAGCCTGCGCCTGCGCCCGGCCGCCACCCGGCTCACCGAAGTGGTGGTGACGGCCGAGCGGCCCCCCGTGAGCACCGGCCTCGACAAGCGGGTGGTGAACGTGGCCAAGGACCTCACCGCCGTGGGCGGCACCGCCACCGACGTGCTCCAAAACGTGCCCTCGGTGGCCGTGGACCAGACCGGGGCCATCAGCCTGCGCGGCAAAAGCGGCGTCACTATCTTCATCGACGGCAAGCCCACCGGGGCGGCGGGCGGCGCGGGCGGCGGCAGCCTCGACCAGATTCCGGCCAGCAGCATCGACCGCATCGAGGTTATTACCAACCCCTCGGCGCGCTACGACGCGGCCGGCTCGGCGGGCATTATCAATATCATTCTCAAGAAAAACCAGCGCGATGGCCTCAATGGCGTGGCTTCGGGAGGGGTAGGCACGCGCAACAAATACAACACCTCACTCACGCTCAACTACCGCAAAGGCAAGCTGAACCTGTTTGGCTCGTATGATTTTCGGCGCGACCCGCGCTTCACCAATGGCAGCCTCGACCAGACCACTACTGGCCCGGTGCTTGACCCCGCCACCGGCCAGCCCACCACCACCGACCACACGCTGCTGCTGCACCAGGGCCGCCAGGGCCAGACCGCCCAAACTTCGCACGCCGTGCGCGTGGGTCTGGAATACGCCCTACCCCACGACCAGACCCTGACGCTGGCCGCGCAGCCGCGCTTCAATACCTACCAGAACGACGAAACCATCCTGTCGCGCCAGCAGGACCAGACGCTCAACCAGCCGGTGTACGTGGGTACCAGCGACCGCCAGAACGCTAGCCTGGGCCACAATAAGTCGGCCGATTTTACCTTCGACTACCGCCGCGTGTGGCCCGCCCGGCCCGGCCGCGAGCTGACGGCCGGGGCCGTGTACACGCCCCTTTCGGCCGACAACGCCCTAGCCGCCAACCTGCGCTACCTCGGCGATGGCGGACTGGCTACTCAGCAGCAGACCTTCCATACCTACCTGCACCAGGGCGCGGCGCAAGTCGATTTTACGCAGCCGCTGGGCGAGAAGGGCCGCTTTGAAACCGGGGCCAAGAGCACCTGGCAGCGCTCCGACAACCGCTATGATTTCAGCAGTACCGCCACCAGCGCCAGCCCGGCGCTGGCGCAACAGTCGGTTTTTTTGTACCAGGAATACGTGCAGGCGCTCTACGCCAGCCTGGGCGGCGAGCTGGGCAAGCTGCGCTACCAGGGCGGCCTGCGCCTGGAGCAAACCAACACCCACGGCCAGCAGCAGCTCACGGGCCAGGAGTTCCGGCGCAGCTACCTCAACCTGTTTCCGAGCGGCACGCTGGCCTACGGGCTGCCCCGCGAGCAGCAGGTGCAGCTTAGCTACTCGCGCCGAGTGCAGCGCCCCAACCAGGGCGAGCTGAATCCCTTTCTGGACCGCTCCGACCCGCTGAACCTGCGCGCCGGCAACCCCGCCCTGCTGCCCGAATATGAAGGCCAGGCCGAGCTGGGCTACCAAAAAGGCTTCGCCAACAAAGCATCGGTGGCCGTGACAGGCTTTTATAGTCTTGAAAAACAAACGATTACCAGCTTCCGTCAGGTTATCAGCGACCCGCTCACCGGCTACCAAGTCACGAGCACTACCCGCCTCAATATCGGTCAGGAAACCAACTACGGGCTGGAATTGGTAGGCTCCCTACCCCTCGCCGCGTGGTGGAAGCTGAGCGGCTCGGCTTCCACCTTCCGCCGCCTCGTGCGCACCACGTTGCTGGCCTCCGACTACACCAACAGCAACATCGTGGGCATGGCCCGCCTCAACTCAACCTTCACGCCTATGAAGAAGCTCGATATTCAGGTGTCGCTCAACTACCGCTCGCCGGTGGTCACGGCCCAGGGCCGCCGCCTCACGTCGTTCAACACCGACCTGGCCGCCAAGTATACCCTCCTGCCCGACAACCGGGGCACCATCACCCTGCGCGTGTCGGACGTATTTAATACGCTGCAATACAACTTCTTGGCCTACGCCCCCGGCCTCGACTCGCAGAGCTACAACAAGCGCGAGTCGCGCGTGGCGTTCCTCAATTTCAGTTACCGCTTCGGCCGCGACGGCGAAGCCGCGAAATCCAAGCGTAAGGAGGAAAAGGACGATGCTGGCCGGGGCTTTGAGTAAACAGTAAGATTTACATAAAGCCGTTTGTCCTTGCGAGCGCAGCGCGGCAGTCGCTCCAGAACGAATGACGAACGAGCTAGCGGAACGAGCGGTGCGGGTCTCGTTCTGGGGCGATTGTCGCGCTGCGCTCGCAAGGACAAACGGCTTTTACGTCAGCCCGACCAGCAGTGAGGGGTAGGGCTACGCCTCCGTACGCTGCTTCTGAAACAGCGCCTGGCCGCGTAGCAGCACCCGCAGGCTTTTGCGCTTGAGCAAAATGTGCGGCACCATTTTGCTGTCGTCCTCCAGGCGGTTTTTGTAAGCGGCGAGGATGTCGCGGTACGAGATAACGCCGCTGACCTGCGGCAGCTTGCCGGCCGATACCACCGGCAGCACGTCCACGTTTTCGCGGGCCATGTGTTCCACGGCCGTGCGCAGCGAATCGGTGGCCAGCACGGCGGTTGTGCGCGGCTGCAGCAGCGTGCTGATGGGCGCGTTGTCGTCGGCGTGCCAGCCGGCCAGCGTCACCAGGCTCACGATGTCGGCGAAGGTACCGTCGGGGTGTACTGTCACCAAGTGGGGAGTAGTACGCTCGGAGTCGGGCTCGCGCTCGCTCCACGCGCGCACCTCGCCAATGGTATTGTCTGTGCTGATGGCCAGCATATTGCCTTGCAGCACGCGCTCCACGTTCACTTTGTCAAGCAGGTCGGGCTCGTAGTCCACGGGCGTTTTAACGCCGCGGCGGGCTATTTTCTCGGTCATAATGGTGTTGCCCATCAGCAGAAACGACACCAGGTAGGCCGCCGTGCAGGCCCCCAGCAGCGGCAGTAGCGCCGAGGCCTGCCCCGTAGCCTCCACCGCAAACACGATGGAGGTCAGCAGCGCCCGCGACGCACCCGCGAACATGGCGGCCATGCCCACCAGTGCCGCCAGCGGCAGCACGATATCGGAAGCCGGAAAAAAATGCTGAATAGCCAGCCCCAGCAGCGCTCCCAGCGCCCCGCCAATGGTGAGCAGCGGGGCCAGCGTGCCGCCCGAGGTGCCGCTGCCCAGGGCAATTGACCAGGACGTAAATTTCAGAAAGCACAAGCCCAGCAGCAGCGCTAAAGGCGCGGTGCCCGACAGCACGGCCGTGATATTCTCGTAGCCCACGCCCAGCGTGTGCGGCGCGAAATAGCCAATAATGCCCACCGCCAGCCCGCCCAGCGCCGGGCACCACGCCCAGTGAATGGGTAGCTCTTCAAACAGGTCTTCGATATAATAAGTCAGCTTGGTAACGCCCACCGAAAGCAGACCAACTAGCAGGCCGATAGCACTATACGTGGCCAGCGCGGGGTTACTGGGCGCGGCCACCGCCGGCATCGGAAACACCGGGCCGGCCTCGAATAGGAGGTGGTGGCCGGCCGCGCCCGTCACGCACGCCAGCGCCACGGGCAGCAGCGAGCGGGGCGAAAACTCGAACAGCAGCAGCTCAATAGCCAAAAAAACCGCCGCGATGGGCGTGCCGAAAATGGCCGCCATGCCCGCCGTAGCACCCGCCGCCAGCAGCACCTTGCGCTCGTGGTGCGTCACCTTGATGAGCTGCCCCAGGGTGGAGCCCAGCGCGCCGCCCGTGGCGATAATCGGCCCCTCGGCCCCAAACGGCCCGCCCGTGCCAATGGCCACCGCCGCCGACAGCGGCTTGAGGTACATAATGGCCGGCTTAATACGGCTCTGGTTGGTCAGAATCTGCTCCATCGCCTCCGGGATGCCGTGGCCCCGAATGGCCTTGGAGCCGTAAATAGCCATCAGCCCCACCACCAGCCCGCCAATAGCTGGCATGGCTATTACCCACAGGCCCAGGTGATTATCAGCCGGGCTATGGTAAATGATGGAGGCCTCGCCGTGAAAAACCAGGTTGGTTACCAGATTAATCAAATAAACCAGCCCCCGCGCCACGATGCTGATAGTAATGGCCACCAGCACCGCCAGCGCCGAAATGCGCAGCAGGCGCTGCTTGTCGGGCGCAACGCGCGGCCGCACGCCATCGTCGGCCAAAGTAGGGTCCAGGGAAGGCGCAATCGGGATGCCCACGTGGGCCAGCTCAGCGTGTCTCATAAGACAAAGTTCTACGTTGCCTTCGCAGGAACAGATGAAGCGCAGTCAGATGCGCGCTTATCCAACGCAAGTAAGCCGCCATAGGATTCAGAAAACCAGGGCAGCTCCCCAGTCCGTTAGCTGGGCTTAGCGCGCCGGAGGGGGGTAGGGACCCTTCGCGCCACCCCGTCCCGGCTGCTCGCTGCGCTCGCGCCCGAAACATGGAAAGTTCGCGCTACGGCGCTAATACCGGCAGTCGGTCCAGTGCACGAGCTGCCCCCGGAAGGGTAGGGGCTGGTCGGCGAAAAAAGCCAGTAGTCCGGCCGTTGTTTCGAAGCCATCGGCCTGAGCCAACGTCAGCAGCTCGGAGGGGGGTAGGGGGCGGCCGTCCACGCGCAGCTCGGTGGCCGTCAGCTCGATTTCCTGCACCAGCAGCACCGGCAAAGGCGGCCAGAACTCGTAGTGGTTGGGCTGGTGGGCGCGGGCGCAAAACTGCGCCACCGCGCCCGCCCGCCACCGCTGGCCCGCCCGAATAGTATGCACCTTGGTGCCCGCGATGATGGCCGGAATAAACGACTCGTTGAACCCCAGTATCATACACTGGCCGGAATATGCACTGTGCCCGCCCGCTCGCGCAAAGGCCGCCCCTGCCGCCCACTGTGCTGCGCCTGAATCTCAGCCACAATAGCCAGGGCAATTTCCTCCGGCGTTTCACTGCCCAAATCCAGCCCAATGGGGCTGTGCAAACGCTCGCGCAAGTGCTGCACCAGCGCGGCCGGAAATGCAGCCAGCTCCTCCAGCAGGCGCTGGGCCTTGAGGCGCGGCCCCAGTAGGCCAATGTAGGGCGCGGGCGAGGCCAGCAGCGTTTGCAGCGCGGCCAGGTCGTAGGCGTAGTTGTGGCTGAGCAGCACGTGGTAGGCCAGCGGGTCGGGCGTGGCCGTTTCCAGCTCGCGCACGGGCGTGAGGCGCACCTCGGCGGCTTCGGGGAAGCGCAGGGGGGTAGGGAGGTGGGGCCGGCCATCGACCACCGTAATGTGCCAGCCCAGCGAGGCGGCCAGGCGCACCAGCGGCTGGGCGTCGTTGCCGGCCCCGTACACCACCAGGCGCAGCGGCGGCCGCAGCACTTCCAGCGACGCCCGCACCGGGCCGGCGTCGGTGTCGAGGTCCAGCACCCGAGGCTGGCCCAGCGCCAGCGTGGCGCGGGCGGCCTCGGCCAGCGGGGCGGCCAGCAGCGGCGTGCCGCGCACTACCCCCGCTTCGGTGAGCAGCACGCGCTGGCCTACGGCGGCTTTCAATCCGCTGGCATCGGTGGCAAACACGGTGGCCAGCACGGCGGGGGTAGGGTGCCGGGCAAAGTCGCGCAACAGCTCTAGCGGGTTATCGGCATTGGTAAAATCCAGCGGCTCCAGCAGGATGCGCACCACGCCCTGGCAGCCGGGGCCGAGGCCGTGGCGCGGGTCGTCCTCGTCGCGCGTGTCGTAGGTCACGAGCGCCGGCTCACCCTGAAAAATGGCCCGCCGCGCCCGCTGCCGCGCATCGCCCTCCAGGCAGCCGCCGCTAATGGCCCCGGTCAGCTCGCCGTCTTCGGTCACGAGCATCCGCGCCCCCGGCCGCCGGTAGGCCGAGCCAATGACCTCAACCACCGTGGCCAGCGCGCAGGGCTGGCGCGCGGCGCGGTGCTGGTCGTAGGCGAGGAAGAGGCGTTGGAGTTCAGTCATGGCGGGAAAAAGGCCGGTTGGGGCAGTACGCCCGGCGGCGCGGCCGGGTTATGCAAACCGTTGGCCCGCGCCCGCGGTTTCAAAAGCCGCGGGTAAAACCTGCTCCAAAACGACCTACCCCCCAGCACCGCCGTCGATGTCGTGGACATCCACGCCAGCATGAACAGCGGCGCGCTGGGCGAGGATTACGAGCAGCACAAGCCCCCGCTGGGCCAGGTGAAGCTGGAGGAGTTCGCGAAGGAGTTCGCGGCGGCTTTTTGAGGGGGTAGGGCAGAGGATAAGCAAAAGCGCCCCGTAACCTTGTGGTTGCGGGGCGCCTTCGCAGTAACTTTAAGCATTCAACAACAACTGCCATGACGATAAGCAAGCAGGCAATTATCGACCGCACCATCAAAGCCGTTAATTTGCTTCCCGCCGATAAAGCCGAAGAAATTTCTGACTTCGCCGACTTCGTAAGCAAGTGCTACGAGGAGCAGCAGCTGGCGCAGGGAATCCAGAAGCTAGCCGCCGAAAGCCAGGCTTTTGATTTCCTCAAAGATGAAGAAGACTTATACACCGAAGCCGACTTAAAAGAAGTGTACAATGGGTAAGGGCGACGTCGTACGAACAATTATAGGAAAATCAACGTAAATTTGAAGTATGAAAAAAGGAAGAATCTCGCTGTCAGCAGTGCGAAGTGCCAATGGTAAGTTGGTTTCTGGAAGCGGAAAATCCGCTCACATTGTTTCCGATAATTCAAGAAACGGCGCACTAATATTTAGCGCTGTTTATGTTGGAAAATCTTATGACCTTAATATTTCTAAAGATGCAATTAAGAGTGCATATGCAGAATCGCGCGCTAAAACTATAATGAAAGAAAAATAGATATGGAAAGAAAATTTAGTTTTTTATACTCTGAGTTTGTTGAAGATGAGAATGATATGATTGGGCATATAGCCTATAGTCTTTACAAATCTAATAAAATATAATATATTAAGCAGTATAAAATTGATAATGAAGATGGTGAGCTGACAGAAGATGCTCTAGAAGCATTTCATAAGGTTTCTAAAACTACTATTCCTGCCTTGAAGATTCAGGCAGAGTAAATACTATTGAATTTTACGCAGTTTACTTTAGATGAAACAGTTGCTGAAATAGAAGAAAGAATTAAAGCGAATCAGGAAAATAAACTTAAAGAAATAATTAGCCCAATTATTCCAAAAAGCAAAAGTCCTTGGGATGGATTTTGGATGTCAGTTTTAGTAAAAGGGGTTCAAACAGCTGTTGTCGGTTTTGTCATATTTTTAATAGTATTTGCGGCTTCAGCTAATAAAACAGGTCTTTGGAATGCTGTAAGAGGTTTGATTCCTGACCCCGATAAAGCTAGTTCAAATCAGACAAGACTGACTCACTGAAACAAAAAACCGCCCCGCAGCCAATTGGCTGCGGGGCGGTTTCGTTTGCTGCTACTTGCTACTTACAGCAGCTTATCAATCGTTATCGGCAACTCCCGCACGCGTTTGCCGGTGGCGTGGTACACGGCATTGGCCACGGCCGCCGCGACGCCCAGCATGCCGATTTCGCCCACGCCTTTTACGCCGATGGGGCTGGCGATGTCGTCTTCCTCCTCCACGAAAATCACGTCGATTTTGTGAATGTCGGCGTTTACCGGGATGTGGTACTCGGCGTAGTTGTGGTTCATGTAGCGGCCCTGCACGTTGTCGAGGTAGGCCTCTTCCATCAGGGCCATGCCGATGCCCCAGACCGTACCGCCGAGTACCTGGCTACGGGCGGTTTTGGGGTTTAGGATGCGGCCGGCGGCCACGGCGTTCACCACGCGGGTGACGTGCACGGTGCCCAGTTCCTCGTCCACTTTCACCTCTACGAAGGCCGCGTTGTGCGAGTGCATCGAGTATTTCAGCATGTTGGCGGGGTTGGGGCCGGCTTTGCCATCGGCCTCAATCTTGGCCTCGCCGCTGGCTTGTAGAATATCCTGGATGGCCACCGACATGCGGATGTCCTCGTTGGCGCGAATGTGGCCGTCCACGAACTGCACGTTCTCGAAATCGAGGCCGTCCAGTGGGGATTTGTCCATCTTCTGGGCCAGCTTGAGCAGCTTCTTGCCTACTTCCTCGCAGGCGTTTTTTACGGCCGCGCCGACTGAGTTGGCGGTCCAGGAGCCACCTTGAATAGGGGCGGTGGGGTATTCCGTATCGCCCAGGTTGAACTTCACCTGCTCCATGGGCAGGCCCAGGGTTTGGGCGGCCATCTGGGTCATAATCACGTAGGTACCCGCGCCCTGGTCGTTGGTGGCGCTGTTTACGGTGAGGGTGCCGTCGGCTTTCAGGATGGCCTTGGCGGCGGCTTTTTGCATGGAGGCATCCCAGCAGCCGGTGGCCATGCCCCAGCCCACCAGCAGGTCACCGTCGCGCATCGAGCGGGGCTCGGGGGTACGCTGGTCCCAGCCGAAGCGGGCGGCGCCTTCGTGGTAGCAGTCAAGCAAGCGCTTGCTGCTGAAAGGCTTGTTCTCGGTGGGGTCCTCGTAGGTATAGTTCAGCAAGCGGAACTGCAAGGGGTCCACCTTGGCCTCATACGAGAGCTCATCCACGGCGCTTTCGATGGCAAACGAGCCGGTGGCCGCGCCGGGGGCGCGCATGTCGGCGGGCGTATCCACGTCGAGCCGGGCCAGTTGGTAAGCAAACTTGCTGTTGGGCGTTTTATACAGAATGCCCGACCAGTTGACCACCGTTTCGGTTTCGGCCTCATACTGCGAGGTTTCGGCAAACGCGTTGTGCTCCAGCGATTGCAGGTAGCCCTGGTCGTCGGCCGCCAGCTTGATGTCTTGAATGGTGTGCGGCCGGTGGCCCAGGCCAAACATCTGCGAGCGCGTGAGCGACACCCGCACCGAATGCTCCAGCTCCAGCGCGGCCAGCACCCCCAGAAAAACCTGGTACTGCGGCCGCAAGCCCGCGCCAAAACCGCCGCCGGTGAACTTCGAAATAACTCGCGCTTCCTCGTTGCTCAGCCCAAAAATCTTGGCGAGGTATTGCTGCACGTTGGGCGCACCCTGCGTTTTGTCGTAGATTTTCAACTTTTTACCATCGCCCAGCCACTCTACGGTGGAGGCAAACATCTCCATCGGGTTGTGGTGCTGCGCGTGGTGTGTGTACTCGCCCGCAATCTTATGCGGTGCCTCGGCGTAGGCCTTGTTGGCGTCGCCCTTGGGCTTGGGAGGGGGTAGGAAACCGGTTTTGCCCTTGGGCGCGTCAAAGGCTTCGCCGCGCGCTTTTTCAAGGTCGGTGTTGTGCTCGGCCACCTCGTATTCTACCCGCAGAATGGACGCCGCATAGCGCGCCAGCTCGAACGTTTCGGCAATGACCAGCGCCACCGGCTGCTGGCTGAATAGGATTTCGGCATTGTGCAGCGGCCGAAACGGCGAGCCGCCGGGCGCTACGTCATCTTTGTAGGAGCGGTCGAACCAGGCCAGCGAGGGCACATTCTCGTACGAAAATATCTGCTTCACGCCGGGTAGGGCCAGCACCGGCGCGGTGTCGATTTTTATGATTTTGCCCTTCGTGATGGGGCTGGTTACCACGTAGCCGTACCACAAATCGGGCACGTTGAATTCGGCGGCGTAAGTGGCCGAGCCCGATACTTTGGCCGGGCCTTCGGGGCGGCTGATGGGGCGGCCCACTACGTCGGAGTTCAGGCGTACGGTGGGCGGGGTGGCGATAGTCTGACTCATATAGCTTACGGATTAGAATTTAGGAAAGCGGTTGAATCAAGCTCCTGGCTCATCTCGGTGGCCTGCTTGAGGGCGCGCACGATGGCGCGGCGACCCAGCTCGATTTTGAACGAATTAGGCCCGTAACCCTTGGCCTCGGCAAATACCTTGGCTGCCACCTGCCGAAACAAATCGGGCGAAGCCGACTGGCCTTCCAGCATCTTTTCGGCCTCCTGGTCGCGCCAGGGCTTGTGGGCCACGCCGCCCAGCGCAAAGCGGGCCTTTTTGATGGTGTTACCCTCCATTTCCAGGCCCACCGCCACGCTCACCAGCGCAAAGGCGTAGCTGGCCCGGTCGCGCAGCTTGAGGTAGGTAAAGTTCTTCTCAAACCCGCGCTTGGGCAGGTCGATGGCCGTTACTAGCTCACCAGGCTTCAGCGTGTTGTCCAACTCCGGCTGGTCGCCCGGCAGTCGGTGAAAGTCCTCAAACTTGATGGTACGCTCGCCGGCGGGGCCTTCCACACGCACCACGGCCTCCAGTGCCGCCAGGGCCACGCACATATCGGAGGGGTGGGTAGCGATGCAGCTCTCCGAGGTACCCAGCACGCCGCACACCCGGTTGAAGCCCCCGATGGCCGAGCAGCCGGTGCCCGGCTCGCGCTTATTGCAGGGGGTAGCGAGGTCGTAGAAATAGTAGCAGCGGGTGCGCTGCAAGAGGTTGCCGCCGTCGGTGGCCATGTTACGCAGCTGCGGCGTGGCCCCAGCCAATATCGTCTGGCTCAGCAGGGGGTAGCGCGCCTGCACCTGCTCGTCGTAGGCAGTGGCCGAGTTGGTGGCGAGGGCGCCCAGGCGCAGGCCACCATCGGGCAGCGCCTCGATGCGGCTCAGCGGCAGGTGGCCGAGGCTGGTGAGGTGGGTAGGGCGGGCCACGTTGTACTTCATCAGGTCGATGAGGTTGGTGCCGCCGCCCAGATAGGCGGCGCCGTCGTGGCTGGTATTATCGGCCACGGCCGCCTGCACGGCCTCGGCTTGGGTGAGGGTGAAGCTGTTCATAAAGGGCTGCTAATTAGTTGACTGAGCTGGCGGCGGTGGGCTGCGCTGGAATGGTAACCAGCGTGCCGTTATCGACCACCACCTTACCATCGCACAGCACTTCCATCACGGCCGACAGAATATTGGTGTAGGCTCCGCAGCGGCAGAGGTTGCCGCTCATCAGCTCGCGCACTTCGTCGGCGGTTTTGGCGCGGCCCTCGTTGATGAGGCCCTGGGCCGAGCAAATCTGGCCAGGGGTGCAGTAGCCGCACTGAAAGGCGTCGTGGTCGATAAACGCCTGCTGCAAGGGCGAGAGGTTGTCGGCGCTGCCCAGGCCCTCAATGGTCTGAATAGCCTTGCCTTGGTACACCGTGGCTAGGGCCAGGCAGGAGTTGATGCGCTGGCCATCGACGAGCACGGTGCACGAGCCGCACTGGCCGTGGTCGCAGCCTTTTTTGGTGCCGGTCAGGTTCAGGTACTCGCGCAGGGCGTCGAGCAGGCTGGTCCAGGGCGCGATGTGGAGGGTGTGGTCCTGGCCATTCACGCGCAGCGTCACGGGCTGGGTGGGCACCAGGGCAGGCGGCGTTTTATCGAGCAGCTGTTGGATGAAATGTGGGCTCATACAGCGGTAAGTAAGAAATAGTGGCTTTGGCAGCCGGGAGTTTACAGTGCTAATCCCTACGCATCAAGAGGTTGGTTTGATGTTTTTATTAGTCTAAATAAGCGTATCAACTAATCTTAAGGTAGAATTAAGTCTTGAAAATCAATAGTACAGCTTGTTTGCTGCCGAGCTAGATTATTTGCAAAAAGGCCGTATCAGCCTACGTGCTATAAGTCGTTGTATTCGAGCGGGTATAGCGCACTCTTTCACGGGTGCCTATGCTCTGGCCGGTGGTCGGCGGCCTCCCTACCCCCTTCGCTCGGCCCGAAGCCGGCGGCCGGGCTACCTTTACGGCGCTCCCTCACCGGGGGCCCTTATCAAGAAAGGCGGAGGGACAGGCCCTGCGATGCCTTAGCAACCGGTAGCAATACGAGGTGCTAATTCCTGTTTCGAGGCGCGGCACCAGCCCGGCTCGGAAGAAGATAAGCCAAAAGTGCCCGCGTTGGCGGTAGCTCTTCTGACTTGTCGGGAGGGCTTTTTTTAAGCTTTTCCGGGAAGAAAACTTGATGCGTGGCTGGGTGGGGGAGGAGTCGTTTTAGTCCGCTACCCCCTTCTTTTTATATGACCCGCACCAACCTCCACATTGGTCTTTTTGGCTTTGGCGTCGTGGGCCAGGGCCTGCACGCCGTGCTGGAACGCACGCCCGGCCTGCGCGCCCGTATTGGCCGCATCGCGGTGAAAAACCGCCAGAAGCACCGCTCGCTACCCGCCGGGCTATTCACTTTCGACAAAAATGACCTGCTGGCCGACCCCGACCTCACGGTTATTGTGGAGCTGATTGACGATGCCGACGAAGCCTACCTCATCGTGAAGGAAGCGTTGTGGCGCGGCAAAGCCGTGGTAACGGCGAACAAAAAAATGCTGGCCGAGCACCTGCCCGAACTCATTGAAATTCAGCGCCAGACTGGCACGCCCCTGCTATACGAGGCGGCGGCCTGCGCCAGCCTGCCCGTCATCCGCAACCTAGAAGAATATTACGATACCGACCTACTGGAATCGGTGGAGGGCATTATTAACGGCTCGACCAACTACATTCTCACGGCTATGAGCCGCGACGGGCAGCCCTACGCCGCTGCCCTGGCCAGGGCGCAGGAACTGGGCTTTGCTGAAAGCAACCCGGCCCTCGACGTGGAGGGCTTCGACGCCCGCAATAAGCTGGTGCTGCTGCTGGCCCACGCCTTCGGTGCGGTGGTGGCCCCGACTGATTTATTGGCTGTGGGTATCACCGGCATCAGCGAGCGGGCCACGGCCTACGCCCGCGAGCAGGGCCTGATAATCAAGCTGGTAGCGGAGGCGCGGCGGCTGCCCGGCGGCGGGCTGGCGGCGGCCGTGCTACCCACCCTGGTGCGCCCCGGCCACGAGCTGGCGGGCGTGCACGACGAGTTCAACGGTCTCGTGATGCAGAGCGGCTTTGCCGACCGGCAGTTCTTTCTGGGGCGCGGGGCGGGGGCGTTTCCCACCGCCTCGGCCGTGCTCAGCGACCTCTCGGCGCTCACCTACGGCTACCGCTACGCCTACAAGAAAATTCATCAGCATGCTCACCTCGCCCTCGCCCCCGATGCGGCCGAAGTGGACGTGCTCGTGACCTTCGGCACCGAAGCCGCGCCCGACAAGGCCGATTTTAGCGCCGTGCACGAAGAGCTTCGCTCGGCTACGCGGGGCAATTACCTCACCGGCACCATCGGGCTGGGCCAGCTGGCGCGGGCCGCGTGGCTGCGTGCGCCTGGTGTAGGCGTGGTGCGGCTGGCCGCGCCGCTGCGGGCCGCTGTGGCGGTTCCCGAGCTGGTAGCTTAGCGCCCCAGCCGCGCTGCCTACATTTGGGCATGACCCCTACTTCTTCCGATTTGCCCATTGTCACGGGTTTGCTGGCCTACGGCATGTCCGGCAAGGTATTTCACGCTCCCTTTCTGGCGCTGCACCCCGGCTTCGAGCTGCGGGCAGTGGCCGAGCGCCACGAGCAGCGCATGGTCGCCGACTACCCTGGCATCATTTCCTGCCCCAGCACCGAGGCACTGCTCACCGACCCGGCCATTGAGCTGGTGGTGGTGAATACGCCCAACGATACCCACTACGACCTCAGCCGCCAGGCGCTGCTGGCCGGCAAGCACGTGCTGCTAGAAAAGCCAGTGGCTACCACCGTGGCCCAGTGGCACGAGCTAACCGCCCTGGCCCGGCAGCAGGGGCGCCGGCTGCTGGCCTATCAAAACCGGCGCTGGGATACCGACTTCGGCGCCGTGCGCCGGGTAGTGGAAAGCGGGCAGCTGGGCCGCCTCATCGAGGTGCACTTTCGCTATGACCGTTACCGGCCGGCCATCGGGCCCAAGGTATTTAAGGAAACCGACCGGCCGGGGGCGGGCCTGCTCTTCGACTTGGGGCCACACCTCGTGGACCAGGCCATCAGCTTGTTTGGTAAGCCGTTGTCGTTTGAGAAAACGCTCGGCCGCCATCGCTACGGCACGCAGGTACCCGATTATTTTGCCATCCAGCTGCACTACCCCCACGACCTGAACGTGTGGCTGACCGCCGGCATGCTCGTGGCCGACCCCGGCCCCGCCTTCGTGTTGCACGGTACCCTGGGCAGCTACCGCAAGGACCGCACCGACCCGCAGGAAGCCCAGCTGCTGGCCGGCATCAAGCCCGACAACCCCGCCTACGGCCACGAGCGCGTGGCCGACCAGCCCGGCCGCCTCGTGCTCGCCGACCCCGCGGGCCACAACCACTTGCTACCCCCCTTGGCCGACGTGGCCGCGCCCAGCAGCTACCTCGGGCTGTTTGAGGCTGTGTACCAGGCCATCCGCCACGGCCAGCCCTACCCCATCACCGATGAGGAGCTGGAGTGGCAATTGGAGGTAATAGCGTGATGAGGGCGTAGGGAAAGAACGTCATGCTGATGAAGGAAGCAGCTCACCCGCGTAAGTAATCAATGCCGTTTGAGGTTAGTTACGCGGGCGAGCTGCTTCCTTCGTCAGCATGACGTTCTTTCCCTACTCCCTGCTCCCTATTTTTTTGCACATAAGCCTGCATAAATTCGCAGCTGGTGCGTACACGCAAGTGCTGCTGACGGGCGTAGGCCAGGCCGGCCTGGGCCAGCTGCTCGGCTAGGCCCTGGCCGCGCTGCGCCTCGGGTACGAAGGTGTGCACGAAGTCAATAACGCCCGGCTCGGGCAGGGTATACACCAACTCGGCCGGCTGGGCGGCGGGGCCGCTGGTGAAGCGGTTACCCGCCGCATCGTGTTGAATAGCCATTAAGGAGGGGGGTAGGGGGCCGTGAGCGGGCCCGATGGAACGCCGCTTTACGGCGATGCCGCAAAAAACGCGCCCCCAACCCGGAGAATCAGCAACGCGAACCGGCCAAATGCAGTAAACAGGCAGCTAGCCGCTGGCTGACTTTCCCACCGACCTTTTTCTTCCCATGAGCACTTCCCCTGCCTCCGATTCGGCCGACCGCGACCAGCGGCCCGCCGGCCAACAGGACCGCGCCGCCACCGCCCACCTCAACCCCGACGAGCAAGTTACCCAGGCCGAGGCGGGCACCCCGGCCTACGGCGATTTTGGCAAGCCCAACGAAACGGAACCTGCCACGCCCCCAGCCAGTAATGACGGTAGCAACGATAACCCCGACGAATTCAGCGAGCTTCGTAAGCCTGCTACTCCACCCACGGCTTCCCAAAACCCCGGCTACCAGCCCAACGGCGAGCCCGATGCGCCCAGCGCCGGCCCCCAGCGCGGCCACGCTAAGCAAAATGAGGACCCCGAGTCAGTAGTAGCTGCGAAGGATGCCGATGCCGACGTGCAGCGCACTGCTTGGGCCGACGATGACCGCCGCTACGCCGGGGGTAAGCCCCACGCTACCTGGCAAGAAGTAAACGACCAGGAACACCCTAATAAAGACTAATTCGTATGGCCTCTATCCCGCAAGTAGCCCCCGGCAACGACCTCAATGGTAAAGCCGCCGCTCAACCCAAAAATGAAGACTCAAAAGACGCGCGTACCGCCACCGAAAAGGAATCGGACATCTTCCTGAACCGCGAAACGGCCGGTCAGGTTTTCGACGACAACAGCGGCCAGCAAATGGCCGACATGATGGACGATTCGATGCGCTCTGATATGCAGGCCCCGATGGGCCCCGCACCCGCTTCGGCCGAAAACATGCCCGACGAGCTATCGAATCCCAGCGAAGCTAGCTTCACGCTTCCCGAAACGCAGCACCAGGGCAAAACCCTGACTGCAGAAGGCGACGCGGAATAGCCTCCGCTAAGTTATACGAAGAGCCCGTGGCCAATTGGCCACGGGTTTTTTTGTGCATTTTGGCTTCGGCCGGCATCGGGGGGTAGGATAGTAAAAGCTGCCCGCTGTTGCTTATGCTGGTTCCGCGCCGGGTGCGTCGTCGGTTGACTTGTTGGGACATGTTGCCGTCCGGCTGGTTTGCTGTTTGGTTTCTAATGCTATTGGGATTTTGTAAAGTAGGATTTCCAGAGCCTCCGGAATCGCCAGAAACAGGAATTTTATGGCCTACGCCAATTGGTGGTTCCTGTGATGGAGGAATGTTGCGGTTAACCTTACTCCCGCTCAACCCGGATTCTGCTGAGCGAAGGCAAATTGGAATACCCTACAAAACTCCAGCTGAGCTTGACACTATCCGGCCGTGGCACGAAGTCGAATTTACGGGCCGGGCCATTGACGATTTTATTGCTTTCGAGCGTGTTATTCAGTCCGTGAAAGCTGTTCAGTCCGATACCAGTCACGAAGGTGGCATTCGGATTCGCTTTCGGCGGCACGCTACGTTCAGCAGCCTGGTAGCAGCTTTGGATGTGATGGCCATTCTTAACTCAAAACGGTACTGGCTCGACACTAAACATAAACCGCTAACATTGTACGTCATAACTAATAAGCCTGAACACAACTTGGTGCAGCCAATATTTCTGTAAATTTTGTTCGCAAATTGCTTATTATTAATATGTTATGTCCGCCCTACCTCCTGCTCTGCGCCGCGCCCTACTCGACCTGCCGCAAAAAGAAAAAGACCAGCTCCTAACCCGCCTCGTGGCCCAGGACGCGGTGCTGACCGAGCAACTCGCCTACCGCCTGCTCGAAGGCCCCGAGGCGCTGGAAAACCGCCGCGCCACCCTGCGCCAGCAGGTGGACGACCCCGTGCGCGGGTTCCACCAAACGCCTAACGACCTGCTGGTTATCCTGCGGCAGCTGCAGGCGCGGCTAGCCTACCACACCCGCATCACGGAGGATGCCTTTGGCGAAGTGGAGCTGAGCCTGCGGCTGCTGGCCAACGTGCTACGCCACCAGCCGGCGCTGGTGGCGCGGCTGCACGGCCCTACCCAGCCGCTGCTTCAGCACCTGGTGCGCCGTACCCAGGAAACTCTGCGGCAAGCCGAAAAGCTGCACCCCGACTACCACCTGGAGCTAGCTGAAATAGCCCAGGCCGTGTTGGCGGGTTTGTTTACCAGCGGGGCGGCTCCGCTGGCCCGCGAAGCTGGCTTACCCGCCAGCTGGGAGTAGGGCCAGTAACGCTGTTAGGGGATGAAGTGCCCGCAGTACGAGACCGCAGAGCGGGGGTAGGACTGACGCGGTCGCGAAAAAAGCAGTGAGGCAAACTGCAACTTTCAGCCGGCAAAAATATGGCCTGAAAGGCCGGATTTTTGCGACGCGAATAGGCAGTTTCTTCGTGGGTAAGCGGCCGCCGCGATTTACCTTTACCAGGATTTATTCATCGTTCAATTAGTTTATGAAATTATCCTTTACGCTCTTATTGCTAAGCCTTCTGCTAGAGTTTAATTCGGCCGGGGCGCAGGCTCCGCCTACTCGGCCGGGCTTGCTGGTAGTGAAGCTGCGCGCCGGGGCCGGCGCGCCGGCCGCCGAGCTGCCTGCCCTGCAAGCTGCGCTGCAAACTCTGCGCGCCACCAGCCTTACTCAAAAATTTCCGCGCAGCCTGGCCCCGAGCCCCGAGCAGCCCGCGGCGGTGGACCTGCGCCGGGTATTTGAGCTGAGCGTGCCGCCGGAAGTATCGCTGGCCAAGGCCCGCGCCGTGCTGCTGGCCACTGGCGTGGTGGAATACGTGGAGCCGCTGTACGTGCGTCAGCCACTGTATTTACCCAACGACCCGCTGGCCGACTCCACGGCTGGCAAGCAGTATTACCTGCGCCTGACGCAGGCCTACCGCGCCTGGGACTTTATGAAGGGCGACACCAGCGTGGTAATCGGGATGACGGACACGGGCATTCGCTTCACCCACGAGGACCTGCGCCGGCAGGTAAAGTACAATTATGTCGACCCTATCAACGGAATTGATGACGACGGCGACGGCTACATTGATAACTTCTACGGCTGGGACTTTTCTAATAATAACAACGACCCGCGCGCCAACGACGATAACGCGGTGCACGGCACCGAAACGTCGGGTGTGGCGGCGGGGCAGGCCGATAATGGCTTGGGAATAGCGGGGGTAGGGTTTAACACCAAGTTCCTACCCCTGCAAATATTTCCGGGCACCACAACCGGAGCCTTTGCGGGCTTCGAGGCCATTGTGTACGCCGCCGACCACGGCTGCCGGGTCATTAACATGTCGTGGGGCGGGGCGGGCGGCTACTCGCGCTTCGAGCAGGACGTGTGCACCTACGCGGCCGTGAACCGCGACGTGGTGCTGGTGGCGGCGGCCGGCAACACCCCCGCTGACCTGCTGTTCTACCCCGCTTCTTACGACCACGTGCTATCCATAACGGCCACCGACGCGGCCGATGCCAAAGCCGGCTTTTCGACTTACAGCCACCGCGTGGACCTGGCGGCACCGGGCGTAGCTATTATCTCGGCTCTGGGCTCGAAGAACGGGAGCGTAGATGCCGACTATAATTACAACACCGGCACCTCGCTGGCTGCGCCGCAGGTAACGGGCGCGGCGGCGCTGGTGCGGGCCCACTTTCCGCAGCTTAATGCCGAGCAGGTGCAAGCGCAAATTCGCCAAGCCGCCGATACCAGCATGTACCAGGTGCCGGCCAACGCCGCCTACCGGGGCTACCTGGGCACCGGCCGTCTGAACGTGGCGCGGGCTGTGGCGGCGCTAACCCAGCGCGAGGCCCGTATCGTGAGCAGCACCATTGCCCCGGCCCGGCCCTCGGGCTACGCGCCCGGCGACACGCTGCGGCTGGCCGTGCAGGTGCGCAACCTGCTGGGGCCGGTGGCCGGGCTGAGCGTGCGGCTCATCTCGCTCTCGCCCTACCTCACGGTGCGGGCGGGCAGCTTCGCGGTGGGCAGCCTGGCTACCCTGGCCGAAGCTACCAACGAGGCCGCGCCCTTCCGGCTGGCCGTGGCGGCGGGTGGCATCCCGGTGAATACCAAGGCTACCCTGCGCTACGACCTGGCCGGCGAGGCCGGCTACCGCTCCACCCAATACCTGGAGCTGCTGCTCAACCCCGACTACGTGCAGCTCAATGTCGGCGACCTCAGCCTGAGCCTGACCGGCCGGGGCAATTTGGGCTACGATGATATCACGGCCACCGTGGGCCAGGGTGTGAGCTACCGCGCCAGCACGCCGCTGCTGAGCGAGGGCGGCCTGCTGCTGGCTACTACCCCCACCCGCGTGGCCGACCACCTGCGCAGCACCACCGGCGCGGCCCGGCAGTCATTTTTTGAGCTGATGCAGGTGGCGCGGATGGCGCCCGGCCCCCGCGCCGACCAGGAGGCCCGCGGCACGTTCCGCGACTCGCTACCCGACCCGCAGCGCCCGCGCTCGGTGGGCGTGCGGGTGCGCCAGCGCGGCCAGAGCTGGGCCGCGCCCGCCGCACTTCGCGATGTTATCCTGCTCGATTATAGCTTGCTAAACCTGACCGCCGACACGCTTAAGCCCCTCTACGCGGGTATTTTTACCGATTGGGACCTGCCCGGCACGCCCGGCCGCAACGTGGCCCGCTGGGATTCCGTGAACCGCGTGAGCTACGCCTACGACCCCCTCGACCCGCGCGTGTACGCGGGGGTGCAGGTGCTGGGGCCGCGCCCGGCTGGGGTTTATGCCATCGATAATAACGCCCCGGCCGGCACGCCCATCTACTTTGGCGATGGCTTTAGCCCAGCTGAAAAGTTTCTGGCCTTGAGCGGCGGCTTTAACCGGGCGCACCGCGAGGCGGGTGCCGCGGCCACGGGCACCGACGTGTCGCAGGTAGTGAGTATGCTGGTGCCACGCCTGGCCCCCGGTGACTCCACCACCGTCGCGTTTGCGGTGCTGGCCGCCCCCTCGCTGGCCGAGCTGCAAGGCGCCGCCCAGGCTGCCCTCGCCGCCTACCAGCAAGTATTAGCCACAGCCCGCCCGGCCGCGCCGCCCGGCTGGCAATGTTATCCCAACCCGGCGCAGAGCCAGCTACAAGTACGAATGCCCGCCAGCGTCGGTGCGGCCACCGTGCAAGTATTTGATAGCCAGGGCCGACTGGCCGCCCAAGCTGCGCTGCCAACTGGGGGTGGCCCCGTGGCGCTGGCCGCCCTACCCCCCGGCCTCTATGTGGTGCGGGTGCTGGCAGCTGCTGGCAGCTGGACGCAGCGCATCAGCCACGAGTAGCGCTTGCCAACTACTACTACAAACTGCTAGAAAGACCACACGACCAGCACAAAAAAAGGACCGGCTGCCAGCCGGTCCTTTTTTTAATCCCTACCCCTGGCAACCTGGCCGAAGGGGTAGAAAGCAGTTTTTTACATGCTGCCCGACGATTGCATCTTCATTTTCTTGTCGCCTTGCATCGCCTTGCGGGCTTCCTTGCGCGACTCTTTGTAGTCTTTGCGCTCATTGGCGGTGCGGGGCTTGGTGGTGGCTTTCATGCGGTTGCCGGCCTGGTCGTAGCCTTTTACCTTCATCTTGCCGTCTTCGTCTACTTTGGTCTTCACGGTCATGCCATCGGCGGTGGTGATGACTTTATCGCCGCCGTCTTTGGTCGTCGTGGTGGGGGTAGTCTGGGCCTGGGCGGCTAGCGTGAACAAGCTGAAAGCCAGGGCAGAAAGAAGGGTCTTTTTCATGGTTTTGGAAAGAAAAGTTACGCGGCCTATACGCGTCCCCCCGGCGCAAAGTTCATCAGCGGCGCAGCTAGGGCCGGCGGTTCACGGCGTTCAAGTCCTCGAATGCCTGCTTGAGGCGCGTCACGAAGGTCTTCTCGCCTTCACGCAGCCACACGCGCGGGTCGTAGTACTTTTTGTTGGGCGAGTCGGGGCCGGTAGGGTTACCAATCTGGCCCTTCAGGAAGCCCTCGTTCTTGACGTAGTACTTCTGAATGCCCTCCCAGAACGCCCACTGCAAGTCGGTGTCGATGTTCATCTTAATGGCTCCGTAGCCAATGGCCTCGCGGATTTCCTCCTGCGAAGAGCCCGAGCCGCCGTGAAATACGAAGTCAATCGGTAGGGCCTCCGTGATGTTGTGCTTCTGGCGCAGGTGCTCCTGCGAGTTGTGCAGAATCTTGGGTTGCAGCTTCACGTTGCCGGGCTTGTATACGCCGTGCACGTTGCCAAATGCCGCCGCGATGGTGAAGCGCGGGCTGATTTCGCGCAGCTGCTCGTAGGCGTAGGCTACTTCCTCGGGCTGGGTGTAGAGCTTGGAGCTGTCCACGTCCGAGTTGTCCACGCCGTCTTCCTCGCCGCCGGTCACGCCGAGCTCAATTTCCAGCGTCATGCCAATTTTGGCCATGCGCGCCAGGTATTCGCGGCAGATTTCAATGTTCTCCGCAATTGGCTCTTCCGACAAATCTAGCATGTGCGAGCTGTAGAGTGGCTGGCCGCGCTCGGCGTAGTATTTCTCGCCCGCATCGAGCAGGCCATCAATCCAGGGCAGCAGCTTTTTGGCGGCGTGGTCGGTATGTAGAATCACGGGCACGCCGTAGGCGGCGGCCATCAGGTGCACGTGGTGCGCCCCCGAAATGCCGCCCGCGATGCTAGCCTGCTGCTTATCATTGGGCAGGCCCTTACCCGCGAAAAACTGCGCGCCACCGTTCGAGAACTGAATGATAACCGGCGAGTTGAGGTCGCGGGCCGTTTCGAGCACGGCGTTCACGGTGTCGGTGCCAGTCACGTTCACGGCGGGCAGGGCGTAGCCGTGGGTTTTGGCGTGTTGGAAGAGGGCCTGCACTTCGTCGCCGTGCAGTACGCCGGCGCGCAGGCCGGTCAGGGTGGAGTTTGCCATAAGTAAAAAGGCGCGGCGAAAGAGGCGGCGCACCTGCAAAGAAACATGGTAGGAGCGGTTTTAGATTTGCTGGCTGCCGGTTAGCGAACTGCCGACTGCGTAGGTACTAGCAAAAGTTACTAGCCTCCCCCCATCACTTATTGACTTTTTTTAAGGCTTACCTCAATTTTCTAAAAATATGAAATAATTATTGACCGATAAGCAGAGTGAGCCAAGATGGGTCGCTACTTAAATCCGGTTTTCTGCCAGTATGAGCCTCAATAAGTATGGGTATACTTGAAACATCTGACCTCATATAGCACGCTGAGCAGTGGTAGATTAAGTCTATAGGGAGAGCTACTATGGGGTTATCTCTAATCGGTTTAGGAGTTACAAATTTACCAGGTCTCTTAACCATATCTATTTTGAAATTAACCCAATTAAAACAATTAATACACTGATAACCTAAGTAATATCTAGCTAATTCTTTGGAATATTTCCCAAAGGGATTATCAGTAATAGAGCGCTCTTTAGCTTCACTAGTTGTTATGCCTTTGTAAAGATAATTTGTGGGCATTACTGCGAAGCCAGTGAACCAAGTAGGTCTTAACTCCAAAATGAGCATTCTACTAGCATTCATTATCAGTCCGACTAATGCATACAGCCCTGTTGGAATTGTAGACTGCTCAAACATGTAGCGAACGGCAGGAAATACGTCTTTGACTTGATTAAGTATAATGCGAAAATCAAAACTTGGATTCTGATTGCCACCATCCTTAAGAATTAACTCTAACTTATCTAAATTAGGTGTTTTTGACAAAATATGATTATAATTAATATATATTTTATTCTGATACACTTGACAAAGTTTATCATATATGCTTAATAAATTGTGAGATTTAGGAATTGGCTTGCCTTCAAGCGAAAGTAGGCACTTCATGTATAACTCTATAGCAAAGCCCTGTGACGCAAGACCAGGAAAAATTAACATAATATTTTTGCCAGGCCCTGCCTTAGTGTGAACCTGTTCGGCAGTCAACATGAATGTCTCTGCTTGGGCAAATATGTTATAAGCTTGTGAGTCAACAGGATTCATAATCTAAATTGAGATTAGGATTATAATATTTTATACTCTTCGAAGCCAGTGCTTGAAATTCTGATTAACCATTGCAATAATCCCCCTAGTCTCATGCAATGGTCATGCACCAGTTGCATAGTTACGTTGGTGTTGATAGACGGCATAACCTTAAGAGTGCACAACGATTCGTGAAGCGCGATGCTTTGGCTTAAAATATCCCTTAGAGGTACAAAAAAGTCCCTGGCAGAACGCCAGGGACTTTCAAAAGTGGGCACATTAGGAATCGAACCTAAATCTAGAGCTTCGGAGGCTCCCATACTATCCGTTGTACTATGCGCCCAGTGGTTCGGGCTGCAAAAGTAGCCATAAAAGCCGGCGCAGCCAAACAAGCCCGCGATTTTGCGCCTCTCCCTACCCCCCGCACAACCCTGAGCCGGAAAAATCGGTTAGCGTATCCTGAACTCGTTCACTTCTCCTTCTTATGGATTCCTCTAAAAAGACTCTCTACACGGCCGATGCTACGGCCGTGGGCGGCCGTAGCGGCCACGTGCGCTCCACTACCGGCATTATTGACCTCGACATGTCGGTGCCCGAAGGGCTGGGCGGCAAAAAAGGCACGACCAACCCCGAAGAATTGTTCGCGGCCGGCTATTCGTCGTGCTTTCAACAGGCGTTGCTCGTCATTGCGCAGCGCAACGGGGATAAGCTCGACCCCGCCACCGAAGTAAAGTGCTCGGTATCGCTCTTTGAAGACGGCGAGGCTTACGGCTTGAGCGCCATTCTGGACGTAGACCTCAAGTCGTTTGACCAGGCCAAGACCATCGAGATGGTGCGCCAGGCCCATAAAATCTGCCCCTATTCGGTTGGCACCCGCGGCAATATGGAAGTGGAGCTCAAAGTGAAAGGCGAAGCTATCCCTGTAGCCGCCGAAGAAAACGCTGGCATTGCCGAAGGCAAATAAGCGCCGCGCAGAACCTAAAAGAATGGCTCGCCTGGATTACCAGGCGAGCCATTCTTTATAGGCATTATGGCTAATTTTCAACTTAGCTGAAGCCCAATACCGGATGCGGCTGGTAGGGCGCTTCCAGGCGCTTAATTTCACCGGCCGAGAGCTTGACATTCACGGCCGCGACGGCATCTTCGAGGTGGCCGGGCTTGCTGGCTCCCACAATGGGAGCCGTGATGACGGGCTTGCTCAACATCCAGGCCAGCGCTATCTGGGCATTGGGCAGGCCCCGCTCCTGGGCAATTTCCGTCACGCAGTCGGCCACCGCAAAGTCGTCGTCGCGGCCGTAGAGGCTTTTGCCGAAATTGTCGGTCTTGGCGCGCTCGGTTTCGTTGCGCTCCCTACCCCGGCCGCCGGTGAGCAGGCCCCGCGCCAGCGGCGACCACGGAATAACGCCGATTTTCTGGTCCTCGCACAGCGGCAGCATCTCGCGCTCTTCCTCGCGGTACACCAGGTTATAATGTGGCTGCATACTCACGAAGCGCGTCCAGTTGTGTTTGTCAGCCAGGTATAGGGCCTGGGCAAACTGCCAGCTGAACATCGACGAGGCCCCGATGTAGCGCGCCTTACCGGCCTTCACCACGTCGTGCAGCGCCTCCAAGGTTTCCTTAATGGGCGTGTGGTAGTCCCAGCGGTGAATCTGGTAGAGGTCCACGTAGTCGGTGCCCAGGCGCTTCAGGCTGGCGTCGATGGCGCTCAGTATGTGCTTGCGCGAAAGGCCTTTATCGTTCGGCCCCGGTCCCATTGGGTTAAATACCTTGGTGGCCAGCACCACCTCATCGCGCTTGGCAAAGTCGCGCAGCGCCCTACCCACCACTTCCTCGCTGGCCCCATTGGAGTACACGTCGGCGGTGTCGAAGAAGTTGATGCCCAGCTCCAGCGCCTTCTGCATAAAGGGCCGGCTGGCCTCCTCGTTGAGCGCCCAGGGCCAGCGCTCGGTGGGCGTGCCGTAGGTCATGGTGCCCAGGCATATTTTGGAAACCTGGAGGCCGGTATTTCCTAAGCGGGTGAATTCCATCGTGGAAAGAAGGGTAGGGAAGTGAGAGTTTAAAAAGTATTTAAAAAGTAAAAGAACGTCATGCAGACCGCAAGGAAGCATCTCGCGTGCATCGTTACACAAACCCGAACGATGCGAGCGAGATGCTTCCCTGCGGTCTGCATGACGTTCTTTTTATTCCATCATAACCCAAAAAAGCCCGCTGGGGTTACCAGACGGGCTTTTATGAATAAAATCCGGGCTGCTTACTTGGCCTCAGCCAGCACTTCCTTCACCCGGTCGGCGGCATCTTTGAGCAGCGTGGCCGACTTCACTTTCAGGCCGCTTTCGTCGATGATGCGCGCGCCTTCCTCGGCGTTGGTGCCTTGCAGGCGCACGATGATGGGTACCCGGATATCGCCGATTTTCTTGTAGGCTTCCACCACGCCGTTGGCCACGCGGTCGCAGCGCACAATGCCGCCGAAGATGTTAATCAGGATGGCCTTCACGTTCGGGTCCTTCAGGATGATGCGGAAGCCCGCTTCTACCGTCTGGGCATTGGCCCCACCCCCTACGTCGAGGAAGTTGGCCGGCTCGCCGCCGCTGAGCTTGATAATGTCCATCGTGGCCATTGCCAGGCCCGCGCCGTTGACCATGCAGCCCACGTTGCCGTCGAGCTTCACGTAGTTCAGGTTATTCTCGCTGGCTTCTACTTCCAGCGGGTCTTCCTCGTTGGTATCGCGCAGGGCCATAAAATCCTTGTGGCGGAACAGGGCATTGTCGTCCAGGGTCACCTTGGCATCCACGGCCAGGATTTTATTGTCCGACGTTTTCAGCACCGGGTTAATCTCGAACATGGCCGAGTCCGTCTCATCGTAAGCTTTGTACAAAGCCGTCACGAACTTCACCATTTCCTTCTGCGCCTCGCCTTCGAGGCCGAGGCCGAACGCGATTTTGCGGGCCTGAAAGCCTTGCAGACCCACGGCGGGGTCGATGAATTCTTTCAGGATTTTTTCGGGGTGATGGTCGGCTACTTCCTCAATGTCCACGCCGCCCTCGGTGGTGTAGATGATGACATTCTTACCCGAGGTGCGGTCCAGTACCACGCTCATGTAGAACTCCTTAGTGGGGCTTTCGCCGGGGTAGTATACGTCCTGGGCAATGAGCACCTTGTTAACCAGGCGGCCTTCGGGGCCGGTTTGCTTGGTCACGAGCTGCATGCCGAGAATCTGGCCGGCGATGTCCTTTACCTGTTCCAGGTTTTTGGCGAGTTTCACCCCGCCGCCTTTGCCCCGGCCGCCGGCGTGAATCTGAGCCTTGATGACGTACCAGCTGGTGCCGGTTTGCTCGGTGAGCTTCTGGGCGGCGGCCACGGCTTCCTCGGCGGTGTCGGCCGTGAGGCCCTCTTGCACGCGCACGCCGTACTTTTTCAGAATTTCCTTGCCTTGATACTCGTGAATGTTCATCGGAGAGGGTAGGGGATGAATTTAGTTGCTGCCGCGAAGGTAGGGCCGATAGAATGAAAGGGTAGAAGCAAAAAACGTTTGTCATTGCCGCGCTCCACTTGCGTTGCGCTCGCAATGACAAACGGAGCCAACACTCGGCTGCCTTTGCGCGTAGCTTTGCCCAACCGACGCCCTACATAAGATTCTGCCCCTTGCTGCAAGCCATCAATCTTCGCAAAAGCTATAATTCGCTGGAAGTGCTCAAAGGCATCGACCTGACTATCCAGCGGGCCGAAATCGTGAGCATCGTGGGGTCGTCGGGGGCTGGTAAGAGCACGCTGCTGCACATTCTGGGTACCCTGGATGAGCCCGATTCAGGTGAGGTATTATTTGATGGCCAGGCGATTACCAGCCTGGGGCGCACCGCGCTGGCTCGGTTTCGCAACCGCCATATTGGCTTCGTGTTTCAGTTTCACAACCTGCTACCCGAGTTCACGGCCATCGAAAACGTGTGCCTGCCCGCCTACCTCGCCGACCGCTCGGAGAAGGAAGTGCGGGTGCGCGCTCGCGAGCTGCTCGGCCTGCTCAACCTCGACCACCGCGTGGACCACAAGCCCAGCGAGATGAGCGGCGGCGAGCAACAGCGTGTGTCGGTCGCCCGCGCCCTCATCAACTCGCCCGAAATCATCTTTGCCGACGAGCCCAGCGGCAACCTCGACTCCAAAAACGCCCAGGAGCTGCACGAACTGTTTTTCTGGCTGCGCAAAGAGTTCGGCCAAACCTTCGTCATCGTGACCCACAACGATACGCTGGCCCAGATGGCCGACCGCACCATCGTGATGCGCGACGGCCACATTGAGGGGTAGGAAATTTGGGTTAAAATGGAATGGTCATGCAGAGCGAAGCATCTTGCTCGCCTCGTTGAACGACACCCGAACGAGGAGAGCGAGATGCTTCGCTCTGCATGACCTCCTTTCTTGTTTTTTATTCTCTTAAAATTCGGCTAAGTCATTTAGAAAACTACCCGGCTCAAAAAGATTTTCCTACCCCTCCCAAACATCCTGATTATCAGCGCTAAATTTTACTAATAAAATTGGCTTTTTTGGAACACTCTTTGCCTTGGCTTGGTTATCCACTCGTACTACAGAACGATAACCGGGCCCAGCCCATCTCCACCATGACCGAAGTCGCCAAAACCCCCAAGGAAGCTACCGTCGCCAAGAAAGCCGCCTCCCGCGCGGAGAGCTATGACATCGCCAAATCGGACGAAACGCTCGATTTGGCCAAGGACCTGGCCCGGTTTATTAAGGACAACAAGCTTAGCACGCAGGTGCAGGGCAAGGAGTTTGTGAACGTGGAAGGCTGGCAGTATGCCGGCTCGCGCCTGGGCATTGTGCCCATCGTGGAGCACGTCATCAACCTCAGCTCGGAGCAGGAGCTGAAGTACCAGGCCAAGGTGACGCTCTATGACCTGCGCCACGGCACCACGGTAGGGGCCGGCTTCGCCATCTGCTCCAACAAGGAGAGCGGCAAGAAGTTCTACCAGGAGTTTGCCATTGCCAGCATGGCGCAGACCCGCGCCATTGGGAAAGCTTACCGTAACATCCTGGCCTGGATAATCCGCGCTGCCGGCTACGAGCCTACCCCCGCTGAGGAGATGGAGTACTCTGGCAACGTGCCCGCGCCCGCCGTGGCCCCGGCTGTAGCCGAGCCTACCCCCGTGATGCGCGCCGTGACTACGGCCCCTACCCCCCTCACGCCGGCCGAAGCCCCCGCTGCTGAGGCTGCTACCGCTCCAGTGCAGTACGCCACTGCCAGCCAGAAGGAAGAGATTATCCGCCTGCTGAACCATCCGCTCATCACGCGCCAGGAGAAGACCAAGATGCTGCTCAATATCAATCGCCTGGACGAGGAGCGCGCCACGCAGGCCATTGCCAAGCTACGCAAAGCCATTGAGGACCGCGAAGGGACGACGGCCGTAGCGGCATAGGTTTTAGCTGGAGTTATTGAGGAAGCCCGGTGCCGTGAGGTACCGGGCTTTTTCATGCGCGCTGCTTATTTGCTGCCCGGCTCACAACCGGAATCAATTCCAGCACGTCGGTAATGAGGGGGGGTAGGTGGCTGGCGGGGGGTAGGCTGGCCCGGAGCTGCTGGGCTAGGGGGCCGTAAAAAATCAGCTGTGGTTCGGGGCACTGCTGGCGCAGGTCGGTGGCGTAGCGGGTTACCTCTTCGGGTAGCAGCCCGGCGGTAAGCACCGTGAGCAGGGCCGCCGGCTGGTAGGACTGGCAGGTGGCCGCTACGGCTGCCAGGGGCAGGTTTTGGCCCAGGTACAGCACCTGCTGGCCGCGGCTGCGCAAGGCATGCACCAGAAAAAGCAGTGCCAGTTCGTGCAGCTCGCCTTCGGGTAAAAACAGTAGCCAGCGGGGTGCCCCGGCCGGCGGGGCGGCCGGCAGCGCATCGAGCAACGCCAGCAGCTTTTGCCGCACCAGCTGCGATACCAGGTGCTCCTGGACCACGTTGAGTACACCCCCTACCTGCCAGGCCAGCCCAATGCGCTGGAGCAGCGGATACACGAGCTGAAGCATCGCCGGCTCGGCCCCGTGCTGGCTGATGGCGGCGGTCAGGAGCCGATGCAGCAGGGGTTCGTTTAGCTCTAACATGGCCATTGTCAAAGCGTTGAGCTGCGCCTCGTAGTTATCTGCCACGGTAGCTTCGAGGGCCAGCACGGCCTGCTCCCGCTCCTGTTCGCTCAGTTGCATCACCTGTGAAATGCGCTGGCCGTGACTGCACAGCGAGGCTATGTGCAGCAGGCGGCGCAGGTCATGCTCATCGTAGTAGCGGATATTGGTGGCCGTGCGCTGAGGCCGCAACAGGTCGTAGCGTAGCTCCCAGGTACGGATGGTATGGGCCTTAATGCCCGAATACTGAGCCAGGTCACGGATGGAATACTGTCGCACGGGCAATAAAGGTTAAACGGGTAGTTGCCCCGTAAAGAGCTACTAAAGTACCTTGCCCGCAGCAACGACCTGGTACGGGCCGCCACTACGGGCAAGGTACTTTAGTGACGCAACGGTTTAGAAAAACAGCCAGCGGTGCCTTCTCTTAATCGAAATATCGGTGTACTTACGGGGCACCAGCGTCACGTTTTGGGTGTAGTGCCCATTGAGCTGTACCAGCTCGTCGGTGTAGCTGCCGTAGCCGTATTGCAGCTCGCCGGCTTGGCCAGCGGGCACCACCAGCGCGTAGCTGCCCGTGGCATCGGTGCTCACACCCCGGCCCGCAGTTTTGCTCAGCACGGTAGCGCCTACCAGCGGCCGGCCATTCTCGTCCAGGATGCGGCCCCGCACCGTGACAAGCCGCATGGCTGAGGCTGTGGCAGCTGGCGCGACCGCCAGAATTTCGCCGCTGGGCAAATCAGCTTCAGGACCGATTTTGCTAGTACCAGTAACTGAGGGGCTGATAGCGGCCATTGCGGCCCCACCCACCAGCAGGGCTCCCGTAGCCAGCGTAGCGGCGCGGCGGCGAAACCGCTGCGGCGCGGTGCGCAGCAACTTCAACTGCTGGCCCATCCAGCCCACCGGGCGTACCAACTCGCCCTGCTGCCTCATGTGGTAGAAGTGCAGCAGCGTCGCATCGCTCCGCTGTTGGTTGATTTTCAGGTAGTTATCTACCAGCTTCGTATTCCGATGCGACAAGTCGCCCCGGAGATACGCATCACGGTACACCGGTAGCAGGCTGCCGGTGGCCTCATCGAAGGGAGAAGCGGTTAGTTTCATGGTAAGCGGGAGGGTTAGGTTGAGGTTAATGTAAATAATTTAACAAGAGCCAGTGGCTTGGAACTACTGGCTTTTAATCTGACTACCAGTGGCTTAAAGCTAGTCGAAGGTCGGGTTGCCAGGTTGGCAGCCACTTAGTAGAAAGTGGCCAGCCAGCGGCTAGGTAGCCGCGAATACCGTGCGGCTATTTCAGCAGGTCAACCTGCTGGCGCAGCACGTCGCGGGCGATGGCCAGGTTCGTATCGCGGGAGTTCACGACTAGGTAGATGAACTTCTTACCGTTGTCAACCAGCTTGAGCAGGTGAATCTGGTTGGTGAGCGTGATGAGAATATCATCAATCGACTCGCCCGTTAGCTTCAGCGCGTTCATTGCCTTCTGCTTCTGCTTCACGACCTCCGTATTGTAAGCAGCGGCCGTTTCTGGATTGAGCGTCGGCGAGGTGGAGTGCGAAGCCAGCGTCATGCCCGATTGAACATCCACAATCGCTACGGCCAGCAACTGGGGTAGGTCGTTTAGGATGTTTTGAATAGCTTGGCCAGCGGAGTTGTTAGTAGAGTATGCCATTACGTTAAAAAAAGAAGTAAAAAGGGTGATTAAAATGAAGGGGATTACTGACAATAGGTCTTGAGGACGTCACGGGCAATGGCCAGGTTGGTATCGCGGGCGCTGACGGCCAGGTAGAGAAGCCGCTGCTCGTCGGGACTAAGGCGGAGCAGATGCAGCTGCTCGCGGAGCGTGATAAGAATATCCTCAATCTTCTCCCCATTTAATCCTAACGCTTTGATAGCCTGGCGCTTTTGCTTCACCACTTCGGCATTGTAGAGCGCGGCTTTGGCTGGGTTTAGGGAGGGTAGGGCCGCGTAGCTTGCCAGGGCCTGCCCGCTCTCGATGGCGATAACGGCCACGGCCAGGACCTCGGGTAGCGCCAGGCAAACGGCATCAACGGTGGCCTGCGCTCGGGTGCTGGCTTCAGTTAGGGCCGGGCTGGGCTTTCCAAACTGCGCGAGGCGATTGAGGAGCGGAATATTCATAATGCAAAAGAATTTCCGACCTCAAAGTGACCTGAGCAATAGAAATGACCAGATATTTTGTATAGAATGAAGTAGAAGTATGACAAAAATATAATCCGTTTAAGATTTTAGCTAATTACGTTAAGCAAATTTTATGAATTTTAGACGAAATGGTAAAAAAACGTGGTGAATGATACGCTTAGCTTAGCGTAGGGGACCGGGTGGGGGTATCTGTAGCGAGCGTAACTTGCGGGCTATGCCTGCCCCGCCTGCCACTACCGCCGCCCCGCTCGATTTGCTGCGCCAGTACTGGGGCCACCAGGAGTTTCGGCCGGGACAGCAGCAGATAATTGAGGCGGTGCTGGCGGGGCACGATGCGCTGGCCCTGCTGCCCACCGGGGGCGGCAAAAGCGTGTGCTTCCAGGTGCCGGCGCTGGCCCGGCCGGGGCTGTGCGTGGTCGTGACGCCGCTCATCGCCCTCATGCTGGACCAGGTGGCGGGCCTGCGTCAGCGCGGGCTCAAGGCCGAGGCCGTGTACGCGGGCATGAGCCACCAGGAAATCGACCAGGCGCTGGATAATTGCGTGTATGGCCGCGAAGTTAAGTTCTTGTACGTCAGTCCTGAGCGGCTACTCACCGACTTGTTTCGGGCGCGGGTGGCGCGCATGAGCGTGGGGCTGCTGGCCGTGGACGAGGCGCACTGCCTCTCGCAGTGGGGCTACGACTTTCGGCCGCCCTACCTGCGCATTGCCGAGCTACGGGCGCTGTTGCCGTCCGCGGTGCCGTGCATCGCGCTCACGGCCACCGCCACCGCGCAGGTGCGGCAGGATATAGTCGAAAAGCTGGTTTTCCGGCCCGGCTATGGCATTTTCACCCAAAGCTTTGCCCGGCCCAAGCTCTCGTACTCGGTGCTGCCGACTGAGGACAAGCCGCGCCGGCTGCTGGAAGTTTTGCGGGGGGTAGGGCCGGGTAAAACGGGCATCGTGTACGCCCGCACCCGCCGCCAGACCGAAGACACCGCCGCCTGGCTCAGCCAGCAGGGCCTGCCCGCCGCCGCCTACCACGCCGGCCTCAGCGCCGAGCAGCGCACCCGCACGCAGCAAAACTGGCTAACCGACAAAACGCGCATCATCGTGGCTACCAATGCCTTCGGGATGGGCATTGACAAGCCCGACGTGCGGGTGGTGGCCCACCTCGATGCGCCCGCCACCCTCGAAGCCTACTACCAGGAGGCCGGCCGCGCCGGCCGCGACGGCCTCTATGCCTTTGCCGTACTGCTCAGCGGCCCCAACGATGCCGACGGTCTGCGGCGGCAGGCGGCGCTGGCCCACCCGCCCCCCGACGTGGTGCGGCGCGTGTACCAGGCGCTGGCCAACTACTCGCGCACGGCCGTGGGCGGCGGCGAGCTGGTGGCGTTTGATTTCGACCTCGGCGCGTTTGCCGAAACCTACCGCCTCAAGGCCGTGGAAGCCTACCAGGCCCTCAAGGTGCTGGAGCAGCAGGGCTTCGTGCAGCTTACCGAGGCCGTGAACCAGCCGGCGCGAGTGCAGCTCATTAGTAACCAGGATGATTTGTACCGCTTCCAGGTGGCCAACGCGCAGCACGATTTACTCATTAAAGCCCTGCTGCGGCTCTACGGCGGCGAGCTGTTCGTGGCGTTCCAGGGTGTTTCAGAAAGCAACCTGGCCCGGCACCTACGCCAAAGTACCACCGACGTAACGCGCCAGCTGCGCTACCTGCACAGCGCGGGCGTGCTGCATTACCAGCCGCGCCGCGAGCTGCCGCAGGCACTCTTTACTACCCCCCGCTACGACGCCGCCCAGCTGCCGCTCGATGAGCGTCGCCTCAAAGCCGCTAAGCAACTAACTGAGCACCAGACAAAGTCGGTGATTGAGTACGCCGCCGGCACCACCCGCTGCCGCCAGCAAACCCTACTCGACTACTTCGCTGAGCCCGACGCGCCTGCTTGTGGGGTGTGCGACGTGTGCCTGGCGCGCAAGAAAGCCCGCCAAGCGCCCATCAATTCTGCCGCGCTGCCCGCCGCCCTGCTGGCGCTGCTACGCGCCGCGCCGCTGCTGCCCCGCGAGGTGGTGGCCCGCTACCCCCCCGCCGAGGCCGAAGCCGTAACGGCCGCTTTGCGCGGCTTAGTGGAGCTGGGTCAGCTGGCCTACGCGCCCGATGGCAGGCTGCGAGTTACGGCTCGTTGATAAGCTGTTAGAGAGATAATTGTCCTTGCTTGATGCGCAACATGCTCGCAGGGACAAACAGACCCTGAACCGTTTGAAAAAAGCAATCGACTGCTGAGGTTGTTTAGCTAGACGCAGTGGCACGAAGCCGCTGCCTCACCCTTTCAACAAACTTTCCAGATGAACATTGGAATTATTGGGGCCGGCCACATCGGCAGCGCCCTCGCCGTGCGGCTCACCAGCCTCGGCCACTCGGTTCTCATTGCCAACTCGCGCGGCCCCGAAACACTGACCGACGTGGCTAAAAAAACCGGCGCTACGCCCGCTACCGTGGAAGAAGCGGCGCACCACGGTGAAATTATCGTGGTAACCATCCCGCTGATAAACATCCCCGACCTGCCCAAAGACCTATTTAAGGGCGTGAGCGCCGACGTGCCCATTATCGATACCAGCAACTACTACCCCCTGCTGCGCGACGGCCGCATACCCGAGCTGGATGGCGGCGACCTCACCGAAAGCGAATGGGTGCAGCAGCACCTGGGCCGGCCGGTGGTGAAGGTATTCAACAACATCTACGCGGCGCACCTCGAAAAATCGGGTCAGCCCGCCGGCACGCCCGGCCGCATTTCACTGCCCGTGGCCGGCGACGAGGCCGCCGCCAAGCAGCAGGTGATGGCGCTGGTGGATGAGCTGGGCTTCGATGCCGTGGACGATGGCACCCTGCACGAGTCGTGGCGGCAGCAGCCCGGCACGCCCGCCTACGGCACCGATTTGCCCGCTGCCGACCTGAAAAAGCTGCTCGCCAGCCTGGGCACCAAGCGCACGCCGGAACAACAGCAGCAGTTCGCGGCCAACCACGCTGAGCAGGAACGCCAGATGATGAAGCAGATGCAGGCGTAGCCGGCTCATTATAGCGCCGTAAAGCGGCGTAGAAAAAGCTATTGCCTTAACGCTACTGCTGACTGCGTAGCGTTAAGGCAATAGCTTTTTTAGAAAGCAACTAGCCTCACCCGCTGGCTTCTCGGCGGGTAAGCTCGGGGCGCTTTCCCGGCCTATAAAACTCCGCGAACCTCCGCGCCTTACCTTCGCAAACCTCTGCGAGAAAAGCTGCCGCGCCAGGCTGCGCAGCATATCTCCAAAAGTCGGATTTATGTAAGGTTAATACCTTATTATCCAAAGTTTTAAACTAAATAAATTTCCCAATGAAAAGTCGAATTAATGCGTAAGTAGTCTTGCCGGCCGGATGGGGCGACGCGCACCTTTGCTGCCGTTAACGCCCTACCAATCCCGACTTGCCATGACCCCTACCCCCTCCCTTGGCCCCCAACGCCTGCGTATCGGCGAGGGCTACATTAGCGGCTACGCCTCCATTTTTCTGGCGCTGCTGGCGCTGGCCGCCGTGGGCTGCTTTCACTACCCCGAGTATTTGACCATCCCTGAATTTCGGGAAGTGTACACCGGTGAGGCCATGAAAACGCTGCTGATGAGCGGCATTGTGGCCTCGTTTCTGTTTGCCACGGTCAGCTTCCTGCTGAGCCGGCGCAAGCGGCTACCGCTGCTGGGCATCGCGCTGGCCACGGCGGCCGTGGTGCTGGGCGGCTTTGCGGTGCAGGCCCGCTCGGTGGAGGCTACCAGCTGGCACCTGGGCCTCGACTGGCTGGTGCTCGACCTGCTATTGATGAGCGTGATTTTTGTGCCCATCGAGCTGGCGTTTCCCAAAAACCTGCGGCAGTCGCGCTTCCACGCCGAGTGGCGCACCGATTTGGTATACTTCGCGGTTAGCCACTTGTTCGTGCAGTTTTTTGGGGTCATCACCCAGGCTCCGGCGCGGCTGCTGTTTGGGCACCTGGGCCTGGCCCCGCTGCAAAGCTGGGTGCACGGCCTGCCGCTGCTGCTGGCCCTACCCCTCGCTTTGTTCCTCACCGACTTGTTTCAGTACGCCACGCACCGGCTTTTTCATTCGCACGTGTACTTATGGCGCTTCCACTCGGTGCATCACTCCACGCAGGCGATGGACTGGTTGGCGGGCTCGCGCACGCACTTCGTGGATATTTTTGCTACCCGCGCCATCTCGTTTATTCCGCTCTACGTGTGCGGGTTTTCGCCGCTGGCCTTCAATTGCTACGTGCTGTTCGTGTCCATTCACGCGGTGCTTATTCACGCCAACACCCGCCTGAAATTTGGCTTCCTGAAATACCTCTTCGTGACGCCCCAGTACCACCACTGGCACCACGGCGACGACCCGGCGCACTATGGCATCAACTTCGCCATCCACTTCCCGCTCATCGATAAGGTGTTCGGTACCTACTACTTGCCCGGCAATGAGTGGCCCGCCGCCACCGGCGTGCACGAAGCCGCCTACCCCAAGGGCTACGTGAAGCAGCTGGTCTACCCGTTCACCAAAAGCCCCTTCGACCACGACCTGCACGTGGAGGAGCAAAGCAGCCGGTAGAGTCATTGCTCGTTACTCGTTTTTCGGCAAGCGGTTGGCCGGCGTTGAATAACGAGTAGCAAAAAATGAACACCTCAATAGGCCAGAATACCGCCTTCCAGGTTGCGCACGTTGGTGAAGCCCTGCTGAGTCAGAAACGCCTTAGCGGCCGACGAACGCGCGCCGCTCTTGCAATGTACGATAACCTCTTGGTCCTTATGCTCTTCCAGGTCGTCTAGCTTAGTGGGCAGCGAGCCGAGCGGGATATTTTGCGCGCCGGGAATGTGACTTTCCTCAAATTCCCAAGGCTCGCGCACGTCGATAATGGTGGGCATTTCGCCGGCTTGCTGGCGCTGGTGGAGTTCGGCGGGAGTGATGTCGGGCACGGGCATGGGGTAAATAAAGAGGAAATTAGGAAGGAGGCAGGTTTTCTAAATCCTGCAAGTCCTGTGGCCGATTGATAGCAGCTTTTGCCTTACGCAATGCTCTCAAGTTAATGTAGCGTACTGGTAGGTTGGCGGTTTCAACAATTAATGCATTTGTTGCGCATTCTTCATAAGAAACCCCCTTGACCTGAGTCAATAAGTCAATCCACAAATCTTGGCGGCTGAACGACAAAAAATTGGGCAGTTTCAGAAAATCAGCCTCCTCAAATTCTCCATGCGTAAAACCATATTCTATTAAGGCCCGCACCGTCCGCCGAGCATTTTCCGGCGTGGGGCGCACTAAAATATCAATATCACTGGTTGTGCGGGGAAAACCGTGCGCGATAACCGCGTAGCCCCCCACGATTACGTATTCAACGCGCGCGGCGTGGAATAGGCGCAGTAGATTTAAGTATTCGCTCTCCATACATGCGGGGTGGATTAGCGGGATTAGAAGCGTATACCTGCCGGGCTTCGGCCATTAGTCGGGCCGCCGCTGCCAAGCGTTGTTGGGGTGTTTTGCCCCACCAATACGCCCGCTGCGCTGCGTCCACCTCGGCTTTATGTTGAGATTTAATAACTAGCATAGACGGCTAAGTTACTGCACCGCCAGCCGGCGCGTGGCCACGCTGCCATCGGCCAGCGTTAGCTGCACCAGGTACACGCCGCCGGGTAGGTTAGCGGGCAGGCGCAGGGTAGCCTGGCCGGCCTCGGCGGCGGGCTGCTGCCACACGGGGCGGCCCAGCACGTCGAGCACGGTGGCCCGCCGGAAGGCTGGCCCGCTCACGGCCACTACCGTACCGGTGGGGGCGGGGTTAGGAAAAAGGCTAAACTGCGCGCTCACCGCCGCGCGGGTGCTGGTGACAGCCACATTATTATTCAGCACGGCCCGCATCATGATAGTGCCGGGCGTCGTCAAGTTCGGTTTGGTCCACACGCCCTGCGTGTTGTAAAAGAGGGTAGGGGCCGTGGAGGTATTATTCAAATCGTAGCCGTAGGGTAGGAATTGCCCACCCGAAGCCTGCCCGTAGCCGATGTAAAAGCGCCCCGTCACGGGCACCGGCGTAGTGAAAGTAATTTCCTGAAACGACTGGGTAGTGGCCAGGCTTTGCAGCAGCACCCCGGTCTGGGTAGCCAGCGGCAGGTCGGCGGGCTGGCCGTTGTTATCGGCCCACACGGCCACCGTCACCGAGCGGTTCTGGAAATTTTCGCCCCCCTGAGAAGTCGGAATATTGTTGAAAAATGGGGCCAGCCGAATAGATTTCACTTGGTCGGCCTGGGCCACCGTGATGGGGTAGGCGAAGTACGTAGCGGGCCCGGTGCTCTGGGCCGGCAGCGGCAAAAAAGCCTCAGCCGAGCCATCATCGAAGGCGTAGTAGTCGGCAAGTTCAAAGTCGCGATAGGTGCTGTCGTTGGGCAGCGTCAGGGGGTTGGCTTCGTTGGTGGTCAGGGCCAGCGCGTAGCGGTAGCGGCGGGGGGTAGGGTCGGGGGGCAGCGGAGCCGTGCCGGCATCGCCGACTATCGGCACCTGGCGCGCGCCGGCCAGCAGCTGCTGGCTGGCCGTGAGCCAGGTAGCCGGCCCAAAGCCGCCGCTGGTCAGCTCGCGCACCGTGCCGAGCGCGCTGATGGGGGTAGGGTTGCCGCTGGGCAGCAGGTTATTGATGGTAGCGCTCAGGGCCGGGTTCAGGGCGGCGCGGCCCGCAGCGGCGTATTGCCAGGCCGGCATGGCCGTGTAGCTGCGCAAGGGGCTGTTCAGCCCCCGGCTGGTGGCAATATCCTGAAAAATTGTGTCGCTGGCCGTGCGGTTGGTATTTAAATAAATATAATCCAGCCCAAAGGCGTCGCGGCTCGTGCTCTGGTTGCCGGTGGCCCGAAACCGAAACTGAAAGCCGCTGTGGAAATAGCTGGCCTGGTTGAGCGGGAAAATCCGCTGCTGGAAATTTGTCGTCTTATTCTCGCCGCCGTAGGTCCAGATGGTGTTCCAGCGCCCCACGTTGTCCAGAAACTCCAGCGTCAGGCTCACCGACGTGCCGCCGCCGTTCGTTGCCGGCGCGCCGGCCAGCGTACCCGCCTGCCAGGCATAGCTGATATACAGCTGGTTAGCTACCGAATAGCCACTCAAATCAATGGGTAGCGAAGTCAGCGTATCGGTAGCGCCGTAAAATGAAGTCGAAGTAGCATTATAGGGCAAGCCATTGGCGCGCAGGGCATCGAGCGTGGCCGTGCCGCGCGTGAGCGGATTGATAGCCAGGCGGTTGCTCACGTAGGCCCCGCCGCCGGTGTAGGTTCGGAGCAGGCCGCTACCATCGGGGTAGGCAAGCGTTGCGCCCTGCCAGCGGGCCGGGCTAGGCTGCCCATCGCGGGGCAGCGTAAAATCCTCGAAAAAAGGCAGTGCCAGGGCCGCCGTGCGTTGGGCCGATGCCAGGGGGGTAGGCCGGCCGGCCGTGCGGCCGGGGTCGGCGGTCAGCGGCTGGGGCGTGAGCACGACGGGCACGGTCTGGGCCTGCGTCGCCAGGCTCAGTAGCAGCGCGGGCAGGGATAGGAAGCGGAGTAGCGAGCGCATAAAAATTAAGTTACAAAATCTGTTTGTCATTGCGAGCGCAAGGACAAATTGATAACAGGCTACTCCGCAATCCACAAATCCACTAATTGGCCCATGCGGATGGTGGCCCCAGGCGCGGCCACCGGGCGCTGGCGCACCACGGTGCCGGGCGTTTGGCCACTTTCGGCGGCTTGCTTGAAGACTTCGCCCACTTCCAGGTGCTGGCCGGCGAGCAGGGTGCGGGCCTCATCTTCGGGCATGGTGAGCAGGTTGGGCATCTCAAACTCGGTGTTGCCCAGGCCATCGCCCACCTCCAGGTCCACTTTGGTGCCCTTGGCGATGGGCGCGCCGGGCGCAATTTCTCTACCCCCCACCAGCTGCTTGAGCACCGCGTTCTGCGCCACGTTGGGCACCATTTTAAGCTGCCCGATTTCCAAATCGTAGCTCTTCAGAATAAGCTGCGCGTTCTTCACCGAGCCGTCGGTGAGCTTGGGCATTTTGATGACCGGCGGGCGGCGCATGGCCACCGAAATGTAGATTTTGCGGTCCTGCTTCACCTTTTCGCCGGGCGCGGGCTCCTGCGTGAGCACCGTGAAGGGCCGCGTGCCGGGCGCGTAGCTGCTATCGTCCACGAAGTAGGCCAGCTTGCGCTCATTGAGGTAGGCGGGCAGGTCGGCCAGGGTCATGCCCGTTATTTTGGGCACCACAATGGTTTCGCCGTGGTGCGTGGTGATGGGCAGATAGACGTAGAAAAATCCCAGCACCAGCGCCGCCCCCAACGCCGCAATGAGCAGCAGGTGCAAGAAAACGTCGAGCCAGGTATCCGCTTTTAAGAAAGACATTTTATAGAATATGATGTTTTCAATCGTTTGTCCTTGCGAGCGCAACGAAGTGGAGCGCGGCAATCTTTCCTTCACGTTAGGATTACCAACTTAATGAAGTGGACGACCAGGAAAGATTGCCACGCTCCACTTCGTTGCGCTCGCAAGGACAAACGATTTATAAACTCTTCTCCGCCCGCGCTTTGCCGAAATCTAGTATCCGGTCAATAAACTGGTACGGCGTATACCCAGCCAGCGCGGTTTGGTGAAAAATGCAGGTTGCGGGCGTCATGCCGGGTAGGGAATTAACCTCAATAATAAGCACTTCGACCGCCCCGCCGGCCCGCACCCGCACGAAGGCATCAATGCGGGCGTAGCCCTCGATGCCCAGCACCTCGGCCACCTGGCGCAACACGCGCTTCACCTCGTCCGAAATGCGCTGGCGCTCGGCCGGGTCGGCGGCGTAGCGGGCGGGCGTGATATTCTGCCCCTCGCCGGCCAGAAACTTCTCCTCCAGGCTCAGCACCTCGCCCGTTGCCAGCGCCTCGCTGGCCTCGAATACCTCGATGTGCAGTTCGCCGCTTTCGTCATACGAAGTCAGCAGCCCGCCCGTGATTTCCAGGAAGGTAGCCGCGCCGTCGGGGCCGATGAGGGTTTCCACCAAGAAGGCATCCTTCTGCGGAAATTCCTCCTTGAAGCCCAAGTGTAGCACGGCGGCCGGGCCGGGCAGCAGCGCTTCCTGCTCGCGGAACATCTGCTCGCTGAAGGCTTGCAGCTCGGCGCGGTTCTTTATCTTTTTCACCGCCGAGGAGCACCCGTCGTCGGCTGGCTTGGCGATGAAGGGGTAGGGAAAATCGGCCTCCAGGCTGCGGTAGAATGCCGCTGGGTCGGCGGCCCACTCCAGACGGGCGGCTAGGCGGTGGGCAGCCACGCGCAGGCCGGCTTCGCGCAGGCGGCGGTTGGTCTCGAACTTGTTGATGGTCACGGCCGAGCTGTCGGCGCCCGAGCCGTTGTAGGGCAGGCCCAGTTTTTCCAGCTCGCGCTGCAAGGCCCCATCCTCCCCCGGCCGGCCGTGCAGGGCAATGAATACCTCATCCACCAGCTCGGCCAGCTCTTCAAACGAGAGGCGGCGCGGCGCGGCAATGGCCTGGCCCGCGTACACTTGGGTAATCAAGCTGGCTTCCGCGCGGATGTGCGCCAGGACAGGGTGCGCCGCGTGGCCCGCCTCGGCCTGCTCTATTTTCTCCCGAATATCGTCGGCGTTGTCCTTCAGCATCACGTTGATGGGCAGCTCGTAGAGCCGAAACTCGGCGCTGCTGCCGGCCAGAAACACCGGCATCGGCCGATACTTGGTGCTCGAACTCAGCTTCTCGTAAATATTGCGCCCGCTCTCCACCGAAATGTGCCGCTCCGAGGAGTAGCCGCCCATGATGACCGCCACCCGGATGCGCTCGTCGGTGCCGCCCTGCCGCCCGCGAATATCATTGTCTAGCTCGTGTAATAGCGTGCCTAGCTGTACCGGTTTCAGGCCGCCGCGCCGCCGCGCCGCTAGCGAAGTGCGGATAAGGTAGGTTAAGAACTGGCTCGGATTCAGCCCAATCTCGGCCGCTTGGTGGAAGAAGAACGAGGCCGGCAGCATCCCGCTCGTCGTATTCGGGTCGTTGAGAAAAATCGTCCCGTCCGCCTGAATAAAGCCGTCCAGTCGCGCATACACCTCAAACCCGAAGGTGCGAAACATTGTCTGCGCCTGCTGGCGAATGCGCTCAATATCGGCCTCCGGCAAGTCAATGGGCGTGATTTTGCGGGCCAGGCCCGGCAGGTACTTGGCGCGGTAGTCGAAGACCTCGCTTCCCTTCACGATTTCGGTGGGGGGTAGGGCGAGGGGTTGGCCTTTTTGGTCTTCGATAACGATGCAGGAGAACTCACGGCCGGCTACGAATTGCTCTATTAGCGCTGAATTTTCGCCGGTAAGACTATAGATTGAGACGAGCGCAAATTCTTTGAAGCTAGCGTCAATAAAATCAAGTAGAGCCTCAGGATGATAGAAAATCTCGCTCTTCTCTACCCAACCCTTCGGATGCAGAGGCTTGGATTTGTATTTAAAACCAAGAATAGTTTTTATTTCAGGCTTGGGCTCGAAGCCATAAGCTACCGCTCTGACCGGCAAACCAATGCCTTCCCGAACGTCAGTTAACTGCCGCACCCAGATGAGGCGGTCATTTTCATCCCGTCCTTCCCACTGTGCTTTCGTTAGGGTACGTTCAAAAAGCGCGCGTTCTAGCGCGGCCCGAAATTCTTCCGTATTCTCCTCTCGTACAATGCTTACCCCAATGCTGCTACCCTGGCGCGGCGATTTGACTACCAGCGGTAGACCCAACTCTTGCACCAGTTCGGCTAATTCATCTTTCCCAATGCTATTCGTCACCCGAAACTTCGGCGTAGCCAGCCCCACGACCTGCATCAGCCGCTTCTGAGCGATTTTATCAATGCCGATGGCCGAGGGAAGAATGCCGGAGCCCGAGTACGGCAGCCCGACCCACTCCAGCAGGCCCTGAATGGCTCCGTCCTCGCCGCCCGGCCCGTGCAGGGCCAGGAATGCGAAGTCCATGAGCCGGGGCAACTCGCTGGCTTCTACGCGGCGGCCTACGGGGGCGATGAGCGCCGTCAACTCCTCATCGGTTAGCTCGCCCAGGTTTTCGATGTAGAGCTGCCAGGGGTGGCGCGAGGGGGGTAGGGCCGCCACGGGCGGGTAAAAATCGCGGATGGTGCCCTTGTACAAGTACTGCCAGTCGAGCAGAATAAACTGCCCCAGGCTATCCACGAAAATGGGGACGGGCTGAAACAGGCCCTTATCCAGATTATCAAAAACGGTGCGCCCACCGGCGAAGGAAATCTCCCGCTCGCGCGAGGTGCCCCCGAAGAAAATGCCGATTCTCATCATACTACCCACAAAGGTAGAATGTAGGGTAAGCTTTAGCTTGCCGCCGCAGGGCCGCCGCCAGCCCGCCCTACCCCCCACCAGCCCCAGCGCGCCCGCCAAAACTACCCGCCGCCGTAGCCGTTAGTACCTTGCCGGGCCCATTTACGGCCCTGCGGTGCCAGCTAAACTTACCCTACTCCTTCATGAACACCCTCGCCAATTACAACTTCGCCGGCCACCGCGCCGTGGTGCGCGTCGATTTCAACGTGCCGCTCGATAAAGACCTGCATATCACCGACGACACCCGCATCCGGGCGGCCACGCCCAGCATTATGAAAATTCTGGGTGATAGCGGCTCGGTGGTGCTACTCTCGCACCTGGGCCGGCCCAAGGGCGGCTACGAAAAGAAATTTTCGCTCGAAACCCTGCTGCCGCGCCTGGCGCAGGAGTACGGCCGCTCGGTGCAGTGGGCCGGCGATGTGCTCTCGGACGAGGCCCTGGCCACGGCCCAGCGCCTGCAGCCCGGCCAGGTACTACTGCTGGATAATCTGCGTTTTCACCCCGAGGAAGAAGCCGGCGACCCGGAATTTGCCCAAAAGCTGGCCCGCCTCGGCGACGTGTACGTGAACGATGCCTTTGGAGCGGCCCACCGCCGCCACGCCTCCACGGCCGTAATGGCGCAGTACTTCGCACCGCAGGACCGCCTGGGTGGCCTGCTGCTGCAAAGCGAGCTGGATAACGCCCGCAAGGTGCTCGACAACCCGCTGCGACCCTACACCGCCATCATGGGCGGGGCCAAGATTTCGGATAAGATTGAGTTGATTGAGCGGCTGCTGGACAAAGTGGATAATATCCTCATTGGCGGGGCAATGGTCTACACCTTCATCGTGGCCCAGGGCGGCAACGTGGGCAATTCGCTGGTCGAAACTGATAAGATTGACTTGGCTAAGCGCCTTATGCAGAAGGCGGAGGAAAAAGGCGTAGAACTGATTTTGCCCGGCGACAGCCTCATCGCTGATAAGTTTGCCAACGACGCTAATATAGATATTGCTGGCAACGGTGATATCCCGACTGGCTGGATGGGCCTCGACATCGGCCCCGATGCCCGCGAGCAGTTCGCCAGCATCATTCAGGATGCCAAAACCATCCTCTGGAACGGCCCAATGGGCGTGTTTGAGCTGAGCAACTTCAGCCTGGGTACCGAGTACGTAGCTCGCGCTGTGGCCGAAGCCACCGATGCCGGGGCCTACTCGCTCATCGGCGGCGGCGACTCGGCTGCCGCCGTGCAACAGCTCGGCTTCGCCAGCCGCGTGAGCTACATCAGCACCGGCGGCGGCGCGCTGTTGGAGTTTATGGAGGGGAAGGAGCTGCCCGGCGTAGCGGCACTGGGGTAGGGCTTCGGATTGGTAGTTGAAGCCGCTTGTCCTTACTTGATGCGCAACATGCTCGCGAGGACAAACGGCTTAAAAAGTAACCTAAAATGAAGTGGTACCCGTATGCACGGGTACCACTTTTCTTTTCCACTTTCCATGACTGACCACGAACAGGAATACGCCAAAATGGCTCGCCAGGTATATCGCACGCTCACCGACCAGCGCCCCCAGTGGGAAGCGCGCAGTCCTGCGATGGTAGCCGATTTTGAGCAATTGAATAACTTCTTGCAAGCCTACGACGAGGTATCCGGCCGCCAGGGCACCAAGAGCGCCAAGGAGCCCTCCGATGCCCGCGACCGCGCCGAGCAGGCCGCCGAAGCCGCCGCCGGCCGCATTGTGCGAGGCCTGCGCGTGTTGCAGTTGGGCGTGCGCAATCCCGCCTTGGCCGAAGTAGCGGGCTATACCCCCGATGTGCTGAACCCCCTGCACGGCGAGGAGCTGATAGGAGCCCTGAATGCTGTGGCCGCCGCCGCCGATGGCGTTGCCCCGCTGCTCGCCAACGAAGGCGTAACCACCGAGCACCTGCAAGCCCTCGACGATGCTATTGCCGTGTACACGCCGCTGGCCAGCCTCAATAACAGCACCTTGGAGCAGGGTAGTAACCTGAATTTCACCGCCCGCCAGGTAGTAAAGGGCCTACGCCAAGTGCTGCGCCGCCTCGACACCCGCATCGACAACCTGCGTGACGATATTCCCAGCCTAGGCCAGGCGTACAATGATGCCCGCGCCGCCGCCGAAGTTGGTGACCTGGCCGAAGGCGAAAAAGGCCCCGATGGCGGCATCGGCCGCGCCGCCGCCGGCAACGCCTACGGCCCCGAGCGCCCGGTAGGGGAATAGGGCTTTAAGAGATAAGAACTAAAAAGGAACGGGTCATGCTGAGCTTTTCGAAGCATGACCCGTTCCTTTTTAGTTCTTAAACTTGCTTCTGAGCAAAGAAAGTCGAGAGAAAAGAACGTCATGCCGAGCTTGTCGAAGCATCTCGCGTGTAGCAGTAACTCAATCGTTGGCTCCGCATTTAATGGCGCGAGCGAGATGATTCGGCAAGCTCAGCATGACGTTCTTTTTTGCAAGTCTCTTATCTTTTAATCCTTAACTGACTTTTCCAGTTCACGCAGCAGTTCATCAGCGGCTTGCTCCACATCGGGGTAGCCTTGCTGGGCGGCGCGCTCCTTGGCAGCAAGGAGGCCATCGCGGTGCACGGTTTTGAAGTCGCCGTAAGGAAATTTGTAGCGGCCCTTGTTATCGGCACTCTGGCTTTTGTCTTCGCCCAGGTGCCACTGCGCGTATTCCCCGATTTCGTGGTCTTTGAGAAACGCATTTTCTGCTTTTGCATCAGGATTGTGCTGGCCCCAATGACCTTGGTCGTTCTTGATTTTACCGTCCTTAATCAGCTTTTTAGCAAACGTGACGGCGGCGTGATTTAGCGTAATACTCATGGCGGGGGTAGGAAAAGGTGACGCCTTTTTTACGAGTGGCCTGGGGCTTCGTGTTACAGCCGGGCTTATGGTCAGTAGCTTAGGCCCAAACGCCTTGCGTACCCAGCCAAAAGCAGACTGTGCCCGCAGGGCTAATAAAGCATTATAGATTGAAGCTAACCGCTTATTTATCAGTTCACGTAAAGCGCTTCCATTCTCTGGCCCAAGCAGCGGAAACCGCGGCCGGGCAGGCGGCCGGTGAGGCGGGTAGCCAGGGCCTGCGCCTCAGGGGTTTCCAGCACGGCCAGTTCGTGTAGCCAAGCCAGGCGGCGCAGCTGCGGCTCGATGAGGCCCAGCGGATTGATAGGCGCGTATTCGGAGCGCAGGTAGTCTTTGGTGCGGGTTTCGAGGCTGCGCACAAAGGCCCGTAGCTGACGGCGGTCGCGGGGGCGGTCGGCTAGCGTCACTTGCAGGTGGGCGGTGTGCAGCGTAGCCTGGTGCCACCAGTTTTGCCAAGCGTAGAGCACCACCAGGGCCATCCCCAGGGCCACGCTGAGCGCATAGAGCCAGAAGTGGGGGGGTAGGGACCGCAAATTCTCGAACTGCACGCGGGCGGCGTTGCCGATTATCCAGAGCGCGCCGGCTGCCAGCCAGCGCAGGTTTTTGGCCGGTACCACGCGCTGGTACTCCAGCCGCATGGGTAGCAATTCTTCGTAGGGAATCTCAACGGCCATATTTACCTGCCCCCGGCCATCACGCTGGTTTACATAAAGACCGTCTTTGCGCAGCGTGAGCTGCGTGGAGCGGGTGACCTGACTTTGCTGAAACTGCATAATATGAATAAAACTAGCAACTAATAGCTAACAGCCAAAAGAGGGGCGGGTGAGAAACATAAAATAAATAGACCAACCATAATCCAGCCCAGCACCTGTCGGCCGGGGCTGAGGGCGCGGTCGTCGGGCGCGGCCGGGTGGTAGATGCCCGAGAGCCGGCCCAGCAGCAGCCCAAACAGCAGCCAGCCCGGCTGCCCCATCGTGCCAGGCCAGGCCGTAGCCACCGCGATTTGTCCCCCCCAGATGAGCGCGCCCACCGCCAAGCCCCAGCTGGCGCGCGGCAACAGCCGCCAGCAAACCAAGCCCAGATATAGGGCGTAGGGTACGCCGCCATAGAGCCACGTTTGCCAGCCGCTGCGCAGCGAGAAAATCCCCAGCCCGGCATAGAAAATAAAGGCCACGAACAATAGCGCCGACAGCCGCCCCGCCCGGCGCGGCCCCAGCAGCCCGTACAAAATGTGACCGCCATCGAGCTGGCCGATGGGCAGCAGGTTGAGGGCCGTGAAAAACAAGCTCAGCTCGCCGGCCACCAGCAGGGGGTAGCGCAGCAGCAGGTTGGGGGGGGGTAGGCGGTGCGGGTCGGCAAAGGCGGTTTCCAGCCAGCGGTAGAGCAGCGGCTGGGCCAGTGTGAATTCCGGGGCTGGGTAGCGCCCCAGGCTGCGAGTAGTCACGAGCAAGTATTCGGCCTGGTCGGGTAAATGGGTGAAGGCGTAAATAAGCAGCGGCACCGCCACCAGCAGCCCCGCCAATGGTCCGGCCAGCCCGATGTCGAAAAACTCGCGCCGCGAGAATATCCGGTCCTTCACCCGAATAACGGCCCCGAACGTGCCTAGCCCCAGCGGCACGGGTAGGAAAATAGGCAGCGTGGTGCGCACCTTATTATAGCGCGCCGTGAAGTAGTGCCCGAACTCGTGCACCGCCAGCACCCCCAGAAACGGCCCCGCGTAGAGCAGCCCCCAGCCCAACTGCCGCCACCGCTCGGCGGCCGGTAGACTAAACACATCCAGTGGCAGCAGCTCTACCGGCCCGCTGCGCACCAGCTGCACGCCCGCTAGCACGGTGCAAGCCAGCGTGAGCAAAAACAGCCCCAGGTGCAGCGCATAGCGCCAGCCCCGCGGCAGCGGTGGCCGCTCATAGCGCCGAAACAGGTGGCCGGCCCAAGCCCGGCGTACGGGCGCGGGCTCGGCGGCCGCGTCGGCGGGCCAGCTCAGCAACGGCGGCTCGGCGGGGGCCGGCGGCTCAGGCGGGGGTAGGGGCCAGCGGTTCGGGATATTCTCGGGGAAAGACACGCAGGGCTTCGGGCAGGGCGGTGGTGAGGGTCAGGGGCGGGGCCAGGTGCAGCACGCGCAGCCCCAGGCGACGGGCCGTAGCAATGTGCTGCGGGCTGTCTTCAATGAATAACGTCTCGGCGGGCTGCCAGTTCATTTCGCGCAGCGCGTGCCGGAATATCTCCTCGCCCGGCTTGCGCAAGCCCACTTCCTGCGAATAAAAAACCCGGTCGAGGCAATCGGCAATCCCGTTTTTAAAACCATATTTCAGCGCCAGTCGGCGGTTTATTTCGGCAATATGCAACGCGTTGGTATTGGAGAGCAGGGCCGTGGCGTAGCCGGTGCGGCGCAGCTCGCCCAGCAGGGCCAGGCGCTCGGCGGGCACATCGAGCAGCAGCGCGTGCCAAGCTGCGTCAATCTGCGCATCGGTGGCGTCGAGGTCATAAGCGGCGCGTAGTCCGGCCCGGAATCCGGCCGGCGAAAGGTGCCCGGTCTCAAATTGGTCGAACAGCTCGGCTTGGCTGGCCTGCGCATATTCGGCCGCGCGGCCCGCCCGGCTCAGGCGGCGAAACGCCTCGGGCGTGCGGTCGTAGTCAATATCAATGAGCACGCCGCCGAAGTCGAAAAGAAGATTGGGAAGCATGGGGGAATACTGGGAACTGGTAGTCGGTCGGCAAAGGTCGGGCTCAAAAGATGCTCAGTTGGTTGAGAATGCACACGCGATTGCGGCTATACGGCGTAACTTCGCAGCGCCTACCCCCTCGCGGCGGTGGTACCGGGCCTATAGCTCAATCGGTTAGAGCAACTGACTCATAATCAGTAGGTCCTTGGTTCGATTCCAAGTGGGCCCACTAAAAGGCCATTTCTGTTTCGGAAATGGCCTTTTTTATTTTATGCCCCCGGTTTTGCCCCCGGTCATGCTGAATTTTTATTAACCTGATAACAAACTTTCTATCCATGCCCACCCCAATAGAAGTCAACGCGCTGCGAGTTGTGACGGTACTATTTGAAAGCGATAAAGGAGATGACGTGTCCTTCGATGGTGACGCTCTTAAGAATGCTACTCAACTAAGCCCGCGAAACCTTAATGATGCGGTAGAATACTTGAGTAGTAAAGGTCTCTTAGAGCGGAATGACTACATGGGCACCGGCCCGTACGAATTTGGCGATGTGAGTCTTAACACACATGGACGACAGTTCTATTATCAAACCAGGGAAAAAGATAAGGCACCAACTAAACCAAAAGGAGCCAAGCCAGCTAAGCGTAAAGGAATCCGAGTGTTCATTAGCCACAGCAGCAAGAATGGTGAGGCAGCAAAAGAAGTGATTCAACTAATGAGGTCTGCATTAAATCTTAAGGTTGAAGAAATTCGGTGCACGAGTGTTGATGGATATCGCCTACCTGGAGGCACAACTACTGATGCGCAGCTGCAAATAGAAATTTATGAATGTGAGCTACTAGTTGGGCTGGTATCGAGTGATAGCATGAGTTCGCATTATACTCTTTTCGAGCTTGGGGCTAGGTGGGGAGCAAAAAAAGCTATGTTGCCTCTACTGATAGATAAAAAAGGACCTGAAATTTTGAAAGGGCCACTATCAGGAGTGAATGCGTTAAATGCTTATGAAGAAGCGCAGCTTATGCAATTTGTGAGTGATGCAGGTAATGTGCTTAAAATTCAGCCGGAGCAACCCAGCTCGTACCATGTGCACATTAAAAGCCTAATAGCTTCTTTACCGAATGCTACAAAGCAGGATAAGAATGAAGCAGCTGAGGAAGAGCTAGTAATTTCTGATAAAGCAGATGACTATTCCCAAGCAGAAAAAGTAATTAAGGATAAATGCGAAGGTGAGTGGCCTGAGGATTTTGAAATGCAGCATCACTGTATTGTTACTCAGAAAAAGGCTGTAAAAGAATTGCAAAAAGGTAGGCCAGCAGACATACCAGAAAAGCAATTTGAAATGATTAGGCGCAAAGCAGCAGTGAGTTGGCCTAATGACTTTGAAATGAGAGCCCACGAGGAAGAAACACAATTCAAAGCTTGGCGAAAGCTGAGAAAATCCGAGCAAACTGACTTGCATATGCAAGGAGAAGTTGATAAGGATTCTAACGCAAATATTTCTGCTGAAATGCTGCATATAGAAAAAACTAAATTACGTTTATCAATTATTCCTCGCTTTCGCTTTGGAAACGCTGTGAGTAACCCATCAGGTAAGAGTATAAAATTGATAAATATTGGTAATGGTCGCGCTAAAATAAAGGGTATTAAAATAGTGTCTGGTGATAATGATATTATTGCTAACATACCAAACTTGCCACTATCGGTTGAAAAAGATGGTGAATTCAGTATTATGCTGAGCCCTAAAAATCAAGTCAACATGAACTTAGCTTCTTTTCAATGTCAGCTTCTTTACGCCGATGAATTAGATAATAATTATCAAATGGAGGTTTTTAATAATTCAGATCATATGCGTATTGAAGACCCTATTCTTTTATCTTAAGAAATTATAAGTATACGTAGGGTTTCTCCTAAGGTAGTAGTATAGTCCCCGCTACTAAAAAAGCCGTCTTCCTAGTGGAAACGGTCTTTTGCTTTGTCTAGGGTACTTGTAGGGTTACACACCTTAGCTTAGGGCAGTTTACTTAGTGTGGGCCATTAACTAGGGTAAGTGACTAATGAAGGCAATTTCTGACTATTGCAATAGCCGAGCTTGGAGTAGCGTACATCGAAGCTGAAATAGGTTTCGAGGTAGTAAGCAACTTCTAGATAGTCTTTATCCCAGCTGATAAAATTCCCGCCGTTGGGTAGCAATTCGATTTTAAGGGTACTTCAGCCGGTTTCGACTTGGGCGTTGTCATAGGCATTATCCGTCCAGCAAAATTTAGTCTGAGCACTCGCCTGCTGGCCGCGGTGGCGGGGCCTAGCTAGCGGGAGGTACAACACCGGCAGCTGCTTCGAGGCAATGAACATTGGTTTTGTAAGCAGCTGAACAATTGTGTGTCAGTCCTTCATTCAATGTGAGCATGTAGTGAAATATATGAAAATATAATATATGTCGCAGTACTTTTCAAGATTTAGCGACTAAGGGATTATGATAAGGGAAGTAGCGCAAATACCTTTGTCGCTTCATGGTTAACTAGGAAATAATTTCTAAATAAAATCGCTGCTATGTCCAAGCAACCTGCTTTTATTCAAGGCCTTACTGATGAGCAAATACTCAAAGAGTTTGTTCGTCGTTTTGAATGTGATGGTGCTGTTCTTGTTTATTTGGATGGTAGCACTGAGTTTGGTTTTGGCCGCTGGCGAAATACAATAGGCCGTAATTGGGTGCATACTATGTTCGGAAATCTGAAGCAAGCTGTTATAGGCACCAGCCCTAAGCCAGGGCGAAAAGCTCACATCAGAGCTCTGAATCATCCAAAGGAACTGCTCCTGGTTCAGCGAGATACACGTTAATTACTAAGCCATCTCAGCTGGGTACTTTTTTCTGCTTAGGTTTGATGCTATTCTTAACCCACCCAATAGCATCATGAGCGGAGGAGGTTCTTCTATCTCGTTTGAGCGGCCTACTGCTCCCCCAACTGGGCCAGGCGGCCCTGATAATTGCCAAGGAATAAGTATTCCTACTACACTGGCCTCACCCAACATTGCTGCCCTTGCTTCTGTGAATCCCGGCGACCGTTTACCCATCACTATCAATGGTGGAGTCAGGGCATTGGTTGCTATCAACAGAAGCGGGCAAATCTGCGGCAGTATTGTTGTGGAGCCCGCCCGGTTGATAGCCTGCATTGAGTCTGGTGTTGACTTCGTCGCTCGAGTACTCAGCATTAATGGCGCGCAGTGTGCGGTTAATGTTCAGAACGCCTAGCTATGGAAACGACCCTTGCTATTGTTGGAGGCACTTACCGAGAATTCTGCCGCGAGCCCCAATGGAACGAGTTGTATGGCTCTGGCCTACGGGCGGCAGCGGCTCTTGCCGGCCACGTTCCGACTATTGAGTTTACGACATGCGTTGGTGCTGATGCGGCAGCCGACTTAGCCATCATCTGCGACACATATGGTATCAAGCGTACTACTACGCCAATACCTGAAACCGTTTCATTCTATTATCACCACCCATTATCCAAGCCCGTCATCTACCCCAATATATTCAACCAGCCTAAAGTGCAGATGCCGACTGTTACGGCCCCTAGCATCTTGCTTTTCGGTCTGATTGAAGCAGAAGTACAGGTACACGGCCAGAAAGTGGTGTATGACCCACAGTCGGGCAATCCCATACCATTCCATAAAAATGGCTCGACTGCTGACCAATTAGCTTTAGTACTAAACCGCCAAGAGGCTTTACGGCTGTCTGAATTGCCCGCCGATACACCTTTGGCAGATATTGGCCGATTCCTACTGAAGCAGGAGCATGCTGATGTTGTCATTATCAAGAATGGCGCACACGGTGCACTGGTGGTTGAATCTGGTGGTACGGCCTCGGTACCAGCCTTCAAGACAAGCTCTGTCTGGTCTATCGGCTCAGGGGACATCTTCTCAGCCGCTTTCGCTTGGCAGTGGATTATAGAGGGTAAACCAGCTGCCGCAGCTGCGTTGGCAGCATCAAAGTACACCGCCCATTTCTGCCAGAATATTTACCTGCCTCTTCCGGTGGATACTCCAAGCTTTGATGAGTTGATTCCCAGCGACGCCCCTCGTAGCGTCTACTTGGCAGGCCCTTTTTTCACTATCGCCGAGCGGTGGCTAATCGAAGAATGCAGGGAAAAGCTAGTTGAGTTCGGAAACCGAGTATTCTCTCCTTACCACGACATTGGTATTGGCGACCCACATCAAGTAGTGCCGAAGGATATAGCTGAAATTAAGAAAACGGACCTGCTTTTTGCCATAATGAATGGTCTTGACCCCGGTACACTTTTTGAAATCGGCTATGCCAAGGCATTGGGCAAAAGGGTAGTTGTCCTCGCAGAAAACATCGGTATCAATGACTTAACCATGCTCATTGGTACTGACTGCGAAATAACGGCTGATTTTGCGACGGCCATCTACAAAGCCTCTTGGTAGGCTTCCTGACCGATGAAATCAGCATTATTGCTCTCGGGAGGGATAGATTCTATTGCCTTAGCATTCTGGAAAAAACCTGCTTTGGCTGTCACTATTGACTATGGCCAACTGCCATTTGAAGGTGAGTTGCGAGCGGCCCAAGCTGTAGCTGACAACCTACAAATTCCGCATGAAATTATCCGGGTCGACTGTAGCTCACTTGGTGCCGGCGATTTATGCGGTGGCCCTCAACTAGATACTTCGCCCGCGTCGGAATGGTGGCCCTACCGAAATCAGTTGCTCATAACTCTAGCCGTAATGAAGGTTATACGGTTTGGCATCAACGAGTTGATGATTGGTACAGTAGCCACTGACAACGTACACGCAGATGGTCAGCAACAATTTGTGGACCTCATAAGTCAACTGGTTTATTTCCAAGAAGGAGGCCTAACAGTGAGCGCTCCCGCATTGGAGTTGGATTCGGCTGAGTTGGTAAGGCTCTCTGGCATACCGCCTAGCCTCCTGTTTCACGCTCACTCCTGCCACAAGGCATCCGTTGCTTGCGGTGAGTGTCGAGGGTGTCATAAGTACCGGGCTGTCATGCACTCTCTTTTTCACTCTCAAGGCTTATATTACTGATTTACATGATGAACTGGTCCCAACTTCTTCACCAAACCCGGTCTAACGTACTTAATGGTGCTCCTGACAGGGGCACTACTCAGAGCGAGTTGGACGCGCGGACCCAATTTCAGCGGGATTATGACCGTACTCTTTTCTCTTCTCCTGTACGACGCCTTCAGGACAAAGCCCAGGTCTTTCCTCTTGAGCCACATGATTCTGTCAGAACCCGTCTGACCCACTCTTTAGAAGTTGCTAATATCGCTCAAGGCCTTACACGCTTAGCATTAAGCGCGCTACCGGAAGAGTTTCGTCCTAATGAAGCGCAGATAGAGCAGTTGACCATTATTGCAGCTACCTGTGGGCTAATTCACGATTTGGGTAACCCACCATTCGGCCATGCTGGTGAAGAGGCTATGATAGAGTGGTTTAAGGAGAAACTAAAGCCTGACACTGATTTACATAATGACTTGCAGGTTAAGGGGCGTAATTTAAGTCAGGACTTTGAGCGCTTCGATGGTAATCCGCAGACCTTAAGGCTGGTAACGCGACTTACAATGCTTGGTGACTACGACGGGCTAAGCTTAACGACGGGTACCCTATCGGCTAGCTTGAAGTATATAGCTCCTTCCGACCAAACCGATGAAGCGGACCACGGACGGGGTAAGCCAGGATTCTTCTTTTCTGAGGAGGCCTTGGTTAGACGCATTCAGCAAGAGACTGGTACTGAAGATGCTCGCAATCCTATTACTTTTCTTGTTGAGGCCGCTGATGATATTGTTTACTCAGCTGTCGACCTAGAAGATGGTGTTAAGAAAAACTCATTGACTTGGTCTGATTTGCGCAATGAGTTTGCTAAACATGGAGTTAGTCCTGACACGGAGGGGGTTTTTGTAAAGGCAGAAGAGAACCTGCAAAACCGCTTGGATAACTCAAAAATGAAATTGTCGGAGCAGGAGAAAGACGAACCACTCTCTCAGTTATTCCGCACAATGCTAGTTTGGAAACACATGCAGGCTGCTAGCACTGCTTTTGGCGAGAACATAGCCGCCATCATGGCCGGCACCTTCACCAGCGAGTTGTTAAAGGAAGGCAGCACAGCTCACCTATGGAAGGCCAGCAAAAAGATTGCTCGTGAGCGGGTATTTCCGTCTCCTTCTATCCTAAGGCTAGAGCTAATGGGCCGGAGGGTAATTCATGAATTGATGGATTTATTCTGGAAAGGAATTGAGCAAGCTCCTTACGATAATCCTTCGGACCAAAAGGGGTTGCATTATAAAGCTTATATGCTCTTGTCTAAAAACTACCGCAAAGTTTTTGAGAACGCAGTAGAAGAAGACAGCGAAAAGAACACTGACATTCCCGTAACCTACCGACGCCTCCAACTCGTAGCTGACTACATTTGCGGTATGACTGACACTTTTGCTGTCACACTACATAAGGAATTGTTCAATGGCTAGCTTCGAATCACAACGTACAGAAGCTAAACCCCGCGAGTTACGTCAGCGGCTCAGAAGCTTCCTGTCCGCTGATAGTGAGTCGCAAGCGAGGCTACGCGCTACCCTGCGCCCTATGCGCGAAGAGGGCTGGCAAGCCTTCCTGTTTGGAGGGCTCCTCCGAGACCTTTTGTGGGGTGTCACGCCCAGAGATGTTGATTTGGTTGTTCAGGATGAGCATATGGACTCCATAATCCATTGGTTGTCCCCAAAAATTTGTCACCGCAACAGGTTTGGGGGTATAAAGGTGAGAGATAACGGGTGGGAATTTGATATCTGGTCTGTTAGCCAGACTTGGGCATTCCAGCAAAGTAGCAACTGGCCTAGCAGGTCTTTCGCTGACCTGCCTGCTACTACCTTCCTGAATATCGAGGCGGTAGCGATGGAGTTATGGCCTTCTAGCTCCGAACGTCGTATCTACGAGAATGGATTTTATTCGGCTTTTGAACAGCAAACCGTTGAGATAAATTACGCAGATAACCCATATCCTGACTTTTGTATTGCTCGCGCCATTTTCGTTGCAGCTAAGCTCCGCTTCAACATTGGCCCTGAACTAACCAAGTATATTGATGCACACACCAGCATAGTGTCGGTGAAGGATATTGCTAATATTCAGCGTAAACATTATAAGACAGGATTACTTTCTGAAGCTTACTTGACTCGATTACTAGACCACGTACGCTGGAGCGCTGACTGGCAAATTACAACCCAGCTTGACCGCATAAACCACAGTCATTCAAATAGAAATAAGAACCCTTATCAATTGGAATTGTGGCCCAAAGGCTACCATGATTTACTGATTGGACAAACAAAATAACAGCTTTCGGCTTCACGCTTCGCAGTAGGCTCAAAAATTAAATTTTTCCTATCTCGGCTAAGCTAATTCAGGGAGCGTTGCTATCGCAAAATGATTGCCAAGGCGTGGTTTACGCCGGCTTGTCGCAGGTGCGCTCGCTGTTATTAGTGGAAAGGGTAGAGCTGGACTGCCTAGAGGAAACCACTTGAAGCCCGCCGGGTAAAGCGGATTATAGGCTTCCTATTTCCGCAAGGAGTTTAAGGCTAAAAGGCCGGTGAAGCAGGCCACTGCGCCCATTATTCAACTTGGCTTGTATGGGTTGTACCTCACCGGCCAGCGTATGGGCGACCGAGTTTGCCGGTGCCGGGTCCCATCAATCACCTCCAAAGTGAAAAGAATAACACGTTTACCCAGCTTTTTGTAATTGGTCTAGCGGAAATGTTGCTACTGCTAAATCAAAGTAATCTCCGTAACGGCACGTAGCATGACCGTTTTTGATTTCCCAGACTTCCATTACTCCGTACTGAGCATTCAGTTGCTCATCAATATGCCGGACTCTATCTCCTTTTTGAAGCATTGTACATTATAGTTTTAATAATTTACATCGGTAAATCTGAACCGGTCAACGGCAATCTTTCTAATATTTCCATCCATTGATTCAACAATAGCAATAGTTTTGGCGAAATATCCTCCTGTGCCCCCTACTAGGAAAGGCTCGTCAGCAAATCGGTGAAAAAATCCTTCAAACGACTCTACTATAGAGTCTGACATCGTATGTTTCATTACGCGCACAGGCCTAAGAGTTTGATGACGAAAATCAAAAGCCGTGACGTAATCAGTTGATTCCACAATTTGATTTGAAGGGAATTTCCAATTAGGAAATTTAGCGACTAAAGCACGATAAACTTTATTAGGAATGCGAGTGCCGTGATAGCCATCGTGTCCTGTACCACCTTGATTAATGGCTAAAATTTCATTCGAATCATCATAGACATGTATATGATATTCGCCTGTTGAGTTATGTGGTTGATGTTTAATGAATGAATAGGTTCCTCCTAGTGGCATCCCCTTCGTTGTTCCCTCAAGGATTAATTTTATATCTGTATCATGTTCCTGATGAAGATATATTTTGAAAGTATACCCGCCAATTTGCTCAGTGATTTGCCTCATCGTCGATTGCAAAAATTCAAATGAATACTTGCTTTTTGCGCTAGGTTGAAACTTCTTACTTGTAGTGGAAATAAAGCAAAGGTACTCTACGGACGTTGAGGTGGTCTAGCCGGAATGGACAGTGAGAAGTATTAACTTCTCCTGCCTATGAACAAGAAAAAACCTGTTGACGGCTAGGCTTCTACCTAACGAAAATAGGTGCCCGCTTTTAAGGTCGAGTGCGTCCGCCAGGTAGTTGCCAGCGCACGGCAATCCGACGTGGCCCGTGCTTAGGGCATCTCGCCCGCCTTGCTGGGCCACTGGCAGCACCAAGCCCGCAAGCCGTGTCCAGCAGCACCGAGCCAAGGAAATCAAGCACCTGCGAGCTTAGTTAAGGCGCGTAGAGATAGAGCGTGATATTTTAAAAAGCGGTGACCAGTTGCCTGCTATAAGCACAGGCTCAGTGTGTGAGCAAGTATACTTTAATACTAGCGCACAGGCAAGCATTTGGTCTGTCTATGACTCGTGCCGGGTGCTGGGGTGAGCCCCAGCGGCTACTACCAGTGGCGAGCGGCTAAGCCGCGGCCGATTCCCGACTGGCAGTTCGCCGCCCAGCACGCTTTTCTCCGCCATACCAGCCGCTACGGCACTCGCCGCCTGCGGGCCGGGCTGAGCTGCGGGTCGAGGGCTACCGCGTGGCCCGCTATGCAGCTGGCTGCGGGCCAGCTGCATAGCGGGCCCTGAGCACCCGGCCCCAGCGTCCGCGCACGACGACCTGGATTCTGTCGTTGCCGAAAACTTGCTGCTAGGTCAGCCTGCACCCACGCGGCCTAATAAGGTGTTGGTCGGCGACATCACCTAAGCTCACTGTCCGCTCTCGTTAGACCACCCCAGTGGCTTCGTGGACTGGCCCTGCTGAGCCAGACTAGGCATAGAAAACCGTTCGAAAAACCCTCCTCTAAAAGGCTCAGAAAAATGATGTTTTTGGGGCCTTTGACGTGGGTCGCAAAGTCATTCGAAAAACAGTAGTTTTGCGAACCACTAAACACCCCAATTCCATGCTTACCTCGCCTATTGCAGTCTGGTATGATAACGGCCGCTTTGATTACGTTGACTCTTTATCAGACTTAGCTCAGAAAACTCACAAAATGGTCGTCACTGAAGCTGAATTATCGGACCAGAATTACCGGTTTAAAAACAAGATTACCCTTATTTATCGAGAGGCATCATTAGGGGTTGACCCGATTTTTGAACTTGACCGGATGGAACTAGATAATTACTCTTCAACTCCACAGGCCTACCTGCGCATGTCAAACGATGGTGAATGGGAGTTGAGAGATGGTTACAACAACTTAATTAATTTGAAAGCGATAGATGACGCCCGGAAGCTTAAAAACTACTTCACTGACAAAGCTTCTTTTAAAAAGGAATTTTCTAACGTCAGCTTATAGTGCGCTGTAGGATATGACCGCTGCCATCTACGCTCGCGTTTCAACTAAGGACAAAGGCCAGACCAACGAGAACCAACTTCGCGAGTTGCGTGCTTTCGCCGAGCGGTTGGGCTATACAGTATATAAGGAGTACTGCGACCAGGAAAGTGGTGGCAGCGCTGAGCGGCCCGAGTTTCAGCATCTCTTTGTCGATGCGCATCAGCGACGCTTCGACGTAGTACTATTCTGGAGCCTTGACCGCTTTAGTCGCGAGGGAGTGACCGAAACGCTCAACCACCTGCAACGGCTCACGGCAGCTGGTGTGCAATTTAAGTCCTTTACTGAGCAGTACCTCGACAGCACCGGCCTGTTTCGGGAGGCCATCATCGGTTTTCTGGCTGCCATTGCCAAACAGGAGCGAGTCCGCTTCTCCGAGCGTATTAAAGCTGGGCAGGCCCGCAGTAATAAAGCGCCCGGTCGCCCGGCACTTGCTGATAACGTAGTGGCCGAATTGCGCAGACTAAGAGGAGAGGGACTAAGCTTTAAGAAGATTCAGGTGGCGACCGGCGTGCCTGTGGCTACCATGCACAAGTATCTCAGTTGATAAAAAATCAGTAGCATATTAGTGCTTCTTCTTTCAAATAGACAGGTGTGTACGCCGCGCATTCGCTGCCTAAACGAGGTAAGCCACCAGCTACTTTGAGTGGTGCTCCCCGAGTCTGGGCTGGGCTACCGAGCCGGGTGCGCAGCCCGGTAGGGCTGCGAAGCGGATGTCTCGTGCAGGTAAAACAGCACATCGAACGCTTTAGGTAGCGGCGGGTACCAGGCAAATTGGCCATTCGCGCCACCCGGCCGTTCATTGTGGCCAATCGCCCGAAACTTGCGGCGCGTGGTCAGCCACTTGTCGGGCGCGGCGGCGCTGCGCAGGTTGAGGAAATAGTTGGGCAGGGCCGCTTGGTCGAGCCACATCTCAAAGGAGTTGGGAATGGGGGGCGCTAGCACGAGGGCATGGGCAGTCCCATCGGGGTTGAAGACGCTGGCCGTGCCGTGGCCCGTGGCAAAGCCCACGGCTACGTAGGCCGACCCGAGTTGCTTGGTTAGGCACTGCCCCATCCGCAGTTGGTCCTCATCGCGCCGAATGTGGTCATTGTGCGCCCATACCACGACTTTGGCCGTCGGCTCCTGCTGGAGCACCCAGGCAATGTTGGAGGCCATCGCCTGGTCGCGCCCCCAAAAATTCATCTCGGTCGCTCGCTGCCGCAGCACCTGCCCATGCTGCTGTATCGCGGCTGGGGCCGCCACCGCTTGCAGGTGCAGTACCAACTCGTCCGAGAGGCGCAGGAGGCGCTGCTTGGAATTACCGGAAGCCTTGCTGGACGCGGAGTAGTAGGTGCCCAGGTTCCGTACCTGCCGCTGGAGCACGGTATCGGCCCGCTCGGTGGCGAAGTGCTCTAGGCGCAGCAGATTGGGCTCGGAGTCCTGCATATCAATGCCTACGTAGCGGATTTTGGCGGCGTGCTGCTTGTTGTAGGCGCGTATCCACTCCACCATGTCCCAGAACTCGGTGGTGTCCCAGATGTGAAAGCCCGCAGCCTTGCGCACCGTGAGCGAGTCGCCCGCCCCCGTCTGAATGTATTCGTTCAGAGTCTCGCCCCACCCGTAATCAACTTCGAGGGCCAACGTGTTGAAGCCCTGCTGCGTGACCAGGTATTCCAGCAGCCGATACTTGAGCTGGAATACCTCATGCGTGCCGTGCGTGCATTCGCCTAGGCCTACCACCCGCGCCGAGGCCACTATGGGGGCTAGCGGGGCCAGATCGGCAAACCCGCTGCCGGCCCGCACCGCCGTAATCGGGGTAATCTGCTGGTTGAGGCGGGCAATATCGGCCGGTGTCTGAGCGCGCAGATGGCTGAAAACCAGTAGAAAAAGCAGGCCTATCCAATTTTGAGCTGGCCGGATGGCTGGGGTAGTTGGGCGGCCGTTAGGGGCGGGGCTTCTGCGCATGGGGCGACGAAAAAAACGTACCTGTCCACCACTCACCCACTTGCGCAGCTCCGTCACGCGCTGTGTGGGCACCCCTACATCTTTGGGGGTGGCGGGCTGCAAATGTACAATTAAGCGGTTGCCGTAGGAGAACTCTAGCTCTGTGATTTTTGCCTACCCGTCATGACTATGCCAATTATTTGAAAAACAAGTACTTAGATGATTATTCAGGAAAGGACAAGCCTAACTTATCCGGTCGAATGCCTTAAGCTTAGGAGATGCCTAGCCGCCGAGCCTCATCGGCCACGAGCATCCGAACGAGCATAGAGTTACTGAGTCCACGAGCTCTTGCTACAGATTCGAGCAAATCCTTCTCCTGCTGATTCGCCTTTATATTGACCTGTAGTTCGCGATTCTCTTTGTCTTTTGCCATAGTGCAAAGATAGTAGCGGCTGAAAATGCAAGAAATGTCCTTTGTATTTGCTTTGTGTTGCTAACGTGTATACATTTGTAGTATTCCGAGTGGAATAGCCTACCCCGCAGTAAGCAAAAAGAGGTCAGCCGCTGAAACGACTGACCTCAAGCATAGCACCTGTTTCTACCAGGCACTACTGTGGGTTCTTGCAAACCTTACCCCAAAAATACATGGAAACGCATGTAACCGGTCAGCCTGTGCCCGGTGAACTACGCCGTCACATCTTGGCGGCCCTCCCCGGTAACCACCCTTTCAGCGAGGTTGAGCACATCCAAACCAATCCTTTCACCCGCAAGTGCCAGGGCATTGCCCGCCTTATATGCTGGGAAACAAGCATGTGGGTTAAAGTCGCTTGTTGCGAAGCCGAAGCTGCCCGCCAGCGACCTTACTACGCCACGAACGGCAGGCTGCGCCACCTGCGGGCCATGCCCTTTCGCGACCACTATCTCCACTCGCCCCGACCCTGGCTCACCTGGGTAGTCGGCGCGCCCCTGCCTGACCACCGGGTTAACACCTTTGACCGATTGGCGGCTCGTTTTCAGCTGGCCAACGTGCTGTCCCTTAACCTATTGCATAACCGTCAAGCACGATGAGTAACCGTCGCGACCTCAAGCAACTGCGCCGCGCCGGTAAACTGGCCAAGTACCAGCAGTGCCAACTGGCCATGCTCGAACTGGCAGGTATCACCGCCGTTACCCTGTACGCCCACAACCAGCACTTGACCATCGCCATCGAGCGTCTTACCGGCGCACCCCTAGTGGATGTGCTGCGTGAGGCTCTGCGCGACCGCCGACAGGCCTTTAAGACCGAGGCTCAGCAAGTCCGCCATGCTTGGTTAGAAGATGAATGGTTGGAAGGCCGGTTGGTACCTCCTGCGGTGCCCTCCCAGCCCTAGGGGCGTCTCCATTCGATTACAACTCTTCTTGCACTGGCTAGCCAGTAGGTTGCTTCGGTGTGTCCCTTTCACCATGTAGTCTACTGCACTTTGCCTCACTGTTTATGTGAGAATGTGCGCTGAAAATCGAGGTTCGCTTCTGGACAAGCGAAGCCATTAACCCCCAGGGCCCACATCTGCTGCGGTCCCGCTGCTCAACTGGGTGAATACACTTTTCTAAAAGGAACACGCTGGTGAGCCGCGGCCCTGCTGTCTCACTTCTCCTCGCTGGGTGGCCACCACTTTTTAGCGGTTAGCCCTCATTCATTGCCTCCTATCATAGTCTTCGTCGTTTTTAGCATCCCATCATGTCTATTTCTTTTACTGCCAAAGCAGGACAATCAATTACATACGCCCAAGCCACGGCTCAGCAGCAGGAACAGGCGCTGGCTTATCTGAAGCAACGGCTCCGACTTCATTTTCCTGTGCTTGCTGCTCAGACTTGGAGGGACACATTGAATTTATTTCAGCCCGAACTTCTGGTAAGGGGCGACCAAGTCCGATTCAATGACCAAGACCTGAGCGAGTTAGCACAATACTTGTCTGACTCACCGGAACTACCGTTGCTCGACCCGCCACTTTACGGACCACCAACTCTATACTTAGCGCAGCAGTACTTACACGCTGCCGAATTAGCTGTGTGGGCTCTACCCGAACTAGAAATGCTTGAGCCAACAGGGAGCCAACGCTTGTACGCCCTGGTAAGTCTGCTAGCCCATGGTAATCGTGTGGCTGAGCAGGTAGTACTGGCTAGGCGTTGGGGCTTAGCTGTCGGGCGGCCATTACCGTTTGGCGTACCCGGTGGAGGAGCATGCCCTGGGAGCCAAGAAGTAGAACACCGGCTTCAGCGATTGCTCAAAGCAGGTAGGGGCAGCCACTCCTAGATAAAAAGTAAATATCCTATTACCATGAGGCGCCGCTAATTGAAAAAAGTGGCGCTTCTTTATTTTATGGTTGACAGACGATACTGGATTGTTACTATCTTAAACCAACTCAGTTTTCCTAAAAGAAAGATTGTCTGCCCGAGTAAAAAGCAGATTCTATAGGAATGGTATTACAGCTCAGGTATAATAATATGTAATAGATAATTTTACAAAATACTTAAACGAGCGGCCAATGACTCTCAGGTGTGTGAAAACTGAGCGGGGTCGATTTCTAAACTGTAAATACAAATGCGCTAGAATAAGTATGCGAGTTTGGGCGAGTTGGCTCGGAAATATAGTAAAGATGGATTATTTAAAAGGAATGTTCGTAGTCTTGGTCTTGAAAAATCAGGGTCGTAGGAGGGGTGCGAAAGACAGTTGCTCATCAGCGTCGTTTTAACGTGATGTTGTTCTGAAGTATAGACTATTTTAGTTGAGAGGGGTAACCGAGGTACTCAATCATGTACAATGACTCGTAGCGACTGGAGTATAATTCAAGTCGTTTACTGAGCAGTATCTGAATAATTAAGGGTTATTCCGGGGTGCTGTTGGTGTCTTGGTGGTTACTGCTAAATAGGGATAGGTGCGATTTTCGGAGTGGTTTAAGGCAGGGCAAGCTTGGAGTAGCAAAGGGTCTGATAAACCACCATTAGTAGATACTATCATTGCTGAGTTGCGACAATTTCAGGGGGTAGAGGCTCAGTTCAAAAAGATTGAGTTGGCCACGGGAGTACCAGTAGCAACGATGCACAAGTATTTAGTAGACGATGAAAAAACGGTGCTGTTATGACTCTTTGGTATGCACTTGATATTGATTTTATGCCGTGTAATTATTGTTTAAAATAAGCTCGCTGATTTGTTTGTTTGGGTTATTTTCTGCCATGTTTTATTCACTTTTGCGTGATAAATGATAATTCTAACATGGTTTAAATTATTAATAGTTAGAGTGTTAAAAATACGATTGGAATAAGGCTGCGGGTTATTATCTTGCTAAAAGCATAGGGTTTTTGAGAGACGGGCTAGCGTATTCGTTCAGAAATTTCAATTGCTTATCAAGTACTATTCATCATTTACGCATCGTGATTTTTATTCCTGATTTACTCATTTCGGAGTGGTCGCAAAAAGGCAGTGGGGCAGTTAACAAACGCCACCAGACGACTCCAGATTACGCGCATACGGGGAGCAAGAAGTGTTTTGACGGTGTCAAAACTCCGTTCGGCTATCGCCTCACTCTTCTTGCCCATGCCGGGGGCTCTAACCTTCTAACTCCTAGCCAGCCATGATGCCCGAAAGCGAAGCTCCCGAGGAACCCAAAAAGAAGCGTGGACCTGGCCGGCCGAAGCAGGACGTTCACGCTGTTTCGCTGACTATCACCATGCCGCCCGGTGATTTTGAGCGGCTGAATGAGCAGGTGAATACCACTGGTCGTAGCCGGTCTGAGCTACTGCGCATGGCCTGGAATGGGTTGCCGCTCACCATGCGGCACGAGCCAGCTTTGGACGAGCATTATGGCCAGCTGGTGAAACTAGCCACGAACCTAAACCAGCTAATGAGCTTGGCACACCTAGGGCTGGTAACGCAGACTCAGGTGCAGCAAATTCTGTCGCAGGTGGACCAAAAAATGGCAGAACTCAGCGGCCGTGGGAACTGATGACAGCGAAGACTAAAGTGGGAAAGACCTTTCCTGGCATCACCAAGTACGCCATGCAGGAGTGCAAAGAGGCACGGGTATTGGCTGCCGAAGGCGTGCGCTCAGACAGTGCGGCTCACATGGCCGCCGACTTCGATTTTCAACGGAGCCGGCGGCCAGGGCTGGGCAATGCTGTGCTGCACGTGGCCATCTCGCTGCCACCGGAAGAGAGCATCGGCCGGACGCGCGAGCAGGTGGGTGAGACACTCCGCCAGTCGGGGGTAGCTTGGCTCAAGGAGATGAAAATTGAGAACACCCAGTGGGGGTTGATACAGCACTTCGACCGCCACCATTCACACGCGCATCTCATCATCAACCGAGTTGACAATGACGGCAAAACGATTTCGGATAAGTTTATTGGCAAGCGCAGCCGTGAGGCTGCTCAGGCAGTGGAGCGCCAGTTGGGTCTGATATCGGCGGAGCAGCGCGGGCGCGAGCATGCTAAGCAAGCCGGCCCGACCCCTAGCCAGCAGAAAGCACGCACGCCAAAAGAAGTAAGGCAGGCAGATTGGCAACGGACGCGGCACGAGGTAGCCAATGCGCTAGCTCCTCAACGGGGCAAGGTTGGCTCGTTTGATGACCTACAAGCCAAAGTGGTTTGGGATGGCATTGTGGTGAAGCCGCTGCAACACAAAAAGGTAGACGGTCCAGTCGTGTACGGGGTAGTTTTCTCTAAAAACGGCTTCGATTTCAAGGGTAGCGAGGTCGGGAAGGATTTCAGCGCCGGCAACTTGCAGAAGTCCTTCGCTGAATATCGGGCCCAAGCGCCAGCGCAGAAAGATGCTGCTCAGCAGCTTGGTGCCGCCTTCACTGCTGGGGCTCTAGGGCAGCTATTTGCTGATGGGGCGAAGCAAGCGAAGGAAAAGCAGCAGGCTACGGCACCAAAGCAACCTGCTGTGCAGGTGACCCAGGCTCCCGTGCTACCTCAAAAGGACTTTGAGTTTGGCTCGTAACAACTTATTGATTTTCTTTTATTTATGGATGCTACTGAAGTTTTCTCGAAAATAACGTACCTGGAGGAGGGTATGAAGATGCTGCTAGCCCAAAAGGGCGCTAGCAGCGAAGAAATCCAACAGCTGCTAGCGGCTGTTGAGGCCAAGGCCAACCCAACCATAAATTTTAATGGGGAGGCAGTGGCAAATAACTTAGCCCCGAAGCTGGTGGCCAAGATACCCGCCTTAGATGCGGCTGCCGTAGCGAAGCAATTAGGTCCAGTGCTGGTGGCTGAACTGCCAACGCCGGCTACATTGCAACAGGCTGGTGGGGAGCTGCTAACTAGGCTTAATAAAGAATATAGGCGGCTAGACCAGCAAGTGCAGTCATTTTTGGCGGCGATATCGGCACGCCTAGATACAATGGAGCAGCGTGTGGATAGTACCGTAAATCGCTTGCCGACAACTGTGGGACTGGATGCTTTTCATGACAAAAGGCTGTTGCTGCTAGTGCTCGGGATGCCTGCTATCTGCCTCGTTACCCTTATCATCTACAGTTCGTTTTTCCGGGTACCCAGGGCGCAATACGAGCAGTTGCAAGCACAAAGTACACTTCTGCAAGAACAGAGTAACCGAATGACCGATGCTAGTATGTTCTACTCCGGGCAGATAAACGCCTACAAGCGAAAGTTTCCGAAGGCTGCCGGCTACTTTCGCGACTACCATCCTGCGCCCGCCGCGCAATCGGTGGAGCTAGCGGCGCAGTAGGCGACTGCTTAGGCTACTGGGGTAGTCAATAAAAACTAGGTTGGCAGCTAGCGCTTTAACGTTGTGATGAATAGCTGAGGCGGCCAGTTGCCGGGCTCGGTCTTACTTTCAAGGCTCCGCTTCACCAAGCGGAGCCTTTTTTACGACTATGGATTTCAAGCAATACGCGGCGCACATCTGGGCCGTAGCCGACCTCTTACGGGGTGATTATAAGCAGGCTGACTACGGCAAAGTAATCTTGCCCCTGACTGTGCTGCGCCGCCTCGACGGGGTGTTGGCCCCCACCAAGGCTGCCGTGCTGGCCGAGCACCCGCGCACGCAGAACCTGCCGCCCGAAATGGCTGACATGGTGCTCAATCAAAAGTCCGGTCTGACGTTTTACAACCACAGCCCGTTTGACTTCGAGCGGCTGCTGGCCGACCCTAACCACGTGGCGGCCAACCTGCGGCACTACATCAACGGCTTTTCGGCCAACGCCCGCGAGATTCTGGAGCACTTCGAGTTTGACCACCAGATAACCAAGCTGGAATCGGCCGACCTGTTGTTCATGGTGCTCAAGAAGTTTCAGGAAATCGACCTGCACCCGGCCAAGGTGAAGCCGCTGATGATGGGCTACATCTTTGAGGAGCTGATTCGCAAGTTTGCGGAAAGCTCGAACGAGACGGCGGGTGAGCACTTTACGCCCCGCGAGGTCATCCGGCTGATGGTAAACCTGCTGTTCTTGCAGGACCGCGACATTCTGACCAAGAAGGGTATCGTGAAGACCATATACGACCCGGCCTGCGGCACGGGCGGGATGCTGAGCGTGGCTGAGGAGTACCTGCACGAGCTGAACGACGAGGCCCGCCTGGAGGCCTTTGGGCAGGAGCTGAACCCCGAGTCGTATGCCATCTGCAAGGCCGACATGCTGATTAAGGGGCACCGGGCCGACAACATCAAGCTGGGCAATAGCTTCACCCAGGACCAACTGCCCGATGCCAAGTTCGACTACATTCTGTCGAACCCGCCGTTTGGAGTGGAGTGGAAGAAGGCGGAAAAGGCCATCAAGACCGAGCACGAGAAGCTGGGGCACGCCGGGCGCTTCGGGGCGGGGCTGCCGCGCATTTCGGACGGCTCACTGCTGTTTTTGCAGCACATGGCCAGCAAGATGAAGAATACGGCTGAGGGCACGCGCCTGGCGATTGTGTTCAACGGCTCGCCCCTGTTTTCGGGGGCGGCCGGCAGTGGGGAAAGTGAAATCCGGCGCTGGCTGCTGGAGCGCGACATGCTCGAAGGCATCGTGGCGCTCCCCGACCAGCTGTTCTACAACACCGGCATCACCACCTACATCTGGCTGGTAACCAACCGCAAGGCTCCCGAGCGCAAGGGCAAGGTGCAGCTGCTCAACGCGGTGAGCTTTTCGCAGAAGATGCCGCGCAGCCTGGGTAGCAAACGCAACGTGATTGCCGACGACCAGCTGGTCACCATTACCACCCTCTACGGGCGCTTCGAGGAGGGCGAATTTTGCAAGATTTTCCCCAACGAGGCCTTTGGCTACCGTCGCCTCACGGTGGAGCAGCCCCAGCGCGATGCCAGCGGCAAGGTGGTGAAGGACAGCAAGGGCCGGCCCAAAGCCGATGGCAGCCTGCGCGACTTCGAGAACGTGCCCCTGCTCGACGACCCCGACGAGTACTTCCGGCGCGAGGTGCTGCCCCATGTGCCCGAGGCGTTCCTAGACCTGACCAAAACCAAGGAGGGCTACGAAATCAACTTCACGCGCTACTTCTACCAGTACCAGCCGCTGCGCCAGCTCCAAGCTATCCGGGCCGATATCCTGCGGCTGGAAGCCAAAACGGAAGGCTTGCTGCACACCATTGTGGACTAAAATGCCTTCTATTGAAGCTGTTTAGGAAGTAGGCGGGGCAATTTTGCGCAGTAGTAGTACGGTAAAGGCTAGCCAGTGCAGAGCCAGCCAGTTTTGCAAGCTGGTTTCGTAGCGCACAAGCAGGGCCTTAAAGCCGTCGAGCCAGGCGTTGAGGCGTTCAATGACCAGGCGGCGGCGGTAGAGTTCCGGGTCCAGGGGGGTGTCGTCATCGGTCTGCCAGTCGGCTGAGCGCCGGTTGCGTGGGATGTTGGCTTCGATGCCGCGCCGCGCACAGGCTTGGCGCAAGCTACTGACATCAAAGGCTTTGTCGGCATTCAAAAACAAGCCTTCCAAGCGCAGCTCGGCGGCTTCGAGTAAGTCGCACAACTCGGCAAACACCCGTTCCAACTCGAACGTATCGTGCTGGTTACCGGCCTGGGGCGTGGCCACAGCCAGCGGCAGGCCCTGGTTGTCGGCCAGGAACAGGGCGTTGGTGGTGCGGCCCGCCTTGCGGCCTTGGTAGCCGATAGCGGCCCCGCCATTCTTGGCCAGCGTATGGCTGCCATCGAGTTGGACGCTGGATAAGTCGAGGCGGCGTCGATGCAGGCGCAAGCTGGTGAGCCACAGATTTTTCCAGGCTCCTTGCTTGCCCCAGGCGTTAAAGTGGTAGTACACCCCCTGCCAGCTTAATGGCGGCCCCGTGAACAGGCTTCTGACGGGCAGCCACCGCCACTGGCAGCCAGTTTTGAGCTTGTAGCAGATGGCTCCAACGACCTCGGCCGGGTCAGCAGCCGGCCGCCGGCCACCCGTGCGGGTGGGCAAATGAGGCAGTATCCAGCGGATAATCATATCTTTGGTCAGGACTTCCATGAAGGAGAGAAAGGAGATGGGTCGCACCTCAAATTTCTCGCTTTTGTGGGAGTTTTTGCGTTTTGCTCGCCGCTACCTCCTTCCTAAACAGGTTCATTGTGTAATCTGCGCGTAGTTTCTCTGTAATCTACGTGCAAGTTTTGTGCAGGAAAATTGTAATTGCGTGTACGATGTTGTACCTTTGTAACAACAGTACTCGCCACGCTTCCCTTCAGAACAGCGTACCAGGGCGAGTCTTTTTTTTGCCCTATACCCAATGATATACGGCAAACAGGCGCTCACCATCGCCGACCAAGTAGCGCTGCTTCAAGCCCGTGGGCTGCACGTAGCCGACCCGGCCAGGGCTGCTAAGCAGCTGGAAACCATTAGCTACTACCGGCTAGCGGGCTACTGGTGGCCGATGCAGGACGACAAGGTTAACCATACCTTCAAGCCGGGTAGCGACTTCGATACGGTTATCAGCCTCTACAATTTCGACCGCGAGCTGCGGCTGCTGGTATTCGATACCATTGAGCGTATCGAAATCGCGCTGCGGACTCGGCTCATCTACCTCTTCTCGCTAGGCCACTCGCCGTGGTGGTTTGAAGACCCGGCTCTGTTTAGAAACCTGGGGGCGCACAATCGCAACCTGTTGAAGATTGACGACGAGCTGGACCGCTCTAAAGACTCGTTTATCCAAGACCACTACCAGCGCTACACCACGGATGCCCGCCGGCCGCCGGCCTGGAAAACCTTAGAGGTACTGTCCCTCGGGCTGCTGTCGCGGCTATACGGCAACCTGCTGCCCGCGGTGCCCGAAACGGACCTGGTAGCGCGGCGCTTCCTGGTGTTCAACAAGACCTATTTAGCGCCGTGGCTGCAATGCATTACGGAGGTGCGCAATGTGTGTGCCCACCACTCGCGCCTCTGGAATCGCAACCTGACCACCGTGCCGCGGCTGCTGCCCAAGCCGCCCGCCTTCTTTGTGGTAGCCGCCCCGCGCCAGCCCAATAAGCTCTATACGGCCCTGATTGGCATGAAATACCTGCTCCACAGTATCGACCCGGCCGCCGGCCTGCCGCAGCGCCTGCGCGACCTGCTGGCAAAATACCCCGCCGCTGACCCGGCCGCAATGGGCTTCCCCCAAAACTGGCACCAAGAACCATTATGGCAGAACTAGTAGAACCGCAAGTGAGCCGCTATCCAGCCTATAAGCCGACTGGCGTAGAGTGGATGCCGGAAATCCCGGTAGGGTGGGAGGTTAAGAAGCTGAAGTTTGTAGCAACCATTAACCCAAGCAGAGATAGTTTAAAACTTGACGAAAGTGCTGAAGCAGTAGTCTTTCTGCCGATGGAGGCTGTGGGAGAAGATGGTAGCTTTCGGCAGGATACTTTCAAGGCTTTGGCTGACGTGCAAAGCGGTTACACCTATTTCGAGCAGAACGATGTCTTGTTGGCGAAAATCACGCCCTGCTTCGAGAATGGCAAAGCAACTGTCTTGACGAATTTGGTAACTCCTGTTGGGTTCGGCTCCACTGAGTTTCATGTGATTCGACCGAAGCATGATTTAACCATTTCCCGGTTTCTGTTCTATACGGTAAAGTCAGAGCTGTTTTTGAGATTAGGCGAAGGTGTAATGGTCGGTTCAGCCGGCCAAAAGCGGGTGCCAACTGATTTTCTGACAGAGTTTCCTTTGCCTGTTCCTTCGATTGAAGAACAACGCGCCATTACTGCCTTCCTAGACGACAAAACCGCCCAGCTAGACCAGCTCATCACCCAGAAGCGGCAGATGCTGGAGCTGCTGCGGGAGGAGCGGGCCGCCCTCATCAACCACGCCGTGACCAAAGGCCTGGATGCCGCCGCGCCCCTGCGCGATTCGGGCGTGGAGTGGCTGGGGGAGGTGCCCGCATATTGGGAGGTGAAGCAGTTGAAGCATCTGCTGGTTAATCTGGAGCAAGGGTGGAGCCCGTCGTGTGAGAGTCGGCCAGCCGAACCAGAAGAATGGGGCGTTTTGAAAGTTGGCTGTGTAAATGGGCTGGATTTTGACCCAACAGAAAACAAGGCGCTTCCTTCGGAATTGACTCCACTACCCGAGTACGAAATCAACCCAGGGGATTTCCTGATTTCGAGAGCGAATACCAAAGAGCTAGTTGGCAGCGCCGTGGTAGTCGGAGAAGTAAGACCAAAGCTGCTACTCTGTGATAAGATATTCCGTTTGTTCTTTCGAGAAAACGCTAACAAAGAGTATGTGTTGCTGATAATCAGCTCATGGTATGGCCGTTTTCAGATTCAGTCAGAATCTTCAGGTGCTAGCAGTTCAATGCAGAATATCAGCCAGGAGTTTCTAAAGAACATGCTGATACTATTGCCTAGCCGGCATGAGCAGCAAACCATTGTCGACCACGTTGCGGAGCAGACAAGCCGCATTCTGGAAACTGCCGATACCATCAACCAGGAAATAGCTCTGCTGCAAGAGTACCGCGCCGCCCTCATCGCCGAGGCCGTAACCGGGCAGCTCGATGTGCGGCACTATACCCCGGCGGCGGTTCTTAGGTAACCGTCAGGTAACAAAACGGGGTTTTAGCCTCGCGGCATCGGCCATTGGAGGCTCCTAGGCCACTTTTCTTATGTATGCCTTAGGTAACCGTCATGGGCAGCCGGTTGGCTGCTAGTTTTACGCCTCGCTACCCGTCCTACCCCCATGCCCGCCGCCATCCACACCGAGAAAGCGTTTGAAGAAGCCCTGGAGCACCACCTCACCACGCAGGGCGGCTACGCGGCTGTAGCGGCGGCCACTTACGACGCGGCCACAGCGCTCTTCCCGGCCGAGGTGCTGACATTTATCCAAGCCACGCAGCCCCAAGCCTGGGCTAAGACAGAGAAGGCACACGGCCCGCAGGCCGCCGCCAAGTTCTTGCAGCGGCTGGGCAAGGAACTGGAGCTGCGCGGCCCGCTCGACGTGCTGCGCAACGGCATCACCGACCTGGGCGTGAAGTACCACCTGGCCTATTTCCGGCCCGAAACCGACCTCAACCCCGACACCGAGCGCCTCTACGGCCTTAACCGCCTGGGCCTGACCCGCCAGCTCTACTACAGCCAGCTGAACAAGAAGTCGCTTGACGTGGTGCTGAGCCTCAATGGCATCCCGCTGGCCACGATGGAGCTGAAAAACCCCCTCACCGGCCAGACGGCGGACCACGCCAAAAAGCAATACCAGCACGACCGCGACCCGCTGGAGCTGCTGTTTCAGTTTCGCCGTCGCACCCTGGTCCACTTCGCCGTGGACCCCGACGAGGTGTACATGACCACCCGCCTGGCCGGCCCCAAAACGCGCTTCCTACCCTTCAACCGGGGCCACCACCACGGCGCGGGCAACCCGCCCAACCCGCACGGCTACCGCACCGCCTACCTCTGGGAGGAGGTGCTGAGCCGCACCTCGTTCCTCGACATCGTGGGCCGCTACCTGCACGTGCAAACCGAAAAGGTGAAAACGCCCGATGGGAAAATCCTGGAAAAGCACAGCCTCATTTTCCCGCGCTACCACCAGCTCGATGCCGTGCGCCGCCTCAGCGGGCACGCCCAGCAGCACGGGGCTGGCTACAACTACCTGATTCAGCACTCGGCCGGCAGCGGCAAGAGCAACAGTATTGCCTGGCTGGCTTACCGCCTGAGCTGCCTGCATAACGCGGCCGCCAACCGGGTCTTCGATTCGGTTATCGTCATCACCGACCGCCGCGTGCTCGACCAGCAGCTCCAGGACACCATCTTCCAGTTTGAGCACAAGCAGGGCGTGGTGCAGAAAGTGGAGAAAGACAGCGCCCAGCTGGCCGCCGCCCTGCAAGCCGGCACCAACATCATCATCACCACGCTCCAGAAGTTTCCCTTCGTGGTGGCGAAGGTGGCCGACCTGCCCCAGCGCCGCTACGCCGTGGTAGTAGACGAGGCCCACAGCAGCCAAAGCGGCGAGGGCGTAACCAAGATGAAGCAGGTGCTCACCGGCCGCACCCTGGCGCAAGCCGCCCAGGACGAAGCCGATAGCCCGGCCGAGGACACCGCTGAAGACAATATCCGGCGCGTAATGGAGGCCCGCGGCCAGCAGCCCAACCTGAGCTTTTTCGCCTTCACGGCCACGCCCAAGCCCAAAACGCTCCAGGTATTCGGCCAGCCCAACGCCGAGGGCCAGCATGAGCCGTTCCATCTCTACAGCATGCGCCAGGCCATCGAGGAGGGCTTCATCTTGGACGTGCTGCGCAACTACACCACCTACGATACCTACTACCGCGTCAGCAAGGCCATCACCGACGACCCCGAGTTGAACAAGAAGAAGGCCGCCAGCGCCATTGGCCGCTTCGTGAGCCTGCACCCCCATAACCTGGCCCAGAAAACGGAAGTGATAGTGGAGCACTACCGCCAAGTGGTGCGCCACAAAATCGGTGGCAAGGCCAAGGCGATGGTGGTAACCGGCTCGCGCTTGCACGCCGTGCGCTATAAGCAGGAGTTTGACCGCTACCTCAAGCAGCAGGGCTACACCGACATGAAAACGCTGGTGGCCTTTTCGGGCAAAGTGGTAGACGAGCATGACTTCGAATACACGGAGCCCAAGATGAACGGTGGCATCAGCGAAAAGGCCCTGCCCGAAGCCTTCGCCAGCGACGACTACCAGGTGCTGCTGGTGGCCGACAAGTACCAGACCGGCTTCGACCAGCCCCTGCTGCACACCATGTACGTCGACAAAAAGCTGAGCGGCGTGAAGGCCGTGCAGACCCTCTCGCGTCTCAACCGCACCGCCCCCGGCAAGGAAGACACTTTCGTGCTCGACTTCGCCAACGACCTCGATACCATCCTGGAGTCCTTCCAGCCCTACTACGAGGCCACCTACCTGCGCGAAAGCCCCGACCCCAACCTGCTCTACGACCTCAAGGCCCGCCTGGATCAGCGCAACGTTATCTACACCGAAGAGGTAGAGGCGTTTGGCCAGGTGTTCTTCAAATCAGCCAACGCCCTCACGCCCACCGACCAGGGCAAGCTCAACAGCTTCCTCGACCCCGCCGTGCAGCGCTACAAGTACCTGGTCGATGCCGAGGTCAAGGACGATTTCAAGCACACGCTCACCAGCTTCGTGCGCCTCTACGCCTACCTCTCGCAGGTGATGCCCTTCACCGATGCCGACCTGGAAAAGCTGTTCGCCTACGGCCGCCTGCTCCTCACCAAGCTGCCCCCCAGCCGCGACGCCGACAGCTTCGTGCTCAACGACGAAGTAGCCCTGGAGTACTACCGCCTGCAAAAAGTCGGCACCACCCACCTGGCCCCCGAGAAAGACCAGAACGGCCAGCTCGACCCCGCCAGCGAAGCCGGCCTGCGCCACGCTAAGGAGGAGAAGGACCGCCTATCCGCCATCATCCACGTCCTGAACGAGCGCTTCGGCACCGAGTTCGACGCGACCGACCGTCTCCTCTTCGACCAGATAGAACAAGACCTGGTGGCCAACCCCATGCTCAGCAAGCAGGCCCAGCAAAACACCCTCGAAAACTTCAAATTCGGTTTCGACGACAACTTCTGGCAGCAAGTGCTGGAGCGCCGCGACCAGAACGAGGAGATGTTCAACCGCCTCTTCGCCGACAAGGACTTCGGCGGCATGGTACAGGAGTGGATGCTCAAGCGCGTATACGAGACGTTGCGGCGGGGTGGGGAGGCATAGTGGGGTAGCTATAACTCCTTCTCATCCCAGCTAGGTGGGTATCCCACCCACTCCCGCAGTAGCACATCTGCTAAGTCAAGCCCTTGCTCATCTACTGCCTTCTTTTCCAGCAAATCAGATACCTGAATGGTAAAGCCCAATTTGCTCAAGGCAGCCGCTTTGGCCTGCCAGTGGTTGTAGCCGCCAACATCGGGCCACAACACGATGCGACGCCCCCGTAGTGGTTCAAGCCGTTCGGCAGTTAGATTACCTAATCCCAAAGTAGCCATCCAGATGAATTGCGGAAAATATACGCTCGCAATAATCATTGCCTTAGGACTTTCCACTATTGCTATCGGATAGGAGGCAGGGGCTGTGGCTAACTGAAACAGCCCATACAAATGAGCACAGTTGCCTTTGCTACTATTATATTCAATCAACCAGTCTGGCAAAGCACTTTTGCTGTTTCGCAGACGGTGAGTCATCGCCGTATGCACCCATCTGGTACGACGTTCAGGAGCCTTAACAGTGCGGCCGCTTTCATCAAATTGTACTACCTGGCCAGCGCGTACGCGCCCGCGCTCATCTATCAGCCAGAACACACAAGCATCAGGCCAGTACCTGGATGTGCCCACGTGAAACTTGCGCAGCAATTCCTGCTCCGTATCGCAGCCAAAATGTTGTTGTAGTAGCTTAGCAAACGCGTTATCCTCATACCTACGCATCGACTGTTGATAAACGGACTGTGGTATGCACACAGTCTTGATGGGGGCCGGTCGCACATGGCGAGGAATTGATGGAATGCCGGGCGAGCGCGATTTGCCGAGCTTTCGTTCCAGATATAATTGTGTGGCAAAGCTGATGCCGCTTGCTCCGATATGGTATGGACTCACGAAATAGTTGCAACTCACTTTGTGGTTGCACTTGCCATAGCGCTCAGGCTGTAGTTCTCCTGTGTGGGTATCCACGTAGCGCGAGTAGCAGTGTGGCCGCTCGCAGCCCGGGCAAATACCATGTGATTTGCGCCCAGTGTAAGGCACGAATTCGTAGCGGTATCGTTTCATAGGTGTGGAAAAAAGATGTTTTTAGACCAGCACTTTTAGCACTTTCGACACTGAAACAAGCTTGGCAGCCACCATCCAAAAGTGTCAGAAGTGCTAAAGGTGCTGGCCCAAAAAGATTGGTTTTTCAGATAGTCCGAGCTAGGAATAGTACTTTGCCACTATTACGTCGGCTCTCCACTATGCCGGCCGCCTCGTGTAAGCGATTCACAAATTTGCCGCGAGCTACGGGGTAGCGGTGGCCATAATCAAGGCAGAACTGTCGATAATCTTGGTAAACGTCTTGCGTTGGTTTGGATAGATCAGGGCTGGCCACATACTCGCGTTCCTCTAAAAACAAGCGGACTGTGTCAGACTGTAGTTTGTACAGGTCCAGCTCTTGGCGAGCTGCTTCACAATCAGTAAACCCCTGCTGTGCTAGCAGCCGGCGCAGGCCTTCCAGTATCCATACGAACACACCAGCCAACTCTTCCTTGATGATTTTGGTAGCCAGTGTTTTATCCTGCTCAGCTTCAGGAATTGTCACACTGAACGGTATTATTAGAAAGCGCCGAAAAAAAGCATGCGTGTGCTCGATTTCCTTGGGTAGCTCATTCGTGTTAAAGATGAGCTTCGCGTAATCATGTAGTATAAACGGTTGACCATAAAGTAGCCTAGCTTCTATAGGTTCTCCTGAGACCAACTGTTTAAAGGTGTCAGCTTCCAATCCACGACTCAACTCACTGGCATAATTCACGAGTTTAGTAGCTAAACTTGCGCGATAAGCTGGTTCTTTACTAAGTGAGTTAAGGGAGTAATGACTAACGTTTTCCTCTCCTAATAAGGCTGTTACGACCTCAAAAAATACCGATTTGCCATTAGCTCCGCCACCGTGTAGCAGCAGTACTTTTTCCAACTTCAGCTTGGACGAGCCTACGAATAGGTAGCCTAGATACTCAGCCAATACCTGCTGACTAGATATGTCAGGAACTACTCTATCGAGAAATGATTTCCATCGCGGAGCTGTAGCTTCGGGAGAATAAGCAAAGGATAGTTGGTGCGTAAGAAAGTCAGCAGCCGCAAATGGTCGTAGTGACTGTTTCTTATCACTAATTTCATAAGTACCATTAAGCAAGTTAATTAGCACCGTTGAACGACTCCTGCGCGAAGGCGTAGGTACTGTTGCGGTATCCAGAAACTGCTTGTAGAGATGTTCGCCGAAGCCATAATACCTGGCATTCAGAACAGAAACCCCCAAGCGCTCCGCAACTTCTTTCAAAAACGTGCGCAGGCTCGCTTGCTCAAGATGCTGCCAGTACGCTCCATTATAGCTGTATAGAAAGCCCTGGCGTCTGCACAAGCCCCAATTGTTTCTTTGAGCAAGCGTCAACATCTCCTGAATTACCAGAACAACGTAGTGTTGAGTCTGTATCTTGTCCTTCTCATCATCAAGTTTGGCTAACACACGAAAGTCAACTGCTTGCACTTGCTCCAACAGGTTCCTCAAAACCTCATCGTGCGGCACTGCGGCAGGTTTATCAGATAAGCGGTCAACTTCTGCAAATAGTGCGGGTAGGGACAGCAGAGAGTTGGTTTGTCCTGAGTTAGAAGCTAAATTTTGATGATGTATGTGATTGATAGCGTATTCAGGACGTGGTATTCCGTTAAGCATGACGTGTATGTGCATTATATAGTGTGAGAAGTATTTTGGAATTAAAAGGCAATAAAGTACCGAGCTGGATTTACCAGCAAAGTGTAAAACCCTGAAAATAAATGTGTAACTATGCGGCGTCGCCTAGATACCGGCGTACAGCGGCCTCTGTTATTCTGTAATTCTTGGCACCTACGCACGTAAAGTGGATGTGCCCATCGCGAAGTAGTTGATAAGCAGTACGTTCTGAGCAAGCAAGGCGTAGTGTTAGTAGCCCGCCGTATAGCCTTGAAGGGTCAGCTTTACCGTGTAAGCGATAGATAGCAGAGAGTGCAAGTTGTTCTGCTTCAGCAGATAACCTAACTCGTTGCTCATTTTCGAGGATGCGCGCTGTCATCGCTGGGTCTTCAAAAATTATTGTACCAGTGGCTAAGTCAAAGCGTACCATAGTTCAGACAGCCCTGATAGATGCTAAAATTCTCGCAGTGTCTACAGCACCAGACTCTTGCGCCATTTTGATTGCTTCCTGAACAATTGGATTGCTAGGCTTTGCAGCTTTAAGGGCTTGACTAACAGCTTGGCGTGTTATGCCGAGTTTTTGTGCAATAAGAGTCATGCCACCGTGCGGTACAATATGTCGGATATTTGCAGTGTTCACTTTCATAGTACTTATCTTTGCTTGACATGTCAAAGATAGTAAAGCATTGTAAAGTGGTGCAAGTTTGTATAAAGTAAAAGCAAGTGTTATTCTTGCCGACTTTATAAGCGTTTGATTTTCAATGATAAAATTTTAAATGTGAGGTCGAAAACTGCCATAGGAGAGGAAATATATCGTCTCAGACGCCAGCTAAGCTGGACTCAAGGCGAACTTGCCAGTAAAGTGGGTATATCTAGAGCGGCTATATCACAGTTCGAACTAGGCGACACATTACCGTCTGCCGAAACTGAAGCCAAACTTTCATTAATTCTTGAATATGATTTAAGCGATATTTGGGAAGGTAGTCAAGGGGCGAGATATATAGAAAGTACTTATAAAGATGTTTACGGAAGTATGTCAATGTTTCCGATAGAATCTTACGATTATTTGAGCACATTAGCACAAAAGCGTGATGTTTCATCGGAGCCGCTTTTTATATTACCTAATAAACTTATTGATGTACCGGTGTTAAAGTTGCCAGGTGTAGACTACTTTAATGGATTTGTTATTGAAATAAAAGGTAACAGTATGCGTCCAAGCTACCCTCATGGTTCTCGTTACTTTATGACCCCAGTTGATTTTGTTTCTGATGATGAAATAAGATTTACGAGAGGAGTGCATTTGTTTATTCTAGAAGATAGAGAACCTTTTATTCGACGAGTTATTTCCACATCTGGTAGCGTAATTACTTTGAAATCAGATGATTGTAGTGATAGAATGGAATTTGGGATTGATGATTTAAAACAGAGGGTAGCGTCGGGTATCTGCTTGATATATAAGCTTGGCCAAGGCGTGCATATGCCAATTGAGGAATGAAAATATGGAATTCATTTTTCGGCAGCGGCTTGACCGCCCCGATAAGCAGGGCCGGGCGGTAGTATTCGGTGACCTACATTGGGCCGGCGGCCACCGCTGGAAAATGCCCACGGGTGTCAAGGTGCTACCCGCTCACTGGCAGCCCACCAAGACCAAACGCATCCATACGGGGGCCGATAATTCTATCCAACTCAACTTGCGCCTCACCCGATTGCTAGCCGCCGTGCAGGGTGTCTTTACTGCCGCCGAGGGCGCGGGCAAGCCCGAGGCCGATGTGACGCAGGCTGAATTGGAAGCAGCTGTGCTGGCTGTGGGTGCCGGTACGCAGCGCCGGGTCAAGCTGCCCGCGCCCACAGCACCTGACCCCACCACGGCTGCCGGCGGTCCCGTGCCGCCCACCGCCACCTGGGCCGAGTTCGAGAAGCGTTGGCGTGCCGAGAATGAACAGACTCTAAGCGAGAGCTACTTGCGAGCCGCCAAGCAGGTCGTGACCGGGCTAGGCGAGTTCGACCCTACCCTACGGCTGGCTAGCCTCACGAAAGAACGACTAGCTCAGTACGTGGCTTGGTTATACACCCAGAGCAAGCGCGATTCCACCGTACAGCGGCACTACAAGTTTCTGCGAGAATGCTATCGCCTAGCTGAACTGCCGCAGCCGCGTTGGCTGGGCAAGTTTACGGCGCGCTACGGCCGCTCGCCCACGCTGCGCCAGGCCGAGGTGCGGGCGCTGCTCACGGCTGAACTGCCGGCTGACCTAGCACAGGAGCGCGACGCTTTTCTGCTGCAACTGCTGCTCTTGCTGCGCGACGTGGACTTGCGCGCCCTCAAGCCGCACCACGTGGGCGCGCATGACCTACCCACCTATGGCCCTACGCTGTGCGTCGAGCTTTACCAGCAGAAAACGGGTGAGCCGGTGCTAATTCCGTTGCCGCCCACGGCCGCGGCTATTTGGCAGCGTTGCGAGGGGCAGCTGCACCTGCCCACCCAGCAGGAGCGCAACCGCCGGCTGAAGCTGTTGGGCCAGGCCGTGGGGCTGAACCGGGAGTTCGTAGAGGTCGGCTTCTCTGGTAAGACGCGCACCGAGCAGGTGCAGCCGCTCTGGCAGGTCATCACTACTCACACCGCCCGTCACACAGGCGCGGCGCTATTGGTGCTGGGCAGCGAAGGTGACCAAACACTGAAAGAGATTGCCCTAGGCCACGTGTCAGCCAGTGTCTACGGCTACGATACGCTGGAGCGGTATGGCCCGCGGCTGCTCGAAGCCTGGGAGGTGGCGCTGGGCCCCTGGCCTGTGCATTCAGCCACGGCGACGTAGCCCAAACCAATTACGATGCGGGTGATGACCTCTACTACAATAATCCCAAGTTAATGGCAATGAGAGTCAATAGTGGTAACACCAGCCGTAGCGGTGAAAATGCCTCGGCAAGCAAAAGCCCCCGACCTTATTAGTCGAGGGGTTCACTCTTTCTTAAAAAACCTCAGTCGGAATAACCTTCTTATTGGCTCCACTGAAGAACGCAGCGACTTTCTGGAAGGCTTGCTCTGCGGTGTAAGCTTCTGCAGTTTCGGTTAAAAAATGCTTATCTCTGAAAGGAACCGGCGTTGTCGCTAATAAGCAAGAGTCGCGCTCAGGATTATATAGCATATAGAGCGGCATGGCATAGTAATCCTTTGTGCCATCGAGCGCATCGTGCCTGTATAGCTGAATGTCTGCGCCACTTTCAAACCCTGCAATGCGGCGCTCAGTACCTTCAAAAACCGCCTCGTCGGCTCGTTCCTTCGCGGGATTGTCGACTAGATGAAAAGAGGCTGCAATGAGTTGTGGGAATGTTATCATAAGTCAAACATAAGTGCTGATAACTAGACTATCTCACTCATGCCTGCCCCGATAGCCGCCCGAGGAGCATCTATGCTACCAAACTGCCCACGGCATAGGCCACGAATCACCAAAGCGACATTATATCCTCATTGCGCTTGCTGCTATTTGTGTCTGCCCCCGGTAAGGGCGCGGCGGCCACCGCGCCCTTACCGGGGGCAGACCGGGGGCAAAGCCAAAACTTGCCCCCGGTTTTGAAGCAAGTCGGTGCCGAAACGTGCCGGCTTTTTTACTGGTCAAATAGCCTATGGCTTCTCTACAAGAGAATTAGCAGTACGCTCCAGCGTATACCGGCAGAACATCGCCCCCAAGTGGGCCCACGAAAAACCCCGTTTCTAGCTTAGGAATGGGTTTTTTGTTTTATTAGGGTGCAATTAGGGATACGGCTATTTAGCACATTCTGCTTTTTCGCGAGCGGTACCTGAGGAGGGATAATTACCCTGTGGGCAGAATATAGTATCAGCACACCTGATGCGCTCATGTGCAAGCTAAATCAGTATTCATTTTTGCTGGGCTACCTCAGGCTCTTCAGCGGTAGGATGGGGGTAGGGAGGGTGCCTGCGTAACAACTCGCAGAAAAGCCGGCTGGCAGTGATTTAACCAGAATTTAAGCTCGGCTTAAGCTGGTCTTAAGGGTCATGGCCGTTTAAGACCCCTATCCGGCTCGTAATCAGCTTTCTAAGCTAGCCCTTCATTGTGAGTGGTGGCTATTACAGCCCAAGAACTCACAGCCTTGTGGCGGCCATCGGGTAGGCGCAATGCCGATTTTGCGGGGTTCTTAACTCTTGCCTTTCCTGCATTAAAAAAGCAGAAAACCAGTTGGTAAAGGGTAAGCACAACAGTTATAACAGAACCTGTGTTTAGGTAACAATATCCATTTTAGAGGAAACCATACATGAACAACATAAGCCACGACAAGACCGACACCAAAACATTTGAAATGGCCGGCAAATGCCCCTTTGGCGGCGACCGAATTGGCGGTGCGGAAGGGTCGTCGCCTACCCTCTCCGACTGGTACCCCAACCGGCTGCGAGTAGAGCTTTTGCACCACAATGCCGCGGGCGCCAATCCGCTCGGGGAGGACTTCAACTATGCCGAGGCGTTCAACGCCATCGACCTGGAGGCGCTGAAGCAGGAAATCAAAGGCTTCCTGACTTCTTCGGTTGACTGGTGGCCGTCGGACTATAATAACTACGGCCCGCAGATGATTCGGATGGCCTGGCACTCGGCTGGTACCTACCGCATTGCCGACGGCCGCGGGGGCGCTGGGGAGGCGCTACAGCGCTTCGCGCCCATTAACAGCTGGTGGGACAACGGCAACACCGACAAGTCGCGCCGGCTCATCTGGCCCATCAAGCAGAAATACGGCAGTTCTTTATCCTGGGCCGACCTTATTGTGCTGACCGGCAACTGCGCGCTCGAAATTATGGGCTTCCCCACCTACGGCTTCGCCGGCGGCCGCCACGATGCCTGGGAGGCCGACGACAGCACCTACTGGGGCCCCGAGGTATGGGACGGCCACAAGAAACACACGCCCGACGAAATGGTAACCCGCGACAAGCGCTGGCGCGGCCAGAACGGTGATGCTGATTACGACCTCGAAAACCCGCTCGGGGCCACGCACCAGGCCCTTATTTACGTGAACCCCGAAGGCCCCTACGGCAAGGGCGACCCGATGGGCGCGGCGCGCGATATCCGCGTTTCGTTCTCCCGCATGGCCATGAACAACGAGGAAACCGTGGCCCTGATTGCCGGTGGCCACGCCTTTGGCAAGAGCCACGGCATGGTGCCAGCGGCCCAAATTGGGGCACAGCCCGAGATTGCGCCGATGGAGGAAATGGGCCTGGGCTGGCACAACCCCAAGGGCAAGGGTAACGCCGAAAACACGATGACCAACGGCATCGAGGGCAGCTGGACGCCCAACCCCACCCAGTGGGACAACGACTACCTCATCAACCTGTTCAAGTTTGAATGGGAGCAGACCAAGAGCCCGGCCGGCTCGCTGCAGTGGACCCCGGTTGATAAGAGCGCGCCCAAGACGCCCGATGCGCACATCCCTGGCCAGATGAACGCCCTGATGATGATGACGACCGACATCGCCCTTAAAGTGGACCCCGAGTACCGTGCGGTGTGCGAGAAATTCCTCCACGATTTCGATGCCTTTACCCAGGCCTTCTCCAAGGCTTGGTACAAGCTGACCCACCGCGACATGGGCCCGCGCGAGCGCTACCTCGGCGCCGAGAAGGTGAATGAAAACGACCTGCTCTGGCAGGACCCCATTCCGCTGGCCGATTACGCCCCAATCGACGCGGCGGATACCGCGGCGCTGAAGAAGTCAATTTTGGCGTTGGGTATTTCCCCCTCCGACCTGGTGTACACCGCCTTTTCGGCGGCGGTCACGCACCGCAGCAGCGACAAGCGCGGCGGCGCCAACGGCGGCCGGCTCGCGCTAGCCCCGCAAAAAGACTGGGCGGTGAACCGCCGCACGGTGCCGGTAATGGCGGCCCTGCGCAGGGTGATGGACGAGTTCAACGGCCAGCCGGCGGGGGGCAAAAAGGTGTCGCTCGCCGACCTTATCGTACTGGGCGGCTGTGCGGCGCTCGAAAAAGCGGCCGCCGATGCGGGCGTTGCCACCGAGGTGCCCTTCACGCCGGGCCGCCGCGACACCACGCAGGACCTCACTGACATTGAGATGTTTACGTGGCTGAAGCCCGTGGCCGACGGTTTCCGCAACTACCTCGACAAAGGGTTTGGGGAAATTACCCAGCACGTTTCGCCGGAGGAGCTATTCCTTGATAAGGCGCAGCTGCTCTCGCTCACCGCGCCCGAGTGGGTAGCGCTGACGGGTGGCCTGCGGGCCATGAACGCCAACCACGACGGCTCGCCCTACGGTATCTTCACCGACCGCGTGGGCGTGCTCACCAACGACTTCTTCACCGTGCTGACCAGCCCGGACTTTGATTGGAAGAAGGCGGATGCGAAGGGCATGACCTTCTCGCTCGACAACCGCGCAACGGGGGAAAGGCGCTTCGTGGCGACCCGGTCTGACCTCGTGTTTGGCTCCAACAGCCAGCTACGCGCGGTGGCGGAAGTGTACGCCGGCAGCGATGGCCACAAGCGCTTCGTGAAAGCCTTTGTGCAGGTGTGGGACAAGGTGATGATGCTCGACCGTTACGACGTGAAAGTCTGAGGCTGATATAGCCGAGCCGTGGCCCGGTAGCTGGTCGGCGCGGGCGAGTGCACACGCATCCCGGTAAGCCGTTCTGTAACGGGCTGGGCCCTTTGTCTTGGCGTGGCAGGCGCGAGTTTTGGGCATGGGGTAGCTGACCATCCGCATACTAAATATCCGCTTCCCGGCACGTTTAGATTGCGCGTCGGGTCTCGACCTAAGTAGGTCAAAAGCCGACGCGCAAACGGAGACCCTACCCCCAACTGCGGTGAGAAGACTACTCGGGTGCCCCAATAATGGGCAGTCAAAATTAACCGAGACATAGCTTGATTATTCGCCTCGTTGTAACGGGAATCCGTCGTCCCACCACTTTTTGCGTATGCCTTTGGGGCCGGATGGTCGGCGCGTGCCGGCCAGTACGTAGCTGCTGGCCGCAGTCAGAATTATGAGTAAGCAATCACAGCCGGCGCGTCCGCGCATTTTGGTCACGGGCGGGGCAGGTAAACTGGGCAAGGCCTGCGTAGCCGACCTGCTAGCCCACCACTACGATGTATTCGTGGTCGATACGGTACCCGTAAAAGGCGTGCCGTGCATTATTGCCGACTTAGCCGATTTTGGCCAAACGCTGGATGCGCTTTCCTCAGTAGGCCAGGAAATCTACGCGGGAGTAGCTCCGCAAGCTTTCGCCGCTATTGTACACTTAGCTGCCTTCCCGGCTCCGCGGCAATATCCCGACGCCCACTTGTTCCAGAACAATATCATGGGCACTTACAATGTCTTTGAGGCAGCGCGGCGGCTAGGTATTCACCAGGTTATCTGGGCCTCCAGCGAAACCACGCTCGGGGAGCCCTTTGACGAGGCCGCTCCCTACGCGCCCGTAGACGAGGACTACCCCTTACGGGCCAAGAGTGCCTACGCCCTGGCCAAAGTGCTTATGGAAGACATGGCCCGCCAATTTTGCTACCAGACGCCTGATATGAAGCTCGTTGGGCTTCGTTTCTCGAACGTGATGGAGCCTACCGACTACGCCAAATTTCCGGCCTACAATGACAACCCGGAGGAGCGTAAATGGAATATGTGGGCCTACATTGATGCGAGCGACGGCGCCCAGGCTATCCGCAAAGCTATTGAGTGGCAAGCTACTGGCATGCACGCCTTTATCATCGCGAATGCCGATACGGTGATGACGACTCCATCTGCCGATTTGATGGCCACCTGCTTCCCCACCGTGCCGGTGAAGAAACAACTGACGGAGCACGAAACGCTGCTCTCAATTGAGAAGGCGCGCACTGTACTGGGTTACGAGCCCGCGTTTAGCTGGCGCGAGGCCAAGTCGCAGCAGCAGTAAAAACGTGGTGCGTAGCCTTCCACAGTGCTCTGGGTCAACGAAATAGCATCGAGGGCGTCTTTTCCGTAGCCTTAGCCAAAAACCTGACCGGTCAATAAGGCGATAAGCAGAGCCAGTGGCATACCTGAGGTAGTTCAGTGAAAACAGACAGCGGCAATGCTTGTCTGCTTTTACCCGTGTCTAAAAAGTGCTACCCGGCTCTCCGCTGCTGACCCGCAGGAATGTACGCCCGCTTTTAAGCCGAATGCGTGCGCCAGGTAGCCGCTGGGTCTCGCCAAACGGATGTAGCTCACGCTTGAAGCTTTTACCTCGCTCAAAGTGGCTCGGCTGAAATTCGCCTGTTACTTCTAAGTCTTCTTTAACCTCGACCGTTACCATTCAGCATAGGGTTATCGCTCGCCGCACCAATTTGTACTCGATTATTTTCAGAATTTATTTGGGCGAACTGCCGGTTTTTACTAGGCCGCTTTAAGCCGCACGGACGGGTGAAAAATTTGTTTTTATTGTGGTTAGGACTAGTGGTGAGTGACCACACACTATTTTATTTAATTGAGCTAGTGCATTAGCCCGTGCGCCCCGCTTTTGGCTTGGTAATGAAGCTTTTATTTGCTTGCAAAAGTCGCTGATAGTGTGTACATTTAGGTATGCAACATCTCATTAAAGCCATCGCGGAGCACTGGCACCTGAGCACCGCACATTACTGGCACTTGCGCTTACTTAGCGCCATCTCCTTGGGGCCCTTTCTGGCCATCATGTACGTAGTGATTTTCAGTAAGCGAAAGCGTTTTTAAGTACTACCTCGTGCAGCTAGCTGAAAGCACTGACGCATGACATTTTGACAGCCTGAATAGTGCGCCCCACCGGTAGGCGGCCCGCATTAGGAAGGTTTCCCACCGTGAGCGGCTCCGAATGAGCCCGCCCCAGCCCGCCTTTGCGCCAGCGCGAAGGCGGTTTTTATTTTTAGCGGTAGCCCGTGGCCAGTTGGCAGGTACCGCGGCACGCGGCTTTTGCCCTCACAACTCGCCCAGGCGCTTACCCGCCGCCCGGCCCAGCAGCGGGTGCTTAGCCTGGCCAATCTTCTGCGAGGCGTAAATGCCGTGGTGGCCCGAAAATAAATACGCTACCACGCAGGCCAGCCCCAGGTAGATGCCCGCGTGCCCGCCAAATAGCTCCAGGCCCATAAAAATGCAGGCCAGCGGCGTATTGGCCGCGCCCGCAAACACGCCCACGAAGCCCATACCCGCCAGCAGTGCCACCGGCAGCGGCAGCACACCCGCCAGCGCCGAGCCCAGCGTGGCCCCGATAAAAAACAGCGGCGTTACCTCGCCGCCCTTGAAGCTCGCCCCTAGCGTGAGGGTCGTCAGCAGCAGCTTGAGGGCGAAATCCTGCGTGCCCACCTGGTGCTGAAACGCTTCCACGATGACCGGTACGCCCAGGCCGGCGTAGCGCATGGTGCCCAGGCCCCACATGGCCAGCGCTACCAGCGCGCCGCCCACCACCGGCCGCAGGGGGGGGTAGGCAATCAGCTTCGCAAATACTTTGGAAATGGCGTGCGTGAGCGTGGCAAACGCCCGCGCCGCCAGCCCAAACAGCGCGCCCGCCAGCAGCGTCGCGCCCAGCCCCGCCGCCGTGAGCGGTACGGCCGCCAGCTGGGGGTAGGCGGTGTGGCCCACGCCCCAGGCCCGCGTCACGGCATCGGCCACTACGGCGGCCAGTAGGCTAGGCCAGATGGCCTCGTAGCGCACCTGGCCAATCAAAAAGACTTCGAGCCCAAATACCGCCCCGGCCAGCGGCGTGCCAAACACCGAGGCAAAGCCTGCGCTCATACCCGCGATGAGCAATAGCGACCGCTCGCGCCGGGGCAGCCAGCGCGCGAGCTGGTCGGCCAGGGCCGCGCCCATTTGCACGGCCGTGCCCTCGCGCCCCGCCGAGCCGCCAAACACGTGCGTGAGCAGCGTGCCGCCCAGCACCAGCGGCACCAGCCGCAGCGGAATTACCTCGCTCGGGGCGTGAATTTCGTCCAGGATTAAATTATTACCCTTCACTACCCGGTTGCCGAAGTAGTGGTAGGCCAGGCCCACCACCAGGCCGCCCGCCGGCAGCAGTGCCAGCGCCCAAGGGTGCGCCCCGCGCCAAGCCGTCACCCACTCCAAGCTCACTAAAAAGCCCGCCGAGGCCGTGCCGGCCAGCCCGCCCACCAGCGCCGCCAGTAGCAGCCAGCGTCCCATAAACCAAACAGTAGGAGTGAAAGCAAAAGCCAGCAAGCGGGCGGGTACGAGGCGAGAGTAAAGGGTAGGGGGGGCCACGAGTACGAACGTTAGATGGAGCTACGCGGCGCGGCCCCAGTGGCCGACCGTTGCGTAGGAATCATCAGCGCGGCGCGCGGGGCGTCGGCGGTTCGCGGTGGAAATCCATCACCGTAGGCGGGGCAAAGGTACGAACCGGGCTGTAGAGATGCGACCCTTCGCGTCTCTTGGCGTGTGAACGACCCTGACGCACGTAAACGACCCTGACGCGAGAGATGCGAAGGGTCGCATCTCTACAGCCTAATTCCCCGACCTTCGCGCTTATGTCCGATTTCCGTTTGCGCGTCTTTGCCGCCGTGGCCCGGCACCTGAGCTTTACCAAAGCCGGGCACGAGTTATTCATCAGCCAGCCGGCCGTAACCAAGCACATCCGCGAGCTGGAGGCGCAGTACGGCCAGCGGCTGCTGGCGCGCAGCGGCAGCAAGGTGCTGCTCACCGAGGCCGGCCGCCTGCTGCTGGGCCACGCCGAAGCAGTTGCCGCCTCGGCTCAGGCCCTGGACGAGCAGCTGCACGGCCTGCGCGACCCCGACGAGGCCGCTGGCCGCCTGCGCCTGGGGGCCAGCACCACCCTCAGCCAGTACGTGCTGCCGGCCTGGCTGCCCGCCTTCCAGGCCCGCTACCCCCGCGTGCAGCTGAGCCTGCTCAACGTTAACTCCGAGCGCATTGCCGAAGCCCTGCCGCGCGGCGAGCTGGACCTGGGCTTTGTGGAAGGCCGTTCGCACTCGCGCGACCTGCACTACGAACTGCTGCTGCCCGACGAGCTGGTGGCCGTGCGCCGGGCCACGCCCGCCGGCCCGCCCCCTACCCCCCTGCCGCTGGCCGACGCCCTGGCCCACCCGCTGGTGCTGCGCGAGCGCGGCTCGGGCACGCTCGAAGTACTGGAATTTGCCCTGCGCGAGCGCAAAATCAAGCTCAGCGAGCTGCGCGTGGCTTGCTATCTCAGCAGCACGGAGGCCATCAAGGGCTACCTCGAAGCCGCGCCCGCGGCGCTGGGTTTCGTGTCGCGCCAGGCCCTGAGGCGCGAGCTGGCGGCCGGCCTGCTCGAAGTGGTGCCCATTGTGGGCCTGGCCCTACCCCGGCAGTTTGAGGCGGTGTGGGTGCAGGGGCAGCCACTGGCGCGCCCGGCGCAACGGTTCCTGAGCTTCGTGCAGGAGAGGGCAAAGGGGTTGGTAGAAGGGTAATGCGCTGAGTAAGAACGGTCTGCATAACCGTTCTTTTTGGCCTGTTGTTCGCACGCGCTAGTAGTTGTTGCATCAACTCAGATAACTTTTGGTTATTTCGAATAACAATTTTAAATAAACAGTTGCGTAGGCAAGGCCGTAAATTTGCAGCAGCAAATAAGTCCCTCACTATGCCTCGCCCTACCCCTCTTACCCCACCCAATACCGCGCCCGCTACCACCGCCGCGCCCATGCTCATGGCCTCGGCGGCCCAGATGGACCGCGCCGCGGCCGCACTCGATGCGCCCGAAAACCCGACGGGTTTCTGGCGGCATTTCTACGCGCCGCGCACGGTTTGGGGGCGGGAGTTTACTGGGCGACAGGTGGTATTTGCGCTGCTGCTGCTATACTGTCTCACGCCGTGGGCCTCGCCGCCCATCGCGCTGGCACTGGGCCTGGCGCTGGCCCAAACGATGGGTAACCCGTTCACGACTCATACCAAAAACTTCACCCACCAGCTGTTGCAGTTCTCGGTTATCGGGCTGGGCTTTGGCATGAATGCGCACGCCGCCGTGCAGGTGGGCAAGGAGGGGCTGGCGTTCACGGTGGTTTCCATCTTCGGCACGCTGGTGCTGGGGTATTTCGCGGGGCGGTGGCTGGGGCTGGGCCGCCACGTGGTGCACCTGATTTCGTGCGGCACTGCCATTTGCGGGGGCTCGGCCATTGCGGCGGTGGGGCCGGTGCTGCGGGCCAAAGACGAGGAAATGTCGGTGGCCCTGGGCACGGTATTCGTGCTGAATGCTATTGCGCTGTTCGCCTTTCCGCCCATCGGCCACGCCTTGCGCATGAGCCAGCAGCAGTTTGGGCTGTGGTGCGCCATTGCCATCCACGATACCTCGTCGGTGGTGGGCGCGGCGGCCGCCTACGGCAACCAGGCCCTCGAAGTAGCTACTACCGTGAAGCTGGCGCGGGCCCTCTGGATTATCCCGGTGGCCATTGGCACGGCCCTGGTTTTCAAGCAGAAGGGCGTAAAAATCAAGATTCCCTACTTCATCCTGGGCTTCGTGCTGGCCATGCTGGCCAATACCTTCGTGCCGGCCATCCGGCCTGCGGGGCCGGTGCTGGTGAGCGCGGCTAAAATCGGCCTCACGGTGACGCTGTTTTTTATCGGCGCGGGGCTGTCGGCCAGGGTCGTTAAAGCGGTGGGTGCCAGGCCCTACATGCTGGGTTTGCTGCTGTGGGTCGTGATTTCGACGGCCTCGCTCTACGTCATTCTGCACGTGGGGTAGCTTTTTTCAATTAGTAATTGTCAGTCATTAATTGTCACCACGTTATGCTGCGCGTGAGATATCCTTGGGGGGCGGGGGTAGGGGTAGTAAACTTCCCGGCCCGCGGGTACGTTAAGGGCTACATTCGGGCGGGCGCTGGCTTCGGTAGCGCCTGTCGGTCCTTCTCCTTCGCACCACATTTTCCTTCTCCCTGCCTTATGGAAGTTGCGAGCTACACCTTGGCCGAAGCCACTACGGCGGCCCCCTATCTCGATTACGCGCGCTGCGTAGACGCCGACAACCGCCCCGCCAACCACGGCGGCGACTGGCCCATAGCGGGTGAAGTTTACCCCGTGCGCGTCGTCGAAAGCCGCCTCGAAGGTATTCCGCTAGTGCACGTGCTCACTTTCGACGGCCCGGCCCCATATTATAATGCCTTCGCGCCGCACCGCTTTGAGATGACGCACCGCGTATACTTGAATTAAGCTGTTAGCTGCTGCGCTGAATTCATAAAGTAGGGTGCGGGGCTTGCCCCTGCCCGCCGTTGAACACAATCGTACGAATTGTTCAACGGTGGGCGGGGGGCAAGCCCCGCACCCTACTTCGTTATCGATATAAGATTTACTGGCCGGTCAGTGTATCGTGGTAGCCCAGGCCGTTTAGGGTGAAGGTGGTGGCGGTGGTGCGGTGTACGTCGCGCGCCTCGGCCGTGAGCTTGAGGTAGGCCGTGCCGGTGTAGGAGCCGACGCTGCCGTCGGGCTGCTGGCCTGGCCGGCACACGGCGTCGCGCATGGCCCTGGCCGATACTTTGGTGCGGCGGTCGGCGGCGTTGAGCTGGTATACCCGCACGCTGGCCACCTGAGCGCAGCCCGCTTGCTGCACGGTCGTCCAGTCGATTTCAAGCGGCACGGCTACTTGCTTGCCTTCGCCCACCAGCAGGCTGCCAGTATAGGTATGGGGGTAGGTACGCAGGCCGGGCCCCAGCTTTACGAAAGCCGTGTCGAGGCGCAAGGATTTATCAGGGGTAGGGCTCGCGGCGGTAGGGCGGCCCTGCACGCCGGTATTGGCCTCACGGCACGAGGCCAGCGTGGCGGCGGCCAAGCCGACTAAAACAAGTTTTTTCATAAGAAAACAAAGAACACCCGGTGAGCCGGGCTACCCAAATGGGTATTACTACGCCCGCGCCTGCTTAAAGGGTGCGCAGTGGGCTACTTGGCCAGCGGCACGGGGTACGGGCGGTGGCAAGCTGCTGGTTGTAGTTGGCAAGGGGGGTAGGGGCCGTCATTGGGGTAAAAAGGGGCATCTTTCCTGCAAAGCCTGGCCCTGAGAAGTCAAGTGGAAATGATAAATTAAAAATCTTTCAATCAGCATTTTCAATTTATCATTTCTACTTGATTTTCCTAGTACGGGGCGGCGGTATTGCTGATGAAGGCGATTTTCTGGCCGTCGGGCGACCACGAGGGCGTGTTCAGGGTGCCCTGCCCGCCGTAGATGTAGGCGATAACCTGCGGCTCGCCGCCCCCGATGGGTAGCCGCCGAATGTAGACGTGTTTATAGAATGGGTGGTCGTCGGCGGGCACTTCTTCCTTCAGAAACGATATGAATACTAAGAATTTGCCATCGGGTGAGATGTGCGGAAACCAGTCCTGAAACTCGCCGTGGGTCACGGCCTCCTGCTGGCTGCCGTCGGCGCGCATCCGCCAGATTTGCATGGTACCGGTGCGGTTCGAATTGAAGTAGATGAACTGGCCGTCGGGGGTATACTCGGGGCCGTCGTCGAGGCCGGAGGCGGTGGTCAGGCGCACTTCCTTGCCGCCGGTGGCCGGCACCCGGTAAATGTCGAACTCATTATTCCGCTGCCCGGTAAAAACCAGGTGGCGCGCATCGGGCGACCAGCCATGCAGGTACGACGGGCCTTTGGGGGTAATCTGGCGGGGCGTACCGCCCGCGGCGGGTACCGTGTACACAATGGAGCCGCCGAGCTTATCCACCGCGCTGCTCAGCCCCAGCTGCCGCCCATCGAAGGACAGCACGTGGTCATTGTTGTTGTTTTTGACATTGCCGGTAGGTAGCAGGGTAGGCGTGCGGGTGGTCAGGTCGAAGCTGTACATCAGGCCGTCGCTATTGTAGACCAGGGTTTTGCCATTGCGCTGCCAGTTGGGGGCTTGCAGCGAATTGGGGGCCGAGTAGATGACCTCGCGGCTGCCGCTGGCCACATCCAGTACTTCCAGGCGGCTGCCCAGGTACTGGCGGTAGGGCACCAGGCCGGCGGGGGCGGGCGCACTCAGGCGCACATCCTGAAACACGGCCGTTTCGCGCACCTCCGCGTTGTGCGAGCACACAAACAGGCCCACGTACACGGCATCGCCGAGGCCGGCCACCGTTTTCTGCACCACCTCAAACGGCTGGCCGTACTGCGCCACCCGCATGGTGTACACGTCGCCCACGCGCTCGAGCTGCACAATGTCGGCGTGGGTCATTTTGGCCCGCACCTCCTCCGTGGCGGCCCCGCTGGTGGGGCGGTATTGCAGCGAGGTGAGGCCGTCGCCGTGCACCTCGGCGCTCACGTGGGGCGAGGTGCCGGTCAGGCTCTGGCGCACCATCCAGCCCAGCTTGCGGTGCTCCTCTACCCCCTTGCAGCCCACGAAGCTGGCCCTAGTATAGAGGATGAAATCGCCGGTTACTTTTTTGTAGGCGTAGTGCAGCTCATCGTGGTCGAGCCACACGTTGTAGCCCGCGCCAGTCACCACGTACTGCTGGGTGGCGGGCAGGTAGGCCGCCGCGCCGGGCTTCACGTTAGTGCCAATATCCTGGCTGCCATCGAACACGCCGAGCTGCTGCGCGCCGCTGGCCCGGCCCAGCAGCAAGGCTAAAAGAAGCAGGAATGCGAAGGGAAATTTTTGCTGCATGGGAATTCAAAAATGGAGAGAAAGAAGACGTTAAAGGGAGAGGAGAAAGACTTTTTTTAGCCGCGAATTCACTACCCCACCCCGCCGGCGCGAGTAGCCCCAGCTTGTCAGAAAGAACGCGGTAACTGCCAATGGCAAGGTAAGTGACACTACGGGTATGCTAGCAGATTTAACCGCATTTGGCCCGGTCAGTACCAACGTTTGCTGGTTTAGTAATACCTTGACAGTCAAAATTTATCGTCCCATAATGCCAAAGGCAGACTGGCGAACGCTGCGCCGGCTGATACGGGCCTATCGTGGTGGCGCTTCCTACTTAAAATACCGGGTGTATTGTGCCGGTATTGCCGCCAAAGGCTTCAGCATAATGTCTTTGTAAAACACCTCGGCGGCCTCGCTTTGCAGCTGAATCTTGCCGTGGGTGAGGGGCTGGCGCTGGCCCTTAGTCACGAAGCTGGAGTGGTTGACGGCCAGCACCACGCGACCATTCACGAGGTGCACGCTCTGGCCGTTCACGTTGAGTAGCTCCAGCTCAGTCCACTCGTTGGCGGGCAGCGGGGGGGTAGGCAGCGCGTAGCAGAAGTTGCGGCCGCCGTTGCCCATTGCCACGACGGGCGCGGTCGGGTCGTAGTGCAGGGTATCCTGCACGGGCCGGGCCCGGATATCGGCCGCTGAGTTGGCGATGCACCAGTAGTCGCCCATCGAGTTACCTTTCTGGTATTCTGATACTTGAAACTCCTGGCTCAGCATCCAGCTGTGCCAGTAGTCCACGCCCGGCTCGCCCTGGCTGTCGTAGAGGATGCCGCTGTCGCGGGGCTCCTGGAGGCGGGGCGGCCACTTCTGCTGGCCCCAGCGCACCCGCAGCTTCAGGTCGTAGTTGGCGTAGTCCTGGCGCGTCACGAGGCAGCCGTAAATCTCGCCGCTGATGCGTAGCACCGGCTCGCCATTTTGCCTGCTCACCGAGAATACGTTGGCCTCATTCTTATCGTAGCCGATGGGGGGTAGGGGCTGGCCCTGGGCGTTGGTGGGCGGCAGGCCCTTGTCGCCGGGCACGTGGCGGTGGCTTTGGTAGGTGCGCCACTGGCTCAGGTTTTGGTCGAGCAGGCGCGTCCAGCCGCCGGGCGCGGGTGGGGGGGTAGGGGGCATGGCGGCACCACAAAGCAGCGCGGTGCCGAGCAGCAGTAGGGACAATTTTGGCATGGTGAGAAAGTGTGGAAAAAGAGGGGGTAGGGCGGTTTTTTTAATAAAAGAACGTCATGCTTATCTGGCGTCCGCTTGTCGAAGCATCGCGCTCGCATCGTTGTATGATTGATTTTACTATCCCTAGCGAGATGCTTCGACAAGCGGACGCCAGATAAGCATGACGTTCTTTTGTGAAGTCGTCACATTCATATTCCCAGTAGCGGCAGCACCCAATCCAGGGCCAGCACGCCCAGCAGGCCCACCACCGACACGATGGTTTCCATCATCGACCACGAGCGAAAGGTGTCTTTCACCGACAGGCCGAAATACTCCTTAAAGAGCCAGAACCCGCCATCGTTCACGTGCGAAAACAGTAGGCTGCCCGCCCCGATGGCCAGCACCAGCAGGTTGGGATTGACGGGCGAATGCGCCAGCAGCGGCAGCATCACGCCGGCCGCCGTGAGGCCCGCCACCGTGGCCGAGCCCAGGCACACCCGAATAAAGCCCGCGATGAGCCAGCCCAGCACCAGCGGCGGCAGCCCCGTGCCGCGCAGGCTGGCGGCCAGCTCCTGGCTCACGCCGCTGGCCACCAGCACTTCCTTCAGCGCGCCCGCCCCGCCGATAATGAGCAGAATGGGCGCAATGTCGGCCACGGCCGCGCCAAATGTGCTCATAATGGCCGGCACCGCCCGCCCCTGTGCCTTGCCCAGGCTAAACGTCGCCACCACCACCGACACCAGCATCACCACCCCAGGGTCGGCGAGCAGGGTGAGGCCCGCGCCCAGCGCCCCGCCGGTCGGCACCAGCGCCTTGGTCGCCAGCACTACCGCCAGTACCAGCACCGGCAGCAGCGACGATAAAAAACTATTGAGCCGCCCCGGCAGCGGCCCGGCCGCCTCGGGCTCGGCCACCAGCCCCGGCCGGGGCCGCGACACAATGCCCTGGAGCGTGCGCGCATACAGCGGCCCGGCCAGCACCACGGCCGGCACCGCCACCACCAGTCCATACACGAACGTGAGGCCCAGGTTGGCGTGAAACTGCGCCACCAGCGCCGTCGGGGCCGGGTGGGGGGGTAGGAAGCCGTGCAGCACCGACAGCGCCGCCAGCATGGGCAAGCCCACGTACAGCGGCGGCAGCCGGTACTGATACACCACCGAAAAAATGAGCGGCATCATCAGCAAAAAGCCCACGTTATAAAACAACGGAATGCCGATAATAAAGCCCGCGCCCAGCATCGTCCACTGCACATTGGCCGGCCCGAAGGTGCTCACCATCACGCCCGCAATCTGCCGGGCCGCGCCGCTGTCGGCCACTAGCTTGCCCAGCATGGCCCCCAGCACCACCACCAGCACCACCGAAGCCAGCGTATCGCCGAGGCCCTGCTGCACGGCGGCCAGCAGCCGGGCGGGGGGTAGGCCCAGCGCCAGCCCCGTGGGCAGCGTCACCAGCAAAAAGGCCAGAAAGGCATTCACCTTACCCCAGCTGATGAGGACAATGAGCGCCAGCACGGCCAGCAGAATAGTGAGCAGGGTCATGGAGGGGTAGGAGCTCGGGCCGGCGGGGTGCCTCGCCCGGATGCCGCCGAAAGGCCGGGGTTAAAAGTAGTCCGGCATCCCGAATACCCCGGCCGGCCGGGGCCGCCCGGCGCGGAGAACGGGGCAAGCATCGGCACCCGCGCGGGCAGGACCTGGGCCCCACGGCGGCGCAAGTACTTGACTACCAGAAAAAATAATTTGATAAACGCCGGCTTTTACGCTACTTTTAGCCCACGGAAAAGTAGGGCTGATGGCGGTGGTAATGAAGTAGGGGGGTAGTGGATTACGGATAGCGGCTAACCAGCTGCGGAGGTGGGGTTTTCGGAGCTGATAAATCAATTTGGAATTGCAGAAACTGTGGGCCGCTGCGCCCTTCGTGCGCGCCCCGGCGGCCTTCGCGGACTAAAAAGCCGGTGGCCCACGTCTTCACATAGCTTAGCTAGTTAGTCAGTATACCAAGTGCTTATGGTAGGCTCTGGCGGCGTGCCTTCGCTCGCCCGCGCATGCCGCCCCACGCCTGCAAACGCTTTGCCCACCTTTTTTTCCTCTCTTTCTTTTCTATGAAAACTACGCCGTTTTTAGCCGCCGCCAGCGCTTGCGCGCTGGCCTTTTGCCTGCTGGCCGCCCGGCCGGCCCAGGCCCAGCAGCCCGCCCCGGCCGAGAAGCGGGGCCTACCCCCCGTGCCCGGCCTGGGCCCCGACCCGGTGCTGCGGCCGGGGGCCACGCCGGCCGAAAAAGTAGCCTACCAGCAGGCCCTGACCGCGCAAGCCCGGCAGCGCTGGAACTACCTGCTCACCGACTCGACTACCCGCACCCGCCTCTTCAACAACGCGCCCAACGGGCTGCTGGTCGAAACCGTGCGCGGCCTGCCGCCCGGCGCAGCCCTTGATGCCGACATGGGCGAGGGCCGCAATGCCCTCTACCTGGCCCAGCTGGGCTGGCGCGTCACGGGCGTGGACATCGCCGAAAAAGCCCTGGCCTTTGCCCAGGCCCGCGCCCAGCAGCTGAGCGTGCCTCTCACCACCGAGGTGCACGACATGGCCACCTACGACTGGGGCCAGAACAAGTGGGACCTCATCGTGCTGAGCTACGCCGGGGGCCGCGACTACGCCGCGCGGGTGCAGCGGGCCCTGAAGCCCGGCGGCCTGGTGGTGCTCGAAGCCTTTCACATGGATGCCGCCCAGCAGCTGCACGTAGTTAACGGCGACTACCGGGTATTCTTCAACCACGATGAGCTGAAAAAGCTCTACGGCGACGCGGGCCTGACTATCGTGCGCTACAAGGAGCCCGTGGCCCCGGCCGATTTCACCAAGCAAACCCTGCGCCTGGTGCGCCTGGTGGCCCAAAAGCCCCGGCCTTAAGGAGTTGCACCCTACTTCTTTACTGGCTCTACGCCGTGAGCGCCGCTACTACCTCACTCAGCGCCAGCGCTTTCTCTTCGCCGGTTTTCAGAATTTTAATCTTGGCTATGCCGGCCGCCAGTTCCTCGGGGCCCAGGATGAGCACCAGCGGAATGCCCTTGGCATCGGCGTATTTGAACTGTTTTTGCACCTTGCCAGCGTCGGGATACAGCTCGGCCGGGATGCCGGCCGCCCTCAGCTCGGCCAGCAGGGGTAGGGCCGCCCGGCCACTGGCCTGGTCGAAGTGCGTGAGCAGCACCCGCGTGGGCGTTTCGCCGGTGTCGGTAAAGAGATTGAGGCTTTCGAGGCAGTCGTAGATTCTATCGACCCCGAACGAAAACCCTACCCCCGACACGCCGGGCAGCCCGAACGCGCCTGTCAGGTTATCGTAGCGCCCGCCGCCACTCACGCTGCCCATCGCCACGTTATTAATTTTTACCTCGAAAATGCAGCCCGTGTAGTAGCTCAGCCCGCGAGCCAGGGTAGGGTCAAATTCGAGGCGGTCCCACTGCGTGAAGCCGCTGGCTTGCAATAGGTCGCGCACTTCATTCAGGGCTCTCAACCCTTCGTAACCAGAACCCGAAAGAACGAAAGATTCCGGGTCATCCATTGCTGCACCGGGCTCAAATCCTACTGATTGCAATCCCTCGTTAACGAAGTGCATTCGCAGCCATTTCAATTTGTTCTCGTAATTCCCTTCAATCGATAATAGTGTGAATAACACCTCAGTAGCATGTTCCGAATATCCTTTAATAAGGAGTTCGTTTGTTACTCCGTCACGTCCAATCTTATCAAGCTTATCAATTGCTACGAGTAGGTCACTTTCTTGTCCTTCACCTATTGTTTGATGAAGACCCCGTAGCACGCCCCGGTGATTGATTTTTATGGTAAAATCATCGAGTCCCAATTCCTCAAAAACCCGGCTCATCATCAGCACTATCTCCGCCTCGCAAAGCAGCGAATCCGTGCCCACCACGTCGGCGTCGCACTGCCAGAACTCGCGGTAGCGGCCGCGCTGGGGGCGGTCGGCGCGCCACACGGGCTGCATCTGGTAGCGGCGGAAGGGGAAGGTGAGCGTGCCCCGGTTCATGGCCACGTAGCGGGCAAAGGGTACGGTGAGGTCGTAGCGCAGGCCCTTTTCGGCAATCTTGGGCAGCACGGCTTTGGGGCCGGCTTCGAGGTCGGCGGCCGTTACGAGGGGCGTGATTTCGCCGCGCCGCTCCTTCACCAGGAAATTGCCCGAGTTCAGCACTTTAAAAAGTAGCTGGTCGCCTTCGTCGCCGTACTTGCCGGTGAGCACCGAGAGGTTTTCCAGGGTCGGGGTTTCGAGCGGGGCGTAGCCAAACAGCTCGAACGTGCGCCGGATGACGCTGAAAATATACTGGCGGCGGGCCACCTGGGCCGGTCCAAAATCGCGGGTGCCTTGCGGAATGCTGGGTTTTTCCATGTCGGCCGCAAAGGTAGGTTTTGCGGGGAGCACTGAACGGGCCGGGGTGACTCAATGACTGCGAAGGCCAACCCTACGTATGCGGCTCACTGCTCACTTGCACTTTCTTATGCCCCGTTTCTACGTCTGCCTGGCCTGGCTGCTGGCCCTGGCCGGCCCCGCCGCCGCCCAAAATACCAAGCTGCTCAACGATACCCTGCGCCACAAGGAGCAGTATAATCTGTTTAACCCTACCCCCCGCAACTACATGCGGCCGATGGTGCCCGACCGCCCCGGCATCACCGAAAGCCCGTATTCGGTCGATGCGGGCCACTTTCAATACGAAACCGACGTGCTGCGCCTGCTCACCCGGCGCGAGGACCTTACCCACGGCCACGACTGGTACGTGAATCATTTTCTGGCCAAAGTTGGCCTCACCGACCGCACCGATTTTCAGGTGGCGCTAGATATGTTCACCTATTCGCACAACTTCGACGACAGCCAGGTGGGCCAGAACCCGTTCAACCAAAACCAGCTCGCGCGGGGTGTGGGCGACGTAACGCTGCGCCTCAAGCATACGCTGCTGGGCGACGACGACAGCCGCGGCGCGCTGGGCCTCATCGCCTACGTGCAGCTGCCCACCGGCGGCGCGGTGGGCGATGGCGGCTACGAGCCCGGCCTCACCCTGACCGGCGTGTTTCAATGCACCCAGAAATGGAGCGTGGGCGGCCAGGTAGCCAGTAATTTCTACTACGACCCCGAGGCCGGGCAGCATTTCTACCAGCTCACACCTACCGTCACCACCGACTACCAGTTTACGAAAGTCGTGCAGGCCTTCGTGGAACTGGTGGGCTACTGGGACACCCGGCAGGCCGCCTGGCGCAGCTCCGTCAACCTGGGTCCGCAGCTGGATATATCGGATAACGTGCAGCTCGATTTTGGCACCCACCTGCCCATCACGCACTCTGTGGATAGGGAGTATTTTTTGGGCATCAGCTTCCGGCGGTAAGCCAGCGTTCCAGGCGTAAGCTCGTTATTGAAAAAAACGCAACACCCCGCCGCCACCCACCGCCCTATAAGGTTTCGCGCCAGGCGGCGGGCAGCAGCAGAGTGCTGCGCTTCAGTGGGTTAGCCGCCGGGGCGGTTAGTTGCGGGCCAGGGTGGGGGTAGAGGCCGGCAGTTCGGCGCGACTCATCACCACCAGCACCCGCTCGCCGGCCTGGGCGCGGGCCAGCAGCTTGCCCTGCACCTGCTGCTCGCGGTAGGCCAGCACGGCGGCGTTCACCTCACGCAGGAAGGCATTATCGGAGTTAGCTGCGGCCTGGGGTATGAACCAGTCGGCCGGGGCCTGCCACCACTGGGGGCTGGCGGGGCAGTAGCGGCGGTAGGCGGCGGCCAGCTCGGCCTCGGTGCGGATAACCTGCGCCGTGCCGGGCAAAAACTGCGGACTATTGGCGAGGAACTGGCGCATAGCGCGCTTGGTGAGCGCGGCCGAGGCGCCGGTGCGCGCCTGGAAGCGTTGGGTTTCGCGCAGCAGGTAGTACAGCTTCAGGCGCTCGGGGTCCAGCTTGGTTTGGAGGAAGGCATACTCGGCCAGCGGGTCGTCGAGGCGCTCGGTGGGCACCTGGTACTGCCGAGCCAGGAAGCGGGCGTAGCCGGCCTCGCCCAGCCGGGCAATGGTGGCCGCCTCGGTACTGTCGAGGCCGCCGTCGGGGTTTTGATAGAATACCACCGTGGGCCGGCTGGCCGCAAATACCTGCCGCATTTGGGCAAACTGCGCATCGGCGGCATCGTGCGAGCACACCGTGCCGAAGTACGTGATGCTGCCCCCGCCGGCCACGCTGCGGGTGTGGCTGGCCGGCACCAGGGGGGTAGGGCGCAGGCTCAGGGCCAGCCCGCTACCCGGCGCAGCGGCCAGCGTTTGGGCGAAAGAAGGAGTGGCGGGCAACAGGGCCACGGCGAGCAACAAGGCAATAGTTTTCACGTAAGGAATTGAAAAAGAGTGATGAGAAAAATACGTCTTGAATAACAAGTAGTTAGGTTATCATGCTGAGCTTGCCGAAGCATCTTGCTCGCATTATGAGGGCCGTTCAACGACGTGAGCGAGATGCTTCGGCAAGCTCAGCATGACGTTCTTTTAGACCCTACCCCCCAAACCCGCCGCCACCGCTCGGGGCCGAGTCGATGTTGCCAGCCTTGGCTTTGGTGGCCCCGATGAACCAGGTGAAGCCCAGCCAGGCCACGCGCGTTTCGTACTTGTTATAGAGCGAGGTTTGCAGCTCGGGGGTGGTCAGCTCAGTGCGGCGCACCTGGGTGTTGAGCAGGTCCGAAACGCGCAGCGTGAGGGCGGCGCGCTCGCCGAATAGGCGCTGGCGCAGGGCCAGGTCGAGGCCGCCGGTGGGCAGCTGCCGGCCCTGGGCCGTGAGCACCGTGGAGCGCACGGTGCCGGTGAGCTGCACATCGAGGCCCTTATGGGGCGTGAAAGAGTTGGCCAGGCGGGCGGTGCCGGCCAGGGCCGAGCGGTTGGCGGCATCGCCGGCGTTGGTGGCGATTTGCGAGCGGTAGAGCGAGCCGCTGGCCGACACGCGCCACCACTTCGTCAGGGGCTGAGCCCAGGTCATTTCGAGGCCCAGGTTGGTAGTGCTGCCCAGGTTCAGGAAGGTTTCCTGAGTTACTACCCCCACGTTGGCAGTGCGGGTAGCCAGGGTATCAATGGTGCGGATGCGCTGAATAGCGTTCTGCGTGAAACGGGCGAAAACCGTGCTCGTGATGCTGGCCCCGTTCTTCAGATTCAGCTGGTGACCCAGCTCCACATTGTGGCTAAACTCGGGCAGCAGGCCGGGATTGCCCTGGCGGTAGTTGCGCGGGTCCTGGTAGAGCTGCAAGGGCAGCTGCTGCATAAAGTCGGGCCGGTTCAGCCGCCGGGCGTAGCTGAATTGCAGCCGGCTCTGGCCGGGCTCCTTCGCCAGCTCCTTGGCCACCGTGGCCGAGGGGAAAAGGCTGACGTACTGCCGGTTCACCGAGGCACGGCCGTCGGCCAGGCCGCCGTTGAGGAAGGTGGCCTCGGTGCGCAGGCCGCCCTGGGCGCTCCAGCCGTGGGCCAATTGCTGCGAATAGGTGGCGTAGGCGGCCGGCATCACCTGCACAAAGCTGTAGTCGAACGAGCGCTTATCGTCGCGCACAAACTCGGCGTTCGGGTCCAGGCTGATGGGCACCAGCATGGCCGTGCTGCCGGTGTTGCGCAGCACCTGGTTTTTCAGGCCGGCTTCCAACTTACCCTTGCCATCGGTGCTGGGCAGCGTGTAGTCTACCTGGCCGAAGTAAATCTGGGCCTTCACCTGCTGCTGCTGCTGAAAGCCGGCCGGCGCCGTGCCGCCCGTCAGCAGCTGGCTCACTGGTAGGTTGGCGTCGATGATGACCGCGCCGGCGTTGGCTGTCAGTTCGCGGTCCTTGTGGGCTTCCCAAGTGCGGCGGTAGCTGGCCGAGCTCTCCAACACCTTCACCTTTATATCAGCCAGCTCCTGGCCCTGCTGCGTCGTCACGGTCGGGGAGCCCGCCGTTTGCTGGGTCAATAGCTGGTTGTCGGTTTCGGTCTGGTGCTCCCAGTGCGGCTGCACGCTCACGCTCAGGGTCTGGTCCTTGGGTAGGGTGTAGTCGAGGCCCAGGTTGAGGCTGTGGCTGCGGTTATGCTGGAGGCCGGTGCCGTTCTGGCCCGTGAGCAGGCTGCTACCGTCGGGCAGCAGCGCCGTTTGCTGGCTGTTCGAGCGGGTGCGGTAAAGCTGGTCGTTACCGTCGTAGCCCATATTCCAGGTAGCCTTGCCGTGGTGGCGGCTCAGGTTGAGGCTGGGCGAATATTTCTCGCGGGTGCCCACCACCAGGGCGGCCTGGCCGTTCCAGCCCTCTTTTTTATTTTTCTTGGTGATGATGTTGATGACGCCCGCCCCGCTGGCGTCGTACTTGGCCGAGGGGTTGGTCATCACCTCAATCTGCGCAATCTGCGAAGCCGGAATCTGGTCCAGGCGCGGGCCCGGCCCGCCGTTGCTAGTGCCGGCCGGCTTGCCGTCAATGAGAATCGTCAGGTTGCTGGAGCCGCGCAAACTCACCGTGCCCGTGGCGTCTACGGCCACGGCGGGCACGTTTTCGAGCACGTTCACGGCCGTGCCGCCCACGCTGCTCAGGTCCTTTTCTACGTTGATAATCGTTTTGCCCAGCTCCTGCTGCACCACGGCCTGCTGGCCCGTCACTTGCACCTCACCCAGTTGCTGGCTGCCGGCGCGCAGCTTGAGCAGGCCCACCACCACGCTGGTTTGGCCGGGCACTACCCGTACTGCCTGGGCCAGGCTCTGGTAGCCCAGGGCCAGTACCCGCAGCCGGTAAGCACCGGCCGGCACTTGGGGCAGGGCAAACGTACCATCCAGCGCCGTTTGGCCGCTGGCTACCAGACTGGTATCGGCAGCTTCAGCGTGGCGCAGCAGCACCGTAGCAAAGGGCAGCGGCTCGGCCTTGGCCCCGCCATCCACGGCGGTGCCGCTGACGGTGGCACGGGAGGGGGTAGGGGCCGTCTGGGCCGCCATCGTCAGGGGCAGGCCCAGGGTAGCCAGCAAGAGTAGCGAATTAAGTTGAAAGGCGTAGTTCATGGCGCGAAAGCTGAAAAAGGCGTGCAGAAAGGGCATGGCGATTTCGTTCCCAGCCGGCCGCGGTTCCGGTGGAAAAGAGAAAAGCTGGAACCCGGTGCTGAAGCACGTGGGTAAAAAGAGGGGGTAGGCTGACTAGCGGGCTAGTCGAGGGGGGTAGGCCGGCAGGGCTTCCGGCGCAACCCAGCGGCCCGGTTGGCGGCTGGTAGCTACCTCGTTGGTGCCGCAGCTAGGCGCGGCCAGGTTGTAGGTAGTGGGGTGGTACTTGGCTTTTGATAGAACAAACTTACGACAGGTACTTTGTTTAGCATAGTACTATCTCATATTAATTTAAAAAACTACCCTGATGGCGTTTAATCGAAGTTTTATAATGAAAATAATTTGCTGGTTCCGGTTGCCTCACCGGTTTTTGACTCCTTACTACCTGCCCCGACTACCGAGTGGCCGGCCCTAACGTTACCGGCCTTTCCAAAAAATGACAGTTTTTACTCATTCTTCCCCTCAGATGCGCCCTACCCCCTGCGGGTTGCCCAGCGTTCAGCTAATGCAACCAACGCAGGTAATTTCGGGGGGTAGGGACCAGTGCTTCTGGATGAGCCGGCTATTTTTGCTCCACTGGGTGGCGCAATGCCGGCCGTTTTCGTTCGGTTTGCTGTTGCTTCCCCCGCCCCACTCTGATAGGCTCTTTACGTTCGTACTACCATGATAAAACGCTTTTTTTGCGCGGCCCTCTTGCTGGGTGCCGCTAGCTTAGGGGCCCCGGCGGCCTCGGCCCAAAGCTTTGCCAAGGGTGCCGACGTGGGCTGGCTCCAGCAGATGGAAGCCACGGGCTACGTGTTCCACAACGAGCAGGGCCAGGCCCAGGACTGCCTGGCGATTCTCAAGGCCCAGGGCATCAATTCCATCCGGCTGCGGGTGTTCGTTAACCCCTCCGCCGATAAAGCCAGCGGTCACTGCAGCCCCGCCGAAGTGACGGCGATGGCCAAACGCGCCGCCGACCAGGGCTTCCGGGTCATGATTGACTTTCACTACAGTGATACCTGGGCCGACCCCGGCAAGCAGGCCAAGCCCGCCGCCTGGGCCAGCCACTCCTTCCCGCAGCTGCTGACCGATGTGTACGACCACACCTTCAGCACGATGACGATGCTGAAAGCCGCCGGCGTCACGCCCGAGTGGGTGCAGGTGGGCAATGAAATTCCGGGCGGGATACTCTGGCCCGAGGGCAGCGCCAAAAACTTCGCGCAGCTCGCCCAGCTCATCAACAAGGGCTACGAGGCGGTGAAGGCCGTGAGCCCCACCTCCAAAGTAATTGTGCATCTCGACCGCGGCAACAACAATGAGATGTACCGCTGGTTTTTTGACAACCTCACCAAAGACGGCGGCAAGTTCGACGTCATCGGCATGTCATATTATCCCTTCTGGCTCAAGCAGGACTACACGGCCTCCATCGCCAGCCTGCGCGCCAACCTGCTCGATATGGTGGCCCGCTACCCCGGCAAGGAAGTAGTGGTGGCCGAAGTGGGCAACGACTACACAAAAGTGCAAAACACCTACGATATGCTGGTGGCCACCCAGCAAGCCGTGCGCGCCGTGCCGCAAGGCAAGGGCTTAGGCGTATTTTACTGGGAGCCCGAGGGCGCCAAAAGCTGGAGCGGCTACCAGCTCAACGCTTGGACCGACGATGGCAAGCCCTCGCCCGCGCTCAAAGCCTTCCGGGATGGCGCGGTAGCACCCGCCAAAAAAGCCAAGTAACTAAGGAGCTGGTAATTCTGAAGCTGTTAAGGAAGAAACCAGCAATCCAGAAAGCCGTCATGCTCATCTAGCGTCCGCTTGTTGAAGCATAACGGCTTTCTGGGTTGCTTATTTCTTGCGCAGACTACTTCGCACGAGAGTAACTGATTGACCCAGTATACTGCTCTTGGGCGTTGAGGGCAGAATAATTGGGGAGATGTCTGAATCGCTAGTGAAATTATTCGCTGCCCAAAGAATTGATACTAAGTTGGAAATACTAAATGATTGTTTTTAATCACCAATTCTTCATTTTATAATTTGCTGATGAAGCCTGTTGTTAATTAGACACATTCTACATTTGCATCTGTTTAGAAAAATTCCAAATAGATGCGCCTGCTTACTCGCCTCACTTTTTCCCTAGCCGCCGCCAGTTTGCCGCTGGCGGCGCTGGCCCAAAACCAACCCACCACGCAAAGCCTCGATGAGGTACGTGTCCTGGGCCTAAAATCCAAAAATGGCCTCGGCAACCTGGGCGAGGTTGGCGGGGCCGTCATTTATGCCGGCAAGAAAACGGAGGTGCTGGTGCTCGACTCGCTCGACGCCAACACGGCCCAAAACAACCCGCGCCAGATTCTGGGCCGCATTCCGGGCATGAACTTCTCCGAAACGGAGGGCGCGGGCTTCCCCAGCAACGGCGTGGGCCTGCGCGGCCTCAACCCCGTGCAGAGCGTGGAAATGAACGTGCGCCAAAACGGCTACAACATCACGGCCGACATCTACGGCTACCCCGAAACCTACTACCAGCCCGCCCTGGAGGCCGTGGAGCGCATTGAGGTGGTGCGCGGGGCGGCCTCGCTGCAATTCGGGCCGCAGTTTGGCGGCGTCATCAACTACGTAATGCGCCAGGGGCCCACCGATAAGCCGCTGGAGTTTACGCTGCGCCAAACGGGCGGCTCGTTTGGGCTGGCCAACACGTTTGTGAGCATCGGCGGGCAGGTGGGCAAGCTCAATTACTACGCCTACGGCCAGTATCGGCGGCAGGAGGGCTGGCGGCCCAACTCGGCCGTGAGCCAGGTAACGGCCTACGCCGGCCTGCGCTACCAGGCTACCGATAAGCTCAAAATCGGCCTCGAATACTCGCTGCTGCGCAACAAGATTCAGATGTCGGGCGGCCTCACCGACTCGCTCTTCAACGCCAATGCGCGCCAGAGCACGCGGGCCCGCAACTGGCTCACCAGCCCCTGGAACGTACTCACGGCTACCCTCGACTACCGAATTTCCGACAAAAGCCTGCTTACATTTAAGAGCGCCGGCACGCTGAGCAGCCGCTCGCTGGTGTGGCGCAACGAGGACGGCGGCCCTGCCATTCCCGATACCATCGACCGGGCTACGCGCCAGTACGTGCCCCGCGAGGTAGAGCACGAGTATTTTCACAGCCTCACCAACGAGCTGCGCCTGCGCACTGACTACCAGTTGTTTGGCCTTGACAACACGCTGGCCGTGGGGGCGCGCTACTTCGTGGGCAGCATGCACCGGCAGGAGGGCGGCCCCGGCTCCACGGGCTCCGACTTCGACCTGGGCCTCTACGGTGGTGATTTTGAGAATGATTTAGTTTTTAATACTCAGAACTTCGCGCCCTTCGTGGAGACGGTGCTGCGCTTTGGCTCGCGGTTTTCGCTCACGCCGGGCTTTCGGTTTGAGTACCTGCGCAATACCGCCCAGGGCTACCAAACGGTAGATAGCGGCGATATCATCACCACCAACGAGGTTCGGAACCGCACCTTCGCCCTGGGGGGGGTAGGGGCCCAGCTGAACGCCACCGGCAGCACGAGCTTCTACGCCAATTTTTCGCAGGCCTACCGGCCGGTCGATTATTCGTCGCTCACGCCCTTCGGCGTCACCTCGCGCATCGACCCCAATCTGCACGACAGCAAGGGCTACAATGCCGACCTGGGCTACCGCGGCACGGTGCAGGAGTGGCTGAACTTCGACGTGGGTGTGTTTTTGCTGCGCTACAACCAGCGCATCGGCTTGGTGTCGGCCGTTGACCCGGTGACGGGCAACGGCTACCAGATTCGCACCAACGTGGCCGACTCGGAGCACAAAGGCGTGGAGAGCTACGTCGAAATCAGCCCGCTTAAAGCGCTGGCTCCCAACTCCAAGCACCGGCTCAGCGCGTTCAATTCCTACGCCTACGTGAACGCCAGGTACGTGACCGGCGAGTTTAGCGGCAACCAGGTAGAGTACGCCCCCAACAACATCGACCGCGTGGGCCTCACCTACGGCTACGGGCCGTTCTCGGTCACGGGCCAGTATAGCTACACCAGCCACTCGTTTGGCGACGCCAACAATACGAAGTACCGCGCCAACTTCACCCCCGACGAGGCCAACGCCTACGCCATTGTGGGCGAGGTGCCCGCCTACCACGTCTGGGACGTGTCGGCCACCTACCACTTTCGGCAGTTTGACCTGAAGGGCGGCGTGAATAACCTGACCGACAGCCGCTACTTCACCCGCCGCACCGACGAGTATCCGGGGCCGGGCATTATTCCGGCCATCGGGCGCAGCTTTTATGCCACGCTGGTAGCGAAGTTTTGATAAAATAGACCACAACGAATTAACAAACAACGCTATGTCTACTAGTATCAAGCTCACTGCCGCCGCGCTCCTGCTCCTCGCCACCGCGTGCGGCAAAGACATTATTGAGCCGCAGAACGCTACTACCGGCTACTCGGGCTACAACGCGACCGCCCTGCTGGCCAACGAGGCCAATACCGTCATTCTGAGCAATTACCAGGATGTTGATACCCAGGCCGCCGCGCTACAAGCGGCCATCCAGGCGTTTGCAGCCGCGCCCACCGCTGCTACCCTCGACGCGGCCCGCGCCGCCTACCGCGCCGCCCGCGCGCCCTGGGAATCCACCGAGGCCTTCGCGTTTGGCCCCGTGAGCACCCAGCTGCTCGACGACCGCATCGACACCTGGCCCCTCAACGAAACCGACCTGGCCGCCTTGCTGGCCGGCCCTACCCCCCTCACCACCACCTACCTGCGCACGCTCGATGGCGGGCTGCAAGGCTACCATCCCATTGAGTTTCTGCTGTTTGGTACAAACAACGATAAGCCGCTGGGCGCCTTCACGGCCCGCGAGCTGGAGTTTCTGAATGCTTCGGGCCAAAACCTGCACCAGGGCACGGGCCAGCTGCTCACGGCCTGGCAGGCCACGGGCGGCCGCTACGCCAATACCCTGGCCACGGCCGGCCCCGGCAATGCCACCTACGCCAGCCAGAAAGCCGCCCTGCAAGACCTGCTCGGCGGCATGCAGGATGCCATTGATGAGCTGGGCAACAGCAAGATAGAGCGGCCCGTCGCCAGTGGCAGCCCGCAGTACGTGGAAGCCCGCTACAGCGACAATTCTAAGGCGGAATTCCTGAAAAACGTGCAGGGCGTGGAGAGCATCTACCTGGGGCGCTACGGGGCCAACGGCCCCGGCAACGGCATCGGCCTCAGCGACTTGGTGAAGCAGCGCAACCCCAACGCCGATACCAAGCTGAAGGCGCAGTTTGTGGCGGCTGAGAATGCCATCCAGGCCATTCCGGGCACTTTCGACCAGGCCATTACCCAAAATACCCAGGCCGTGCGCAACGCCCAGGCCGCCGTGCGCGCCTGCCAGGTGCTCATCGACGGGGCCGTGGCCACGGCCGTGAACGGTTTGTAACTCGCTGCTACACCGACCTGCTGTTGGGGTTTGGTAAAAATAAGTATTTATTCTACAGAGATGAAAATAGCTACTCATTTGCTTGCCGCCGCTTGCCTGGTGGGGCTGGCCGCTTGCGCTACTTCGGCGGGCGATGCCGTGGCACCCAGCACTTCCACCGATGATGTGGCCGCCGGGGGCACCCAAACCGTGAGCATCGCCGGTAGTACGGCCTTCGGCTCGCCGTTTCCGAGCCTGACGGGGACCAACCTGCAAAAGCACAAGGACGGCGACGCCGATTTTGAGCGCCACTTCGTGACGGCCGACGGGCTGGGGCCGCTTTTCATCAACCCCAACTGCACGGCTTGCCACGTCAACGACGGGCGCGGCGCAGTGCCCATCGACGACCCCAGCAGCGTGCAAATGCTGTTTCGGCTCAGCCAGGCCGGCCAGGATGCGCACGGCGGGCCGCTGCCAGTGGCCGGCTTTGGCGACCAGCTTCAGACGCGCGGCATCGTTGGCACCACGCCCGAGGGTAGCCTGAGCATCAGCTACGTAGAGGCTATTAAAAAGCTGGCCGACGGCACCAGCATGAGCCTGCGCCAGCCCAGCTACGCCGTGGCCACACCCTACATGGCTATGCCTGCGGGCCTGCTGCTGTCGGCCAGGGTAGCCCCGCCGGTAGTTGGCCTGGGCTTGCTGGAGGCTGTGAACGAGGTCGATATCGTGGCCAACGCCGATGAGAACGACGCCAACGGCGACGGCATTTCGGGCCGGCCCAACTACGTGTGGGACGTGGCCAGCCAAACGACCGTGCTCGGCCGCTTTGGCTGGAAGGCCAACCAGCCTACCATTCGCCAGCAAGTGGGGGCTGCTTACAATGGTGATATGGGCATCACCACCAGCCTCTTCCCGCTGGAGCCCGCCGCCGGCCAGAGCCAGGCCGGCAACCAGCCGCCCGCGGCCGGAACCTCCTTCGACCTGCCCGATACCGAGTTTGAGAGCGTGGCCTTCTACGTGCGAACCCTGGCCGTGCCCGCCCGCCGCAACGTAAAAGATGCCCAGGTGCTGGCCGGCAAAACCTTGTTTGTGAGCGCTAAGTGCGCGAGCTGCCACCTGCCCGTGCTGCGTACCAGCGCTACCCCCGGCCTGCCCGCCGAAACTGCCAACCAAACCATCGCGCCCTACACCGACCTCTTGCTGCACGACATGGGCCCCGCCCTGGCCGACAATCGGCCCGACTTCAGGGCCACCGGCCAGGAGTGGCGCACCCCGCCGCTGTGGGGCCTGGGCCTGAGCGAAGTCGTGAACGGCCACAGCTCCTTTTTGCACGATGGCCGCGCCCGCGGTGTGCTCGAAGCTATTATGTGGCACGGCGGCGAAGCCCAGCAGTCGGCCGACGCCGTGAGCCAGATGAGCGCCCCCGACCGCGCCGCCCTGCTGGCGTTTATGAAGTCGCTGTAACTAGCTAAACAGTAGCAGGGTTGTGTGAGCGCACTGCTTCGCTGGACAGGAAGCAACCCGCCGTGCCCCTAGGCCGCCGGCTGGCCGTATCGCATCAGGAAAACCAGTAGTTGGGTAACTACCATGCGCACGAGCCGCTTGCCATCGCGGGGCCTTTGGCAGTTAGCAAAAGGCATAACGGCCAGATGCTTCAGCGAGCACCCGTGCGCTGGAAGGCATGCGCGATGCTCAGCAGGCCCATGCCCGCCAGTAGCAACCGGCCGTAGCCGTCGTGCAGGTGGCCCGGCGAGTCAAACTTTATGCCGGCATCCAGGGCCAGCAAGAGCAGCATAGACACCGGATAAATGAATAACTGGAAGGCCGACCGAAGCGCGAAGGCGGCCAGCGCGCGCCCCAGGTCGTAGAGCGGTAGCGCCAGGGCCAGGGCCGCCAGCAGGCCCACGGCCGGCCGGCCGGCCGGTACCAGCCAGGCCGCTACCAGCACGCCCAGGCCCACCAGCATCCCGTACTGCGATACGAGCGCCCGGTCGTGGTGGGCCGTGAGGTAGGGCCGGGCGGCCGGGTCGCGGCGCAGCTGCAATTGGGCGGGTAGCTGGAGCGCACTCGATACCGGAAAAAACAGCAGCAAAAGCCAGGTCTGCCAGGGCCGGCGGCCGGCCGGGTAGCCCCGCCCCACCTCTGCCAGCGCTAAGCGGGCCATCAGCCACTTCATCAGGCGGCGCTCCAGGCGGTAGGTCGCGTAGCGGCGCAGCAGCACCTCAACCACGCCCACGCGAGCCAACGCGAAGTCGGGGTCAAGGCGTAGCGCCTCACGGTAGTGGGCTAGGGCTTCCGCGTCGCGGTTTTGGTGGAGCAGCAGCAGGGCTAAGTTATTGTGCGCTTTAGGATTGGCCGGGTCTACCCACAGCAGTTGCGTATAAGTGGCCTGGGCTTCCGCGTCGCGGGTCAGCTCAGCCAGGCAAATGGCCCGTTGCAGGAGGCAGTCGGCGTGGGTAGCGTCGAGGGCCAGCCCGGCATCGGCGGCCGCCAGGGCTGGCACCAGTTGATTCTGCTGGTATAAGATGCTGCTCTCAATGGCGTAGAACTGGGCCTGCACCGGGCCGAGGCGGATGGCTTCGCGCACGCACGCCAGCGCGTCGGGCAGGCATTGCTGGCTGAGTTCGAGCCAGGCCAGGCCGAGGATGAAGTGGGCATACGCCCGGTCGGGGGCCAGGCCCACGGCCGTTTCGGCCGCCTGGCGGGCGTCGGGTATCTCCCCCTGGTCAAACAGGCTTTGGGCCAGTAGCAGGTGGGCATCCGGGTCATTGGGCTCCTGAGCTAGGCGCTCCCGCGCCAGCTGGGCAGCTTGCGCGGGGCGGTTCAGGGCCCGCAGCTGCTCGGCGCGGCTCAGCCAGTCGGTAGCGGCATTCTCCATAAGGGTTGCCTACGGCCAGCACCGGCGCGAGTTCTTGAGGTAGCGCCAAAACGCGCCGCCGGTTACGCACCAGGTACCGCGCCCCTACGCTGCCGGCTGGCCGTATTTCGTCAGGAAAACCAGCAGCTGCGTAGCCGCCGCAATGACGGGGCCGCCCAGTGGGTCGGCTTGCAGCACCTCAAACGGGCCTTCGCCGAAGTACAGGCCGTCGCTCATCAGGAAGGTGAGGCGTACCGCGCCCGCGGGGGGGTAGGGGCGGCGGGCCTCCAGCCAGGGGCCAATCTGGCGGGCTACCTGGCGGCTGGCGGCCAGCAGCTGCTCGATAAGCCGCGTCGAGTCGGGCGTGGCCGCGTCCCACACCAGCAGTTTTTCGGCCTGGTTGAGGTAGCGGGCCGAGCCGTCGGGGTAGGCGGCCAGCACGTCGAGGCCGCCGGGCAGGCCCACTTCCACCACCACGCCCAGCAGTTCTTTGGTGGGCTCGGGGTCGCCTAGGGCTAGCAGGCGGCGGTAGGCTAGCAGGCGGGCGCGGGCTTCCAGCTGCGTGTCGTGGGCTACCTGGCGTAGCGCCGGGTGGTCGGGCGCATCGGCCAGCAGTGCGACCCAGGGGTAGGCAGTGCTTTGGTTATCAGTTTTGTAGAGAGCCAGGTCGTCGCAAAACAACAGGTTGTAGATGGTATTGAACGACTCGTTGCGGTAGGGCTGGTAAGGGGTCGGCATGGTAGAATGACGGGGCGAGCGGCTGAGGGTAGGGTAGTGGGCATTGACCCAGCCGCAAGCTAGCAGCTAAGCTCTTACCGCCCGTAGTTAATCAGATTCTCCACCATGCCCTTGAAAATAATGCCGTGGAAAGGCAGCACCGAATACCAATACAGCCGGCCCAGTAGACCCTCGGGGCGGTAGGCGGCCAACTGCTCCAGGGTGTGGCTGCCGTCGGGGTTGTCCACGATGCGAAATTGCAGCCACGCCTCGCCGGGTAGCTTCATCTCGGCATAAAGTAGCAAGCGCCGGGCGGCGGAGTCGGCCACCAGCACGCGCCAGAAATCGAGCGGGTCGCCGGCCCGCAGGTGGTTGGGCGAGCGCCGGCCGCGGCGCAGCCCTACCCCCCCCACCAGCTTGTCCATGATGCCGCGGATGCGCCAGAGCCAGTCGGTTTTGTACCAGCCGCGGTCGCCGCCAATGCGCCAGATATTGTCCAGCACCTCGGCCACCGGCCGCGTGAAGCTGCGCCGCTGCCGGTCGAAGAACATCCCGTTTTTGGGAATCTGAATGGCGTTCATATAGTCGGGGCGCAGGGTGCCGCTGCTCATAGCATCGCTCCAGCTGCTCACCACCTCGTTTTGCTCGATGCGCCGGAAGGCCAGCGCCAGCGCCTCGCGGTAGCTCATGCAGCGGTGCGGCACCACCCGCTCGATGCTGCGGGCGGGGTCCACCACAGTGTCATTTTTGAGACTCTCGACCAGGCTTTGGGCCAGCGAAAACGAGGTGCTCGTAACCAAATACAGCCACCATGATGAGAGCCGGGGCGTGAGCACGGGCACCGTCACTATCCAGCGCCGGTAGCCGCGCACGGCGGCCAGGCCCATCAGCATCTGCTTGTACGTCAGCACATCAGGTCCGCCCAGGTCGAAGCGCTGGCCCAGGCAGGCGGGGTTGTCGAGCACGGCTTCGAGGTAAAACATCACGTCGCGGATGCCCAGCGGCTGGCAGCGCGAGTTGAGCCAGCGCGGCGTCACCATCACCGGCAGCTTCTCCACAATGTCGCGGATTATCTCGAACGACGCCGACCCCGAGCCAATGATAATGCTGGCCCGCAGCACCGTGAGCTGCGCGTGGGTGGCGTGGCCCAGCACGTCTTCCACGGCGCTGCGCGAGCGCAGGTGTACGCTCAGGTCGTGGTCGTTGGCGATGCCCGAGAGGTAGATGACCTGCCGCGCCGTAGTGCGGTCGAGGTAGTCGGTAAAGTGCTGCGCCGAAGCCTGTTCCAGCTGAAAGAAGTTCGCACTACCCTCGCCGCTCATGGAGTGCACCAAGTAGTAGGCCGCGTCAATATCGGGGGGTAGGGCGGCCAGGGTGTCGGGCTTCAACAGGTCGGCCTCCACCACCTGCACCAGCGGGTGCTGGCTGGCGGGCAGCGTGTCGGGGAGGGCAAAGCGGCGGGCATCGCGCACCAGGCACACTACTTGGTGCCCGGCGGCAGCCAGTACCGGCAGCAGGCGTTGGCCAATGTAGCCGGTGGCCCCGGTGAGTACTATTTTCATGGGCGCAAAAGGAAGGGGTAGGGACGCGTCGGAATGCGGAGTAAGAACGTAAGAATGATGCACTTGTTCGCCGGCTTTGCCTCGCCGCCCCGCCCCGTACTTTTGTCGCCATGCCTACTTCCTACCCCCTCGCCCTGGCCGGGCTCGCTCTGCTGCTGGCCCCCGCCGCCCACGCCCAAGCCCCGCTCACCGTGCCGCAGCCCAGCCCGGCCGTGAACATCCGCGAGGCGTTCTCCACCTCGTTCGTGGAACTGAACTACTCGCGCCCTTCGCTGAAAGGCCGCACCGCCTTCGGCGGGCTCGTGCCCTACGACCAGGTGTGGCGCACGGGCGCCAACACGGTCACCAAAATCCGCTTTGGGGAGGCCGTGACGCTGGGCGGGCAGGCCGTGCCGGCCGGCACCTACGCCCTACTCACCATCCCCGGCAAGGCCAGCTGGACCATTATCCTCAACCGCGACACCGCGCAGTGGGGTGCGTATGAATACAAGCAAAGCCTCGACGTGCTGCGCCTGCCTGCCAAAGCCACCAGGCTGGCCAACCCGCAGGAGAGCCTGAGCCTGAGCCTCGAAAACCTGCGCCCCGCTGCCGCCAACCTCACCCTGGCCTGGGAGCGCGTGCAGGTGGCCCTACCCCTTATCGGCAACCCCGACCCGATTGTGCTGGCCCAGATTAAGGAGGCCATGAAGGGCGAGAAAAAGCCCTATATCACGGCCGCGCAATACTACTACAACTCCAACCAGCCCGACCTCACGCCCGCCGTGGGCTGGCTCGACGAGTTTATCAAAGCCAACCCTGGCGACGCGTTCTACGGCTACTACTGGAAGGCCAAGCTGCTGCAAAAGCAGGGCAAAAACCAGGATGCCGCCGCCGCCGCCCGCCAGTCACTCGATGCGCTCGGCACCAACAAAAATGACATCGCCCGCGCCGAATACACCCGCCTCAACACGCAGTTGCTAACCGAAGTGGGGGGTAGGAAATAGCTACTTTAATCGGCCAAGCGAGGCCATTAACTTCAACGCCAACCAACTCGTATTCAAAGAGTAAATCAGTAGTTTTTAGCTGTATATTATTACAAAGTCAGCTCCCTGTCATTCTCTTCTGCCTTCTTATGTCCGCCTCTGCCCTCCTGCGTGCCGCTGTGCTGTTAGTCATTGGCTTATTTTTCCTCTACGCGGGTATTTTCAACCCGCACATGATGAACGAAGGGGCCACCAGCCAGCCTGCTGTTAGCGAGGGCACCAGCCGACTCATCGACCTGGCGGTGGGGGTAGGCGGCGTGCTGTTTAGCCTCTGGGTAATCCGGCGGCAGCTGCGCGCCGCGCCTCAGCCCTTAGCGTTTGGGACGCAGGGAAAAGCGTTGTTAATGCTGGCCGGGGTAGCGGGACTGGCCGCAGTCGGGTATGCGGTCTGGTATAACGCGCACCAGACTTACGTGCCGCCCACCCGCCACGAGCAGCCAGCCAGCCCCGCCACTGCTGCGGACGCAGCCGCCGGCCCTGCGCCGGCCCCTGCACCCCTGCCGCCCGCTGGTACGGCAGGCGATGAGCCAGCGGAGGCCCCCGGCCCGTTGCCGGCCGCCGTGCCGCAGGCGGGTGGCCCCGCGTCGGCTCCCGCGCCCCTGCCGCCTACCGGCGAGTAGAGCCAGGGCTTTGCGGGGGGTAGGGGCCGCTCAGCGCCGGCCGCGCCACGCTTCTTCATTTTCCCACACGCGCCTTTGCAAGGCGTGCCCCAGCAGCTCTTCGGCCGACCGGAAGCGCTTGGCGACGGCCCCGCCCGCCCGCTCGTAGGCTAGGTAGGGCTCGGCTCCGGCGGCTGGTTCGTAGCCATACAGCAGGTCCCGGTCTTCGGCCAGGTAGAGCCGGGGCGGGGCGGTCGGCTCCGCCCGCCGCCAGGCCAGGTTGGTGGCCACGAGGTCGCGCACGAACATGGTGGGCTCGGTGACGAGGGGGTAGGGGCCGCTGCCGTAGATGAGCAGGTCGTCCCAGTTCAGCCCGTCCACCAGGCGCAAAAACGTGAGGTAGCCGGCCGGTACGGGCAAGCCCAGCGCGGCCTGGGCACCCGTTTGCAACGCGGCCAGGGCCGCCTCGGAAGCCGGGGGCTGCAACACGGCCTCGTAGTCGCGCAGCCCGGTGACCGCCTGGGCGAGCAGCCGGGCCAGCAGCTCGTCCAGGCTGCGGCGGGTGTAGTCCCGGTCGATTTGGTCGAGGGTGGCCGGGTCGAGGGGAAGGGACGAAAACTGCGCGGCCTGGGCGGGGGTGCTTTTGCCAGTCATGGAACTGCCAAAGTCAATGTAGTCGCCGTGCTCCATCCGAAACCAGCCGCCGCGCTCGTAGAGCATGATGAGCGGCTCGTAGAGGTCGGGTAGGCCCAGCGCCCGCACGGCGGGGTGGTTTTTAATGGCCTCCCAGCGCAGGTAGTAGAAGCAGGTTCGGCGCATGTAGTACGTGAGGTGGCCGGCCGACAACCGTTGCGACAAGGCACGTACCTCGTCTTCCAACGGGTCAACGCCGGGCCCCCAGTACGCTGGCTCGTCTTCGAGGAGTGAGTAGCCGGGCAGCGTCGGCGCGTGAACATCGCGCATCAGCTCCGGGCCCTTGCTCCCATCCTCGTCTGTCTTAGCCAGCCAGGCGGCGGCATCCAGCCAGGGCCAGGCCAAGAGGTACCCGCGAAACTGCCGGACCGCCTCCGTCACCAGGCCCGCCCGGCGCAGGTACTCGCGCATCAGCGCCTGAGCTGACCCCAGCCGGTGATAGTCGGACTCGCCCCACTTGATGTTGCCCACGCGCGCGATGGCGGCGCGCACGGCGGGGCGGTCCAGCGCCGAAGCCGGCAGGTAGCCGAGGGCTTCGCGCACGTTGGCGCGGATGCTATCGGCTTCCCCCGCGCTGGGCTTCGGCGCGGCCTGCCGTAGCAGCCCCGGAAACGCATCGACCAAACGGCGGGCCGCCGCACTGTCCACGCGGGCCAGCGGCGGCAGCAGCTGGCTGGCCAGGTAGAGCTGGCCCGCTTCCTGGGTGCGGGCCAGGGCCGCGCGCATGGCGGGTCCCAGCTCCGCGGCCAGGGGCAACGCCAAATCCAGCAGGGCGGCTTTTAGGTTCGACTCAAAAAAGCATGGACCGTACAGCGCCAGCAGCTTACCCAAAACGCGGAGCTGCGCCGGCCGTTGGGCCTCCGGCGAAAGGCCATACAGGTCCACGGCCCAGGCCATCTCGTCGTACCCGTTATCATAGTCCCAGATGCGGTGCGGGGCCATTGTCAGCCGCTGGTCCACGCGCCCATCGATGAGCTGCTCCAGGTGCCGCAGGCCCGCGGCATCGCCCCAGGCCGTCAGCACCGAAGCCGCCTGGTAGGCCAGGTACTCGTCGGGGCTGCTCAGCAGCGCCCGCACCGGGCCCAGGCGGGCGGTGGGCACCGGGTCCAGGAGCTGCACTTTATCAAGGCCGATGACGCGGCCGGCGTCATTTTCGTAGAGCAGATGCTGAATTTCCGGCGAATAAAGGGCCATGAGACGTAAAGACTTTGGTCGCCCGCCCAGACGCTGAGCCAACGAGGTGAACTGACCGAAAGTAAGTTATCTTCCCGAAACCAATCACCCTACTACCCCAGCCAGCTACGCGGCGGTCAGGAGAAAAAATAGCGGAGCAGAGGTTTGACCGCGGGGAAGCTAATGTGCAGTATCTCCTCCAGAAAGTTAGCCCAGAGAAAGAACAGAGGCACTAACGCGCCAATGGCCGGCAGAAAGATGGGTGGCACGGGCATCGGGCTCTGCGGCGATTTGCCACGCCATGCCAGCCAGTGCAGCATCAGCGGCACCAACGTAAAGACGGCCGCGACCACCAGGCACCAAATGAGCACCACCGGCGATTGCCGCAGGGCCAGGAAAACGAGCAAGCCGACCGTCAGGCCTACCACTAGTAGACGCAGCAGCGGGGTAAAGCGCGCAGTAGCTTGCGGCGGCCGTAGCGCCAGCGCGCACAAACCGATAAATCCGCACGGCAGCGCCAGCAGCAGCAGCAGCGCGACGGTCAGGCGTACTTTCTCCGGCCAATCAATAACCTCGGCCATCATGCTCGTCCGTCCGCTGGAGCGGCGTAGGTTCGGGCGGCTCGGCGGCCAGTCGGTGCCGCACCAGCCGCGCCCAAATAATTGGCCGGGCCGGGCAACCGGCGGGCGGCGGCGGGCCGGGGCCCCGGCCGATGGAATGCGAATAGCTTAGGTTCCATAGGTTGTTCCTAACGACGAATTGCTAGTTTGGTTAAGGCCAGTGTAGCGAACTGCCGGCTTGCTGATGAGGAAGTGGAGGCTTTGGGCTACCTGTTGCGTGCGCCCGGCGACCTGGAGGCAGCCCAAATGGGGTTTTTACCGTAAAGCTCCCGTCAACTCTCTCGCTCATGCCCGCTACCGACCCGGCCCTCCAGCCCCTGCTCGATGCCCTGCAATTTTCGCCCGACAACCTGCCCCTGCGCCAGCACCTGGGCGAGTTGCTGCGCCAGGCCGGCCGGCACCAGGAAGCCGAAACGCTGTACCGCGACGGCCTGCATTTGGCCCCCGCTACCCCCGCCCTGCAGCTAGGCCTGGCTGAAGCCTACTTTGCGCAGCGCAAAACCTCGGCTGCCTTGGTGGTGCTCGAAGAATTGCTGGCCGCCGGCCCCGCCAGCGGCCCCGCCTACTTGCTGCATGCCCGCCTGCTGCTCGATGAGCAACAGCCCGCTGCCGCCCATGATGCCTACCAGCAAGCGCTGCGCCTGGACCCGCACCTGGCCGATACGGCCCTGGCTGCCAAGCTGCAAGCGGCCGCGCCGGCGCAGCCGGTGGCCGCGGCGGGCCTGGTGCCGCCGCCGCCGGCCCCCGCCGAGCAGGCCCGCCTGCTGGGCCTCGAAAAACCGAAGATTACCTTCCAGGACGTGGGCGGGATGGAGGCGGTGAAGGAGGAAATCCGCCTCAAAATCATCCACCCGCTACGCTTCCCCGACTTATACAAAGCCTACGGCAAAGCCACTGGCGGCGGGCTGCTGCTCTACGGCCCGCCCGGCTGCGGCAAAACCTACCTGGCCCGCGCCACGGCCGGCGAGGCGCAGGCCAACTTTATCAGCGTGGGCATCGCCGATATTCTGGATATGTGGCTGGGCAACAGCGAGAAAAACCTGCACCAGCTCTTCGAGCTGGCCCGCTCGCAAACGCCCTGCGTGCTGTTTTTTGACGAAGTAGATGCCCTGGCCGCCAACCGCCACGACCTGCGCCAGAGCGCCGGCCGCACCGTCATCAACCAATTTTTGGAAGAGCTGGATGGCGTGTCGGCCTCCAACGAGGGCGTGCTCATCATGGCCGCCACCAACGCGCCCTGGCAGCTCGACCCCGCTTTCCGCCGCCCCGGCCGCTTCGATAAAATCGTACTCGTGACCCCGCCCGATGAACCCGCCCGGACCAGCATCCTGGAAATCTTACTTCAAAGCAAGCCGCTGGCGGCCGGCGTAAACCCAGCTGCCGTGGCCGCCCGCACCGCCGGCCTCAGCGGGGCCGACCTCAAGGCCGTGGTTGATGCCGCCGTGGATACCCGCCTGCGCCTGTCCATGCAAAGTGGCCAGCCGCTGCCCATCGAGCAGAGCGACCTGCTCGGCGCGACTAACAGTATCAAGCCCAGCACCAAGGAGTGGTTTGCCACGGCCCGCAACTACGCGCTCTATTCGAATGCGGGCGGCCTCTACGATGACATCCTGGTGTATCTGGGCCTGAAAAAGCCGGAGGCCGGCAGCTAGGTAATGAGCGAGACCCCAGGTTCTAAGCCACGGCTGACTAAGAGCGAAACCACCCTGTACTGGCAGCTTATTCAAACCGGGCGGGCTGATTTGGTCGTGGACCTGACCCGCCAGCACCTAGCCCGCAACCCGCTGAATTCGACCGCGCAGCTGTACCTGGCGGAGGCGCTGGTCAAGCTCAACCGGATACCCGAAGCCCTGGAGGCGGCCGAAGGTGCCGTAGCCCTGGCCCCGGAATGGTGCGCCACGCACTTCATCTTGTCCAGGGCACGCTGGGAAAACGGCCACTCGCTGACGGCCAACGAACCCCTGGCTGAGGCCCTGCGGCTCGACCCGCTCCGAGCCTACTATCACGGCTGGCAGGCGCAGCTTTTTTTCTTTCAAAAGCGCTACCTAGAGGCCGTAGCCGCGGCCGACACCGGCCTGCGGCTCGACCCGCAGCACGCCGACGTGCTGCTCTGGCGGGCCGAGGCCAACGAGTCGCTGCGCCGCCCCCACCTGGCCGACCAGGACTACCGCCGGCTGTTTGACGTGTCCCCGAATTATGCGCTGGCGCACCACAACCGGGGCATCTCGCTGCTGCGCCGCTTTCTGCCCGCCGAGGCCAGCGAGCACCTCGCCGAGGCCCTGCGCATAGAGCCCGAACGAGCCCCCGAATTAACCCGGCTGCTGAACCTGGCCTGGCGCTGGCAAAACTGGCCCCGGTGGCTGGCCGGCCACCGGGCAAAGTACCTGGCCGGCCTCCCCGCCAACCCGGAGGGGTAGGGGCCCGCCGCCAGCTACGCGGCTGCTACGCGCCGGCCGGGGGCGACTCCGGCGCGGCCGGGTAGCGCTGCTTCACCATCTGGGTGAAGCTGCTGGCGGCGTTGGAAAACTCGGAGGGCAGCAAAATAACCGTCGTCGTGTTGTTGTCGATGCCGATTTCCGAAAGCATCTGCATCCGGCGCAATTCCAGCGAGTAGGGGCTTTTTTCCATCTCCTGCGCGCCCTGCGTGAGCTTGAGCGAAGCTTCCAGCTCGGCCTCGGCCTTGATGATGCGGGCCCGCTTCTCCCGAATGGCTTCCGCCTCGCGGGCCATCGCCCGCTGCATGGATTCGGGAATTTCCACGTCTTTAATCTCGACCAGCTCAATCTTGACGCCCCAGGCTTCGGTGGCGGCATCCACGATTTGCAGCAGCGAGCCGTTGATTTGGGCGCGCTCGCGCAGCACCTCATCCAGCTGGTTCTGCCCAATAATGTTGCGCAGCGCCGTCACCGACAGCTGGTACACGGCCTTGTTGTAGTCGGCCACTTTGATAACCGCATCCGCCGGGTTCAGCACCTTAAACCACAGCACGGCATTCACCTTAATAGTCACGCTGTCCTTGGTAATGGTTTCCTGCTGCTCCAGCTCCACGGTTTTGGTGCGCATGTCGATGGTCTGCTGGCGCTCCAGGAACGGGATGAGCCAGTATAGGCCCGGCCCCCGCGTGCCGTTGTAGCGCCCCAGCCGAAACACGATGGCGCGCTGGTATTCCTGGGCGATGCGCAAGCTCATGGCCAGCAGCACGACGGCCACGATAAGGAGGGGTAGGAGTAGCATGGCTGAAAAAAGAAAAGGTTTGGCGAATGTATCGCTGCGGTGACCAATGAATTACAATAGCCCGGCTACGAACGTAGTAGGGTGCGGGGCTTGCCCCCACCCGGCGTTGAACGGACGTAACTGGAAGCGTTCAACGACGGGCGGGGGCAAGCCCCGCACCCTACCTCCCCAACTGCTGCAAGGTCTTTTCATCCGTCTTTCCGCCAAAGTACTTATCCAGCACCGCCCCAAAAACCGGGTCAGCCCCCGGTACCGCCGCAAACAGCGTCATCGACGAACGCAGCTTCAAATCATCCGGACTGCCAAAAACGCGGCTCGCATCGCGACCCGCCAACTTCAACAGCTCGCCGGAGATTTCGCGCAACCGTGGCCCCAGCACCGGGTGCGCCAGGTACGCCGCCGCCTCGGCCGCGTCGCGGATGGCGTAGTGCTGCGACGTCGAGCTAAAGCCCAGGCCCTGGATTTGGGGGAAAATGTACCATATCCAATGGCTGCGCTTGCGCCCGGCCCGGATTTCGGCCAGCGCCGCGGGGTAGTCACGGGTTTGGGCGTCGAGGAAGCGTTGGAGGCTGTTTTCTTGGGGCATTGAGCCGAAAGCTTTGTGTACTACCAAACTTACGATAGCAGGTTTGCGCTGAATGTTCTACATTTGTTAAACGTTCAACGCTTGTTGAGCTTTTGATTCAACAAAAAATAAGGGGGCAAGCCTTGCGGCCTACCCCCTTACCCTACCTAACCCAATGCGCGGCGGCCGTTACGGCTCCACCGCTCATCAGAAACCAAAGCAGCCATTTGGCTACTTCGGGTGGTATGCGGATGTCAAGCTTGATTTTGACTTCCGTTTTCGCACGAGCCTTATCCATTGTGAGTGAGAAGTAAGGTGTGACTGCACCTTCTTCTGAACCCTCGGTTGTTTCCAGCAGCCGGGGGTTCGCCGTTTATAGGCAACCGCGTTGGCGGGGTGGGGACCATGCGTTGCGCCAGAGGTAGAAGGGCTGGGCTGGAACGGGTAAAATACGAATGGTAACTCGCGCTAGCGCTAGTAGTGGCGGCTGTGCCTGCACTGCCGCGTAGCGGCAAAGTGGAACCGTGCGGCCAATGTCATTTAGGGAGAACTATAGTATCACTTGCGGGCTGGCAGTACTGTAGCAGTTGCTGGCGCAACGCACGTTCGTAAGCTTCACTGAATGCCAGGCTACCCGCTGGAATAATGATTTTGCCGGCGGCGCGGCGGCTTGCCAACCAGTCTTTGACAAAGCCCGGTGCGTACCCACCGGTACTGAATTCGCTCTTCGCAAGCGCGATGATGTTGGGGTAGGCGGCTAAGTAGTCAGCTTCGGAAGTAACCGGATGAGTCTGACTATAAAGCAGAAACTGTACGTCGTAGAGCAACAGGGATACCTCGTCGGCGTGCAGGGCAAAAAAGCCTTTTTCAGTGGCAAGCTGATGACAGATTTTTCGGATTATCGTCTCAAAATCAAGCGTAGGCTGCCTGGCAATAAGCTCGGTGAGCAGAGGCGATAAGCTGCCGTGTTCAATGCGAGCTAAGTCCTTCTGCAAGTCTTCAGCCGACGTATCATACTGCTCCTCATTGACTAAGCCGCGGATGAATGATTCAAAATCCGGGGCTAGAAACGTACTAATGTAATCGTCCTCTTGGTCTACGTGCACTACGGTTGGCTCACCTTGCGGGCCACAGGCTGAATAATCAAGCATCACCATATCGTGGCCCGCCGATGGGCAGTCGCAAACGCACACGCCGATAGGCGGATATCCCCACTCGTCCAGCATAAACTGACTACCCAACTTGCCGCGAAGCGAGTAAGGTTTGGTGTATCCAATGCCAGATATGCCGGTAATGGCAATGTGGTCTTTTGCCCAGGAAGTCGGTTCGCCAGTTGGAAAGCACGTATTGGCAGGGATGCCGCCGTTTTGCGTTTCCATCAACTCGATGTAAGCAGCAGGTAGTTTGTACCCTAACTCTTGCTCAATTGAAATCAGCAACTCCCTGGAAAAACGCTCTTCCACGTACTTTTCCAGGGCGTAGGCACTGTTACTCCAAAAATGAGTTAGGTCAAAGTCATCAAAAATCACGGCCGCCATATTGTAGGGAAAGTAAAAATGAATACCCTACTGCCCCACCACGGGCAGCACCGGCAGACTTTCGCGCCCTTGCGCGTCCACGCTGGCCACGCCAAAAATGTAGTTGTCCTTGCTGATGGCCAGGTCGGCGGTGGTGCCGCTGACCGGGAAGCGCTGCTGCCACTGCGGGGCGCTGGTTTCGCGGGCCAGTACCACGTAGCCGGCGGGGGTAGGGCCGCCCTGCGGGGCCTGCCAGCGCAGCTCGGTGCGGTTGGTGAGCTTGGCGGTGAGGACTTCTACCTTGAGTGGGGCGGCGGGGGCGCTGGCCAGGCTGGCGAGGGTTGCCAGGTTTACCTGGGCGGTGCGGCGCAGGTAGCGGAAGTCCATGAATTCGGGCTTGTCGCCGTACTCGATGCCGTTTTCGGTACGTAGGTCCTGGTGCTGGTGGTTGAAATTCTCGTTGGTTTCGGTGAAGCGCACGGCCGCGTAGCCCTGCTGATTAAAAGGCGTGTGGTCGCCGCCGCGCAGGAAGCGGTCGGGGCGGTATTCCAGCAGCACGCCGTAGCCGCCGGCATCCACGTACTGGCGGGCGGCGGTTTGGGCGTAGCGGGCGAGCTGGCGGCTGCTGGCGTCGTTCTCGTTGCTGAGCTGGCGGCGCACCTTGGCCTGGTCGGGTGTTTCGATGGCCGGCACGCCCTCGCTAAACACGCGCAGATGCAGGGTATCCGTGATTTCGGGGTCGTAGCCGTGCGAGTTGCCCACGATGTCGTTGTTGAGCATCGCCACCAGGTTCCAGCCCTCTTTTTTGGCGCGTTTAGCCAGGTGGTCAGCTCCCAGCAGGCCCTGCTCCTCTCCCTGCACGGCCACTAGCTTTATGGTGCACGGGAATTTCTGGCCGGCCAGCACGCGGGCCACCTCCATCACGGCGGCCACGCCGCTGGCGTCGTCGTTGGCCCCCGGCGCGTCGGCGGTGCGGTTCATGATGTCGGTCACGCGCGAGTCGATGTGGCCGCTCATCAGCAGCACGCGCGTATCGGTGGGGTCGGTGCCGGGGAGGGTCGCCAGTACGTTGGCCATCAGCGTTTTCTTGTCTACGCGCCGGCCGTCGGGGTTGTAGGTAAAGGTGTCCATCTCCACCGTCATGCGGCCGCCGCCGGCCTTGCTGTACTTCTTAAACTCGTCGAACACGTACTGGCGTGCCGCGCCGATGCCGCGCTTTTTATCCTTCGTGTCGCTGAGCGTGTGGCGCGTGCCGTAGCTGACGAGCTTGCGCACATCGGCTTCCAGATTTTTGGCCGAAATCTCCGCCACCAGCCGCTGAATGGTCGGGTCGAGAGGGGGTAGGGGATTGGAAGGCTGGGCCAGGGCGGCGAAGGGCAGCAGGCTGGGGAGGAGTAGGAGAATTTTCATAAGGAATCGCAAGAAACAACAAACGCCGCCAGTCGGCAAGACTAGCGGCGCTTATGAAGGAAGTGGCTTGTCGGATTTGGTTGCGGCTACTGCTGCTGCACTAGCACGCAAACCCCGCTTTTGTCGAGCAACGCAAATTCGAGTAGTCCCCAGGACTTGCGCATGACGCGGTTGCCGTTGGGATGCAGCAGCTCGGGCGCAGCGCGCTGTACCTCGGCAAAAAGGCCGGTAATATCATCGGTAGCGAGCCGGATTTCGGGCCGGTCCTGGGCGGCGAGGGCGGCGTTTTGGGCCAGGTAAATTTCTACGCCATCTTTTTCCAGAATGCAAAAAGGCTGCGCGCCGCTCAGCGCTTCGTAGCGCAGCTCAAAGCCCAGGCCCTGCCCAAACAAGTGCCTGCCCACGGCCAGGTCAGCATAAAAAATCGTCGGAATAAGTTTGAGCAGCGCCATGATTCCCTACCCCATCGTGTGGTACACGGCCTGCACGTCCTCGTCTTCTTCGAGTTTATCAATGAGCTTTTCAACCTCCTCGGCCTGCTCGTCATTGAGCGAAACGGTGGTGTTAGGCACGCGCTGAAGGGTAGCACTCACAATATTTACCCCCTTGGTATCGAGCGCCTTCTGCATCTGACCAAAATCGGTGAAAGCGGTTTCAATCACCATGTACTGGTGCTCAGCGCCATGCTCGTCTTCCTCGGTGGTTTCGTACACGTCCTCGGCACCCACGTCAATCAATTCCAACTCTAGCTCGTCGCGGTCCAAGCCTTCGGCGGCCAGCTTGAATACGCCTTTGCGGGTGAAGGTGTAGTCGGAGCTACCGGCCGTGCCGAGCGCGCCGCTGTTGCGGTTGAAGTAGAGGCGCACGTTGCTCACGGTGCGGGTGGGATTGTCGGTGGCGGTTTCGACTACGATGGCCACGCCGTGGGGACCGTAGCCCTCGTACACCACTTCCTGGTAATCTTTTTCTTCTTTGCCAGTGGCGCGCTTAATGGCGGCTTCTACGCGGTCCTTGGGCATATTCACGCCCTTGCCGTTTTGCATGGCGGTGCGCAGGCGGGCGTTGGAGTCGGGGTTGGGGCCGCCTTCTTTCACGGCCATCACGATTTCCTTGCCGATGCGGGTAAAGTCTTTCGACATCCGGTCCCAGCGCTTCATTTTGCGGCCTTTCCGGAATTCAAATGCGCGTCCCATCTTTTTTAAGTATCAGTTAGCAGTTATCAAGTATCAACTCGGGGGCCGGGTGGGGAAGAGGAGTTGAATGCGGGCGCAAGGTACGGCGGCTGCCGGAGGGGCGGCCCCGCTGCTACTTCGGTAGCGGTGCGGTAGCCCCCAGCTCATACACGCCCTGGTTGCCGGGGGGGTAGCCCGCGATGGTGATGGTGAGCCGGCGCGCTTTGGCGTTATAGCGGTAGGTGCCGCGCTGCACGTCGGGGCCTTTAAGGTCCGTGAAGCGAAACGTGATGCTGTCGCCCTTTGTAGTAAAGCGGCCGTGCTGGGCAAACAGGCGCGGGCCGCTATCGCCCATGAGCAGGCTCAGGCGCTTGTCGTAGGTGCCGTCGGCGCGCAAGGCCAGCGTGCCGCCTACCCCCGGCACCTGGGTCGGCGGCTCGCCGGTGGTGCGGTCCACCACGGTGTAGGCCGTATAAGTGTAGGTGGTGTAGAACGCAGCGGGGGGGGTAGGGGCCGGGGCAGCCAGCAGCCCGGCCGCCAGGAAGTAGTGCGTCATGGGGCGAGGTAAGATGAAAAAACGGGGGTAGGGCAGGCCCGTGAAGCATCTGCCCTACCCCCGTCAAAAATAGCACTGCGGCTTACGCACCGGGCCGGTGGCCGGGCTTCGCGTGCCTGGTGCTCGCGTAGCTCTTGGCAGGTTTCGGGTGCTTGGGCTTTTTGCGGCGGCCGCCCACCAGCAGCCAGGTAGCGCCGGCCAGCAGCAGGCCCGCGCCAATGGCTGCCGCCTGCTTGGGCAGCTTATCAACGGGCTTGGGCGGCAGGTGCTCGACGCCGCTGGCATCGGTGCGGGCAGGCTCAGCGAGGTAGCGGCCCTGGGCCGGCAGCTGGTAGTTATCGGCCAGCTTGCGCAAGCCGGCGGCCGCCGCGGGGCCCTTGATAACCGGGCCGTGGCCGCAGCCAATGGCGGCCGGGTTGAGGTCGGCCAACGTCTGCACCGACTGGCGGCACTGCGCCCAATCGTAGTTGAAGGGCGAGCCTGCCACGCTGATTTCGGGAATCCCGAGCAGCACGGCCGGAATCGACTCGTGGTTGGTGGTAGCAAAAGCATCGCCGCCGAGTAGGGTGCGGTCGGCCTCCCGGAAAAAGGCAAGCTGGCCAGGGGCGTGGCCCGGCACGTGCAGCCAGCGCCACTGCGCCAGGTAGGGCGGGTGCTCCTCGCCAAGGGGCAGGGCCTCCACCACGTCGGTCAGGTCGGGCAATTGCTTAGGAAAAAACCGGCTCATAAAGGCCAGCGAGCCGCCCACGGTGGGGTCGCTGGGCGGATACAGGGCCTTGGCCGTCACGTACGGCAGCTCCAGCGGGTGGGCAATAACCGGTACGTTCCAGTGCGCTGCCAGTTCCTTGGCCGAGCCCATGTGGTCGAGGTGGCCGTGGGTCAGGATAATGGCCTCGGGCCGGGTGCCGGGGAAGAAGAGCTTATCGGCGGCGGCGATAATTTCTTTGTCCGAGCCCGGCAGGCCAGTGTCGAAGAGTACCCACTCGCCGGGGGTGCCGGTTTCGACAAAATACACGTTCACAAAACGTTTGATACGGAGCTGGTACACGCCAGCGGCTACTTGGTCCATCATGCGGGGGTAGGGGGTTTAAGTGCCTGTTTTCGGGTGAAGGACGGCTGTTGTTAGGCGCATACCGTGGCAATGACAGCCGTCCTCCACTCGGAATCAGAGAATACGCAAAACCTACCCGCTGGGCTATCGGGTGAGACTAAAGTTTGCCGCCCGCTCCGACAACCAGCCTCGTTAATTGTTGTACCCGCATTCCCGTCCCTTTCCTTATGCCTACCCCCTCATCCGCACCAGTTATCAGTCCCGCGCGCCTGGCCTCAGCCTATTCGTATGCAGCTTACCGCCAGCTGCTTGACCAGCTATTAGCCGCCGGTAAAACCACCGGCCCCCAGCAAACACCCGAGCTGCTGACCTACGCCCAGCTCAACGAGCAGCGCATGAGCCGCCTCGACAAAACCGTGAAGCTGCAGCCCGAGCTGGTGGCGGCGGCGGCTGGCCTGCGCGAAAACTACGTCTGGCTGCTACTCACCGAAGGCTGGTGCGGTGACGCCGCCCAAAACCTGCCCGTGGTGGAGGCCGTGGCCCAGGCCAGCGCCGGCCACCTGCGCACCGCCTACCTGCTGCGCGACGAAAACCCCGACCTTATCGACCAGTACCTCACCAACGGCGGCCGCTCCATCCCCAAGCTGGTCGTGCTGCGCGCCGATACACTCACCGAAGTGGCGCACTGGGGCCCGCGTCCCGCCGAGGCCCAGGCCCTGATAACCAAGCTCAAAGCCGAAGGCATGGAACATGATGAATTCATCAAAGCCCTGCACACCTGGTACGCCCACGACCGCACCCAGGCCACTCAACACGAACTGCTAGGCCTACTGAAAAAAATGGCAGTAGGATAAGCATCAGCTTGCCGAACTAGGGGTAGGTAACGCCTTAGTAGTAAGCCAACAAGCTAAAGCTTACTTTGCATTTTCACCTCCTTCGCCAGCATTACCAGGGTGAGGGGCTGGCGCGGGCGGCCAAAGCGGGTGCTAGCCGGGAAGGGCTCGCTCGTGCCGGTGCGCTGGTAGCCCTGGCGCTCGTACCAGGCCAGCAGCTCGGGGCGGGCGGCCAGCACGCTTATCTTGAGTTGGTGGCGCTTCAGGCGCTGGGCAAAGGCTTCAGCGGCGAGTAGCAATTGCTGGCCCAGGCCCTGCGACTGCCGCTCGGGCGCTACGGCCAATAAGCTGAGGTACACGGCGTTACCCTGTGGCTCCAGGTACACGCAGCCGACCAGCGCCCCGTCAATTTCCTTCTTTAAAAACTGGGTGTGGGGCACGGCTACCATCTCGCGCAGCAGGGCCGCGTCGGCGCGGGGGCCATCGAGCAGGTGGCCCTCGGTAGTCCAGCCGGCCTGGGCGGCCTCGCCGCGGTAGGCCCGGTTGATGAGGTCGGCCAGGGCCGGAATGTCGGCTAGCGTGGCGGGGCTGATAAGCATGGCGGGCGGGGTAGGAGAAGGGTAAGAGGCCGGAAGGTAGGGTACGGACCGTAGAGACGCGGCCCTTCGCGTCTCTTCCCGTTGGACGACCCCTGGTGCCGAGCGACGCGAAGGGTCGCTCGCGTCTCTACCTTGAAAAAATGACGCGACGCGACGTAAAGTTCAAGCGGTCAGCACTGTTGTGCTCGGCCCGACCCGCACGCCCTGCGCCAGCAGGTCGGCCTTAGCCGCGGCGATGCTTTCGGGATTGATGCCGCGGGTAGCATCCTCCAGCACGGCTACCTCGAAGCCTTCGGCGCGGGCATCTTTGGCCGTAAAATACACGCAGTAATCGCTGGCCAGGCCAGCTACCGCCACCCGCGTGATGCCCCGCGCCCGCAGGTAGGCACTCAGGCCGGTGGCGCGCCGGTGGCCATTGTCGAAGAATGCGCTGTAGCTATCCAGCTCAGGGTCAGTACCTTTTCTGAAAATTGCTTCCACGCGGTCCAGGTTCAGGCCGGGGTGCAGGCCCGCGCCCGCCGAGCCCTGCACGCAGTGGTCGGGCCACAGGCGCTGGGGTAGGCCCTGCCAGGTTATCTCGCCGAAAACCGGCTGGCCGGGGTGGGTGCTGGCAAAGCTGCGGTGCCCCGCCGGGTGCCAGTCCTGGGTCGCTACCACCAGGTCGAAGCGCGGCTGCAAGTCGTTGAGCAGGGGTAGGAGGGCGTCGCCCTCCGGCACGGCCAGCGAGCCGCCAGGTAGAAAATCCAGCTGAAAGTCGATGAGCAAAAGCGCGGTCATGTGGCAATAAGTGATGAATACTCAAAGAACGTCATACTGCGTTCTCCAGCCCCAGCACCCGCGCCGAGTGCGCCCGCACGGCCGCCGTCAGCGCCGGGTTATTGGCCAGAGACTGCCCAAAAGACGGCACCAGCCGATGAAACGTGGCCTGCCACTCGGGCGTGGCCGCCTGCTCGGGAAAGCAGCGCTGCACCAAGTCGAGCATGATGCTCACGGCCGTGCTCGCGCCCGGCGAAGCCCCGAGCAGCGCCGCAATGGAGCCATCGGCCGAGGTCACGACTTCGGTGCCAAATTCCAGCACGCCGCCCTGCTTTTTATCCTTCTTAATAACCTGCACCCGCTGGCCGGCCATTTCGAGCTGCCAGTCTTCGGGCCGGGCCTCGGGGTAGTACTCGCGCAGGGCCGCGATGCGCTGCTCGGGCGTCTGGAGTACCTGCCCGATGAGGTAGCGCGTGAGCGGAATATTGCGCGCCCCGGCGTACAGCAGCGGCCGAATGTTGCCCAGCTCAATCGAGCGAAATAGGTCGGCATACGAGCCTTTCTTCAAAAACTTGGTGCTGAAGCCGGCGTAGGGCCCGAACAGCAGCTCCTGCTGGCCGTTTATCTGGCGCGTGTCGAGGTGGGGCACCGACATGGGCGGCGAGCCCACGGCCGCCTTGCCGTATACCTTAGCATCGTGCTGGTCGATAACGGCGGGCTGGGTGCATTTTAGCCACTGCCCGCTCACCGGGAAGCCGCCGAAGCCCTTGGCCTCGGGAATATCCGACTTCTCCAGCAGCGTGAGCGAGCCGCCCCCGGCCCCAATAAACACGAACCGCGTGCGCACCTTGCGGCTCTGGCCGGTAGCCCGGTCGCGCACCTTCACCCGCCACAGTCCGTCGGCCTTGTGGCGGAAATCTTCAATTTCCTGGCCCAACTCAAACGCTACCCCCGGCTGCTGCCGCAGGTGGTCAAACAGCGCGCGGGTAAGGGTGCCGAAGTTGACGTCGGTGCCAATGGCCATGCGCGTGGCGGCCACTGGCTGGGCTGGGTCGCGGCCAGCCATCACCAGCGGAATCCACTCCGCAATCTGGGCTGGGTCGTCGCTGAATTCCATACCCTTGAACAGCGGCGAGACCAGCAGCGCCTCGTAGCGGCGGCGCAGATACGCCACGTTTTCGGCACCCCACACGAAGCTCATGTGCGGAATGCTGTGGATAAAAGCCGCTGGTTCGGGTAGTTGGCCGGTCTGCACCAAGCTGGCCCACAGCTGTTTGCTCAACTCAAACTGCTCGGCTATCTTGTCGGCCTTCGAAATGTCGATGCTGCCATCGGGCAGCTGCGGCGTGTAGTTGAGCTCGCAAAAAGCCGAGTGGCCGGTGCCGGCATTATTCCAGGCGTCGGAGCTTTCGGCAGCCACCGCGTCGAGGCGTTCGTACACGGCCAGGGTGAGGGTAGGGTCCAGCGCTTTAAGCAAAACGCCCAGCGTGGCGCTCATTATGCCGGCCCCCACGAGCACCACGTCGGCGGTCAGCGGCTTGGCAGGAGTAGTCTTCAGGTTCATGCGAAAAGGATAAGTACCGGTGCATACGGTAGATTTGTAGGAGCGGCCAGCGCGGGCTGGCGAAGTACACTACCAGTAGCGCGTGGCGAAGCGCGCCGGGCCCTGGTAGTGAGTGATGAGCAACTATGGATTGTGAAGTAGGAAAATACCACAGTATCGTGTATGTGAGCGAAGCGATTGCCCGGTTTGAGGAGCCCGCCTTGCTGCACCTGCTCAGGCAGTGCCGCCTGGCCAACGAGCGAAACTGCATCACGGGCGTGCTGATGTACGGCGAGGGCCAGTTTATCCAGGTACTGGAAGGCTGCCCGGCGGCCGTGCGCCGCCTCTATGCCCGCATCGCGGCCGACCCGCGCCACGGCCGGCTCGAAATCCTGGCCGATGGTCCCATGCGCTGGCGCGAGTTTCAGGGCTGGCACATGAGCTTTGCGCCCCTACCCGCCGCCTACCCCGAGGTGCCCGGCTACCTCACGCCTCCGCAGCTCGTGCTGACTGCCGTCGGCGTGCCGGTGCAGCAGGTGCTGAGCGAGTTTCTGGCGCGCAGCACGCAAGCCGCGTTGATTTAGCCCGGTTTTGAGGCTCAGTACTTTGTTTAGAAAGTGAGGCGGAGTGGAAGCTGCGCGCTACTGCCCAAACTCAAAAACCTGCCGCCGCTCCCACGGCCCGCCGCGGTAGGCCCACAGCGCCAGGCCGGTACCCAGCGCCTCAAAAGCCTTAAAACCAGCGCTTAGCTCGGCCAGCAGGGCGCGGGCTACGGCGGGGTCCACCTTGTTTTGCACCGTAATGTGGGGCCGCAGGCTCTGGCTATCCTGGGCCGATAGCCAGGGCTGCCACTGCCGCTGCAAGCGCCGGTGCAGGGCCGGTAGGGTAGGGTTGTCGAGCGTATACATCACGCCCCGGCCCATGAATTTGAGGCCCGTCACGCGCAGAGGTAGGGGGCCGGGCTCGTTGGCCGCGGCTTCGGCCAGGTCGGCTATGATGGCGGCTTCCTCCGCCCCCGGCAAGGCGTGGAAGAGCGTGAGGTGCGCGCTGAGGTAGTTGATTTTGGGCGGAAAATAGCGCCGCCGCTGCTCGTCAAAAAAAGCCTGGCTGGCCGCGTCGAGCAAGAGCGTAAGAATAAGGGGAGCAGAATTGGGCATGGCCCGGCTATACGCAAAAATGGGCCGCGGCGCTCGCTTAGGGATACTGAAAAAAAATGAGTTTTGCTCGGCAACTATCTATAAGTCAGTGCTAAAAATCGATGACTAAAAGGACGAAATTCGACCCATTTTAGGCAGGCAGGCGTTTAATAAGCTATGCAGACTGACCTCTTTTTGCCCGTTCTCAACGCCCCCGCGCCCGCCCTGCTACCCGCCTCGTTGGAAGCGGCCGCGCCTCGCACCCACGGGGCGAAGCTCTGGCTGCCCAAGCGCGTGCTCTTCACTCCGGCGGCCCTCGATGAAGACTACGGCCAGCAAATCCTGGCCCGCGCTACGGCCCTCAATCTGGACATAGAATTGCTGAAAAGTAACCGCCTCACCGGCCTGCGCGGCGACGACGAGCGCGCCACCTACCGCACCGCCAAAACCACGCTGGCCGTGGTAAACGCGCCCGCCGGCGCGTTGCGCCTCCAGCCTACCCCCCCCTCGGCCGACTACCAGCTCAACCTCGCCGAGGGCTGCCCCGCGCACTGCCAGTACTGCTACCTGGCCGGCAGCCTCAGCGGCCCGCCCGTAGTGCGTGCCTTCGCCAACCTGCCTAAGCTACTCGAAAACACCCAGGCCTACGAGCGCGCCGACCGCCCCGTGAGCTTCGAGGCCAGCTGCTACACCGACGTGCTGGGCATCGAGCACCTTACCGGCGCGCTGGCCGAAACGGTGCGCTACTTCGCTGGCCGCGAGGGGGGTAGGCTGCGCTTCGTGAGTAAATACGACCACGTAGAAAGCCTGCTGGGCCTACCGCATAATGGCCACACCCGCGCCCGCGCCTCGCTCAATGCCGAGCCACTGGCCCGGCAGCTGGAGGGCGGCACGGCTAGTATCGAGGCGCGCATTCAAGCGTTGCGGCGGCTGGCGCTGCCGGTGGCCCAGGGTGGCGGCGGCTACCCGGTGGGCGTAGTGCTGGCCCCCATTATGCCGCTGCCCGACTGGCGGCAGCACTACGGCGAGCTGCTCGACCGCCTGCACGCGGCGCTGGCCGACGTGCCCGGCCTCGACCTCACCGTGGAGTTCATCACCCATCGCTTCACGCCCGGCTCGAAAGAAGTGCTGCTCGGCTGGTACCCCAACACCAGCCTCGACCTCGAAGAAAGCACCCGCACCGTGAAGCGCAATAAGTTCGGTGGCCTCAAGTACGTGTACGACCTGCCCACGATGCGAGAGCTAAAGGCTTGGTTTTATGCCGAGTGGCAGCGCCGTTTTCCGCACGCGCCGGTGCAGTACTGGACGTAGGGGGTAAGCGCCCGGTCGCGCTCCTCGTTACGCCTGCTTCCAGAAGCTAATCAGCTCGCGCACCTGGTTGAGAAAGCGGGCATCCTCGGAAAGGCGGCTGATTTCGGTGACGGTCTGGCGGGCCAGGGCTTCGTGGTCGCGGGCGTTTAGGCGGGTCAGCTCTTCGAGGCGGCCATCGAGGCGGTCAATGGTTTGACGCATCGCGGCCAGGGTAAGGTCTTGGTTGTAAGCCCAGGAGCCTTCCCGGTTGATGTCGAGCGCGTGCTTCAGTTCTTTGGCGCTGCTTTCCAGGCTACTAACCCGGTCGCGTAGTTCCGCCACGTCTTCCCGCGGGTAGCGAATTTGCTGGCCCATGTTGCGCAGGCGGGCCGCCAGGTGCTCGTAGGCCCGCTCGGCGGGGCGCACCAGCATCAGGGCCAGCGCGACCACGGCGGCCGTATAGCCCAGCGGAACCACGTGGTAGGCAGCCAGCGCGAACAGCGTGGCGGCCGTAGCCAAGTGCAACCCAATAGCCAGCAGCTTGAAGCGGCTGGCCACTCGCCGGGCGAAGGCCACCGTGTCGGAGTCAACGGCAATGCCGTGGGCCTCCGCATCGCGGGCTTGCTCCACCACGGCCAGCGCGGCAAAATGGGCATTCCAGGGCAGAATTAGGACGGCGGCCAGCCACCACAGCACCCCCAGGCCCGTCAGCCAGTCAACCAGCCGGCCGGTGGAAACATGCAATAGCTGCAACCCAAAGAATATGAGCAGCAGCAGCCCGGTGAGCACTACCAGCGTAACTAAAAAGCTCCGAAGCGACATAGGCGGTAAAAGAAAAGCGCCCGAACGGCCGGCCGCGCCCGCAAACCTAGCGCTCTCCGCCGCGCTGCGCAACAACCAGCCGGACCATTGAAGAAGCTGAGCGGTGGCGGGCTAGCACCCACTCCGAAAATCAGGGTATTCCGCAAACCCTGGCGCGGGCGTGTCATCAATTCTAATAATGTGGTCGAGGCGGATTTCCTCGCCCGAGGCCAGCACGGCATACTCGGCCTGCTCGCGGGTGACGAAGGTCTTAATGCTCGTAGTGCCCTGGCAAAGCTGCCGCAAATCGTTGAAATATTGCAGGTACACCTGCTTTCGGCGGGTGGCCGCGGCCTCCAGCTCGTCGTAGAAGCCGCAGGCGATGGGTTGGTAGTCGGTAGGCATCGGAGAAATAGCGAGGGGTAGGAAGAATTTGCGGGCTACGTCGCCTGCGTGGTAATGTGCGTAGCTAGCGCTGCTCAGGAACACGCTCAGCAGCAGCGCGTCAAGCTCGAAAATAAAGCTAAAATATTTCCGGCTATCGGGCGTTATGTAAAAGCGGTAAATTACGGATGAAGGGAGGCCGATGACGAATGACCTGGATTATAGATGGGTCGCGCCCGACGAAGCGCTGGCGGACTTCGTGGAAAGCTTTTGGCGGTTAGGCAACCAAGCGAATAGCGACAAGGAGATTATTGTGTTGCCCGACGGGCGAATTGATTTAATTTTCTCTCCATCAGCTACCGGCCCTGTGCAGGCGACGTTGCTGGGGGTAGGCACGCGGCCCGACCAAGCGGTTTTAACGGCTAAAACCCAGATGTTCGTCATCAGCTTCAAGCTGCTGGCAACGGAATATATTTTTCACGACTCAGTTTCCGGCTTATTAAATAGCGCAAAAAACCTGCCTGCTGGTTTTTGGGATTTCACGGCGGCCGATTTGGCTGATTTTGACCTTTTTTGCCAAAAATCCACTCAAAGAATCAGGGCACTTTTACCGCAGGAAATTGACGGCCGAAAGCGTAAGCTTTTTGACCTGCTCTATGCTTCAAACGGCTGCTGCGCCGTGCGGGAGCTGGCTGAGCAAGTAGGTTGGAGTAGCCGGCAAATTAATCGCTATTTCAATCAGCAATACGGGTTATCCTTGAAAAAATACAGCAGCATTCTGCGCTTTCGGGCTTCTTTTCAGCACCTCAAAGCGGGTAAGTTGTTTCCGCAGCAAAGCTTTGCCGACCAGTCGCATTTCATCAGGGAAATTAAAAAGCTGTCTGGCGTGCTGCCCAAAGACCTTAGCCGAAATCAAAACGACCGATTCATACAATTTTCCACCTTGCTTTGAAAAATACCTTTGGGTCGTACATAAGATTTTGTGATATGCTGATGCAAGACAAAAAAATCGCCGTCGTGGGCGGCGGGCCGGGCGGACTAACCTTAGCCCGGCTCTTACAGCTCAAAGGCGCGGTGGTAAACGTCTATGAGCGAGACGCTAGCCAGGACGTGCGAATGCAGGGGGCCACGCTCGACCTGCACGAAGAATCCGGGCTGGAAGCCCTGCGGCGGGCGGGCTTGCTGGAGGCGTTTTATGCTAATCACCGCCCGGAAGCGGGCCGGCTGCGGATAGTGGATAAGCACGCCGCAAGCGTAATGGATGAGCTGTTTGCGGAGGATGCTGGCGACCAGCGCCCGGAGATTGACCGGGGGCCTTTGCGCCATATTCTGCTGGAATCTCTGGCCGGCGGCACCGTGGTTTGGAATAGCCAGTTTGCCTCGATGGAAAAGGAAAAGGACGGCTGGCGCTTATCCTTCAAAAATGGCTCATCTGCTTACGCGGACCTCGTGATTGCCGCCGACGGCGCAAATTCAAAAATTCGCCCCTACATCACGGCTATTCAGCCCCTTTATTCGGGCGTTACCATTGTGGAGGGCAACGTGTACCACGCGGAGAAAAACGCGCCGAACCTGTGGAGCCTGGCCAACGGCGGGAAAGTTTTTGCTTTTGGCGACGAGCAATCGCTTATTCTGAGCGCGAAAGGCGAGGGTAGCTTGTCTTTTTATACCGGGTGTAAGGTGCCGGAAAACTGGGTGCGGCAAAGTGGTATTGACTTCGCCGACCGGGCGCAGGTTACCGAGTGGTTTAAAAAGGATTTTGGCTCGTGGAATAATATTTGGCAGGAATTATTTATTAGCCCGGAGGCGTGGTTTATTCCGCGTCCGCAATATCATTTTCCCCTGGCGCAGGAGTGGGCGGCGCTTCCCAACCTGACCATGCTGGGCGATGCCGCTCACCGCATGCCGCCCTACGCCGGGGAGGGCGTAAATATGGCCATGCAGGATGCCTTTGAGCTGGCCGAATGCCTGACGGACCGCCCTTTTGAGGACGTGCAAACTGCCATCGCCGCCTACGAAAAGCAGATGCGGCAGCGAACGTCGGAAGTTACCCGGCTGACCCTGGACTCGACCGAGATGCTGCACGGCGCGGACCCCATAACCGACCTGCTGACGATGATGAGCGGGCACTAAAAGCCAGCCGCCGCCGCTAGCCTGGCTACCCCGCCAACCGCCGCAACGCCAGCAGGCACAGCGCCACCGAGCCCGACACCCGGATATCGCCCCGTAAAACCAGCCCTTCGACCTCGGCCAGCGGCACCAGCACTACCTCAATGTTCTCGGTGGGGTCGAGGTGCTGGGCAGCCACCGGGCGCACGTCGCGGGCCAGGAAAAACGAACTCTGGTTGGTGTCCTTGGTGGGGTTATCGTACACGTCGAGCAGCGGCTCGGGGGGTAGGGGCGGGGCGTAGCCGGTTTCCTCGAGCAGCTCGCGGGCGGCTGCGGCGGCCACGGAGGTTTCGCCCGCGTCTACCACGCCGCCGGGAAGCTCCAGCAGTATCTGGCCGGCGGCGTGCTTGTACTGCCGCACAAAAACCACTTGATTATCAGTCGTAAGCGGGAAAGTGAGCACCACGTGGGGCCGCACGCTCACGAAGTAATCGTCAAGCTCCTGGCCGCCGGGCAGGCGCACATGGTCGCGCCGCAGCTGGTACCAAGGGTGGTCAAACACAAGTTCGGAGCGGAGCGTCTGCCAGGGTTCGAGCGGCATGTTTTTTTAGCTGGTGGCTGATAGGCTTTCGTGAAATCATCTGTCCTTACGAGCGCCGCGAAGCAGGAACAATCTTCTTTTGCTGAAGTCACCAGCTACTTAGTTGCTCTCCTCACCGGCCGTTACCTGCGCGTAGTTGAGGGCCGCTACCAGGGCCAGGCCGCCCAGGATGTTGCCCAGCAGCGCCGGCACCACGAAGCTGCCCAGCGCCGTGCCCCAGCCCGTCTGGCCCATCGCGGCCAGGGTAAAAACCTCCACCGCGCCCGCGATAACGTGGCTGAAGTGCGCTACGCCCACGAAGTAGGTGATGAAAATAATAACCCAGAAACGTCCTTCTTCAGCAAAGGGTAATAGCCAGACCATCAAGGCAATAAGCCAGCCCGCGAATACGCCCCGCACCAGCGTGGTAGCGAAGTCGTGGCTGAGTGCCGTGTGGCCCATGCGCGCAAACTCCGCCTTCACCTCCGGCTCAAAAGCTGATGAGTGAGCAATGGCAAGCCCTATCAGGGCGGCACCTACTAGGTTGGCTGCCAGCACAACGCCCCATAGCCGGCCCACGTTGCGCAGGCACTCCCAGGTACGCTCCTGCAACAGTGGCAAAATGGGCGTAAGCGTGTTTTCAGTGAAAAGCTGCTGCCGGCCCAGCACCACGATGACAAAGCCCAGGCTGTAGCCCAGGCTGGCCACCAGTGGCTGCCAGGTGGCGTTGGGCAGGTAGCGCATCAGCAGGCCCTCGGCAACCATCGAAAAGCTCATGGAAAGACCCGCCGCCAGCCCCGACCAGAACAGTGCCGCCGACGAGCGCTTCAGCTCCTCGGTGCCCTCCGATACGATGGCCTTGTAAATAACCTTGCCCGAAGGTGCGCTGCGCTCCTCTGCTTCCTGCTCCTCTACCGCGTTCTGCTCCTGCTTGTTTCGCTGCTCTTTGGGCTTCTTGGCCGGGTCCTGCCCATCCTCGGCGGGGGGGGTAGGCTTGGCGGGGGGGGTAGGGGTAGGGGACTGCATAAAGTGCTTAAACGCAAAAGGAAATGCCGGGGCCATTCGCCGGCCGCAATTAGCTTGCGGCTTTCATTTACCCCTCGCTTCAATGGCTACTTTTCGGCAAGTACTCACTGCTCATTCCGCCACCGTATTGGTAAACACGACCTTGCACGAGGGTGGCTTCACGCTCACTGGCCCCAGTGTGCTGGGCCACAGCATCGTCACCTCGCTCGCCGTGACGCAGCAGATTCTGGCCTCGCCCGAATTCGACCAACTCCTGGGCTCCGACAAGGCCGCCCGCATCCTGGAAGTCGTGTTGGCGCAGGCAGCCCGCTAAGTAGGTAGCGGTGAGAAACTAGCGGGCGGTGGCCGGAGTGGCGCATCTTTGCGGCCTCCGGCGGTAGCGGTGCTACCCGCCACGTTTTCCAGAATCTTTGCTTTCTTCTCAAGTATGACTATTCCCATCTACCAGGTCGATGCCTTCGCACGTCGGCCCTTCACCGGCAACCCGGCCGCCGTATGCCCGCTTGCCGAATGGCTGCCCGCCGAAACCATGCAACTCATCGCGGCCGAAAATAACCTGGCCGAAACAGCCTTTTTTGTGCCCCTACCCGGCGAGGAGGCCGATTTTCATCTGCGCTGGTTCACGCCTACCTTCGAGATTGACCTCTGCGGCCACGCCACGCTGGCTTCGGCCCACGTGCTTTGGCAGGAGCGCGGCTACGCCAAGCCCGAAATCACGTTTCAAAGCAAAAGCGGCCTGCTGAAAGTGCGCCGCGAGGCCGATGGCCGCCTGGTGCTCGACTTCCCTAGCCGCCCGCCCCGCGCCCTACCCCCCCCCGAACACCCCGACGTGCTGATGCACGCGCTGGGGCCCGGCGCGGCCACGCCGCTGGCCGTGCTGGCCTCGCGCGATTTGGTGGTCGAGTTTGCCCACGCCGACGAAGTATTGGCCCTGCGCCCCGACTTCGCGGCGCTCGAAGGCCTGGGCTACATCGGCCTCATTGCCACCGCGCCGGGTAGCGGCGCGGTCGATTTCGTGTCGCGCTTTTTCGCGCCCGAGGTGGGCGTGCCCGAAGACCCGGTTACCGGCTCGGCGCACAGTACGCTCATCCCCTTCTGGGCCGAAAAGCTGGGTAAAACCGAGCTGTTTGCCCGCCAGGAATCGGCGCGGGGCGGCGAGCTGTGGTGCCGCCTGCGCGGCGACCGGGTGGACATCGGCGGCTACGCGGTCACATTTTTGCGCGGCGACGTGCAGCTGTGAAAAGTCCTTCGCGGGTAGCGAATAGCTCTTCGGTGATTGAAAGAGCTACCCGCTACCCGCGAAGGACTGTCTACTAAACTTCTGCTTTACAGTAGGTTATACACCGTGTTGAAGTACGAGCTGAGCGAGAACGAGGTAGCAGTGGCGTTGGACGACCACGAGGGGGTTACCATGTTCATGCTGCCACCGTCGCCGTTCCAGCACCAGCCCAGCACGGTCCAGCCCTTCGATTTAGCGTAGCTTACGATGCCCGACCAGTTCGCGGCGCCAGAGGGCGAATTGCCGAACTCACCGATAATGCAGGGCCGCCCGGCCGACCCCAGGTCGTCGAGGTCGGCGTTTTGCAGCGTGTGCCCTTTGCCCTGGTTGTAGCCGTTGGGGTACACGTGCGCCGACAGGATGATGTTGGTGTCGTTGATTTTAGTGCCGCCCGTGCCTTTCACGGCCGCCGCGGCCGTGGCCGTTTCCTGGCCATAACCAGGAATGTCGATGATAATCGGGCCGCTATACACGCTGCGCACGCTGCTGATGGCGCTGTTGTAGGCCGCCGCGTAGGTGTTGGACGAGATGTTGTGGCTGCCCCACTCGTTCATCAGGTTAATCGTGAAGTTGCCGCCCAGCGTCTTATAATTGGCTTTCCACCAGTTGCCGGCCGTCGCCAGCTCGCCCGTGTTATCCGAGCCCAGCACCGACGACTTATGGTAAGTAGCGATGACGGCGAACCCGTTGCTTTTGGCCTGGGAAATCCAGCCTTTGGCCTGAGTCTCGTAGCCCGGCTCAATCTCGATGCGCACGGTCTTGATTTTGGATTGCTGCTTCATCAGCGAGAAGCCAAAATTGGGGTTGCCGCCGTTATAGTACGAGGGCTGTAGGTTGACCCCGTTGCCGAGGCCAGCGGTGAGGTCGGCCGTGCCAGTGGCGGCGGCCAGGGGGGTAGGGGCCGCATCGTGGGCTGCGCAGCCACTGAGCAGGGTGCCGGCCCCGGCCAGCAGCAAGCCGGCCAGGCGCGAGAGGGAAGAATGGCTTACCGGTGGGGTAAGCCCAAGGATGGTACGCATGGGTAGCGAAATGAAGGGTGGGAAATGAAACGAATACAGCCGCAAGGTAGAACCCAATAAAAAGCTCTGGTTAATAGGGATTTATCATTCTTTTGCCTTAATAACGCGGGTTTGGTAAGGGGTAGGGGCGGGTCCTGGCACGCGGCTGGCCGGGGCCACGCCGCCCGGCGGGTAGGCAATATCTTTGCCTTAGCTTGAGCCGCGTTGAGAGCTGCCGACGGCCTTCACTAGCCTTATTTACTGATGCAATCCGCGCCCCTGACCTGCATTATTGTTGATGACAACGAAATCAACCGCCTCACCCTGGAGCACCTGGTAGACCTGACGCCCGAGCTAGTGCTGGTGGCCTCACTGCCCGGCGGCCTCGAAACCCTGACGTACTTCCGCCAGGGAGGGCGCTGCGACCTGCTGCTGCTCGACGTGGAGATGCCCACCCTCAACGGGCTGGAACTGGCGCGCCTGCTGCCCCGCCCTGCCCCGGCCATCATTCTGGTAACTACCTACCACGACTTCGCGGTGGCCGCCTTCGAGCTGCAAGTGGTTGACTACCTGGTGAAGCCCGTCGAGCTGGTGCGCTTCAACCAGGCCATTGCCAAGGTGCTGGCGGCGCGGGCCGCGGTGCCTGCCCTACCCCCCGCCACGGCCCCCGCGCCCCCCGAGCCTGCGCCCGAGCTGTTCGTGAAGGTGGGCACCCGCTCCATCAAAATTAACTTCGATGACGTACTCTACATCGAGGCGCTCTCAACCTATTCGGTACTGGTCACGACCACCCAGAAACATATTGTCTACCTCACCCTCAAGGCCTTAGGCGAGCGCCTGCCCTTCGCCCACTTCGTGCGGGTGCACCGCTCCTACATCGTCAACCTGCGCCGTATTGAGGCCGTCGAAGACCACATGCTGAAGCTCGGCAGCCACCTCATTCCCGTCGGTAAGTCCTACCAGGAGGAGTTTTCCCGTCACTTAAAAAGCTTGTAAAACGGTCAGCATTATGTTCTTTCACTCATTCACCAGCTCACGCAATGCTAGCTGCACCTGGGCCACGAGCTGGGTGGCGGCGGCGGGTAGGCGCGGGTAGCTGGCCGGGGCGGCGGCTTCGAGCTGCTGCACGGCCACAGCTACCTGGCTGATACCCAACGACTCGAGGCCGGGCTTGATGTGGTGCACGATGCGGGCTGCCTCGTCCCAGTGGCCCACAGCTGCTGCTTCTTGCAGCCGGGCCACGCTACCGGGCATATTGCGCAAAAACGATTGGATGATTTTAACCACGAACTCCTCGCGGCCCCGCGCCAGGGCGCGCAGCTTGGTGAGGTCGTAGCTGGCCGGGGCGGCCACGGGCGGCAGCAGCCGCACCAGGGTACGGTACACTTCCTCTTCCTCGAAGGGCTTGGCCAGGCAGGCGTTCATGCCCGCCGCCAGGTACTGGTCGCGGTTGGCCCGAAAGGCATTGGCGGTCAGGGCCACAATGGGCAGCCCGGCCCGCGCCGGGTCGGGCAGGGCCCGGATGGCGGCCGTGGCATCGAGCCCGTTCAGGCCCGGCAGCTGAATGTCCATCAGCACCAGGTCGTAGGGTAGGGCCGCGTCGCGCACCTGGTGCACGCCGGCCAGGCCATCCTCCGCCTCGTCTACCGCCGCGCCCCAGCCCTCAAAAAGTAGGCGGGCTACGGTGCGGTTTATCTCATTGTCTTCGACCACCAGCAGGCGGCGGCCGCGCAGCGCGCCGGTGTCATAGGCATCGGGCAGTTGGGCCGGGGCGGGGCCGTCGGCCTTGGGTAGCGTGAGCACGAAGGCGAAGGTGCTGCCCTGGCCCGGCGCGCTGCACAGCGTGAGCTGCCCGCCCAGCTGCTCGACCAGCGCCCGCGAAATGCTCAGGCCCAGGCCCGTGCCGCCAAAGCGCCGGGTGGTGTCGGAATATGCCTGGGTAAAGCCCTCAAAAATCACTTCCTGCTTGTCGGGCGCGATGCCAATGCCGGTGTCCTCCACCGTAAAGCGCACGGTGAGCGTGGTGGTGGTTTCGGCTAGCTGCTCGCCAATAACGACGATGCGCCCGCCGGGCTCCGTAAACTTGATGGCGTTGGCGACCAGGTTAATCAGAATCTGGTTGAGGCGGTGCGGGTCGCCGAGTACCCAGGGGTAGGCGCAGGTGGTGCGCAGCGGCGTGCCAGCCACGTGCAGGCCCTTTTCCTGGGCCTGCACCAGTAGCGGCCGAATGGCTTCGCCCATTGAGTCGCAGAGGTTAAAAGCCACGGCTTCCAGCTCCAGCTTGCCCGAGCTGATTTTGGCCATGTCGAGCACATCATTAATCACGTGCAGCAAGTGCTGCCCCGCGTGCCGAATGGTGCGTACAAACTCCTGCTGCCGCGAGTCGAGCGTGGTTTTGGCCAGTTGGCTGGCCATGCCCAGCACCCCGTTGAGCGGCGTGCGAATCTCGTGGCTGATATTGGCCAGGAAGTTTTCGCGGGCCCGCACCGCGACTTCGGCGGCAGCCTTGGCGCGCCGCAGCTCGCGCTCGGCCAGCACCCGCTCCGTAATGTCCTGCCCGTAGCCAATAACGTAGGGCGGCTGGCCGGGCTCGCGCACCACGTGGTTGTCGTAGAGCAGGTAGCGCTTGGCCCTGCCTTCGCAGGTGAGGGCCATCATGCCGCGCTGGCTATCGGTGGTAGCGAAATGCGCCAGGTACTGGCCTACCCCCGGCTCGTGCTCTAGGGCGCACAGCGAGCGCAGGTACCGGCCGGGCAGCGTGGCCAGCGGCAGGTGCAGCAGCTCAGCCACGGCGGGGTTGGCCGAGAGCAGGCGGCCGTCCAGGTCGTGGGTGCAGATGAGGGCCTGCGAGTGCATCATCAGGTCGCGGTACTGCTTTTCGCGCCGGGCCAGGGCCAGGGCCGCCTCCCGCTGCGGCGTAATGTCGGTGCTCACCACCAGCACCTGCCGCGAGCCATTAGGGCGGGCCAGCAGGCGCTTCACTACGTGAAAGTGACGCACCTCGCCCGAGGCCAGCGTCACGGCGGCCTCGGTCGTCAGCTGCTCGCCGCTGGCCAGCACGCGCGCGTCGGTGGCCAGGTACTGGGCCTGCTCAGCGGCCTGGCGGGGGGTAGGGGCCTGGGCGTGGGTGTGGTGCAGGTAGCCCGTGAGCTGGCGCAGGGTAGAAGCCGCCTGGTTCTCAAACGCGAAATTGCCCGCCTCATCACGCACGAAGATATTGCTGGGGGTAGCATCCAGAATGGCACTGATAAACGCCTGCTGCTCGGCCAGCTGCTGCTCGGCCCGCACGCGGGCCGTGGTTTCGGCCAGGTACAGCATCACGCCGTCTTCGGTGGGGGCGGCCACCACGTGCAGGTGAAAGTACCGCTCGCCCAGCTGCACATCCTGCTCGCCGCCGGGGGGAGGAGCCGCGGCCAGGGCGCGCAACTGCTGGCGCAGCCGCACTTGCTCGGCGCGGGGCAGGCTGTGCGTGAAGGCCATAGCGGCGGGATTAGCATATAATTGCCGGCCCCCGGTTGTGAGGCACACCACGGGGTTGGGATTGTGCTCGGGCATACTGGCCAGCAAGCGCGGCGAAGGGGTAGCGCAGGTGTTAGTCGGGGCAGCAGGGGTAGGCAGGGGTAGAACGGCCATAGTGGGATAAGGATAAGATAAGAACCAGTAAGTACGTTAAAATAGCTGCGCCCCGTGCGACTGGCTGGCTGCTAATTCAGCCCATCCAAAAATCGCGCTAGCCTCCAGTGTTGGCACAAAAAAAAGCTCCTTTCCGAGAGGAAAGGAGCTGAAGGCACAGAAAATAAACGCTTTGGCCAGCCGGGCGGCTCAGCGGCCCACCACGATGCGCAGGGGCTGGGTCGTGTTGCCATCAATGGCAACCCGGCTGCTGCCCACGCCAAAATAGTCGGCTTGCAGGCTCATGGCCGTTTGGGCCGGCACTTGCAGCTGGAAATTTCCCTGCGCATCGGTCACAGTAACCTGGTGCGTATTGGTGGTCGGAAAAACGCTCACGCCGGGGTAGGGCCGCCCCTTGGTATCGAGCACCCGGCCGGTCAGGTTAACCAGCTTGGGGGCCTCGGCCAAGACGGCGGGCGCGGCGGCCGGGGGCACGGTGGCAACGGCGGGGGTAGCGTGCTTGGCGGCGTGGCCGGCCGAATGCCGGGCTACCCTGCTACCAGCCGGGGCAGCCGCTTTGGCTGCTCCCGGCCGGGCCGTCGCACCTCGGCGGGCAATGGTAGCTGGCCGGTCAGTTTTCTGGCCGGCTGGCTGCGTGCGAACCGCCTGTGCAGGTCCGGCCAGAAGCAGGGAACCAGCAACGAAAGCGGCAAAAGAAGAGCGAAGGCTTAGCATAGCAGAGTGAGGTAGTAAGCGTAAATAGTATTCCCGGTAGGAATTACTGTACTAAAAGTAGTTGATGACAAGTAGCAGTTTGTCAGTCGCTAGCTGAATGGTACCATTTACTAGCCCAGTAGCTGGTAAATGCGGGTCAATAAAAACTAACAATTCCTACGCTTAATCCAATTTACTGGATAGTCATGCTGGGCAGTCAAAAGTATAAAAACAGTAAAAAAGCCTTCCGCCCACAAGGGGCAGAAGGCTTCGACGGGCCTAACGAAAAATTGACTTATGGCTAGTTGCCGAGCGTAATGCGCAGGGGCTCAGCCGAAGGGGTGCTGACGGCCACGCGGCTGCTACCTACGCCAAAATACTCCACTTGTAGTGCCAGGGCGGTGCCAGCCGGCACCGGCAGCACAAAGCTGCCCTGCGCATCGGTTACAACCAGCTGCCGGGGGGCTCCCGCCGGAAATACGCTGGCCCCGGCGCAGGGCCGGCCGTCGGGGTTCAGCACCACTCCGCGCAGCTGTATCAGCTGCGGGGCGGCGGCACTCGTGTCCGGCGTAGCCAGCGTCCTGACGATGGCCGCAGTAGGCACAGTAGCTACGGCGGCCGTGCCTACCGGCGTCTGGGGCACCGCCTCGCGGCTGGCAACGGAAGTTGCTTTCTTAATGGGCGGGTAGGTGGTTGTGGGGTCCGAAAACGCGAACACTCGGCCTGGCCCGGCCACGGCCAGTAGCAAGGCTACCACTACCGCACGGAAAAAATAGGAAGGAAACATAAAAATAAGAAGAAGAAGCGGAGGGCGCTGCTGGTAAGCCAGCTGGCGCGAAAGGCTGATTAATGTATCTACAACAAAAGTAAAGCGGCCTGGTACGCTCCGCTAATTTATTGTGTGAATACAAGAATTTCCTGTCCCAATTGATGGGCTTGCTCGACTAATATTCTGCTAGCTGGCCCGGCGAGGAGTGGGCTTGCGCGGGGCGCCGGTGGTGGCCAGGGCCCTGGCGGGGTTATCCTCCAAGAACTTGCCCCAGCTTTTGGCACCGGCCTTCACGTTGTTGCCCTGCTGGTAGTGGTGGCACAGGGCCACGGCCAGCGCATCGGTAGCGTCCAAAAACTTGGGGGCTTCTTCAATGGGCGGCAGCTCCAGGGTTTGGCGCAGCATGCGGGCCACCTGCTCCTTATCGGCCGCGCCCGAGCCCGTGACGGCCTGCTTGACCTTAGTGGGCGCGTACTCCACAAACGGAATATCGCGCGATAACGCGGCGGCAATCGCTACCCCCTGCGCCCGGCCCAGCTTGAGCATACTCTGCACATTGACGCCGTAGAACGGCGCTTCGATGGCCAGCTCATCGGGCAGAAACTCGTCAATCAGCTCCAGCATGCGGGTGAAAATCCGCTTTAGCTTTACGGCGTGATTCGTACCCAGAGCCTTCATATTAATGACGTCGTATTGCAGCACCTTCACGTGCTGCCCGCGCACCTCAATGACGGCGTAGCCCATAATCTGGGTGCCGGGGTCGATGCCCATGATGACCTTCTCGGCCGGGGGCAGCCGTTGGAGGGGGGTAGGGGGCAAAGTGCGGGAAACGGCCATGTTCTCCAAAGTTACGCCCCCGCGCCCTCCGGCCGGCCCCGCCGGGGCCCGCGCTGGGTCACGCTGGCCAAAATCGGCGTCACGCTGCTCACGCTGGGCCTGCTCTACCACTCGGTATTTGCCGCGCCCGACACGGCCGCCGCCTGGCGGCACCTGCTGGCCACCACGCTCGGCGGCGCGGGCCGCGGGCCGGTGCTGCTGGCCCTGGCCCTGGTGCCCCTCAACTGGGGCCTGGAGGCCTGGAAATGGCAGCGCCTGGCGCAGCACCTGGAGCCCGGTCACTCCTTCGGGCGCAGCCTGCGGGCGGTGGTGCTGGGCCTCACGCTGGGCTTTGCCACCCCCAACCGCGTGGGCGACTACGCCGCCCGCATCCTGGAGCTGCACTCGCGCCAGCGCCTCGATGCCGTGGGTGCCGTATTTTTGGGCCGCTACGCGCAGCTGGTGGCCACGCTGCTGGCGGGCGGGGCGGGCCTGCTATACTTTTTGCTGAAATTTTACCTCGTGGGCTACCCGGCCGCGCAGGTGGGGGTAGGGCTGGCGGCCAGCCTGGGCGGGGCGCTTACCCTGCTGCCGCTCTACCGCTCGCGGCTGCTGCTGGCGGCGCTGGCGCTGGTGCGGCCGCTACGGCGCTTCCGGCGCTACCTGGCCGTGATGCCCACCTACTCAACTACTGAACTGCACGCGGTACTGGGCATTTCGGGGCTGCGCTACGCGGTGTTTTGCGGACAGTTTTTGCTGCTGCTGACTGCCTACGGGGTGCGCGGGCCGCTGGGACCAGCGGTGGCCGCCGTGGCCGGCACGTTCCTGTTCAAGTCGCTGGTGCCCTCGCTCAACGCCTTGGCCGATGTGGGCGTGCGCGAGCTGTCGGCCACGCACCTCTTCGGGCTGCTGGGCCAGCCGGCGCTGCCCGTGCTCAGTGCCAGCCTGAGTCTGTGGGTGATAAATATCGCGCTGCCCAGTGCGTTCGGGCTGCTGCTGCTGCCCGGCCTGCGGGTGCTGCGCGAGCGCCGCGCCCGGTGATGGAGCGGCTATTAGGAGTGGCGCTGCTGCTGGGGCCGGCGCTGTATGCGGGGGTGTGGGCGTGGCTGCGCGGGGGCATCTCATCCCCCAACGAAACCTCACCCCCTAGCTCCCTCTCCAAAAAAGAGGGGGGACTAGCTTTTAGCTCTACACTAGAATTAAAAGCTAGTCCCCCCTCTCTTTTGGAGAGGGGGCTAGGGGGTGAGGCGAACGCGGAGGGCTACCCCCTCTTCTCCGTCCTTATCGCCGCCCGCGACGAGGCCGCCGCCCTGCCACACCTGCTGCAAGCCCTGCGAAATCAATCCCTACCCCCTCGTTCTTTCGAGGTGCTGATTGCCGATGACCACTCGGCCGACGGCACCGCCGCGCTGGTGCGGGCTGCCACCAAAAGTGCCCCATTTGCCCTGCGGCTCATCGCCCTATCCCCCGGCCATACTGGCAAGAAAGCCGCCCTCACCGCCGCCGAGGCGCAGGCCCGTGCCCCTTGGGTCGTCTGCACCGATGCCGACTGCCGCCCCGGCCCCGGCTGGCTCCGGGCCTACGCCGACCTGCTGCGGGCCCAGCCAGCGCTGCACTTCGTGAGCGGGCCGGTGCGGCTCACGCCGGGCGGGGCGTGGTTCGATGGGCTGCTGGGGCTGGAGTTTGCCGGGTTGGGAGGGGTAGGGGCAGGCTGCATCGGGCGGGGCCGGCCCACCATGTGCAATGGTGCTAACCTGGCCTTCCGGCGCAGCACCTTCCGCGTAGTGGGCGGCTACCTCGATAACCAGGGAATTGCGAGCGGCGACGACGAGTTTCTGCTCCACAAAATGCACCAGCGCCACCCCGCCGGCATCCGCTTCCTGGCCGCGCCCGAGGCCGTGGTAGACACGCCCGCGCCGGCCACGCTGCGGGCGCTGCTGCGGCAGCGCGTGCGCTGGGCCAGCAAGTACCCGCACTACCGCACCGCCGCCCCGCGCCAGCTGGCGCTGCTGGTGCTGGGCACTAACCTGAGCCTGGCCGCCGGCCTCGGGCTGGCCCTGGTCCGGCCGGCGCTGTGGCCCTGGGTAGGGGCCGCCTGGGCCCTTAAGCTGAGTGCCGATGCCTGGCTGCTATGGCCGTTTTTGACCCTATTAAAGCGCCGCCGCTGGCTGGCCTGGCTGCTGCCTTTGCAGCTGCTGTATGCGCCCTACGCGCTGGCCGTGGGCCTGGCCGCCCGGCGCGGCCGCTACGCTTGGAAGGGCCGGCAGGTGCGGTAAAATGCAGGCGTTGTTAATGCATGAATATTTACTGAAAAAATAAGCTTTCCAGCAAGCAAAAGCTGGCTTGAGCGGTTTTTAGTCAGGACCTTTGCGCTCACCTAACTTCTTCGCTGCCATGCGAACCAACCCGGCTGCCTTCGCCCTACCCCTCGGAATGGGTCTGATTGTATTGTTGATAGGTTTTTTGGCGTTGAGCGCGGCGGGATTAGTGAGCGTGGGGCCAGCAACAGAGGTAACCGCTGGTATGCCCGTTGATAGTCTGGGTGAAAGTTCAAGAATAATTGCCAGCGCTGAATCGCGGCCCCTACCCCCCGTTTCTTTTCCAAATGGAGAAGCCATTGTGACTGGCGACGCGCTTTTCAAAAACAATTGTGCCCAATGCCACGCCGTCAATGACAAAGTAGTGGGCCCGGCGCTGGCCGGCATCACCAAGCGTCGCCGGCTGCCGTGGCTAGTTTCCTGGGTCCACAATTCGGCCAAAGTCATTGCCAGCGGCGATGAATACGCCTTGAAACTCTACGATGATAACGGCCAGCAACAAATGCCTTCTTTCCCAAATCTTTCGACCAAGGAAATAGCCGGCATACTTGCTTGGGTAGAGTGGCAGGAAAGCCAGGCAAATTCGGCCGGCGCAGTAGTTACGGTGAGCTGCTCAAGCCCCTACGCGAGATAAGGTCGCCCCGCAAATACCGCCGGCACGGGAGCCGCCTGCTAAATTATTCCTGGTAGGATATTTTTTACTTCCGGAAAAATATCCTACCACACTGGTAGGATATTTTTCCGGAAGTAAAAAATATCCTACCAGAGGCTACTGCACCAGCACCAGCACCGAGTAGCCCGGCACGGCCACACCGCCCGCCTCGGCGCGTAGCGTTTCCAGCCCGCTCTGCTTGATTTCCAATCCGCGCAGCACCACCTTGTAGCTGCCGGATGGCACGGACACGGTCGCCGGCTGGCGCCCGCCGTTGAACAAGACGGTGATGGTCTGCCACACGTCGCCGCCGGCGTGGTCTTTCAGCTGGTAGCCGATGGTGCCGGGGGGTAGGCCGGGCAGAAATTCGAGGTGCTGGGCAATCAATTCCTGGGTGGGCAGGCGGAAGGCCGGGTGCGCCCGGCGCAGCGCCAGCAGCTGGCGGTAGAACGCGGCCACGGCCTGGTACTTCGCCTTGCGGCCCCAGTCGAGCTGGTTGATGCTATCGGGCAGGTTGTAGGAGTTAGATGAGCCTTTTTTGGTGCGCAGAAAGTCGTCGCCAATCGGTAAAAACGGCACGCCCTGCGACGTGAATACGATGGTGTTGCAGAGCGCATCCATCTTAATCAGCTCGTCCTCGCTGGCCGTGGGGTTGGCGATGCGCAGCTTGTCCCACAGCGTGCGGTCGTCGTGGCAGGCCACGTAGTTGAGGGCCTGGCCGGACTGGCTGGCCCAGGGCGCTTGGCTGTAATTGACTTTTTGATACTCAATTTGCGGATGCTGAGTAGCGGCCACAATGCCGAATTTCACGCTCTCCTCCAGGCCCGGCTGGCCGCCCACGAAGCCGGCCTCGGCCTGGTGGGCGTAGTGGCCCTTCACGCCATCGCGCAGCTCATCGCCGAAGGCCGCGATGCGGGCCAGGCGGGGCATGTTGGCCTTCACGGCGCGCTGGCTCTCGGGCAGCGGGCTGGGGCCGGCCGCCCAGCCTTCGCCGTACACAAAAATGCCGTGGTCTTGCTGGTCGAGGGCCACGCGCACGGCCCGCATCGTCTCGATATCCAGCACGCCCATGAGGTCGAACCGGAAGCCATCGACGTGGTAGGCGCGGGCCCAGTGGCTCACGCAGTCCACGATGAGCTTGCGCACCATCGGGCGCTCCGAGGCCACTTCGTTGCCGCAGGCGGTGGCGTTGGAGAGTGAGCCGTCGGCATTGTGCCGAAAATAATAGCCCGGCACCAGCTGCTCAAACGCGCTGCTGCCCGCGTCGGCCACGTGGTTGAATACCACATCGGCCACCACGCCCAGCCGGTGCTGGTGCAGCGCCTGCACCAGCTGCCGAAACTCCCGAATGCGCACCGCCGGGTCCAGCGCATCGGTGGCATATGAGCCCTCGGGCACGAAATAATTCAGCGGGTCGTAGCCCCAGCTGTACCGCGCCGGGGAGGGGGGTAGGGATTCGTCAATCGCCGCGAAATCATTGACCGGCAGTAAGTGCACGTGCGTCACACCCAGCTCCTGAATGTGCTGCAAGCCCGTGCTCACGCCCTGCGGGCCGGCAGTGCCGGTTTCGGTCAGGCCCAGAAATTTGCCTTTGTGCTGAATCCCCGACTGCGGGTCGCTCGATACATCGCGCACGCTCACCTCGCCCACCATGATGTCAGTGGGGTGGGGTAGGCGCGGGCGGCGGTCGTCGGCCCAGCCGGCGGGCGCGGCGGTGGCCGGGTCGAGCCAGGCGCCGCGGCGGCCATTCACGCCCACGGCGCGCACGTAGGGGTCGGCCACTTCGGCCATTTCGCGGCCCCCAATGGTGGCCTGCACGGTGTAGAAGCCGGTGGTGCCGGCCGGCAGCACTAGCATCCAGGTGCCGCTGGGGCCGCGCTGCATGGCGTGGGTGGCGGTGGCCGCGCCGCCCGCGCCAGCCGCGTACTGGCGCAGGCGCAGTGCCCCGGCGGTGGGCGCCCACACCCGCAGCGTGCCCTGGCCGTCGTGGTCAAACGTCAGCCCCAAATCGGGTCCTTGGTAGAAGGGGTACTGGCTGAGGGGGTAGCGGTCGGCATCGGCCCCTTGCTCGGTAGCTGCGGCCTTGGTTTTAGTCTGGGCCAACGCAGCCGGGATGATACTGGAAAACACGCAAAGCAGGGGCAAAAGGCGACGAATCATGAAGGTAAAATAAGCGTGTCCGGCTGGTATTACGATTAACTCACGCTGGCTTCAGCTTCCGGAATCAGCCCGAGCCAACGCCACCCGACGATAACGGCCCATTGGTCTAGAAAGCCCCGCCGCCGGCCGAACAAAGCGCCTTGCCGGCTAAACTACTGACAACCTTCGCTGTCGAAACGAGCATCCTCCCGTTGGTTACCAATTCCTTTTTGCCATGACCACCGTGCCCCCGCCTACCCCCCTCCGCCCAGAAGCCGATTTTCTGGAGCTGCGCTACCGCCCCGACTTGCAGCTGCTGGTGGCGCGCTGGCGCCGGCCGGTATCGGCGGCCGAGCTGCGGCAGGGCTACCGCGCCACGCTGCAGCTGGCGCGCCAGGTAAACTGCCCGTTCTGGCAAGTCGATTTGCGCAGCCGCAACGCCCCCGACGCCGCCGACCGTCACTGGCTCACCACTGAGTTTCTGGTCCGCGCCGCCCAGCGCCTGTCTGGCCCCGTGTGCCTGGGGTATCTGCTCTCACCCAAGCTATTGGCCGAGATGGGCGGCCCCGCAGCCAGCAACAATCAAGTTGCTTTCTTCGCCGAAGAAGGGCCGCTCACGGCCTGGCTCACGCAGTGCCAGCTTTGCCATATAGGCCGTGCCGTGGCGTAACGGCAAAGAATGTCGTTGAATAAAAAAGAACGTCATGTCGAACGCAGTGAGACATGACGTTCTTTTATTCTCTGACGCTCGTTATTACCCCGCCGCTGGCAGCGTAAACGTGAAGCAGCTGCCCGCGCCCGGCTGGCTCTCCACCCACAGCTGCCCGCCCTGCGCCGTGATAAATTCCCGCGAAATACTCAGCCCCAGCCCCGAGCTGCCGCGCGCCTGCCCCGCTGGCCCCACTACCCCCCCAAACCGCTGGAAAATGCGCTGGTGAAACTCCTTCGCAATGCCCGGCCCCTCGTCCTCCACGCTCAGCTGCACCATCTCGCCCCACGGCACCGCCCGGATGGTGAGCGCCGCGCCGTGCGGCGAGTAGCGGATGGCATTGGAGAGCAAGTTGATTAATACCCAGGTGGTTTTCTCCACGTCGGCCTGGGCGGGGGGTAGGGGCTCGGCCAGGTGCACCACCAGGCGCAAGTCCTTATCGGTGAGCTGGGCGCGCACGATGTCGGTGGCGTAGCGCACCACCTCGGGCAGCGGCACGGGGGCCAGGTTGAGGCGAATTTCCTTGCCCGCGTCGAGCCGCGATACTTCAATGAGTTGGCCCACCATGCCCAGCAGCCGCTGGGTTTCGCCCCGGATGCCGCCCGCTATTTCCAGCCGCCGCGCCGCGTCGAGGCGCTCGTCCTGCATCAGCATCAGGCTCAGGTTGATGCTGGCCAGCGGCGTTTTCAGCTCGTGCGAAATGGTGGCTAGAAACTCCGACTTCACCTGGTCGAGGTTCTTGAAGGCCGACACGTCGCGCAGGCAAAAGACGTGGCCCGCCGGCACCGCCTTTTGCAGCTCCTCGTTCAGCTCTGTCACCTCACTCATTGTGAGCTGGTAATGCAGGTTTTCGCCGTGCGGCCGCACTGTGAATACCGGGCCCGCCGGCCGGCCGGCGTCGGCCGTATCGGGGGGGGTAGGGCTAGCGGCGGGCGCGTCGAGGGCGCGCAGCCACTCGCGCAGCATCTCGTTGTGCTGGGCCACGGCGGCGGCCGGCTGGTCGAGTAATTCCTTGGCGGGCTGGCCCAGCAGCAGGCAGGCCACGGGGTTGGCCAGGGCAATAATACCTTGGTGGTCAATGAGTAGCAAGCCCTCGTCGAGGCCGCGCACGAGGCTATCGGTGCGGTTGCGCTGCGTAATTAATTCGGCCAGGGTAGTGCGGCGCTCGTCTTCGGCCTGACGCAGCACCCGGTTCACGGCCGCCGCCACCGAACCCACCTCGTTGTTGCGCGTCACGGCCACGCGCGTCACGGGGCCGGGCGCAGCCACGCGCTCTACATCGGCGGTGAGGCGAGTGAGGGGGCGCGTCACGAGGCGCGGCAGCCGCACCATCAATACGATACCCAACAAAACGCTGATTACCAAGAATAAATACACCGCCCGCTGGGCCGCCAGCGCATTAGGCTGCTGCACGCCGGGTGCCTCCGTTTCGAGCCGGTGAATGGCGAGAATGACGTAACCGCCCAACCCCAGCAGCAGCCCCAGCATGAGGAAAACGCCCAGGCGAATTTGAATTTTTAAGGACATGGTGCGGGGTGAATAGTGGCAGCAGCTACGAGATACACAGGCTATCAGAGAAGTCGAAGGAACGTCATGCTGCATTGGACGGCTGCCTAGCTAAACCGCTGCATAGATAGCCAGCGCGGCAAACGAATTACAGGGCGCGCTATTCGGCAAAACAACGCAGCAATACTATTACTGCCGCCAAAAATCCCGCAGTAGCATTGTCCATCGCCTTTTCCCACCTTTCCGCCCGTTGGCCTTGCCCGTGAAAACCGCTCTTTTTTCCGCCCCGAACTACCGCCTGGCGGCCTGGGCCGCGGGCGTGCTGGCCCTGGCCCTGGGCGGGCAGCCGGCTTTTGGCCAGGCCGAAGTCACCCCCTGGGGCAATATCAACGGCCTGCGCGTGAGCGGGCAAGTGCTGGAGTTTGCGACCAGCCTGCAGCTGGTGCGGCCGGGCTGGGCCAGTGTGGTGGCCACCGCCCAGGAGCGGCAGCGCCCGCGCTACGTCCGCCAGGGTAACCAGCAGTTCATCACGACTCGCCTCGACAGCCTGGCCTTGGTCGAAACAGTGGAAGACCAAGGCCCCGGCCGGGCCACCGTGGCCATCGACGCCACCGCCCTGGCGGCTACCGACATGCAGGGCGCGTTTTTCAGCTTGGCCCTACCCCCCGTTCCCTACGCGCAAGCCACCGTGCAGCTGCTCGACGCCACGGGCCGGGTGCTGGCCGAGCAGCCGCTGGCTACCCCCGCAGCCAAAACGCAGGTGCCCGCCCGCCGAGTGCGCGTGGTGGCTGGCACCTACCAGGTGGAGCTGGCCTTTGCCGAGCCCACCCAAGTGCTCTTGCGCCGCCCGGAGGGGGGTAGGGAGACGGGCCCGTGCCGCCTCTACGTGCCCATTCAGCTGGGCGCGCTGGCCAAGGGCCAGGTGGCGCACCTGGCCTTTACCCTCAGCGGCAGCGGGCCGATTGACCGCGCGCCCATCCACCTCACGCTGAACCCGGCGCGGCCGGGCCGGCCATTCGCGGGCTTCGGCGGCAATTTTCGGCTGCAAAACCCCAAGGGCGACCCGCAGGTAATCGACTACTGCCTGCAACACCTGCGCCTGGCCTGGGGCCGCGTCGAGATGCCCTGGCAGCTCTGGCAGCCCGACCTGGCCCAAGACCCCACCGCCGCCGCCAACCAGGGCCAGCTGCACCCGCACGTGCGCGAATCGATGGAAATGGCCCAGCGCCTGAGCAAGAAAGGCATCCCGGTTATCGTCACGGCGTGGTCGGCGCCGCAGTGGGCCATTGTGGGGCCGCGCATTCGGGGTGGTGGGCCGGGGCCGGATGGCATCTGGGGCAACCCCTTGGATAAGAATACTATGCAGGCCAGCTACAAGTCCATTGCCGACTATCTCGTTTACCTAAAGGAAAAGTATGGGGTAGAGGCGACCATGTTCTCATTCAACGAGTCGGACCTGGGCATCAACATCCGGCAAACCGGCCCGGAGCACGACGAGCTTATCAAAGGATTGGGGGCGTATTTCGTAAGCAGGGGCCTGAAAACTAAGCTGCTGCTGGGCGATAACTCGGATGCGACTACCTACGACTTTATCTACCCCGCCCTGCGCGACCCGGCGGCGCGGCCCTACATCGGGGCGGTATCCTTCCACTCGTGGCGCGGCTGCGACGATGCCACCCTGGCCAAGTGGGCCGCCGCCGCCCGCGAAATCAACTTGCCCCTGCTGGTGGGCGAGGGCAGCATCGACGCGCAGGCCTGGGGCTACCCCGCCATTTTTGAGGAGCCCAGCTACGCCCTCCAGGAAATCACCCTCTACACCCGCCTGCTGGCCCAGTGCCAGCCGCTGAGCATTCTGCAATGGCAGCTCACCTCTGATTATTCGCCCCTGGCCGGCGGCGGCATCTACGGCAATCCCGCGCCGCTGCACCCCACCCAGCGCTTCTATAATCTTCAGCAGCTGGCTAATACGCCCCCCGACCTGGCCGCCCTGCCCCTGGCCGCCGACCGGCCCAATTTCGCCTGCGCCGCCCTCGGCAACCAAGCCAAGGGCCTCTACGCCCTGCACCTCGTCAACAACGGCGCGACCCGGCCCGTCACGCTCACCGGCCTGCCCGCCACCGTGAAAACCCTGCGCGTGTACGTCACCGATAAAACGCGGGCAGTGCAGGAAGGCCCGCGCCTGACGGTGGCAAAAGGCACGGCGCACTTCACGGTAGACGCGGGCAGCTACGTGACCCTGGAGAGCCGGTAGGGTAGGGATGACCTGCGCCGGGCGGCCCCGGTCAGTCCTCCAACCCGTACTCCTGGAGCTTCCGGTAGAGCGTCGTGAGCCCGATGCCCAGCCGCCGGGCTACTTCGGGCTTGCTGCCGGCTAGCTCCTCCATGAGGCGCTTGATATGCTTGGCTTCCAACGCGCGCAGGCTGTCATCGTCGGCGGCAAAAACCGGACGTGCCCCGCTTTGGAATTCTTCGGGCAGATAATCCAGGCTCACCAGCTCGCCAGCCGGGGCCAGGATGGCGGCGCGCTCCAGCACGTTCTTCAGCTCGCGCACATTGCCCGGCCAGGGGTAGGCTTGCAGCGCGGCTCCGGCCTCGGGCGCGAGGCCGGGCAAGCGCTTAGCCAGCCGAACGGCGAAGTGCCGCAGGAAAAAATCGGCCAGCAGCGGCACGTCCGTCGCCCGCTCTTTCAGCGAGGGCACCAGGATGGTAAACACCGAGAGCCGGTAGTACAAATCGGGCCGGAAGCGCCCCTCGGCCGCCTCCAGCTTGAGGTTGCGATTAGTGGCCGCCACCAGCCGCACGTTCACGCTCGTGGGCTTGGTGTCGCCAAGCTTGGTGAATTGCTGCATCTCCAAGACGCGCAGAAACTTAGCCTGCACATTCAGCTCCAACTCGCCGATTTCATCCAGAAATAAGGTGCCGCCGCTGGCTTCTTCCAGTAAGCCTTTCTTGTCAGTAAGCGCCCCCGTGAAGGCCCCTTTTTTATAGCCAAACAGCTCGCTTTCCAGCAAATCTCTGGGGAAAGCGCTGCAATTGACGGCCACAAAGGGCTTGCTTTTGCGGGCGCTGGCCTCGTGCAACGCTTGGGCAAATAGCTCCTTACCCGCGCCGGTGGGGCCTTCGAGCAGCACGGTGCTATCGGTGGGCGCCACCTGCCGGGCCAGGTGCTGGGCGCGGCGCAGGGCCGGCGCCTCCCCAATCATGCTCTCGAAGCTGTGGCGCTGGCCCACCCGCTTTTCCAGCTCGGCCACCCGGCGCTGGAGGCGGGCCTTTTCGGCGGCGCGCTCCACCACCACCACCAGCTGCTGCTCAAAATCGCCCTTGGTGAGGTAGTCAAACGCCCCCAGCTTCATGGCCTTCACCCCGTCGGGGATGGTGCCGAAGGCCGTGAGCAGCACCACTTCGGCCAGCGGCGCGGCAGCGCGGTAGCGGGGCAGCAGCTCCACGCCGTGGCCGTCGGGCAGCTTCACATCGCTGAGCACCACCAGCACCTCGGCCGCGTGCTGACTTAGCAGGGCCAGACCCCGGTAGGCGTCGGGCGCTTGCAGCACGGTGTAGCCTTCCAGCTCCAGCACTTGGGCCAGCAGCTGGCGCAAGCGCGCTTCGTCGTCGATGAGGAGCAGGGTTCCGGTGGGCATAGGGGGGTAGGGATGGCCGAATCAGGCCGCAAGTACGTAGTTTTGAAATATGCTAAAGCGCCTCCACCTCCAGAATTTCACCGTTTTCGCCGATGCCGACTTTGAGTTTGGGCCGGGGCTGAATGTGCTGGTTGGGAATAATGGGACCGGGAAGAGCCATGTGTTGAAGGTGGGATATGCGATGCTCGAAACACTCGCTAATCTCTCGAAAGGTAAAGTTGATGCTTTTGAGCTTGATTGGAGTACACAAAACTTTCGCACTTATTTATCTGAAAATTTAAAAGGTGTTTTTCAGCCGGAGCGTAATGAACTGGGCAAACTTAGTAGGTGGGAGGCGCAGAAAGTAACATCTATAATTGCTGAATTTAGCAACATAAATCAGTTGCAAATGAGTGTCGTTCTTCCTTTTCAGGATAGTTCGCTACAAGTTGTTCAAGTACAATCAATAGGTAACCAACCTAAACCGGACGAAGTAGAAAACCCTTTATTTATTCCAGCTAAAGAAGTGCTGACGCTAGCTTGGATTAGCAGACTAGATGAGCGATATAAATTGCCAATAGATATTACTTATCTGAATTTACTATCCTCGCTAAAACCGCTCGCGCTAAAACAGCCTAAAAAAGCTGCCGCAGAGTCTTTGGTTAAATTAGAAGATTTAAGTACCTGGCACGAATTAGTTTATGATAAAAGAAAGTCATGCTGAGCTTGTCGAAGCATCTCTATCGCGTAAGTAACCCCAACGTTTGCAGTTAGTTACGCGGTAGAGATGCTTCGACAAGCTCAGCATGACCACCTCCTTTAACATAAGTTATTTACCAACGGGTACTTACTAGGCGGTACGATAGAGCAATCAGGTGAACGCTTCTACCTCATACCTAAAGAGGGTACTTCAATAGAAATGAATTTAGTTGCTGAGGGAATTCGTAAATTTGCTATACTTTCTCAACTGCTGGCTAATGGTAAACTGACCCCTGAAACTACTCTTTTCTGGGATGAGCCCGAAGCCAACTTAAATCCCGCGCTTCTCCGAAAACTTGCCGCCATTTTAGCCGAACTTGCCCGCCAGGGATTCCAAATAATCCTGGCCACGCACAGCATGAGTTTGCTCAAAGCATTTCATATCCTATCGCGGCAGAAAGATGCCAAGGCGCTACCGATAAAGTATTTTGGGTTGAATGCTCGCCAAGGGGAGGCTACCACCGTAGTCACAACGGATAATTTCGAGTATTTGCCAGATGTGGTAGCACTGGAAGTTGAATTAGAACAGGCCGACGATTTAGAGGAGATTTTCGCCCGAGAAGACAGACAGTTTCATGCCGACAATAGAGGAGAAGAATAAGGAAACCGGTGAGGGACTCGCCTTTGATTTCCATCCAAATTGGCAAGTAGTTAAGTATGACCAACAGGAAAATTTAGCCGCGAATGCAGCAGCGAGTTTTTACCGGCAAGTGATTGAAAAAGGGGGTGTGCAGCGTGTTCAGGGAATGGATATTGTGTGCCGCTTGCCTACTGAAATTGAACAACTGCAATTCATCGAAATCAAAGATGAGCGCAAGCGTAACCCAGCGAAGAGTACAAGCAAACGGCATGACAAGCTTTACAAAGCAGTGTTACGCAAAACCATTGGCACCTTGGCGGGCCTAACCTTGGCCGAGCGGTTAGGCCATGACTCGTTGCGGCCGTTGGCTTGCCTGAGCAGGCAGCCTGCTATTGAGGTTATTTTATTTCTAGTTGAACCACCGCAATTGCCAGTGCCCGATGTAGGCAGCAAGCGGACGTTACGCCGCGTGGTTAGGCAGCAACGCAAAACCACGCTCGACCAACGATTGACAGCTAAATTGGAACAGTGGGGTCTGCCATTCAAGCTGTACAATCTCACCAACCGCCTGCCTCCCGACTGGCAGGTACGCGACCTCGCCTAGCTCCCCCGAACCTTGGTCTTACTCCCTTTCATAAACTAAGCTTTCGCGACTCCATGACCCTGCACTGGACCACTAAACCCTTTGAGGCCCTGACCCTGGCCGAACTCTACGCGCTGCTGCGCTTGCGGAGCGAGGTGTTCGTGGTGGAGCAAAACTGCCCGTTTCAGGATATGGACGGGCACGACCAGGCCGCCTACCACCTGCTGGGCCACACCGCGGCGGGCGAGCTGGCGGCCTACGCCCGGCTATTCGGGGCCGGGCGCAGCTACGCGCAGGTCAGCATTGGGCGGGTCGTGACTGCCCCGCGCTACCGGCGCGCCGGCCTGGGCCGCGAGCTGCTGCGCCAGGCCATTGGGGAGTGCGAGGCGCGGTTTGGGGTGCAACCCATCCAGATTGGGGCGCAGCAGTACCTGCGGGCGTTTTATGAGCGCTTTGGCTTCGCGGCGGAAGGCGCGGGGTATCTGGAAGACGGGATTCCGCATCTGCACATGGTGCGGGGGTAGGGAGGCGCGCCGACTCCAACTTTCAGTGGTAGCACTGATGCCGGGCGGGGAAGGCCCGGATACCTTTGCCCCGCTACTAAACGAGAATTGAAGGGATAGCAATAAGGTAATGGTAGCAAGGGCACGCCAGGCATACGCCGCTGTGCACGGGAGGAGAGCGGTGGGCTGGCGCTGAGTGCCAGCCAGGGATAGGTACGAAGCGCGAGAGGGGGTAGGGAACAAACTAACAAGACCGGCCCAAGGTGGCCACTGGCAGCGCGTGCCGTCGGCCCGCCCCACTTGGCTAAAGCAAATTGCAGGTCTTCGCCTGGCTAGTAGCGACGCAAAATAGGGCGTTGCTGCGGGCTGGCAGTGTGTTTCCCTTTTTCCACCTGTCATTCCACGTTGATGAACTTACTGTAATTCCCCGTCAACCCCACCAACCTGCGGGCAGTGAGTCGAAGTGCCCCTTTCAATCGCACATCCGCAAGGCGGGGCCGGCGTGCTGTGCGGGGGCGGTGCGGCGGTCGGGTGGCCCCCTTTCGCAATCTTATCCCCTGATTTTCAACTAATTTCCTACCCCCGCCATGCCAGTTGATGACAACCCGGCCACTTCGGTCAGCACTTCCTACGATGTATCTCTGGAGCCTCAGCCCGATAAGCTCAGCTGCTGGGCCGGCTCGATGGCCATGCTCGTCAGCTACCAGCGCCAGCAGTCCGTGGTGCCCGAGGCGCTGGCCCAGGAAGTGGGCCGCAGCCTGCGCACCTCCTACGGCTGGGACATGCTCGAAGCCGTGAAGGACCATTTTGGCTTTCAGGATATTGCTCTGCCCAGCAACGCCAGCCTCTACCCCGAGCCCCAGCAGTGGGCCGACTGGCTGAGCCAATACGGCCCGCTGTGGATAACTGTGGTGGGCGCGCCCTCGCACGCCATCGTGGTGAAGGGCATCGAGGGCGACCTCACCCCCGATGGCACCACGGTTAATATCCTGAATCCCTGGGACCTGAATACAGCTTTCGACAACGACCCGATTGACTTCAACCCGCCCAACAACGGGCTGGCCTACACCCAGTCGTTCGCCGATTTTGCGGCCAGCTTCGGCAACCTGGGCCTCGCTGACTACGGCGCGTGGCGGGTGCTGTACCTGCCCAGCGGCACGTAGCCGCCCGGCAGGGGGGTAGGGAATTATAGCGCCCGGATTTCCTGCTTCAGCTCGGCCACAAACTGCGTGAACTCGGGCTCGGCCTCCACGTCGGGGTGCCAGGCCAGGCCGCGCTGGGCCAGGTTGTACTGGTGGCGGGGGCTGATGGTGGCACCCGGCAGCAGCTGGCCGGTGGCGGGGTCGCGCTCGGGGGCCAGCAGCCAGAGCTGGTCGGCAAGGGCGGTGGTGGTCATGATGTCGTGCGAAACGATGAGCACGGTGTTCAGCTCGTGCAGCGTCGTGACCTCCACAATGAGCTTTTTCACCTCGTCAATCATCGCCACATCGAGGCCCGAAAACGGCTCATCAAGCAAAATTAAATGCTCGGAGCACAGCAATTGCTGCGCAATAGCCGCCCGCTGCCGCTGCCCGCCCGAGAGGTGGGCCGGGTACTTGCGGGCGTGCGCCGCCAGCCCAAAACGGCTTAGGTAAGCATCGGTGCGGGCTTTCGCCTCGGCCGGGTCGTGCTGGCGGCGGGCGGCCAGCAGCAGGTTATCCAGCAGGGTCAGGTGGTTGAAGAGGGGGTAGCGCTGCTGCACGTAGCCCACCGCGCCGGCCCGCACCGGCTGCTGGGCCTCGCCCACCCGCACGGTGCCGGTGCTGGGGGCCGCCAGCCCCGCCAGCAGCCGGCACAGCACCGACTTGCCCACGCCCGAGCGCCCGTAAATGCCCACCACCTGCCCCTGGTTGATGCCGGGCCGAATCACGTCGAGCACCTGTACATTAAGGTCACGCAGGATAACCTCGCTGCCAAATTGCATGGACACGTCTTGCAGCGTAAGCAGCGGGTCTTTGTAGGAGTGGGGTAGGGCGGTCATGGTAGGGGGTAGCGTGGACTCTGCGAGTCCGCGCGTGGAAACGTTGTGCAATGACACCACGCGCGGACTCGCAGAGTCCACACTACGGCGTACTTTGCGGGCGTGCCCGATTTGATTAATTATGAGCGTCGTTTGCCGCATCGCTTGCCGCCGGGCGAGACTATTTTTCTCACTTTCCGGCTGGCTGGCTCCTTACCTCAGCAAGTGATAAATCAATGGCGCGAGGAAGACGAGCTAAAACGCAACCGCCTGGAGTTGAACTCAGAGCAGCGTTATACAGAGCAAAAGCGTTATTTCGGGCGGTTTGATGCGCAGTTAGCCAAGGCCGACTACGGGCCAACATGGCTGGAGCAGCCCGAAGTGGCTGGCCTGGTAGCACAAGCACTACATTATTTCGATGGTAAAAGCTATGATTTGCTGTGCTATTGTTTAATGCCCAATCATGTGCATCTCGTTGTGTCACTGCCGGTTGAGGCACCCCCTTTGCTAAAGACACTTCAGCGCCTGAAAGGCTACACTGCTACGCAGGCTAATAAGCTGCTGTTGCGTAGTGGAGCTTTTTGGCAAGCTGAGAGTTATGACCACGTAGTTCGCCAGGGAGAGTTGGCGCGCATTATCGCGTATGTATTGGAAAACCCGGTGAAAGCTGGTCTGGCGGCTGATTGGCAGCAGTGGCCGCACACCTACTTGGCCCCGATGTAGCGTGGACTCTGCGAGTCCGCGCGTAGGAACGTTGTGCAATGACACCACGCGCGGACTCGCAGAGTCCACGCTACATCGCTCCCAGCCCCGCGTAAGGGAAAAATACCTTCCGCAGCGCCTCGAAGCCATAGTCCTGCGCCACACCCACGGCCAGAATTACCAGCTGAATCGCCACTACCCCATCCAAATGCAGGTAGCGGTTTTGCTTGTAAAGCAAAAGCCCGATGCCGCCTTCCGACTGGTACAGCGTCTCCACCAGCGTTATCAGCGTCCAGATGATGGCGAAATTCTGGCGGACTACTTCGAGCATATCAGCGAGCTTGCCGTGCACCACTACTTCCCAGAAGCTGCCCCACTCGCCCAGGCCCAGGGTGCGGGCGTGGTCCAGCTCCTCCTGGGTGGTGCTGAGGATGACGCGCGTCATGCCCGTCACCAGATACACCGTGGCCCCGAACACCAGCACCGAAAGCTTCACCTGGTGCCCCGAGCTGAGCAGCAGCGCCATAAAAAACGTGAGCCCCGTGAGGGTGAGGTAGCGCAGCTTGGAGGCCGCGAAGGCCAGCGGCCGGAAGAAGGGTAGGGCCGTGAGATACGAAATAAACAGCGCCAAAACCGTCGCAATGCCCAGCGCCTGCAACGCCGTGAGCAGGCTGGCCCACAGCTCGGGCAGTAAGCCTTGGGTAGTAATAAGGTCGCCGAGGGCGCGGAACACCTCCCCCAGACTAGGGAAAAGTTGAAGGGGGTAGAAAAGCCACAGCGCCAGCAGTGCCAGCACCTGGCCGGCCACGAGTGCGGCCAGCGTGGCGCGGCGTGGGTGGGCGTTGGGAGTGAAAAGGGGGCTCATGGGGAGAGTAGTGGGTTGAAAAAGAACGTCATGCTGAACGCAGTGAAGTATCTCGCTCGAATCGTTGGAATGGCAATGATTACTACCCCACGCGAGATGCTTCGACAGGCTCAGCATGACGTTCTTATTTGTCATTCAAAACCAAGATTCTAATTCCCCAGCACCACCTCCACGCGGCGGTTCAGCGCCTTGCCGGCTTCCGTAGCGTTGGTGGCTACCGGCTCGGCGGCACCGTGGGCGTACACCTGCACCCTGCCCTGGGGGAAGGCGCTGGCGCTTTTGGCTTCCAGCCAGTGGGCCACGGCTTCGGCGCGGGCTTCGCTCAGCTGCTGGTTGGCAGTGGCGTTGCCGGTGTTATCGGTGTAGCCGTGCACGGCCACTTTGAGGCGGCCGGCCACCACGAGGTCGTTGAAGAGCTGGCTTAGCTCGCGCTGGGCGGCAGGGGTGAAGGTGCTCTGGCTGGTATTGAACTCGATGTTCCAGGCCCGCTTGCTCACGCTGCGGCGGATTTCATCGTCGGCCGCGAAGCGCGGGGTTTCGGCCGGGGCCAGGTTCTTGCCCTTGTACTGGGCTTGCAGCTTGCGCAGCAGGCTCAGGTCGAGCATGTTGGCCAGCGGTACGTAGCTGGGTAACTCCTTGGGGTAGAGCTTGCTTTGCACGTCGCCGAAAGTCTTGTACACGGCGGCGTAGATGTTGGTGCCGCCGTTGTCCAGCCCAAACAAGGTTAGGTTGTCGTTGAAATTGAAGGCTTTGCTACCCCCCAATTCCACCACCTGGCCGGTGCGGTCGGCCTCGCTGGTGCCCTTGTAGTACTTCAGCCAGTAGGCACCGGGCTTGTCGTGGTCACCGTAGACCTGGGCCGAGATGTCGGCGGCGCGGGTCAGGGCTTCGGGGTGGCTTTTCACTTGGTCGCCGGCCACGGCGAAGCCGGTCATCAAATTCAGCACCGCCGGCTGGTGGGCGGCGTACCAGCGCTTGGTGGTCACCATGATGTTGGGCATCTGGTTCGAGTAGTCCTTGGTGCTCACGATGTTGACCAGGCCGCCTTTCTGCTTGGCGATATTCACGTCGCCGGGCGTCCAGGTGGCTACGGCGTCGGCCACTACGTCCACTTTTACGCCGGTGCTGTGGCCGCTCACCACTTTGGTGCGCGACTCAGGCTTTCCCACGATGTACTTCTCGGCGGCCACCAGAAAGTCGCTGGCCGACATGAAGTTCACGGCTTCGGGGTCGTAGGTCGTTTCGTCGGGGTTCACTTTCAGGCCGTTATCAGCGCACCATTTCAGAGCAATGTTCTGGTCACCGTCGCGCAGGTAGCAGGCCACGGTTTTGCCCAGCGCCGCCTTGGGGTTATCGAGCCACTCTTTCGGCCCCATCAGCTTGTCTTCGCCGAAGGATTTGCCCACCGAGTACGGGATAATTTGCAGGCTGGTGCCGGCCTTTTCCAACTGGCTCTGCACGGCCGAGAAGGCGGGTAGGCCATCCCCCATGATGCTCACAATCAGGCCCGGCGTTTCCGGGTTGGCTTGCAGGTCGAGGGCGTTTTTCACCAGGTCAGCCTGCATTTTCGACACGTCGTCTTGGCGGGTTATCTGCATGTCTATCTTGTTGGCAGCCAGGGCCGAGCCCATGGTGGTGCGGGGGCCGCCGTTGGCGAGCATCCCGGCCATCTGGGAGTTCCAGGCCATCACTTCCCACACCACCGGCGTGCCGTTTTCGGCCGGGGCGGTGCCGGGCAGCGGGGCCAGCGGCACCACCAGCGTGGCGCGGCTGCCACTCGGCGCGGCCGGCAGCTCAATCGAGCTGAGCAGCACCGACTGCGTATCGGCTTTCTGGAAGATTTTATTGCTGGCAATCAGCTTATTGATGCCAAAGTACAGCAGCGCAAAAACGATGGCGCCGAGTACAATTTTACCACGAGTTGTCATAGAAGTAGCGTGGACTCTGCGAGTCCGCGAGTGAAGTAGTTGTTAAAAAAATAGGGGGTAGGCCGGGCCACGCGCGGACTCACAGAGTCCGCGCTACAGTAGCACGGCGCAGAGCAGCAGCGCCAGGCAGCCACTAATCAAGCAGGCTAGAATAGGCATCATCGGAGCGTTTTTTAGTGGCGGCTACTGACGTAGCAACCGGGGTTTTGTCATTGGTAAGCAAGGCGTTGAAGTCGCCCTTCTGGTAGCGGTCCAGCAGGCGCTGGCCCTTCTCGCTCATCACGCCGTTCTGGATGTCCATCTCCTTCACGAACTCCTGCGAGTAGCGCATCGCCTGCTTGATTTGGCCGAGCTGCTGGGCCATGTCCTGGGCCACGCGGTCGGTGGCCAGGTCGAAGAAATACTTCTTGTCAGGGTCGCCGCGCAGGATGTTCATGGCGGCGCGCATGCCCGAACTGGTGCGTTTCACGAGCTCGTATTCGTCTTTCAAAAGGCCGACTTTGAATTTGCTACCGTCAATCTGGCGTAGGGCGGCTTTTAGAATCTGGCGCATCACCACACTCACGTTGGCCGTGGTAGTGGCCATGGGTTGCAGGCGCTGGTTGTAGTCCAGAATCTGGGCGGCGCGGCTGGCGTAGGCTTCGGCGGCGTCCTTCTCGTTTTGGCGGGTGGCCGAGTCGGCCAGGGCCAGGTACTCCTTCATCTGGGCGTCGTTGGCGGCCAGCTTGCGCTTCACCAGCTCGTGGGCACCCTCAATGTGGCCGATTTCGCCCTCCATCTGGCGGGCCTCCTTTTCGGTGTTCGAGATGTAGTCCTCCATGATGCCGATGGGGTCGGTGTTGACGAAAATGCCCGCCAGCGTGCGCAAAATCCGCTGCCCGGCATACCAGAGGCCAGTTTGAATCCGCTTGTTCGTGACCAGCAAAAACAGCACGAACAGCGCCCCCAGCCCGATGCCCAGCTTCACGCTATTGAATACGATATCCACGAGGTAGGGCACGATTTGGCCCCAGTAGTACACGCCGGCCCCGGCCCCGGCGGCCAGCACTACCCAGCCGGCCACCTTTTCGGGCTGCTGCCACTTGGGCAGGGTAGGGCTGATGTCAGAAGAAAGCAAGGTTTTCATGGCTCAGAAAGGGATTTATTTGATTAATAAAGACTTAGCGGCTTGCTGGTGTGTTTGCAATTCGGCCACGGCGGCCGCGTGGGCCAGCTCGTAGGAGGCCAGCGCGGCCTGGGTTTTGGAAGTTTCCTGGTGCAGCTGCTGCTGGGTGTCGGTCAACTGCTGGCTTTGCTCGGCCAGCTGCTGAGTGAGGCTGGCCACGGCGGCTTGCAGCCTGGTCTCCCGCTCGCGCAGCTGGACCAGGGCACCGGGCTTACCTGGTGGCCCGTTTTCGCCTGTTTTTTCGCGGTGGCGGGCCAGCACCTGGGCGCGGTCGTCGGCCAGCTTTTGCGCCAGCGCATTGGCCGAGGTGAGGAGGGTAGGGAGGTCGGTGCCCGTCACGGCGGCGAAGGCGTTGAAGGCCGTCTGGTATAGCAGCGGGCCGCTGAGGCCACTGGCTGCCAGGCTTTTCACCATCTTGACGAAGGCCCCGAAATCTTTGCCATCGCCGGCCAGCACCTGCGCAATGTGGTCGAGGTGGCGCTGCTCGGGCTGGGTGGTGCCGGGCGGCAGGCCGGCCAGCGGGGGGGTAGGGCTGGCCAGCGGCCCGGCCACGCGCGGGGCGGCAGCGGCCGGAACTTCGCCGTCGGGCTCGACGAAGAAGTCTTTGGCGGCTTTCGCCAGGTTATCGAGAATGGCCATGTCGGTGTGGGCTGATAGGTGAGGGATGCGTACCTAATGCCAAGACCAGTGCCGACTCTAGCGTCCAGTAAGTTATTTGTAAATAACTTACTGGAATTGAATAATTTAGATAAAAAATCCTGCCTGACGGGTAGCCAGATAGGAGGGTTTTTTTGCCAAAATGGAAAGCTGATTTTATTAAAAGGGAAAAGGACGCTGTTCACGACGCAGCTTCTACTAAGGCCAGCCTTTTTTCAATCTGATTGCCTTAACCTGGGCATAACCCGGATGAGCGGCTAATTGAGGTGAAGATTAATGAATAAAAGATTGATTATTAAAACTTTATTTCATAAAACTTGTGTGTGGGAACTGCGCTATTTTAGGACTCACTTTTGACAATTTTACCTCATTATAGTGCCAAAATCATCCGCATTTTTCTAATAATCGTTTAACGAGCCACGCACCTGAAATTCCTGTTTGGTAGCGTCTGGCAATAGATATTGCGTATGCCGACGACCGCTGCTTACCTGCCCGCTGATTGGGTGTAATTACAAAAAGCAACTTCACAGGACTTACAGGCGCATATTTTTCACCTCATACCTTTTGCTTTTGCTGTCTTGACCTCCTGGCAGACAGTTTTATTTATTTAACCATTTTTTGTCTATGAGACACTTATCTCCCAAGACGCTGCTGCTCGGCATGGGTATGCTGGCTGCTGTTCCCGAAATCCACGCGCAAACTGCCGACCACAAGACGGCCCTTAGCCTTTACGGTACCACGCTGCAATACCGGGGCGACCTGGGTAGCAATTTCTGGGACCTGCGTAACGGCACCGTGGGTGGCGGAGCTTCCCTGACGCGCTACATGAGCAAAGGCTTGGACATTAATTTGTCGGCCAATTATACTAAGCTGCGCTATCCTAGCGAGAGCGGTACGTTTACGAGTCAGACCCCGCTCGCCAACAACCAGCGCTTCGACGCAAGCATGTGGTCCTACGGCTTGGGCTTCAAGTTGAAGCTACCCATCAAGGACGAGTTTTTCCTGCACCCCTACATCCTGTTGCAGCCTGGCTTCACTTGGGTAAACACTGACCGTAGCAACGGGCCCGCTTCGCCAGGCGCACCCCTTGCCGCTGCTAGCAATGCCCGCTATGGCTCGTTCGATGGACAAGCGGCCTTGGGTCTAGATTTTCACATCACGCCTGGATTCATCTTCTTCGTACAGGCCGGCCAGCACTATCTGCTAACTGACGACAACCGTTTGGACGGCTCGGCAGCAAACAGTGACGGCTTCTGGAACAAGCACGACCGCTACATGCAGTTCTCGTCAGGCGTAACTGTTGCTTTCGGCAAAGCCAAGGACTCGGATGGCGACGGCGTGCCCGACCGCAAGGACAAGTGCCCGAATACACCTAGCGGTGTAAAAGTGGACGTGAACGGCTGCCCGCTCGATACGGACGGTGACGGCGTACCTGACTACCAGGATAAGTGCCCCGACGTGAAAGGCCTGGCCGCCCTGCAAGGCTGCCCCGACGCGGACGGCGACGGCGTAGCCGATGCCGACGACAAGTGCCCCAACACCCCGGCCGGCGTGCGCGTCGATGCTACCGGCTGCCCGCTTGACTCGGATGGGGACGGCGTGGCCGACTACCTCGACAAGTGCCCCAATACCCCGGCTGGCGTGAAAGTGGACGCCACCGGCTGCCCCATTGATACGGACGGCGACGGCGTGCCCGACTACCAGGACAAGTGCCCCGACCGGGCCGGCCCGGCCTCCAACAAAGGCTGCCCCGAGATTAAGGCCGAGGACAAGAAAATCCTCAACGAGGCCACCAAGTACATCAACTTCGACTTCAACAAGGCCACGCTCAAGACGAGTTCGTACGCCAAGCTGAACCAGATGGTGCAGATTATGAACGACTACCCCGACTATTCGCTCAGCATTGCCGGGCACACGGATAGCAAGGGAGCCGACGACTACAACCTGCGTCTGAGCTACGAGCGCGCGGCTTCGGCCCGCAAGTATATGCTCAGCAAGGGCATCCCGGCCGACCGCATCGAGGCTCGTGGCTACGGGGAGACCAAGCCGATTGCCGACAACAAGACGGCGGCGGGCCAGGCCCTGAACCGCCGGGTGGACTTCGACCCCTACCTGACGGGGGACACGAACGCGGCGGAAGCCAAGTACGGCCCGGCCCCGACGATTGCCGACATCAAGGCGGCTGGCAACAAGCTGCCCGGCAAGAAGACCACCGGCACGGGGGCCCCGCGCAGCCGCAAGGCACCCCTGAAAAAGGCTCCCCTGAAGAAGCGTAAGTAGGCGCTTTCCAGCCTTTCGGCTGAGTTAAAAAATAGCCCGTTCCAACTTGGAGCGGGCTATTTTTTTGTAAGGTGGGCGCAGCGTGCCAGGCCTATTCCCACGCGCCCAGCAGCCTTCGCAGCAAAATAATCTCGCCGGTATGGTAGGCAGCGTGGTCACCGATGAGCAGGGCTTCGCGCAGCATGTTCTGGCCGTCGCCGTGGGGTAGGGGCGTGAAGAGGTCGGTAGCGGGGTCTTCGAGCAGACTAATAAATTGCTCGCGGTCGTGCTCGATGGCGCGCAGCGCGGCCTGCCAGCCGGCTTCATTCACAGCCAAGGTCTTATCGGGCCAGTAGCTGGCGGGCCACTCGCGGGCCTGATAATCGGGGTTCAGGCAGAAGTCCAGAATGTCGGCCTGCGCAATGCGGATGTGCTCCACGAGCTGCCAGATGGTGTAGGGCACCGCGGGCACTGGCTGGTTGCGCAGTGGCGCGGGCAGGTTGGCCACGGCCTGCTCGAAGGTGGCGTGGGCATTGCCGCCCAGTAGTAGCGCGGTTAGCTCGGCCACAAGGGTAGTTCGGGTTGGGTCGTTCATGAGGTGGAGGGGGGTAGGAGGCTGATTAAACGGCAGCGCAGGTAATATAAAGCGCAATGCCTACTGCCCAAGCTGCCGCGACTTTTACCTTCGCGCCGGCTTATGAACGACCCCGAGATTCGTGCCCGGCTCTACCCCCTGCTGCGGGGCGGGGTGCACATTGATGAGCTGCCCACCGGCAGTACCCGCGCCGACGTGGTGCATATCACCGAGTACTTTATGCACGGTTATGAGGTGAAGGGCGACGGCGACACCCTGCAACGGGTAGAAAACCAGCTCCGCTGCTACGCCGAAGTCTATGATTTTGTCACCTTCGTGGTTACTGAAAAGCACCTGGCCAAGCTGCTACCGCGCCTGCCCGCCTGGGTAGGCGTGCTGGTAGCCGCCGCCGACGGCCCTACCCTGCGCTGCCACCGCCCGGCCGGCTACAACGCCACCGTGCAGCGCGCCCCGCTGGCCGGGCTGCTGTGGGTAGAGGAAATCAAGCAGTTTCTGCTGGCGCGGGGCCTGGCCGGGGCCAGCACCCTGCGCCAGCGCGAAGTGGCCCAATACCTGCGCACGGCCCACACCGTGCCGCTGTCGGCCCTGGCCCAGTATGTGCGTGAGCGCCTCATGGCCCGGCTGCCCGAGCGCCTGCTGCTGCGCGAGGCGCGCCACGCTGAGCGCGCCCGGCTGGCCAGCCTGCGCCAGCGCCGCCAGGCCCGGCGGGGGTAGGGCGGGCGTAGTTGGTCTGTACAAAGATGGCCGTCGTTGCGAGCAACGCGAAGCAATGACAACCGAACGATTTCAGAACCGAGCGCAGTGAAGCAACAACGGACGATTCTATTAAGTCCTGCTCTATAAGGAAGTCGCAGGCTTACCTTGCACTAAAATCCGCCCTACCCTCCTTTTTTTAGCGAAGCTGCTATGACCTCTCCCCTTGCTGCCTTGCCCCGGCTGCCTAAGTCGCCCACCGGCATCGAAGGTCTAGATGAGATAACCGAAGGCGGCCTGCCGCTGGGCCGCCCTACCCTCCTCTGCGGCAGCGCGGGCTGCGGGAAAACGCTGATGGCCATTGAGTTTCTGGTGCGCGGTGTGGAGCTATACAAGGAGCCGGGCGTGCTGATGACTTTCGAGGAAACCGCCGACGAGCTGACGGCAAATGTGGCCTCGCTGGGCTTCGACTTGCGCCAGATGCAGGCCGATAAGATGCTGCGCCTCGACCACGTGCACCTCGACCGCTCCGAAGTAGAAGAGTCGGGCGAGTACGACCTCGACGGGCTATTTATCCGCCTGGGCTACGCCATCGATTCTATCGGGGCCAAGCGCGTGGTGCTCGATACCATTGAGGCGCTATTTTCGGGTTTTACCAACCAGGCCGTGTTGCGCTCCGAAATTAGGCGGCTGTTTCGCTGGCTCAAGGATAAGGGCGTGACAACCATCATCACGGCCGAGCGCGGCGACGGCACGCTCACGCGCCAGGGCCTGGAGGAGTACGTGTCGGACTGCGTGATTTTGCTCGATAACCGGGTGATTGAGCAGATTACGACCCGGCGGCTGCGCATCGTAAAGTACCGCGGCAGCACGCACGGCACCAACGAATACCCTTACCTCATCAGCGAGGACGGCATCTCGGTGCTACCCGTAACGTCGCTGCGGCTGGACCACACCGTGTCCGACGAAATTATTTCGACCGGCGTGCCGGGGCTCAATGCCATGTTTGCGCAGCGCGGCTGGTACCGGGGCAGCAGCGTGCTGCTCACGGGCACGGCCGGCACCGCCAAAACCACGCTGGCCGCCGCCTTTGCCGCCGAAACCTGCCGCCGCGGCGAGCGCTGCCTGTACTTTGCCTTTGAGGAATCGCCGGCTCAGCTCATCCGCAATATGCAGACGGTGGGGCTCGACTTGCAGCCCTATCTCGACCAGGACCTGCTGCGCATCGAAGCCTCGCGGCCTACACTCAACGGCTTGGAGCGCCACCTCGTGACGCTGCACCGCGATGTGCGCGAGTTTCGGCCCCAGGCCGTCGTCATCGACCCCATCAGCAACCTCATCTCGGTAGGCAGCGTCAGCGAAGTGCGTAGTATGCTCACGCGGATGATTGATTTCCTGAAGATTAACAACGTTACGGCACTGTTCACGGCCCTCGTCAGCGGGAAGTATGGGCAATTGGAGCTAACCGAAGAAGGCGTGTCGTCCTTAGTCGATACCTGGATTTCGGTGCGCGACTTGGAGGGAATAGGCGAGCGTAACCGCGGCCTGAGCATTCTCAAGGCCAGGGGCATGGCGCACTCCAACCAGGTGCGCGAATTTATAATAACTGACCACGGCGTGGAGCTGCTCGACGTTATAATTGGGCCCGATGGTATTATTACCGGGGCTGGCCGCCTCACGCAGCGCATTCAGGAAGAAGCTCAACTCGCAGTGCGCCAGCACGAAGCCGAGCGCCGCGACCGCGAGCTGGAGCGCCGGCGTCGGGTGCTGGAAGCTACCATCGCCAATTTGCGCACGGAATTTGAGTCGGTCGAAGAAGAGTTGCGCCACCTCAGCCAGCAGGAGCAGGCCCGCGATGCTGCCCAGCGCGAGGGCCACGCGGCCCTGGCCACTGGCGGCACCGCCGCCGATTATTTCCCTACCCCGCCCAACGCCCGGCCCTGAGCGCCGTATGCCCGCTAGCTATGATGGATGATGTGAGGGAAGAACTACTCGGGGCCGACACCCTACCCCCCGGCGAAACTTGGGAGCTGCGCCTGTACGTGGCCGGCTCCACGGCCCGGTCGAGCGCGGCGCTGGCCAACCTGCGCCGCTACTGCGAGCAGCACGTGCCCGGCCGCTACCGCTTGGAAGTCATCGACTTGCTGCAAAACCCGCAGCTGGCCGAGGGCGACCAGATTCTGGCCATCCCGACGGTGGTGCGCAAGATGCCCGAGCCCATCCGCCGGGTTATCGGCGACCTCTCGAATGAGGAGCGGGTTATTGTGGGGCTCGACCTGCGGCTATCCGCTTAGCCCGTGCTACCGGCCCCTACCCCCCCCGGCCCGCCCGCCTACGAGCTGGTACTTTATGTGACGGGGGCTACTCCCAATTCGACGCGGGCCGTGCGCAACATCAAGGCCATTTGTGAGCAGTATTTGCCCGGCGGCTACGTGCTGCGCATCCTCGACATTTACCAGCAGCCCGAGCTGGCCCAGCAGGCCCAGCTGGTGGCCGCACCCACGCTGGTGCGCCTGCGGCCGCTACCTCAGCGCCGGTTGGTGGGCGACCTCTCGAACCGCCCGCTCGTGTTGAGCGTTTTAGGCCTAGACCATCTATTGCCCCCCGCTACTACCCCATGAACCCCACCGCCGCCGACCTGGCTTGGGAAAACGAAGAGCTGCGCCAGCAGCTGCGCGAAGCCGAAGAGCTTATTGCGGCCGTGCGCACGGGGGCCGTTGATGCGCTGGCTATTCAGGGCGCGGAGGGACCGCGCATCTTTACCCTCGAAAGTGCCGACCACGGCTACCGCACCCTGGTGGAGCAGATGGGCGAAGGCGCGGTGCTGCTGGGGGCCGATGGGATAGTGCTGTACGCCAACGCCACCCTGGCCGCCGCCCTGGGCTGCCTGCCCGATGAGTTGCTGGGCTACCCGTTCACCGAGTTTGTGCCGGCCGACTACCTAGCCTACTGGGCCGGGCTGTGGCAGCAGGGTTGGGCTAGCCAGGCGCGCGGCGAAATGCCCCTGCGCAACCGCCAGACCGGGGCCCTACGCCCGTTCTCGCTGTCCATGAACGTGCTTACTTTCAGTGGCGCGCCTATGCTGGCCGTGCTGCTGGCCGATATGTCTGCGCGCCAGGAAATATCGGCCATCCGCTCGGTAGTGGTGCGCCAGAATGAGCTGCTCGACCGCAAAAACGAGGAGCTGGTGCGCCAGCAGGCGGCTCGCCGGGCCGTGGAGCGCACCGCCGCCGAGGTGAGCCGGGTGCTCGAAGGCATTCCGCAAATAGCCTGGACGGCCGGCGTGACCGGCGAAACCACTTATCTCAACCGCCGCTGGTTCGACTACGTGGGGGAAAAAGCCGTGACGCCCGAGCAGATAATTAGCCGGATTCACCCCGATGACCTAGCCCCCATTTTCCATACTTGGGAGCAAGCGCTTGCTACCCAGCAGCCCCTGGAGCTAGAATGCCGCATCCTAAACCAAGCCGGCGACTACCGCTGGATGCTGGGCCGCGCCCTCCCCTCGCGCGACGAGCAGGGTGAGGTGATGCAGTGGATTGGCACCTACACCGACATTCACGAGCACAAGCTGGCCCAGGAGCGCGTGGCCCAGGCCCAGCGCCTGCTGCGCGACAACAACGAGGAGTTAACCCGCGTCAACGTGGACCTGGATACCTTTATCTACTCGGCCTCGCACGACCTGAAGGGCCCGATTACCAACATTGAAGGGCTGCTGCAAGCCCTCGCCGACGAGCTGCCCGTAGAGGCCCGGCAGCGGCCGGCAGTGCACAATATTCTGGGAATGCTTACCCGCTCGGTCGAGCGCTTCCAGCGTACTATTGAGCAGCTCAGCGACGTGGCCAAGCTGCAGCGCGAGCATGGCCTGGCCCCGGCCCTGGTGCTGCTGGCCCCGGTGGTGCAGGGCGTGATGCTCGACCTGGCTCCGCTGGTGCGCGGGGCCGGGGCCCGGCTCGACCTCGACTTGGCGGAGGGGGTAGGGGTGCGCTTTCTGGAAAAAAACCTGCGCAGCGTGGTCTACAACCTGCTCAGCAACGCGCTCAAGTACCGCGCGCCCGCGCGCCCGGCCCACATTCAGGTGTGCGCCTACCCCGACGGCGCTCACGTGCGCCTAACTGTGCGCGACAACGGCCTCGGCATTGACCCGGCCGGGCAGCGCCGGCTTTTTGGCCTCTTCGAGCGCCTGCACACCCACGTGGAAGGCAGCGGTATCGGCCTGTTTATGGTGAAAAAGATGGTGGAAAATGCCGGCGGCCGCATTGCCGTGGAAAGCGAGGCGGGCACTGGCTCCACGTTCACGGTGCTGCTGCCGCGCTGAGGTAAGCTATTTACTTAAAAACCCCCTGGCTGAACAGCCAGGGGGTTTTTAAGTAAATAGCTGGGTCGAAGCTGCTATTCTTTGGTGAGGTGCTGGCTGAGGTTGAGGGCCTGGCCGGTGGCCGAGGTGCCGGCTAAGCGCACGAAGTAGGTACCGGTCGCCAGGTCGCTCACGTCAAGCGAATGGAGCATTCCGCCGGCCGCGTCGAAATGCCGCACGAGGCGGCCGGTGGCATCCAGCAGGGTCACCTGGTAGGTGCCGGCCGGCAGCAGGCTCAGGTCGAGGGTAGTGCTGCTGGTAGCGGGGCTGGGGTACACGGCCAGGCTGGCGGCCGCGGCCGCGAAGCTGATGGTGCGCACTGGCGAGTAGCTGCTGGTGCCAGTGGCATCTACCTGGCGCAGGCGGTAGTATACCGGCCCGGTGGCGGCGCGGCCCACCCCAGCATCGGTGAAGGCGTAGGTGCGGGCCACGGTGGTGCTGCCGCTGCCGGCTACCTGCCCGATTTTCCCGTAAGTCGCGCCGTCAAAGCTGCGCTCCACGTCGAAGTGGTCGTTATTTAGCTCCGAGGCAGTGGCCCAGGCCAGGGCGGCATCCAGGTTGCGCACCGCTTTGGCCGTGAACTCGGTCAGGGTCACCGGCAGCGGGTTGGCCCCGATGGTGAACGTCACGGGCTGGGTCGTGATGCCGCCGCGCAGGTCGGTGGTCGTCATGCTCACGGTATAGGTGCCGGCCTTCAGCTTGGTGCGGTCCAGCACCGTGAGCTGGCCCGTGGCCGGGTTGTAGGTCAGGCCCAGCAAGCTCAGCGAGGTGATGGCCGGCACCGAGGTGCTGGTGAAGTCGCCGGTCGTCGTCGTGGCCTGCACGCCGTTATTAACGGGGCCGGTGGCCGACTGGCCGGCGTTGGGGCCGGTGGGCTGGTAAATCTGGCCCGTGCCATTGTAGAGCGCTCCGTTGGGGTCGATTACGTAGGCAATCACGTCGTTGTTCTGGTAAAACACAGTCCCGCCCTTGCTGGGCGTGGCCGTGTACACCGAAGCATTATCGCTGCCCACCGGAATCAGGTAGCGCGCCACGTTCGAGCGCAGGTTGTTGTTGTCGTAAGCCTGGAAGGTGAACGGCGCATTGCCCACGAAGCCGGCGGCGGGGAGGAACTGCAGCTGCCCGGCCTGCGCCGTCGTGAGCACTTGCCCGGCCGCCACGGGCGAGCCCGCCAGCGAAAGCACGCCCTGGCTGGCCAGCGGTAGGCTCAGCACCACAAACGGGGCCGTGCCATTGAGCGAAGACAAGCCCTGCGCCTGGGCTTGCAGCGGCGAGAGTGCCAGGGCCGCCTGGGCCGTGTTGCCCTCGGGCGAGGTTAGGGTGTTCACCACGTTGTAGGCAATCGGGGCGGGGCTGATGAGCATCGTGGTCTGCGAGCCGGTGGCGGTAACCGGGCTGGCCGGGCCGGTGGCGCTCAGGCTACTGCTCACCGCCAGCGACGAGCCGGCGTTGCCGGGGGCCACGAAGCTGATGGTGCTGGTAATGGTGTTGGCGACCCCGGCTACGAGCGTGGTAGGCACGCTCAGGGAAATGGTAGTGGGGCCGGGGCCGCTCACGGTCACCAGCGGCCCGCCATTGAGCGAGTAGGCCGTGACGCCGGCCGGGATGGTCACGGTCTGGGTGGTGCCGGTGGTGGTGGTGGGGCCGTTGTTGGTGGCCGCCAGCAGGTAGGTTACTACCGAGCCGACCGGGGCCGTGGTCGGCCCGGTAACTACTACGCCCAGCGCGGCGGCGGGCGTAATAGTCACCGAGGCAATAGCCACGTTGTTGGCCGGGTTCGTGTCCAGCTCATTGGCCGTGATGCTGGCCGTGGCCACCAGCGGGCCCTGGCCCGGCACCCGGCTGATAACCACTGAGTAAGAGGTAGGGGCAGTCAGGTTGAGGATGGCCGGGAAGGTGAGCAGGCCGCTGGTATTGTCGTAGTTGGGCGAGAGCGTGCCGCCGGTCACGACCGAGCCGCTGGGCCCGCCGCTTACCGTCACGGTGCCGCCATTGCTGGTGAGGCCGGCCGGCAGCTGCAAGGCTTGCAGCACGCCGCTGGCCCCGCCGCCGGGGCTCGAGGTCACCGTCAGCGTGAGGGGCTGGCCCGCCGTAACGGTACTGGCCGAGGCCGTGACGGTGGTCGAAACGTCGTTCGAGCCGTTGGCCGTACCCAGCACGGGCTGCGCCAGGGCCAGGTTGTTGCTCTGGTCGTTATCCAAAATGCCGCTCACCGCCACGCTGGCCGTAGCCACGAGCTGGCCGATGTAGCCGGTAGGCACCACGAAGCCAATAGTGGCCCCCACGCCCGAGCCGCCCGGCGGTAGGTTGGTTTGCGCCGAGAACGTGACGCGGCCGGGGGTAGCCGAGTTATTCGACGTGCGCGAGTCGTAGGTAGCCGAGCTGCCATCCGCGAAATTGTAGGTAGCCACCCCATTGCTCACGCTGCTGGGCACCTGGCCATTGATACGCACCACTTCCGGGCCGGTGCCCGAAATGGGCAGCAGGGTAGGCAGCACTACGGTCGTCACCGTACCGGGGGCAATGTTGGGGCCGTTGTTGAGCGTGGTCACGCCAAACAGCACCGGGTTGCCACCGCTGGCATTCGTCGTGATAAAGCCCGCCGCGCTGATGCTCACCTGCACGTCGGCCACCGGCTGAAGCGGGGCCGCCACGCTGGCCGAGTTGTTCGCCAGGTTCATGTCGAGCGAGCTGCTCTGCACGGCCGCCGTATTGGTGAGCACCGCGTTGCCGTTGGCTGGGGCCACGTAGGTAATGGTGCTGCTTATGGCGCTGCCCACCGCCAGCTGGGGTAGCCCGGCTGCCGGGAAGGTAACTACGCCGGTGAGGGGGTTGTAGGTGGCCGCGCCGGTGCCGGTGCCGTAGGTGGCTACCGAGCCGCTCACGCTGGTGGGCGCGGCCCCGTTGAGGCGCACGGCCGTGGGGCCGGTCAGGGGTAGGCCGGCCAGGATGCTCACCATTTGCCCTACCCCCTGCGCGTCGGCCGGGCCATTGTTGGTGGTCGTCACAGTGTAGGTCAGCGTTTCGCCGCCGGCCACCAGCGTGGGTCCGATGATGGTAATGGCCAGGTCGGCCACGCCGGGGTTCACCGTCACTTCGGCCGAGGCCACGTTGTCGCCCAGCACGGGGTCGGGGGTGGTGCTGCTCACCGTGGCCGTGGCCGGAAACACACCGGCTTTTGTGGCCACGTAGCCCAGGGTATAGTTGTTAGCCGCCGTGCCGGTGGTGCCGGAAGGCTGGCTGCCAGTCACCGCCGGCAGCGTAAATAAGCCGCTGGTCGCGCTGTAAGTAGCCGTCAGCGTACCGTTGGTGTAGGTGGCCGTGGTAGCGGTGCTGCTGCTGAGCGTATAGCCGGCCAGGGTAGGGGCGTTGGCCCCACTGGTGGGCAGGCCGGGCGGCAGCAGCACGGTCGTCTGGAGGCCGGCCGCCGCGCCGGGGCCGTAGTTGCCCTGCTCCACGGTCAGGCTCACGGCCCCGTTCAGGGCTACGATGGACGAAGCGGGCGATATTTTCACGTACACGTTGGCCGGTGAGCCACTGGCGGCGCTCGGCGTAGTCGTGGTGATGGTCGAGGTGTTGTTGCCGCCGTTGCCGTCGGCCGGGGCCGTGCTCACGGTGCCCGTCACGTTGTAGGTGCTGCCGGCCGGGGCCGTGAAGCTCACGGTGTTGGTCAGGCCCTGGCCGGGCGCGAGGGCGGCCAGCGTGGGAAAGGTAACGGTGTAGCCCGCCGCCAGGCTACCGCTCACTACCCCGCCGCCGGTCACGTACACGTTCGAGGCTCCGGCCGGTACGCTCACCGTTTGCGTCACCAGGGGCGCGGGCGAGGGAAAGGCCGCGTTCACGGGGTTGAGGGTGGTCACATTGTAGCTCACCTGCGCCCCGGCCACGGCGCTGGCCGGGCCGGCCACGGTGGTAGTCACGTCATAAAGCAGGTTGGTGAGGTTGGTAGCCGTGGCCGAGTTATTCGCCAGCAGGCCGCCCTCGTTGGTGGTGGTGGCGATGGTGGCGCTGGCCGTCACCAGACCAGTTACCGGCTGCGGGTAGCTGATGGTCGAGCTGAAGGAGCTGCCCGAAGGGATATTATTGGCCTGCAAGCCGGTGTAGCCGCTGTAGCTGATAATGCCGGTAGTCGAATTGTAAGTGCCGCCGTTGGTGGCCGTCACGCCGGTGAGGCCGGCCGGCAGTTGCACCTGGGCCGTCACGCCGTCGGCTTGCACCGGGCCGGTGCCCGACTGGTTGCCAAACTGCACCGTGAAGGTGCCCGTGGTGCCCGCGTTCACGCCGCCCGACGCGCCCGTAATGGTCGCGTACACGTCGGCCGTGATGATAATCGGCACGTTGGGGCTGAACTCCGAGGTGCCGTAGTTGCTGCTGGTGCTCACCAGCGTGGCCGTGGCCGTAATCAGCCCCGACGAGGCCGGCCCAACGTTGGGCGGTGTGTTGGCCGGAATGGTGAGGGTGCCCGCAAAGTTGCCGTTGGTATCGGCCGTGAGGCTGCCCACGTAGCTGCGGCCTTCGCCGTGGGCCACCTTGCGGCCGTCGCCGGCCAGCACCGGCCCACCGTTGTTGGCCGGTACGTTATCGGCGGCATAAAAATCAACCACGGCCCCCGCGAAGGCCGTTTGGCCGGGGGCCGACCCCACGTAGCCGCCCACGCTCACCGTGGTGCTGGCCAGCGCCGACACCCTGGCGTAGGTGATGATGGGGTAGTTCATGCCCGCGTTGCCATAGGCCGGGCTCACCGAGGTAGGGCCGTTGTTGGGCGTCACGCCGTCGCCGTTGCCGTAGTCGCGTGCGCCCACCGTGTTGCCTGACCCCACGTAGAAGCCAGACTGCGGAATAATATCAATGCCCAGGTTCGCGCCGGTGGGCGAGTTGAAGGGCGTGCCGTTGAAGAAAATTGAGTTGCGGGTAATAACTACCCCGCGCTGCCCGTAGCCCACCACGATGCCCGACGCCTGCGACTGATTGATGACGTTGTAGGCAATGGAGTCGTTGTTGCTGCTCGTTTTGCCGCCCGTGCGCTGCAAGTACAGAATGGCCGAGCCTTCGAGCTGCGAGCGGGCGATGGTGAGGCCCCCATTGCCGTTGTCGAAGAAGGTATTGTTCGTGACAACGTTCGTGCTCAGCGAGCCGATTTCAAACTGCACCCCATCGGAGTTGGCCGAGCGGATGAGGTTGGCCCGGATGCGCAGCGGCCCCGTGCCGTTGGCCACGCCGTTGTCGCCGGCCGTGATGTTGTCGCCGCCCGATACGCGGTAGCCGTTCTGCACGAACTCGTTGCTGGTCACGCTTACCAGCCCGCTGCCAGCGGTACCATTGTATATCAGGCCCGACGAGCTGGCGTAGGCCACGAGGTTGTTGCGCACCGTGCCCTGGCTCACGCCCAGAATCTGGAGGTTGTAGTTGGCACTGTACGTATTGGCCTGCAAGATATTAGGGTCCGCAATAGTCAGGGCCGAAGTACCCAGCATACACCTCTCCACCAGAAAATTCTGGGCACCGGTCAGCGTTACGGTGCCGTTGGCGTTGGCCCCGGCTCCGTGCAAAGCCAGGCCGCGCAGCACCGCGCCGCTGGCTGCCACGCGCAGCACGTTGTTAAGCGTATTTGCGCCGTAAATCTCCACTTCCGGGCGGTTCACCTGCGGCAGCGAGCGGGCGTCGGTGCCCACGGTGCCGCCGGTGCCTACCAGCCCGGTGTTTGAGTCCTGCACATTGGTCGTCTGCGTAGTGGCATCGAGCGCCGTGTTAGCATCCGTAACGGTGGGTAGGGCACTCAGTACTTGCAGCTGCGCCCAGGTATTGGGGCTGCTGCCGGCGTTGAGGCCGCTGGCAGCGGCGGGCGTGCGCTGCAAGCCCTGCGGCGCGCCGCTGCCGGCTACCCCGTTCGGAATCATGAAAATGCTGGTCTCCTGGCCGGCGGTCCGGCCTTGCTGCGCCAGGCTGGCGTTGGTCAGGGCATTGCTGTTGAGCAAAAACTGCCGCACCGACCCCTGGCCTGCGTCGTTGGTATTGGTCACCACGTCGAAGCTAAACCCAAAATCGAGGCCCGTTATGGGCAAGAGCGTGGCCGTCACCGGGGCCACGCTCTGGGCCGAAAGGCTGCTCAGCGCTTGCCCGCCCGTCGAGGCGGTACCTACCGTAAATGCTTGGGTGGTGTAGGTGCTGTAGCTGTTAGCCACGGCTTGCAGGTTCGCCAGCACTTGGTAGCCATTCACCGTCACGTTGATGCGTTGCAGCCCGCCGCTCTGCCGGTTGGCCGCCGCGAAGCTGATAGTGTAGGTGCCGGCCGGCAGGTTAAAGGCTTGGCTGATGGCCCCATCACCAGCACTGGTACTCTGAATAAAGCCAGCCCGCGCGTTGGAAGCGGTGTTGGGCGGGGTAAACGCCGAGTTGTTGGCCTCAATACCCGAGGTACTGTTAAACGTCCAGCCAAAGGTGCTGGCCGGAATCGGATTGTACTGGTAGGTGCCGCCGAAGGTCGTTAGCGTGCCGTTCTCAAAGTCCGGGTTTTGAATGGGGTTCGTGGCGAGCGGCGTGCCGGTTTGCAGCACCTGCACGTTGTCCAGGAACAAGGTATTATCTACCCCGGCGGCCGAGGTGAGGCCCGTAAAAGCCAGGTTAATATTGTTGCCGATGGTCGTGCTCGTCACCACCACGCTGCCGGTATTGGCCGCGCCGTCGGCCGCGGCGGGGTTTTCGCCGCCCACGCGCTGCGCGTCGGCCGCGCCGCCGCTGGTGCGAAAGGTCTGCACCGGCAGCAGCCCGCCGGTAGCGCCCGGCCGGCCCGAACTCACCGTCGAGTTCACTACCCGCACGGTGTAGCCGGCCCCGCTGGTCAGGCCACCAAAAGTATACTGCCCGTTGGCATCCGTAGTGGTGGCCGTTACAAAATTGCCGCTGGCATTATACAGCTCCACGCGCGCGCCCGGCCGCTGAATGCTGCCCGTTGCAAAGCCTGAGGCAGTAGCCGAGGTAGTAGCCGTAGTATAGGTGCGCCCCGCCCCGCCGCCGTAGTTCACGTCTTCAAATACGGTACCGCTCAGCGACTGCGCGCTTCCGCTCAGCGGTCGGTACAAGCCCGCCAACAGTATACAAGTAATCGTAGTAAGAAAATGCTTCATAAATAAGAGTTTGATAATAGAGCCAAGCGAGAATCTTTAGGATTTGAATTGTTGCTCAGCAAAAACAAATCCACAAGACCCTGCCTGCCTGGCTATTTCGCCCAATAACTGCTGTGGTGGGCCTAACGAAGGGTGAGAGGCGCTGAAAGAGGGGTTTTTGTGAGTGGCCCCTACTTAGAGTGAAATAAGGCACGGTTCGAGCGGGCGGTTGGCAGCCGCGGGCGCAGTCCGGCCAGCGCCGTAGCTTCGTAGGCGTGACGCCCTCCCTACCCCCCGCCGCGCCGCGCAAAATCATTCACCTCGACATGGATGCGTTTTATGCCTCCTTGGAGCAGCGCGACGACCCGGCCCTGCGCGGCCGGCCGCTGGCCGTGGGCGGCACCCGCGCCCGCGGCGTGGTGATGGCCGCCAGCTACGAGGCTCGGCAATTTGGGGTGCGCTCGGCCATGCCGGCGGCCACGGCGGCGCGCCTCTGCCCCGAGCTGCGGTTCGTGCCGCCACGCTTCGAGGTGTATAAGGAAGTGTCGGGCCAGATTCGGGAGATTATGGCCGAGTACACGCCACTCATCGAGCCCGTGGCCCTCGATGAAGCCTACCTCGACGTGACGGATAACCTGGCCGGCCTACCCCTCGCCAGCGAGGTGGCCCGTCAAATCAGGGCTAAAATCCTGGCGCGCACCCAGCTTACGGCCTCGGCGGGAATTTCCTACAATAAGTTTCTGGCCAAGCTGGCCTCCGACCGCCGCAAGCCCAACGGGCAGTATGTGATTCCGCCCGAGCGCGGGCCAGCGTTCGTGGCCGGGCTGGGGGTAGGCGAGTTTCACGGCATCGGGCCGGCTACGCAGGCGCGGCTGCACGCGCTGGGCATCTTCACTGGGGCCGACCTGCGCGCCCAGCCCGAGGCGTTGCTGCGCCAGCACTTCGGCAAGGCGGGCGGCTTCTACTACGCCATTGCCCGCGCTGAGGACCACCGCCCCGTGCGCCCCGACCGCCCCCGCAAGTCGGTGGGCACCGAAATGACCTTCGCCCAGGACCTGCACGACTTGCCCGACCTACTAGCCGCGCTGCTGCCCGTGGCCGCCAAAGTATGGGCCTACTGCCAGCGCACCGGCCAGTCGGGCCGCTGCGTTACACTCAAAGTCAAGTACGCCGACTTTCAGCAAATTACCCGTAGCCGCACCCTACCCGCCGTCGTGTTTGATGAAGCCGCCCTGCTCCGTCTGGGCCAGGACCTGCTAACGGCCCTGCTACCCCTGCCGCAGGGCGTGCGCCTGCTGGGCCTCTCGCTTTCTACTCTCGATGGTGCTGAGGCAACGGCCGGGCCGAGCGGGCAGCTGGCGCTTTTTTAGGGGGCTCAGGATAAAAGAACGCCGTGCTGATAAAGCAAGCATCTTGCTCACATGCATTGGCTTGCTTGGGTCTTGTAGCGCAGACAAGATGCTTCCTTCGTCAGCATGACGTTCTTTTACACTAGCAATTACCCAATATTTCTCCCCATGTCCGCCATCCAGGAAATTGAACAGCTCGAACGCCGGCGCTTCGACGCGCAGATTGCCAAAGACCTGCCGACGCTCGAAAGCATCTTTGCCGACGACCTCATCTACACCCACTCCAACGGCCACCAGGATGGCAAGGCGAGCTATATCGCGTCTATCGCCAGCGGCCAGAGCCGCTACGATAAGGTTGATATCGAGAATATGACCGTGCGGGCATACAACGACGACCACACGGCCATCGTCAACGCCCTCATCCAGATTGACCTCGGCCCCGGCGTCGACGGCCAGCCCAGCTTCACGCGCATCAAGTACGTGGTGGTCTACATCAAAGACGCCGCCAAAGGCTGGCAACTGGTGCTTTGGCACGCCCAGAAGCAAGCCGCGTAAGCACTGGCGCTAAAAGCTACAAGAACGGTCATGCTGAGCTTGTCGAAGCATCTCTGCCGCGTACCTAACTTCAAATGTTAGGAGTACTTGCGCGGCAGAGATGCTTCGACAAGCTCAGCATGACCGTTCTTGTAGCGCGCTACCTCTTACCGCCAGATGGCGGGTAGGCCGGTGCTACGGCCCAGTAGCGGGTCGGTGGCGGGCAGTGGTAGCGCGGCGATGTTTTTATCGGTTTGGGGGCGCTCACCGGGCAGGCCGCGATTCACGTCCCAGTGGCGGCCATCGGGATAAGCCCCCACTACGCCCAGGTTCTCGCCGCCCAGGTTTTTGTGCCCTACCCCCGCCGGAATCACCAGGATATCACCAGCTTGCACGCGCACTTTCTGGCCGCCCTCGCCGCCCAGGTGTAGCAGCGCCGCGCCCGCGTAAATGCCCAGTACCTCGTGCGATGTGCTGTGGTAGTGGTGAAATGGGTACACGCCGTTACGCCAGGAGTTGGTCCAGTTATTAGCGGCAAAGTGGCTTTCCAGCCACGCCGCGCCGGCCGCGTCGCGCGCCGCGAATGCCTGCCGGTACAGCAGCAGGGGATAGGCGCTATTCGGAATCGTGCCGTCGTCTTTGAAAAACAGCTTCTCGGGTTGCAGCAGGCGCGTGGGGCGAAAGGTGGCGGCCAGCGGAGCCAGGCCCAACAGCGGCAAAAAGGCGCGGCGTTTCATCTGGAAAGTGAGGTTTAAGTAGCGAGTCGTTTGTCATTGCCGCGCTCCACTGCGTTGCGCTCGCAAGGACAAACGGTTATTTCAGCACCGGTAGCGTCACACTCGAAGCGTGGCCGGACTCGTGGTAAACCCGAATGGTAGCCTTCTGAAAATCAGCCGCGTTGGCGGTAGAAATGTTAACGAATTGCTGCGGATTGCGGTCCACCAGCGGGAACCAGCTGCTTTGCACCTGCACTTGCAGGCGATGGCCTTTTTTGAAGGTGTGCAGCACGTCGTTCAGCTCATACTTCACCTCGGTGGGCACGTTGGGCTGGAAGGGCTCGGGCTTAGTGAAGCTGTTGCGGAAGCGGCCGCGCAACACGTCGGCGCGCACCAGGCGCTGGGTGCCGGGTAGGGTGGTATTTTGCGCGCCGGGGGCGGGGTCGGCCGCGTCGTCGGGCAGCACGTCGATGAGCTTTACCACGAAGTCGGCGTCGGTGCCGGAGGTGCTCACCCAGAGGTCCACGGCCAGCGGGCCGGCCACGGTCAGGTCGGCGGGCAGGGGTAGGGTTTGGAAGGTGAGCACGTCGGGCCGCTCGGCCGCAAAGCGCTGGTCGGCAATCATGTACTCGTTGCTGCGGCTGCTCAGGATACCGGGCGCGTAGGGCACCGGGTGCGCCGGGTCGCTGAGGTATTCGGAGAAGGTAGGGGAAGCTATTGAGTTAGCCGGTTGTGTGCGGACGATGTGAAAGTCAGACTGCTGCTGATAAGGAGCAAGCTGCCCTTCTACTACTCCATAGAGAACACCGCCCGGCTGAAAATAAAACGGCATTTCCTGCGCCGCCTTGGGCGGCCAGGCGGGGTAGGTTTTCCAGTCGTTCGTGCCCGTGTCGAACACCGTGGCTTCGGCCGCGTTGAAGCTGCCTTTGTCTTTCAGGTAGAAGTTGAAAAACGGCGTTTCCAGGGTGCGGCGGAAGTATTCGGCGGTGTTTTGGCCAAACGTCAGGGGGCCGAATTTGCTCCAGTCGGGCCGGCTCCAGGCCCCGTGGGTCCAGGGGCCCATCACGAGGCGGTTGGTGGCGGCGGGGTTCTGCTTTTCGATGGCCTGGTAGGTGTGCAGCGCCCCAAACAGGTCCTCGGCATCGTACCAGCCGCCGACGACCAGCACGGCCGGCCGCACGCCCGTGAGGTGCGGCCGGATATTGCGCGCCTGCCAGTAGGCATCGTAGGTGTCGTGGGCCAGGTACTCGTTCCAGATGCGCGCCCGGCCGTTGAAATACTGGCTCTGATTGGCGTTTTTGATGGGCCCTAGGTCCAGGAAAAACTGGTAGGCATCGGCAATTTTCGGCGCAAATAATTGCTGGTACGCCGCCACCGGCTGGGGCCGGGGCACGTCGAAATAATTGGTAAAATCGAAGTTATCGAGCAGAAAAAACGCCCCGCCGTGCCGGGCATCATCGCCGATAAACTCGTCGGTAACCGGGGCCTGCGGCGACACGGCTTTCAGCGCCGGGTGGGCGTTGGGCAGGCTGGCCGAGGCGTAAAAGCCGGGGTAGGAAATGCCCGTAATGCCCACCCGGCCGTTGTTGCCGGGCACGTGTTTCAGCAGCCACTCGATGGTGTCGTAGGTGTCGGTACTTTCGTCGTGGGCCTGGCCCTTGGCGGCCTTGCCGCCGCTACCGGGGGGTAGGGCGGGGGTCATTTCCTCAAACTGCCCTTCGCTCAGATAGCGCCCACGCACGTCCTGGTACACAAAAATATACTTCTCCTGGCTTAGCTCGCGGCTGGGGCCGGGGCCGCGGGTAGCGTAGGTGTCGGCCCCGCGCGGGCCGGCCGAATAGGGCGTCCGCTCCATCAGGAAGGGGTAGGGGATGGCTTTGCTCGCATCGCGCGGCACGTAGAGGATGGTGGCCAGCCGGGTGCCGTCGCGCATCGGAATGAGCTGCTCCAGTTTGCGGTAATTCTGGCGCACGAAGAGCGAGTCTTGGGTGCGAGTGGCCGGGGTGGTTTGGGCGGCGGCGGGCAGGGCGAGGGCGGCGGCCAGCAGCAGGCTGCCGGCCAGCCGGCGGGGGTAGGGATGGGGCATAAACGGGGGGCGAAAAGCGCTTGCGGACCGGAAAGTAATGCTTAGCTGACGTTTACTGGGCCACTGGTGGGGGGTAGGGCCGAAACCCCGGCGGCGGCTAGTAGTTTTAGCGCCGCAACGTTCCCTTTTCCTCCCAGGCTTTTTCTCATGGCTTACCTCCCCAACCCCGCCCGCTACGAGGCGATGCAATACCGCCGCTGCGGCCGCAGCGGCCTGCAACTGCCGGCCGTGTCGCTGGGCCTGTGGCAGAATTTTGGCGAGAAAGATGCCCAGGCCAACTGCCGCGCCATCCTGCGCACGGCCTTCGACGCGGGTATCACGCACTTCGACCTGGCCAATAATTACGGCCCGCCCCAGGGCTCGGCCGAGGAGATGTTTGGCCGCCTGCTGCACGACGACTTCCGCGGCTACCGCGACGAGCTCATCATCTCCAGTAAGGCCGGCTACGGCATGTGGCCCGGCCCCTACGGCGACGGCGGCTCGCGCAAGTATTTGATGTCCAGCCTCGACCAGAGCCTGCGCCGGATGAAGCTCGACTACGTAGATATTTTCTACCACCACCGCCCCGACCCCGACACGCCCGTGGAGGAAAGCATGGGTGCCCTCGATAGTATGGTGCGCCAGGGTAAGGCCCTGTACGTGGGCATCTCCAACTACCCACCCGAGCAGGCGCGGCGCGCCATTGAGGTGCTGCGCGCGCTGGGCACGCCCTGCCTCATCCATCAGCCCAAGTACTCGATGCTGGTGCGCGAGCCCGAAAAGGGCCTGCTCGATGTGCTGGCCGAAGAGGGGGTAGGGTGCATCCCGTTCTCGCCCCTGGCCCAGGGCCTACTGACCGACAAGTACTTAGCCGGAGTGCCCGACGACTCGCGGGTGGCCCGCAACCTCGGCAACGGCGCGCTCGACGAAAACCAGCTCACGTCCCCCAACGTGGCCAAAGTGCAAAAGCTCAACGAACTGGCCCAGGCTCGCCACCAAACAATGGCCCAGCTGGCCCTGGCCTGGGTGCTGAAAGACCCGCGCATCACGTCCGTCATCATCGGGGCCAGCAAGCCGAGTCAGGTAACCGACGCCATCGGCAGCCTGAAAAATTACCAGTTCAGCCAGGAGGAGCTAGCGCGGATTGAGGAGATTTTGAAGTAAGTGGGCGAATAAGTGAATAAAAGAATGTCATGCTGACGAAGGAAGCATCGCGCTCGCGCAAATAACCTCAGACGTTAGGTTTACTTGCGCGAGCGAGATGCTTCCTTCGTCAGCATGACGTTCTTTTAGCATCCATTCCCCACTCCCCCTACGGTGACACCACGAGCGGCGAGCCGGGCAGCAAGCGTAGCGTAGTGTCGAGGCGCTGGGTGATGACGAGCCGGCGAAAATCGCGGCGCAGGTCGGTTTGGGCCTGGCGCTGCTCCTGCTTCTGGAAGAGCTTAACGCGAAACTTATCGCGGGGCGCGGCGCGGCTGAGGTTGACGTAGGTGAGCGGGGCGCGGCGGCGGCGCACGGGCTCGCCGGCCCGGATGCGGGCCACGCGTTTCTCGTTGTTGCCCGTGAGGGCGTGCAGCGCGTTCAGGCCCACGTAGAGGCTGGCGGGGCCGGCGAAGTCGTAGCGGCCGCTCACCCGCAGCTCGGTCAGGTTGCTGTTCAGGCGCAGGTCGGGGATGAGCAATTCGCCATTATTCAGAATAAACTCGCTGCTCACGGGCTCAAAATACAAATGGCTGGTGCGCTTGTGAAACAGGCTAAAAGCTTCTTGCAGCGGCTGCACGTCTACCAGTTCCAGGTCGCGCAGGTCGGCTTTGAGGTAGGCGCTGGTGCGGTCGAGGGTAGGGATGAATTTCTCGTTGAGGTCGGTGCGCAGGGCGGCCGCGCAGCGCAGGGTACCGCGCACGTTGCTCTCGCTCAGCACATCCAGTTGCATATCGCTGGCGGTGTTAAATAATTCGGGCAGCTGAATATCTTCCAGCAGCACCTGGGCCTGCAAGGGGTGGTGGCGGCGGCCGGCATCGGTGCGTAGGCGGCCGTGCAGCGCCACCCGGCCCCCGAGCGCATTCACAGTGCAGTCGTCCACGATGGCCTCGCCAGCCTGCAAGCGCGACACCAGTTGAAACCGGGTGCCCCGCACGGCGGCGTAGCGCACGCGGTCGGCCTCCACGCGTAGCAGGGCCGTGAAGCGCCCGTCGGCAATAACCGAGCTGACCGGCGCGGGCGCGCTGCCCACTGGCAGACTGGCCGCTCGCCGCGCCGCCCGCAGGGCCCGCCGCCCCGCCAGCGTGGCCGAGTCAGCGCGGGGCGGAGCCACGCTGGCCAGCATCCGCAGCAGGGCCGGCACGTCGAGCGAGGGGTAGCGCAAATAAAGATTAGCATCGGCACGCACCAGGTGCACGCCTTGCAGCTGCACCGTGGCCGAGCCGCTGCCTATTCCCCCCTGCGGGTCCTGGAAGTACACGTAGGGCAGGTTGAGGCGCTGGCCCTGCTTGTCGAAGCGCAGGCGCAGGTCGTGTAGCTTTTCGCCGTTGGGCAATTGCAAGGTGTTGATTTCGTAGTTGATTTTGCCATTAGCTGCTAGCAGCAGCTCGCGCAGGGCCGGGCTGCGCGGCGACCGGGCTGGGTGCTGAGGCGGGTGCATAAGGCGCGCCAGCACATAGGCGTAGCTGAGAGTATCAAATTTAAAATCAAGGTTGTAGGCTACTGGTACCACCCGGTTGGCCGAATCGGTGGGCCACTGGGCCTGGCCGCGCACCTCCCCATTCCAGAATTTACCCTGAATATCGCTGAGCTGCACCCGCTCGCCATCGTGACGCACGCGCACGGCCAGGTCGCGCAGCGTGTCGGTGGCCAGGGGCAGGCGGCCGCAGCGCACCGCCACGTCGAGGTACATGCCGGCCGGAATAAGGTGGCTGCCCAGCGTGGTGGCAATGCGCCGCCGGTCGGCCAGGCTGCGCGGCCCGCGCCGGCCGGGCCGGCTCGCTGCCCTACCCCCCGCCCCCGGCCGCAGCAGCTGCCGCAGGCTGCCCAGGTCCAGCTCATCCACCGCGAAGCTGCCCCGGATGGCGGTAGTGGGGTGCTGCCCGGTAAGGTAGTCGAGCAGGTAGGTAGTAGTGGCCGAAGCCCGGAAGCACATGCCCGCCAGCACGCCCGAGGCATTATCAAGCTGCCAGAGACTGTCGCGCAGTCCAATGCGTACGTCAAGCCCATGCAGGTCGCCGGGGTGGCCGTCCAGCTCAAAGGTGGCATCGTGCAGGGTAGCCGTGCCGCGCACCGACAGCGTGTTGCCAAACTGCCCGCGCCGCAGCTGCCCCATTGCCGGCAGCCGGCCCGCCAGCCGCACGTCGAGGTCAGCAATGCCGCGCCGGGCGCGCCAGTGCTCGGGCGAAAGCAGGGCCGTGAGTGCTGGCAGCCCGGTGCGCCCGTGCAACTGCCCGCGCACGTAGGGCCGCCGAAAATCGCGCAGCTCAAACGCCACGTCAAGCTGCCCCACCGGCGAGTAGATGCGGCACTGGCTCAGGGTCAGGGACATGGTTTCGGGCAGGTGCGCCGGGCCGTTGTCATACGTGCCCTGCAAGTCCCAGCGGTCGATGCGCCGGGCCGGGTCGGGCCAGCGCACGCGGGCCCCGCGCAGCCCGAAGTGCAGCACCACGCGTGGGCGCACTTTAGGGCCGCTCAAGCCCGTCATCAGGTACTCGATGTGCGCCTTGCTGGCGCTGGTGGCCCCGGCCAGCATGGGCCGCAGCGAGGGGGGTAGGGTGGCATGCAGCACGGCCAGCAGCGGCTGGCTGCCCGCAAAGCGCAGGTTCAGCACCGTGCCTCTAGGTAGGCCTGCGCCCGCCGCCAGGTCGGGCGAGTGGGTGCCGCTGACGCGGATGGTATCGCCGTTGAGCGTGGCCCAGGTGCGGGCAAACTCGCCCCGCCGGGTACCAAAATCATAGCGGTAGTGCAGGTAGGCCCGCAGGGGCTCGTCGGTGAGCAGGTCGCCGGTGCGGTTGCGCAGCTTCACCAGGCGGCCCCGCACGCGCCCCTGCACGGCCAGCACGCCCTGGTGCAGGCTGGCGGCCAGCCGCGCCTGGTACACGCGCCCCAGCAACGCATTGTGGGTGTAGTCGTTGCGGGTAAAAATGCCGAAGTTGTAGATAATAACCGAGTCGAGAGCCAGGTCAATTTTGGGCGGCGGGGCCACCGAGGCTTGCTTCTTGCCGCGCAGTCCCCACACCTGGCCCAGCGAGTCCACGCGCTGGCCAATGGCCACGTCGTGCAGGGTCAGGCGGGTTACTTCCACGCGGTGGTGCAGCAGGGCGCGCAGGTTCAGGCGCAGGTCGGCGCGGCCCAGGCGCAGCACGGGTAGGGTGCGGTGGTGGGCGCTGTCGCTCAGGGTGAGATGGCGCAGCGAAGCCGTGAGGTGCGGAAAATCGCGCCACACCGAAAATTCTACGTCAAACGGGGCCAGCACCAGCTCCGAATTGCCGGTTAGCTGCTCGCGCACGAGCCGTTGCACGTAGGGCTTGGCGTAGCGGCTGCTCAGCAGCCAGCCGCCTACCCCCAGGGCCAGCAGCAGCAGCAAAAAAACAGCACCCAGCACGCGCCAGACGAGAAACGACTTCATACGGCAAGCTACGTTAGCCGGGCTCATCCGGTCGGCGGCGCGCCGGCCGGCCCGCCTTTTTGGCCCCCGGCGGCCGGGCTAGGCTGGCGCTAACGACCTTAAACCCCATCTTTGCCGTTCTTATTGTCTCGTGCCGCTCGGGTAGGTTCTGGGGAAATTAAAAATTAAAAATGATAAATTAAAAATTTGATGGTCAGATTTTTAATTTATCATTTTTAATTTTTAATTTCCTGAAAATCCGGCCTGCAAACCGCTACCCTCATCCTACCGCTTTATGAACCGCCGCGCTTCCATCACCGACCTGGCCAGGGAACTGGGCTTGTCGCCTTCGACCATCTCGCGGGCCCTGGCCGACCACCACGACGTGAGTGAGGCCACCAAGGTGCGCGTGCGCCAGCTGGCCAAGGAGTTGCACTACCATCCCAACCCGCTGGCCGCTGGCCTGCGCCGCGGCCGCAGCAACACGCTCGGCGTGATAGTGCCGCACATCACGGGCTATTTCTTTCCCGAAGTCATTCACGGCATTGCCAGCGAAGCCAGCGCGGCAGGCTTCAACGTCATGATTTGTCAATCGAACGAGAATGCCGACCAGGAAAAGCAGATTATCGAGCTGCTGATGGGGGCGCAGGTGGCCGGCATCTTACTCTCGCTCTCCGACACGACCACCGATTTTGAGCACTTCGAGGCCGTGCGCCAGCAGGGCGTGCCGCTCGTGTTTTTCGACCGGGTAGTGCAGGGCTTCAAGGGGCCGAATGTGACCTCCGTCACGCTCAACGACTACCTGGGGGCCTACCAGGTAACCGAGCACCTGTTGGCGCAGGGCTGCCGGCGCATCGCGCACTTCACCGGCCCGCTGCACGTCAACATCCACCAAAACCGCCACCAGGGCTACCTCGACGCGCTGGCCGCCCACGGCATTGCCCCCGACCCGCGCCTCATCGCCTTCTGCGAGCTGAGCCAGCAGGGCGGGGCCGCCGCCATGCGCGGCCTGTTGCGCCTCTCGCCCACCCGCCGCCCCGATGGCGTGTTCAGCTCCAACGACCTAGCCGCCGTGGGGGCCATGCAGGTGGCCAAAAAGCACGGCTGCCGGGTGCCCGAAGATATAGCCATTGCTGGCTTCAGCAACGAGGTATTTACCCAGCTCACCGAGCCCGCCCTCACCACCGTGGACCAGCGCTGCGAGCAAATGGGCCGCACTGCCGTGCAGCAGCTCCAAAAAATGCTCCCTACCCCCGAGCACAAGCCCAGCACCCCCCGCGGTATCGTGCTCAAGCCCCGATTGATAGTGCGCGACTCGTCGCAAAGGGGGGGGTAGGGCCGGGCGCTAGTTAGCCGATAGCTGTTCGCGGGCCATTTGCTGGGCCAGGCCCTCGCGCAGCAGGGCCGCCTCGGCAAAGTGCCGGTCGCGGAGCAGGCGGCGGTAGCGGGCCGGAATGGGCTGCCCCGCCGCGTAGGCCCGGTTGATGGCCAGCAGGTGGTCTTTGTTGAAACGGTTGGCGTGCACCACGAAGCCCACCAGCGTGCCCGCCAGCACCGCGATGCCGAGCGGAGGTGAAATGGCTTCGCTGGCTACGTGCTGCTGCCCGCGGCTGTCGGTAGTCGAAAGGGGTAAGGCCAGCGAAACCCCCACGATAAACGGAATGGTGTACAGGAAGCCCGCGTAGCGGCGCTTGCGAAACAGCGAGAGCAGCGCCCCGGTAGTGTCGGCCCCGCTGCTGGCACTGGCCTGGTAGCGCGGCAGGTACCAGTTATTGAAAACGAGCACGGCCCCGGCGTCGGCGGGCGAAGCCCCGAGGGGCGGGGTGGGGACGTTGGTTTGGGCCGCCAGCGGCAGGCACAGCAGCCAGGCCGCCAGCAGGCAAAGTACGAAGCGCATGGTAGGCAAGGCGTTACTTAACGGTTGGGGCGGCCGGGGTAGCCGGGGCCGGCTGCGCGCTGATGTGCTTATAGGGCACGATGGGTGCCGTAAACAAGCGCCGCTTGAGCTTGCGGCGCAGCGAGTGGGGTAGGGGCTGGCCCGCCGCGTAGGCCGCGAGTACCTGCTCCAGGTGGCCGTTGCTGTAGCGTAGCAGCTTGGCCGTGCCGTAGGCTAGGAAGGGCGTCGCCACTAATAGCGCCCCGCCCATATTGGTGCCACCGTCAGTAGTAGTGGTGTTATAGCCGCCGTAACTGGTAGTAGTAGTGCCCGAGCTGGCGGTGCCGAGGCGCACCGCCGAAAGCATGGCGGCAATCATCCACTCTACGCCCCCCGCCTGTCGCCGGCTATAGAGGTTAATAATGGCCTGGGCCGTGTCGTTGGTGAGGTATTGCCCGCGCAGGCGCTGCTTCAGCTGCTGCGAAGCCAGGGTTTCGCCCTTCGCGGGCGTTTGGGCGCGGGCGGTGCCGGCCCACAGGCTTGAACTCAGGAACACCGCGAAAAGTAAGCGTTTTATCATGGGAAATTATATACTTGAAAAAATATCAGTAGATTAGTTGGATAGCTAGCTGCGTCCCCAATTGTTATGCCAACCAGCTACTGCCCGCCCCCTCGGCGCGCCACGCTGAGGGCGGTCCACTTCCTGACAAGCTTCCGCACAAAAAAAACCGCCGACCTGACGCCAGCGGAATTGAAGAACGAGCGAGCAGACAGTTACTATCCTTTCTCGCCGGTAAGTACCAGGGAGCCAAAGGGTAGGGAAAGCTTTCCCGCTACGAGCAGCGGCTCCAGCTTGCGGAACAACGTGGCCTTGATGGCGGCGCGGGTGGCTTCGTCGGCCTGGCTCATGGCGGCCACTACGGGGGCGGCTATTTCCAGCATATTTTGCCAGTAGTGCTCGGGGCCGTCGAACTCGACGGTGCTTTGCACTTCTTCGGCGTGCACGCCGGAGAAGCCAGCTGTTTCGAGCAGGCCGGCCAGCATTCCCGGCTGGGCGCAGCGAAACATGCCGGGGGCCAACGGCGCGGGTGCGGGCAGCGCCAGGTGGGGGCTCATGCTGGCCATCATGGTGGCTATCCAGGGGTTGTGGGCCGGGGCCGCCCACACGCAGGTGGCCAGCCGGCCGCCGGGCTTCAGCACCCGGTGCATTTCCTGGGCAGCCAGCAGCATATCGGGGAAAAACATGAAGCCCATGCGGCAGCTCACGGCATCGAAGCGCTGGTCCAGGAAGGGTAGGGCGCAGGCATCGCCGGCCACGGCCGCGTAGTTGGCCAGGCCCTGCTGGGCGGCATTGTCGTGGGCTACGGCCAGCATTCCTACGGAAAGGTCTAACCCCACCACGCTGCCCTGCGATGCGAGCCGCGCGATGCTCAGGCCCGGCTCGCCGGTGCCGGTGGCAATGTCCAGCACCTGGTCGGTGGGCTGAATATGCAGCGCCTCAATAATTTTCGTGCCCATCGGGCGCAAAAAATCCATCGTCCAGGCATCCCACTTGCGCCAGCCGGGCGAAAACGTATCCCAGGTTTGCTGCTGCTGGTCGCGGATTTGAGTAAGGGCGGCTTCCATAGAACGGGGGAAATAGGGGTAGCGGGAACGCGAATGAATGTTTGAAATTAAGCGTAATTAATTGAAAGTCAAAATAAAAAACTTCGTTAGCGTAGCGCCTAAAAAAGCCCCGCCAGCAGGTTGCTAGCGGGGCTTGGCGGCCGACTGATGACCAGGGAAGGGGATTGGGAAAAGGTATTGCTGCCCTACCCCCCCAGCAGTTCCAAGCCGTGGCGTAGCGCCCACAGGCTCCAGGCCACCACCATCAGCCCCACACCGATGAACATGAGGCGGGTAGGGATGCGCCCGGCCAGGCGGGCGGCCAGCGGCGCGGCCGCCACGCCGCCCACAATGAGGCCGGCCACAATTTGCCAGTGCGAGAGGCCGCCCATCGAGAAAAAGGTGAGCGCACTAGCGAGAGTCACGAAAAACTCGACCAGGCTCACTGTGCCGATGACGAAGTTGGGCGTGCGGCCGTTAGCAATGAGTGTGCTCGTGACCAGCGGCCCCCAGCCGCCCCCACCAAACGAATCGAGGAAGCCACCCGCACCAGCCAGCCAGCCCGCATTCTTCACTTTGCGGCGCACCTGCGGCTGTTTGCGCACGGCCTTGGCAATGATGCGGATGCCCAGAATGAGCAGGTATACGGCCAGCAGCGGCTTGATATAATTCGCGTATTTGACCCCAAAATGGACCAGCAGCAGCGCCCCGCCCACCGAGCCCGCGATGCCGGGCAGCAGCAGCACCTTGAACAGCCGCTTATTCACGTTGCCAAACTGGTAGTGGTGGTAGCCCGACGCGCCGCTGGTAAACATCTCGGCCGTGTGAATACTGGCGCTTACCGCCAACGGGTTCAGCCCCAACGACATTAAGCTGATGGCCGATACCACGCCGTAGCCCATGCCCAGCATCCCGTCAATAAGCTGCGCCCCAAAACCCACCGCTACGAAGGTGTAGAACATGCCCGAATTCTGAGCGATGTGCAACACCTGCGGCCAGGTAAAATAATACGATAAAATGCTGAGCACCAAGAAGCCCGCGAACGCGGCCAGCGAATAGGTTGCCACCCGCTGCCAGTAGGCCACGGCCGCTACCTCATCGGGGGGGCCGAGGGCGGCCACGGCGTGCAGGCGGCGGGCGGCCGCGCCAGCCCGCACCAGCCCGTGCAGCACGGCATCATCGGTGGCCACCAGCACGAGGTCGTGGCCGGGTAGGTCGTTGGGCTCGAAGGTGCGCTCCAGCAGTACCACCTGCGGGTGGCGGGCGGCCAGAGCGCGCAGGGTGGGCCGCAGCCGCGGAGCCACTACCGTGACGGCGGCCGTGGGCTCGGCGGCCAGCACGGCCGCGAGCTGCTCTAAAGCTTCAGGGCCGCCGCCCACCAGCAAAATACGCCGCTGCGCCAAGTCCAGAAACACGGGTAGCGGGCCGCCGCCCACCGGCCTGGGCCTGGGAGCAGCCGCGGTTGGCGGCGGGGGCGTAAGCAGGTCAGTTGCCATAATTCGAGGTAAAATACGACTCAGGCGTGAAAATCCAACCCGCGCACGGTGGCTTTCACTACCCCCGTCCGCACCACGAAGTCGCCAAAACCCTCATTGAACTGGCGATTAGTGGCGTAAGTGGCCAACAGGGGAGTTAATTCCTGCAAAATGTCATCTTCATCCAGCATCTCACGGTAGAGCTTATTAAGCCGTTCGCCGGCGTGGTCGGCGCCTAGGTAGAGGTTGTAGCGGCCGGGCGCGCGGCCCACCAAGCCGATTTCGCCCAGGTAGGGGCGGGCGCAGCCATTCGGGCAGCCCGTCATGCGGATGAGGATGCCGTTTTCGGCCAGGCCGTGGGCCCGAATTACGGCATCGAGCTTATCGAGCAGCTGGGGCAGGTAGCGCTCGGCTTCGGCGAAGGCCTGCGAGCAGGTGTTGAGGGCCACGCAGGCCAGGGCGTCGCGGCGCAGGGCGGTGAGCTGCTCGGCCTTGGGCGCGGCACCGTTTTCTTCCAGAACAGCTTGAACACGAGCGCGGTGCTGCGGCTCAATGTTGGCCAGAATCAGGTTTTGGTTGCCCGTGAGGCGAAACTCGCCAGTGTGGAAGCTGCTGATTTCGCGCAGCGCCGACTTCAACCGGTAGCCCGGCCGGTCGAGTATGCGCCCGCCTTCCACAAACAACACGAGCTGCGACAAACCGTTGGTGCCCTGCGTCCACCCAAAGGCGTCGCTGGAGCTGTAAAACTGGTAGGGCCGCGCCTCGGCCAGCGCGTAGCCTAGGCGCTGGTGCAGCTCGGCCACCACGGCCGGCAGGCCCACGCGGTCGATGGTATACTTGAAGCGCGAGATTTTGCGGTTAGCGCGGTTGCCCCAGTCGCGTTGAATAGTCACGATTTTCTCGCACACTTCCAGTACTTTATCTGGAGTCACGAAGCCGATGAGGTCGGCCAGGCGGGGGTAGGTTTCGGGCAGGCCAAAGGTCATGCCCAGCCCACCCCCGATGGCCACGTTGAAGCCCGCCAGCGCGCCATTTTCCTCAATAGCGATAAGGCCAATGTCATTAGAAAAGATGTCGGAGTCGTTGTAGGGGGGTAGGGCCAGCGCGATTTTGAACTTGCGCGGCAGGTAGGTGTGGCCGTAAATCGGCTCGTCGTCCACGGCTTCGGTGGTTTCGAGCAGGCTGCCATCGAGCCAGATTTCGCGGTAGGCCGTGGTGCGCGGCGTGAGGTGCGTGCTGATGGCCTGGGCCAGCGCCACCACCTCGCCGTGCAGCGCCGACTCGTGCGGGTTGGTGTTGCACATCACGTTGCGGTTCACGTCGCCGCAGCCCGCGATGCTGTCCATCTGCACCTCATTAAAACCCTGAATAGCAGCTGGTAAATCGCGCTTCAACACGCCGTGCAGCTGAAACGTCTGGCGCGTGGTAAGCTTCATCGTGCCGTTGCCGTAGGCGTCGGCCAGCGCATCCAGGCGCTGCCACTGCGCCGCCGAGGCCACGCCGCCCGGCACCCGCACCCGAATCATAAAGGAGAACAGCGGCTCCAGCTTCTGGCGCTTGCGCTCGCTTTCGAGGTCGCGGTCGGTTTGCTGGTATGAGCCGTGAAACTTGATGAGGTGCGTATCGTCGGGGTTCAGCGCGCCGGTGAGGCGGTTGTTGAGGCTCTCGACAATAGTGCCGCGCAGGTAGCGGCTGGCAACTTTCACGTGCTCGACTTCGGAGTGCGCAGGGGGGGTAGGGGGCAGGATAACGGACATGGAATGGGGGAGTTAAAAGTTAAAAGTGAAGAGTTAAAATCGCGTAAGCCATTCAGCTTTAACTTTTAACGCTAAACTTTTAACTTATTTAATGCAGCACCGTGGCATCGAACGTGATGCTGGCGTAGTAGAGCGCCCCGATGGTGGGGCCGGCGGCGTACTGGTAGTAGCGGCGGTCAAACACGTTGGTGCCGCCGACTTTGATGGTCGATTTCAGATTCGGCACGCGCAGGTTTACCTGGGCATCGAGGTTGGTGTAGGCGGGAACCTGGCCGTTGGCCAGCGGGCTTTCCCAGTAAAAGGAAGTTTGCCAGTGGTACACGATGTTGAAGCCCAGGTTGCGCGCGATTTCGCGGTTGCCAAACGAGGCGCTGCCGGCCCATTTCGGGGTGTTGAAACCCGTCACGAACACGTCCGCCGCGCTGTTGGCCGACAAGGCGTTGTAGTTAATATTGCCGCCTGCCGTGAATTTGCCGATGAAGTTGTAGGTCAGGCCCAGCGTGGAGCCGTAGCTGTGGTAATTCTGGCGCGAGTTGGTGTACACGCGGTAGCGGTCCTGGCGGGCATCGCGGTTGGCGCGCAGGGCGGCCAGCGCGGCGGCATCGGTGCCCACGGCCACCTGGTTGCCGCTGGCATCTTTGGGCACGCTCACTTCTACCTGGCCCAAAAAGCCCGAGTACACGTTATAATACGCATCGGCGTCAATGGCTAACTTATTGTCGAGCAGCACGCTGCGGTAGCCCACCTCGAAGGCGTTGATTTGCTCGGGCTGCTCGGTGGGCAGGTTGGCTACTTGCAGCAGGCGGCTGTTTTGGGGCAGCACGGCGGCCTGGGCGGCGGTCGTGCCGTTGTTGGCGGCCACGTAGGCGTTCACGGCCGCGTTGAACTGGTCGATGGAGGCGCGGGTGTAGGAATTTTGCAGGTAATTCAGCCCGTCGTTCACGCGGGCCAGGCCGCCCACGCGGCGCACGTTGCCGTTGTTCACGAAGGAAAGGGCCTCAAACAGCGACGGAAAACGCCAGCCATTCTGGTACGAAGCCCGGAAATTGTGCTTCTCGGCCAGCGTGTACACGGCCGCCAGGCGCGGGTTTACCTTGGCCGTAAACTCGGGGTTATAATCCACCCGCAGCGACCCGGTGAGCTTAAGCTTGTCGTCGAGCAGCAGCTTAGTGCCCTGCACAAAGGCTCCGAACTTATTGTAATACACGTAGTTGCCGCCCGGCTGATTGCGCTCGGCCAGCGGCCGGCTGAAATCCACGAAGTTGTTGCCGTCGGGAATAATCTGGTACACGCGGGCATCGGCGCCCACCAGCACATCCAGAAACTTGATGCGCGGGCCCAGGTTCCAGGTGCCCTCGGTGTGGTAGGTGCGGCTGTGCTGCGACAGCGCCGCGCCGCCCGGAATGGGCGCGCCCTTCACGTTCACGCCGCTGTCCCAGTTATTTATACCGATAATCTGGTTTTTGAGGTCGTTGAAAGCCTGCGTGCCGGGCTCGGCGCGGCCGGCGTCGGCGGCGGCGCGGGCGGCCACCATCGCCGGGGCCAGCCCTACCCCCGCCTGTAGCTGGCTTTGCAGGGCAGTGGTGAATTTTTTGCCCCACACCGCGTTCGAGCCGTTTTGCAGGTCCAGGTTCAGCGCTAGTGGGTTGAGGTTGTACGAGTTACCCGTGTTTTCGAGCAGCGTGTAGGCCCGCACCGCAAAGTCGCTGCCCTTCAGCTCCAGTTTGTGGTTTTGCACCGTCACGCCATCGAGCTGAATTTTGTTGCCGCGCTGAAACACGCCGTCCATCAGCCCAAACCGGTAGTTGTAGCTCAGCTCTACCTTGTCGGTCAGCTTATAATACACACTGGCGTCGGCCTTGATGTTGCGCACCACGGGGTGAACCAGGTCCTTCTCGTAGTAGCCCGTGCGGGTTACGGTAAACGTCTGGTTTTTACCCTGATAAGGAATCGTAATGGAGAGCGACGAGTTGGTGTCGTCGCCGTAGCGGTTCCAGAGGTCGGCGGCCGGGTTGTAGGCGCCCGCCAGCTCCGGAAAGGCCGGGTTGGCCGTGGCCAGCGGCTGCGGGTTCTGGTCGGTTTGGGTGTTCGAGAGCCAGTCGGTGCCCCGCAGGTAGTCGAGGTTCACCTTGTAGGCCCAGCGGCTGTCGGTGCCAAACGCCTGCGCCCAGCGCACGGCCGTTTCGGTGAGCACGCTCGGGTTGCGGTCGATGCCATCGACGTGGTTTACCCCGATTTTTTGGTACACGCTCAGGCCCTGGTAGGTGTAGGCGCTCTTGGTGGTGAGATTGGCCAGGCCGTTGATGGCGTTCATGCCATACAGGGCCGAGGCCGCGCCGGGCGTGATTTCCACGCTGGCAATGTCCAATTCGGTCGGCCCGATGGCGTTGCCCAGCGGCACGCCCAGGGTGGCGGCCTGCATATCCACGCCATCCACGAGCTGCATGAAGCGGAAGTTATTCGGCACGTTAAAGCCCCTAGTATTCGGCACTTTAAAGGTGAGGCTGCTGGTGAGCATCTGCACGCCCTTCACGTTTTCGAGCGCATCATAAAAGCTCGGGGCCGGCGTTTCCTTGATGGCCCGAATGTCGAGCTTCTCAATGGCCACCGGCGACTTCAGCCGGCTTTCCTCCACCCGCGAGGCCGATACGACTACCTCACTGGTCAGCACGTTCTTCGCCTCTAGCGCTACCGAAACGGGCTGGCTGGCGCTGCCTATTTCCAGCTCCTGCGTATCGTGGCCCAGGGCGTTAAAGACCAAAATGAAGGGGTAGCGCAGCTTCGCCCTGAAGGCAAACCGGCCGTCGCTGTCGCTCTGCGTGCCCACGCTGGCACCCTTCACGCTAACGCTGACGCCGGGCAGCGCCTCCCCGGTGCCTTTTTCGCGCACTACGCCACTGATGGCAATCAGGTCGGTTTGGGCCAGGGCATCCACTGGGCTGGCAAGCAGCAGGGCCGGGGCTAAGACAAAAGAAGAGTAAACGGGCTTCATTCCAAAAAAATATAACTTTCAGTAAATGAGGCAGTGAGTGCGGGCCGGCTGGCCCAGATTAGTCAGGAATCCGGCGGCTGCAAATAGCGAACCTGGCTCCAGGCTGGCTTCAACAACAGCACCCAGCGAGGCTGGCAGCGGCAAGTATTTTCGGAGGTAGGAAAGCGCTCATCATGATTTTGCCCTTCAAAAAGGGCGGGTTAATCAACTATTCTTCCGGTTGATTTTTAAATAGTTACTAATACACGTCTTCCAGATACCGGCGCTGCTTGCGCAGGTTTTTCACGTAGGCCGTGGCCTCGGCGGGCGCGAGGCCGGCTTCCTTTTCTACTACCTGAATAAGGGCCGCCAACACGGCGTGGCCGAGGCGGGTTTTATCGCCGCACACGTAAAAATGCGCCCCGTTTTCGAGCCAGCCAAACACGTCGCGGCTGTTCTCAAGTAGCCGGTCCTGCACGTACACCTTCTGGGCCTGGTCGCGCGAAAACGCCACGTCGAGCCGCGCCAGGCCGCCGCGCTTGAGGTGCTGCTGCCACTCGGCCTGGTAAAGGAAGTCGGTGGTAAAGTGCGGGTTACCAAACAGCAGCCAGTTGCGCCCGGCCGCGCCCAGCTCCACGCGCTCCTCCACAAAAGCCCGGAACGGCGCCACGCCCGTGCCCGCGCCCACCATAATGAGGTCCGTGTCGCCGGTGGGGGGTAGGCGGAAATATTCGTTCTGCTGCACATACACCCGCGCCTCGTCGCCCACCGCCACGCGGTCGGCCAAAAACGATGAGCACACGCCGTGCTTGCGGCGGCCGTGGGCCTCGTAGCGCACGGCGCTCACCGTGAGGTGCACCTCGTCGGGGTGGGCCAGCAGGCTACTGGCGATGGAGTAGGCGCGGCTGGGCAGCGGCCGCAGCGTGTCGGCCAGGGCCTGGGCGGTGAGCTGGTCGGTGGGAAAATCGGTGAGCAAATCGGCCACGTCGCGGCCGTAGAGGTAGGGTTGCAGGCGGGCCGAATCGGCCAGCAGGCCGTGCAGCTCGGCGTGCGGGGCCAGGGCAGCGTAGCGCTCCAGTACGTCGCGGGTCAGCACCGTCAGCTCGCGGCGGCTGGCCAGCGCGGCGGCCAGGGGTAGGCTTTCGTCGCCGAGCCGCACCGGGGCCATGTCGCTGAGGCGCGAGGCCTTTAACACCTCCTCTACCAGCGGGTTATGGTTAACGGGCACCACCGCCAGCGCGTCGCCGGGCGCGTAGCGCAGGCCCGCGCCCGCCAGGTCCAGCTCCAGGTGGTACGTCTCCTTGTCCGAGCCGCGGCCATTGAGCTGAATGCTGTCGAGCACCCTGGCCTGCCAGGGGTTTTCGTGGGTGTATTCGGCCGCCGGGAGGGGGGTAGGGGCCGCGGCCACGGCCGCGCCTCCAGCCCCAGCCGTGGCGGCGACACGCGCAGTAGCCGCGCCGGCCAGCACGTCCAGCACGGCGTCAATCCACTGCGCGGCGGGCGCTTTGAAGGCCACGTCCACATCCACGCGGTCGAGCAGGCGCGTGCCGCCCAGCTCGGCTAGCTTTTGGTCGAAGTCCTTGCCCGTCTGGCAGTAGTGCAGGTAGCTTTTGTCGCCCAGCGCCAGCACCGCGTAGCGCAGCTTCGGCAGCTTCGGCGCCCGCGAGCCCGTGATAAACTGGTGCAATTCCTCGGCGCTGACCGGCGGCTCGCCCTCGCCGTGCGTGCTCACGATGACGAGCAGATTCTCCTCCTGCGCCAGCTGCCGGGGAGGGTAGTCGTTCATGTCGCGCACCTCCGCCACCAGGTCGCGCGTAGCGGCGGCCGCGGCCGCCTGCTCGGCTATTTTCTTGCCGTTGCCAGTGTGCGAGCCGTAGAGAATAGTAAGCTTTTGGGTGCCTGGCGTGGCCACGGCCCCGGCTACGGCCGCCTGGCCGGCCCCGGCCGCCTGGCCGTAGAAATAGCCGCTCAGCCACGCCAGCTGCTGCGCCGTGAGGCCACGGGTAAGCTGCTGCAAGCTGGCCTCATCGAGGGCGGGCGGAAGAACAGGAAGCATAAGATTGAGGGTAAATACAGAATTTAGGAAGTCAGTTTTTTTAGCGAGTTAAAAGTTAAAAGTGAAGAGTTAAAGCACTTTCATCCTGAATTTTAACTCTTCACTTTTAACTAAGTAAGGGCCGTGCGTCAGGCCACCTTGGCGTAGGGCTCCAATTCGCGCAGCAGGTGGTTGAGCGCGGCCGGGGCCTGATTGCCCTGCCGGGCCAGCCGCACCACGTCGCCCAGCACAATCACGGCCGGAGCCGCCAGGCCCGCGTGGGCGGCCCGCGCGGCGATGTCGGCCACGGTGCCGATGGCGGCGCGGGCGGTGGGTAGGGTGGCGTGCTGAACCACGGCGGCCGGCACGTCGGCCCCGCCGTAGCGGGCAAACAAGGCCGCGATTTCGGCCAGGCGGCTCAGGCCCATCAGGATAATCGTGGTGGTGCGCGGCGAGCGGGCTGCCTCCAGCAGCGCGCCCGCCAGCTGCCCGTCGGCGGTGGTGGCGGTCAGCACCCGGAAGCCTTCGCTCAGCCCGCGGTGGGTAGGCGGAATGCCCAGGCTGCCCGCCGCCGCCACCGCGCTGCTGATGCCCGGCACGTACTCGGTGGCCAGCCCGTGCGCCTCGGCGTGCAGCATCTCCTCGCGGCCCCGGCCAAACACAAACGGGTCGCCGCCCTTCAGCCGCACCACGTGGCCGCGGCGATAAGCCCACCGCACAATCAGTTCGTTGATTTCTTCCTGCGAATAAGCCTTGAAGCCCAGCCGCTTACCCACGAATACCAGCTCGGTGCCGGGCCGGGTGTGGGCCAGCAGCTCGTCGTTGGCCAGCGCGTCATACAGCACCACGTCGGCCGCGGCCAGCACGCGCGCGCCCTTCAGCGTCAGCAATTCGGGGTCGCCGGGGCCGGCTCCCACCACCGTCAGGCGGGGTAGGAAAAGAGGCGAATTGGTCATAAGGTTTTTGTGCTTAATGCCTTTATTTGGAGACGTTTGCCGTTGCGAGCAAAGCGAAGCAATCGCAAACGATTACTAATCAGATAGAAAATGCCGGCTCCACTGGAATCTCCTGCGTGAAATACTCGGGGTCGGTGGCGGCCACCAGGCCGGCGGCCAGGGTAGCGCCGGTTTGCTCATCCACCAGGATGAAGGCGCCGGTGGCGCGGTTCTGGCGGTACTCGTCCACTACCAGGGGTAGGGCCGTTTTGAGGCGCACCCGCACGATGTCGTTCAGTTTGGCCTCGTCAGTGCCCTGGCTTTCAAAGGTTTCGATATCGGTTTTCTGCAAAATGGTCGTCACCGACGCCTTCACCACGGCGGCGTGGTGCTGCACCAGCAGCTTGCGGCCGGCGCGCAGCGGGCGCTCATCCATCCAGCACAGCGTGGCTTCCAGCTCGCGCACCACCGCCGGGTGGGCGCTCACGGGCACGATGGTGCTGCCGCGGCTCACGTCCACATCGTCGCGCAGGCTCAGCACCACGCCCTGGGGCGCAGTGGCCGAGGCCACCGCCTTTTGGTCGATTTCAATGACGTCAATCACCGTTTCGAGGCCCGAGGGCCACACCCGCACCCGGTCGCCCACGCGGTACGTACCGCTCTGAATACGACCCGCGTAGCTCCGGTAGTCGGGCAGCTCTTCCGTCTGCGGCCGAATGACGTACTGCACCTGAAAGCGCGGCTCGTGGGGGTTCGCATCGGCCGGCACGGGCACGCTCTCCAGGTGTTCCAGCAGGCTCGGGCCGTGGTACCAGTCAATGTGCTTTGAGCGCTTCACCACGTTGTCGCCGTGCAGCGCGCTCAGCGGAATGGCCACCACGTGCGCCAGCTTCAACTGCCCGGCAATTTCCTGGTAGTCAGCGACTATCTGCTGAAAAACGGCCTCGTCGTAGCCTACCAAATCCAGCTTGTTCACGGCCAGCACAAACTGCCGGATGCCCAGCAGCGAGGCCAGCAGCGTGTGGCGGCGCGTCTGCTCAATCACGCCCTGGCGCGCATCCACCAGCACAATGGCCAGGTCGGCGTTGCTCGCGCCGGTCACCATGTTGCGGGTGTACTGCACGTGGCCCGGCGCGTCGGTGATGATAAACTTGCGGCGGGGGGTAGTGAAGTACTTGTGCGCCACGTCAATCGTGATGCCCTGCTCGCGCTCCGCCTTGAGGCCGTCGGTGAGCAGCGCCAGGTCCACGTCGGTGCTGTTGGTGGCGTTACGCTTCTTTTCCAGCGTCGCCAGCACGTCGAGCGACACCGAGTCGCTGTCGTACAGCAAACGGCCGATGAGCGTGCTCTTGCCGTCGTCCACGCTGCCGCAGGTAATAAATCGGAGAATATCCATGAGGTGAATTTATAATCGTCTGTCATTGCGAGCGCAACGAAGTGGAGCGCGGCAATCTTTCCTTAATCGTTGGAAAAGACAGGATAGTGAAAATTGAATTGGTGTGTGCAGATGACAAGGAAAGATTGCCGCGCTCCACTTCGTTGCGCTCGCAATGACAGACGATTAGCTTAAAAATACCCGTTCCGCTTGCGGTCTTCCATGCCGGTTTCCGACAGGTTATCATCGAGCCGCGTGGCGCCGCGCTCGCTCACTTTGGCTAGTAGCAGGTCCTGAATAATGTCGTCCACCGAGGCCGCGTCGCTCTCCACGGCGGCCGTGCAGGTGGAGTCGCCCACGGTGCGGAAGCGCACGCGGCGGTTTACTATTTCGTCGGTATCGTCGAGGTTCAGGTGCTCACTCAGGCCCAGTAGCTGGCCGCTGGGCAGCACCACGCACTGCCGCTCGTGCGAGAAATAAATCTCGGGCAGCGCTATTTTTTCGCGCTGAATGTAGTTCCACACGTCCAGCTCGGTCCAGTTCGAAATGGGAAACACGCGCACGTTTTCGCCCTTCCGAATGCGGCCGTTGTAGATGTTCCACAGCTCGGGGCGCTGGCGCTTGGGGTCCCACTGGCCAAAGTCGTCGCGCACCGAAAAAATGCGCTCCTTGGCGCGGGCCTTCTCCTCGTCGCGCCGCGCCCCACCGATGCAGGCATCAAACTCAAACTCCTCAATAACGTCGAGTAAAGTGTACGTTTGCAGCGGGTTGCGGCTCGGATACTTGCCGCCCGGCTCGCGCAGGCCGCGCGCCCTGATGGTGTCCTCCACCTTGCGCACCACCAGCTTTTCGCCCAGTGAAGCAACCAGCTTATCGCGGTAGGCGATAATTTCCGCGAAGTTGTGGCCCGTATCAATGTGCACGAGCGGAAACGGAAACTTGCCCGGCCGAAAGGCCTTCTCCGCCAGCCTCGTCAGCGCAATCGAGTCCTTACCCCCCGAAAACAGCAGCGCCGGCCGCTCAAACTGGCCCGCCACCTCACGCAGAATGTGAATAGCTTCGGCCTCTAATCTATCTAGGTAATCCATTGTTTTTAATAATTTATAAGCCGTCTGTCATTGCGAGCGCAGCGCGGCAATCTTTCCTGCACACTAGGGTTAGTAATCAAATGAGAGCGAACGACCAGGAAAGATTGCCGCGCTGCGCTCGCAATGACAGACGGCTTGGTTCTTCAGTTAATAGCTTCCACCACCGGGTCAAGTCCTTGGTGCTCAGTGGTGTCGTGCAGGCCGCATTCCTTGGCGTCGGCGTTTTCCCACCACCAGCGGCCGGCCCGAAAATCCTCGCCCGGCCGGATGGCGCGGGTGCAGGGCGCGCAGCCAATGCTCACGAAACCCTGCTGGTGCAGCGGGTTGACGGGCACGCCGTGCTGCTGCGTGAAGGAGAGCGTGTCGTCCCATGTCCACTCAAACAGCGGGTGCACTTTGATGAGGCCGTGGCCGGCGTCCCACTCCACCGGGTGCATGTGCTGGCGGTTGGCCGACTGCTCGGCCCGGATGCCGGTGAGCCAAATCTGCTGCCCCGCCAGGGCTCGCGCCAGCGGCTCCACCTTGCGGATGTGGCAGCACTCCTTGCGGTTAGCTATACTCTCGTAAAAGCTATTCGGGCCCTTCGCCGTCACCAGCGTCTCCAGGCTGGCCGCTTGCGGCGCAAATACTTCAATGGGTTGCTCGTAGCGCAGCAGGGTTTTGTTCCAGGTCGAATACGTTTCCTGAAAATTGCGGCCCGTGTCGAGCGTAAATACCCGCACGGGTAGCTCATTGGCAAAAATGAGGTGGCTCAGCGCCTGGTCTTCTAGCCCAAAAGACGTCGAAAATGACACCCGGCCGGGAAAATGCCCGGCCACGGCCCGAATAATTTCCAGCGCGGAATGCCCGGCCAAGTTGCGGCGCAGGTCAGCGACCTGGGCCGCAAGGGTACTATCCATGATGAGAGAGGGGTAGGGATTTCCGTGGGCCAGCTACCGCTAAAAAAGCGGCCGGACACGCGAGGCTGCTCCCGCCAGACCACACTGGCCCGGAGAAGCATTAAAAACCCAAATGAGGAGGTAGCCTACTGGTTGTGAAAGCGGTGGGGCGTGCTAGCAGCCCCGCATAGCTCCCGTGCGCATTTGGCCAGCCCCTGCCATACAACAACACCCATGCTGTAAAGCAGCAAGCGAAGTGGTCGTAAAGCGGGGGTTAATGGAGCAGCACACGGCAACTTGTTTTTATATGTCCAGGACTTGGCACCATTCCAGCAAGTAGCTGGGGGTTGCCGGCGTTTCGTCGAGCCTGTCTCTCCACGCCTCTTTATAAAAACAATCCTTCTGGTAAGAGGAATTGATGCCACAAAGGTAGAAGCGGAATTTTGGTAATTCCAAATAAGCCGGCGAAATCCCGAAAAACAACGGGCGGCTTCTCGTCAGAGAAGCCGCCCGTTGTTTTTGACTGCGGTATAAGCAGGGGGTAGGGATTTTGTTTTGTAGCATAGGCTTTAGCCTGTGCGTGCGCCCTACGCACAGGCTAAAGCCTATGCTACAAGCCCTTATCCAAGTTCAGATTCTCTTGGGGCTCAGCGCCCATAAATGGATAAGGATATTCCACCGGCGGATTAAACGTCTCCTTAATGGCGCGCGGCGACACCCAGCGCTGCAAGTTGAGCAGCGAGCCGGCCTTATCATTAGTGCCCGAGGCGCGAGCCCCGCCGAAAGGCTGCTGGCCCACCACCGCGCCGGTTGGCTTGTCGTTAATGTAGAAATTGCCGGCCGCGTTCACCAATTTCTTGGTAGCCAGGTCGATGGCGTAGCGGTCCTGCGAAAAAATAGCGCCGGTGAGGGCGTAGGGCGAGGTCGAATCCACCAGCTCCAGCGTCTGCTCAAACTGGTCGGCATCGTACACAAACACCGTCACCACGGGCCCAAAAAGCTCCTCGCACATCGTCACGTATTTCGGGTCTCTGGCCCTAATCACGGTCGGCTGCACGAAGTAACCTTTCGACTTGTCGTGGTGGCCGCCCACCACGATTTCGGCGTCGGGGCTGGCCTTGGCCTCGTCAATAAACTTGGCCAGTTTATCAAAGCTGGCCTCCGTAATCACGGCGTTGATGAAGTTGGTAAAGTCCTCGACATCACCCATTTTCATCGACTCCACGTCCTGCTTCACGTAGCCCAGAATCTCATCAGCCAGGTTGGAAGGAAGATAAACGCGCGAGGCCGCCGAGCACTTCTGGCCCTGGTACTCAAACGCGCCGCGCGAGATGGCCGTGGCCACCGCTTTGGCGTGAGCTGACGGGTGCGCCACGATAAAGTCTTTGCCGCCCGTCTCGCCCACAATGCGGGGGTAGGACTTGTAGCGGTGAATATTCTGCCCAATCTCCTGCCAGATAGTCTGGAACACCTTGGTCGAGCCCGTGAAGTGAATGCCCGCAAAGTCGCGGTGCTTGAAAATCACGTCGCCGGCCACCGGCCCATCCACGTAAATGAGGTTAATAACGCCCGCCGGCACGCCGGCTTCGATGAACAATTCCATCAGCACCTGCGCCGAATAAATCTGGGGGTAGGCGGGCTTCCACACCACCACGTTGCCCATGAGCGCCGCCGAAACCGGTAGGTTGCCGGCAATGGAGGTGAAGTTGAACGGCGTGAGCGCAAACACGAAGCCCTCCAGCGGCCGGTGCTCCAGGCGGTTCCACATGCCGGGCGACGACTCGGGCTGCTGATGATATATTTCCTGCGCAAAATACACGTTAAAGCGCAGAAAATCAATTAGCTCGCACGCCGCGTCAATCTCGGCCTGAAACGCATTCTTGCTTTGGCCCAACATGGTCGCCGCGTTGATGCGGGCGCGGTAGGGGCCGGCCAGCAGCTCAGCGGCCTTCAGGAAAATGGCGGCGCGCTCTTCCCAGGGCAAGCCGGCCCAGGCCGTGCGGGCGGCCAGCGCCGCCTCAATGGCCTGCGTCACGTGGCTGGCATCGCCCTCGTGAAAGTGGGCCAGCACATGCTTATGGTCGTGGGGCGGGGCCAGCGGCAGCTTGCGGCCGGTGCGCACTTCCTGGCCGCCAATGTGCATCGGAATATCGCGCTCTACCTGCTTGATGCGCTTCAGTTCTTGCACCAGCTCGATGCGCTCGGGCGCGCCGGGCGCGTAGCCCTTCACAGGCTCATTGATGGGGGTAGGGACGCGGAAAAAGGCGTTGGACATAGGGTAGGGAATGTGGGCGGGTAATAGTTAATTTTTAATCGTCTGTCCTTGCTTCGCAGGCTCGCAAGGACAGACGATTACAGAAAATTGCGCAACTCCGCCAAGCTGCTAATCTCATACGTTGTTTCGGCGAAATGCCGCCGCTTGTCAGGATTAAAATACACCTGGTCAATGCCGGAATTATAGGCTCCTAATATGTCGCATTCCAGATTATCGCCCACCATCAGGCTTTCGGCGGCGGTGGCACCTGCGCGCGCCAGCGCGTGGGCAAACATGCGCGGGTCGGGCTTCAAAAAGCCGCTGTGCTCGGAAGTAATTATTTCCTCAAAATAATTGGTGAGCCGCGACGAAGCCAGCTTAACGTGCTGTACATCCTCGAAGCCGTTGGTAATTAAATGCAGCTGGTACCCCTTGTCCTTCAAGTAGGTAAGCACCTCGTGCGTGTGCGGAAAAACCGCCGCCTTGCGCGGCAGAATATCCGTGAACCGGTCCGAAATATCGCTCGGAATATCAGCTTCGGCCACGCCCAGCCGGGTGAGCGTGCGCACGAAGCGGGTTTCGCGCAACTGCTTCTGCGTTACCTTGTTGCTCTGATACAAGCGCCACAGCGCGTGGTTCACGTCGCGGTAGCGGCTGCTGAATTCCGCAAACGTAAATAGGCCATGGCGCGCAAGGTCGTAGTCGGCAAACAGCTGCTCCAGTGTTTCGTGGGCGTTAGTTTCAAAGTCCCAGAGCGTGTGGTCAAGGTCAAAAAACAGGTGGCGGTAGGCTTTCATGCACAAGGGGGGTAGGGGCCGTAAAAACTTAACTTTCGTTATCCAGAAACTGGCCGGGCCGGGTGGCTTCCCCGGCCAGATACCGCACGAAATCGGCGGCATCTTTGGGTTGCACTTTGCCAAAAGCCTCGGCTTCGGGATAAATTATGAGCGCCGCGCCGGGGCCTTTTTTGCAGTGTTTGCACAGGTCGAGGCAGTTGCAGGTCTGCACGCGGGTGTGCAGCTTTTCGCCGTGCAGCAGCAGCTTTTTTACGCCCTGGATTTTTAATTCTTTTTTAAGCGCTTTGGCGACATCTTCGCCCACGCCCGACTTCTGGTTGGTACAAACAAATATTCGGCGTTGCATACGGGCGGGTTGGGCTAGGCGGGGGGGGTAGGGGGCAGCCACCGCCGGTTCTGAATTTTGTAGGCGGCCAGCTCGCGGTTGTTCCACAGGGTTTGGTAGGTCTGCTGGTCGCGCACGAGCTGCGGGTCGCGCTCCATCCAACCCAGAATTTGCGGAAGTAATTCGGCCGTCTCGTCGCGCAGGAAGTAGAACATCCAGTTGTCGAGGCGGCGCACGCCCACCAAGCCGACGTTTTTGAGGTAGGCCAGCTGGCGCGAAGTTTTAGTTTGGGTAAAATCGAGCACCTGCTCCAGGTCGCCGACCACCATTTCGCGGTTGCGCCACAGCAGATGCAGCAGCCGTACACGGCTTTCGTCGCCGAGAGCTTTAAAAAGCTGCTGCCCGAATGCAACCGGGAAATGTTTTACGCGCATCTACCGTTCAGAATGACCTGGCCCGCCCGGCCGGCCCCAAAAGTACGACGGGCGCGGCGGGCAGCTTCGTATATTTGCTAACGTATCCCGCCGCTAACCTTTTACTTTGTGAATAGTCGCCGTTTCCTTCTGCTGCTCAGTCTGGTAGTTCTGACCGGGCTGCTGGCCGCTCCCCGTGCCTGGGCCCAAGGCAAGCGCCGGGTGGTGCAGTTTACGGGCATTGTGGCGAGCGGCGACAGCCTGCTGGGCGTGCCTGGCGCGTCGGTCTACGTGCCCAAGGCCGGGCGCGGCACCACTTCCAACGCCTACGGCTACTTCTCATTGGCCGTGCTGGCCGGTGATAGTATCGTGTTTCGCTCGCTTGGCTACCGCAACCAGACCATTGTTATTCCCCCTGATTATCAGCGCCAAAGCTTCTCGGTAATCGTCACGATGCAAGATGACCCCACCATGCTGCCCGAGGTGCGCATCTTTCCCTACACCACTGAGCAAGCCTTTAAAAAAGCTTTTCTGGCCCTGCGCCTACCCGACGATAAGGGCACTTCCGCGGCTGACAACCTCAACGAGGAGCTGATGCGCAAGATTTTCAACTCCCAACCAATGGGTGCCACGGCTAACTTCCGGCAAACCATGTCGCAGCAGCAGTATAACCTGGACCGCCGCATGGGTACCGCCCCCAACCCGCAGAGCAACAACCCCTTGCTGAATCCTTTCAGCTGGCTCCAACTCGTGAAGCAGATTAAGGACGGCGAGTTTAAGAAAAAAGAGGGGGTAGACTATTAGAAAAACGTTTGTGTTTGCGAGCCTGTGAAGCAATCTTTCCTAATCGGCTGCAAACATCCCCGAGGTATAAAGGAAAGATTGCTTCTCAGACTGGCAAGGACAAACGTTTTTTACAATTAATAACCAGAAATTCATTTCTCCTGTTTAGCAGAGGGTGGCAATCAGTTGCTACCCTTTTGCTTTTGCTATGGATACGAATATTCCGGTTTCAAGTAATCCGCGGGTGGTAATAATCGGCTGCGGTTTCGCGGGTCTCAAGCTGGCACAGGAGTTGGCCAGCGCACCCGTGCAGGTAGTAATGGTAGACCGCAATAACTACCACAATTTTCAGCCGCTGCTCTATCAGGTGGCGACCGGCGCGCTTGAAGCCGACAGCATCGCCTACCCCGTGCGCAAGATTTTTGCGGGTCAGAAAAACTTCTTCTTCCGGGTGGCCGACGTGCACGCCGTAGACCCGGCTTTGAAGATGGTGCGCACCAACATCGGTGATATCAGCTACGATTACTTGGTACTGGCCACCGGCTCGCTCACCAATTTTTTCGGTATCGAGAGCATCGAGAAAAACGCGATGCAGATTAAGAGCATTCCTAACGCCCTAAACCTGCGGAGCTTTATTTTTCAAAATCTGGAGCAAGCGGTCCTTACCGACGACCCCGCCCGCAAGCAGGCGCTGCTGACATTAGTGGTGGTAGGCGGCGGCCCGACGGGCGTAGAAATTAGCGGCTCGCTGGCTGAGATGCGCCACGGCGTGCTGCCCAAAGACTACCCCGAGCTAGACTTGAGCCAGATGCGCATTATCCTGGTGGAAGCCGGCCCGGCTGTGCTAGGACCCATGTCGAAGGAGTCGCAGCAGGACGCGCAGCGCTACCTCGAAAAGCTAGGGGTGGAGCTGCGGCTGAACACGGTCATCAAAAAATACGAGGATGACCGGGCGTACTACTCTGATACCGAATATATTGATGCTGGTAACCTGATATGGGCGGCCGGCGTGAACGGCGCGGCCGTGCCCGGCCTGCCCGACGCGGCCGTGACCCGCAACAAGCGCATCACCGTCAATAGCTGGAACCAGGTGGAGGGCGAACCCGACATTTTCGCCATCGGCGATGTGGCCAACCTGGTTACCCTCGATATGCCCAAGGGAATGCCGATGCTCGCGCCGGTGGCCCAGCAGCAGGCTAGCTTGTTGGCTGATAATCTTCAGCGCCTGATGCGCGGCGAGCAGCCCAAGGATTTCGAGTATCTCAACAAGGGCGTGATGGCCATCGTGAGTCGCAACAAAGCCGTGGTGGATTTGCCCAAAGGCATTCACTTTAACGGCTTTTTGGGCTGGTTGTCGTGGTTGTTTATCCACCTTATTCTGCTGGTCGGCTTTCGCAACAAGCTAGTGGCGCTGGTGGATTGGGCTTTCAGTTATTTCAGCTCGGGGCAGGCGCTGCGGCTCATCATTCGGCCCTTTTACCGTTTCGACAGGGGCGATGCGCTCGGTAAGCACGCCGCCGAAGAGCGCGCCGCTACCCCGGAGTATAACGCGCCGCCGCCCGCCATTCAGCAACCGGCTACTCAGCCCGCGCCGGTGGGGTAGGGGGTAAGCCAGAGGGAAGAAAGGCCGTCATGCTGCGCCTGTCGAAGTATCTCCACCGAACGAAATCCGAACTGTGCGGATGATGCGGTAGAGATGCTTCGGCAAGCGCAGCATGACGGCCTTTTTTATTGTACTTGTTCTCTTATAATAGCCCGCTAAAAAAGCCCGGCAAGATGCCCAGAATCAACGATATAGCTGCCAGCACCACCAGCGTAGCCGCTTGAAAACCATCCACTGCAATCGGCGCGTCGTTACCCGGCTCAGCGGGGCGCATATACATGGCGATGACGGGCCGCAGGTAGTAATAAATGCCCACCATGCTCATCAGCACCGCGAAAACCACCAGCCAGATGTAGCCCTGCCCGGCCACGGTGACGAAGATAAAAAACTTGCCGAAAAAGCCGCCCGTGAGTGGGATGCCGCCCAGCGAGAGCATCGCTACCGTCATCGAAAAAGCCAGCAGTGGGTTGGTACGGCCCAGGCCCGCGAGGCCAGCGTAGTCCTCGCGCTGGCGCTGGTCCGACACGAGCTTGAGCACGCCGAAGGCTGCCACGGTGGCTATCGAATAAGCCAGGCTGTAGAAGAAAATGGCTTGCGCGGCCGGGCCGTCAAGCTGGCCGCGGCCGGCTACCAGGCCCAGCAGCAGGTAGCCCGCGTGGCTCACGCTGGAATAGGCCAGCATCCGCTTGGCGCTGGTTTGCACGGCCGCGCCCACGTTGCCGAGCAGCAGCGTGAGCACGCACATGGCAATGATGGTTGGTAGCCACACGGCGCTGGTGCCGGGCAATGCCACCAGCAGCAGCTTCAGAAACGCGGCAAAGCCGGCCGTTTTTACCACCGTGCTCATAAAGGCGGTGAAGAACGTGGGCGTGCCTTCGTACACGTCGGGCGTCCAGAAGTGGAACGGTGCGGCCGACACCTTGAAACCGATGCCAATTACCATCAGCAACACGCCTACGTAGAGCATGGGCTGCAAGCTGGCATTAGCGGGCGCGGCGATATTGGCGGCCAATTGGTTGAGTTGGAACGTACCAGTCGCGCCGTACACCAGTGCGATGCCGAAGAGCAGAATGCCGGTAGCGAACGCGCCTTGCAGGAAATATTTGAGCGCCGCCTCGTTCGAGCGCACGTTGCGCTTGTCGGAGCCCGCTAGTACATACATGCTGATGCTCAGGATTTCAATGCCCACGAAGAGCATGATGAGGTGATTGTAGCTCACCATCATAATGGCCCCGACCAGCGAAAACAGCAGCAGCGAGTAGTATTCGGCCAGGTTGGGCTCGTGGGCTACCACGTAGGAGCGCGAGAAGGGCAGCAGCACCAGGGCCGTGAGCAGCACGATGCCGCTGAATGCCACTGAATAGTTGTCCACCGTCAGCATCTGCGCTACGTAGGGCGAGTCGAACAGGCCCGTAATGCTGCCGGCGTGGTTCCAGTCGAGCAGATTGACGCCGAAAACCAAGGCTAGCACCACCAGCGCGAAGGGCAGCAGCACCCGATTGGAGCGCAGAAAACCCAGGAACAGGTTGACGATACCGAAGACGGAAAGAAGAACTATTGGGAGCATACTAACTATACTTCAAAGAAGAACGTCATGCTGAGCTTGCCGAAGCATCTCTACCGCTTCATCCACACCGTTCGATGAAGCAGTAGAGATGCTTCGGCAAGCGGACACTAGATGAGCATGACAATAAAAACTACCTACCCACCGCCGTCAGAATGCTGCTGATGGTAGGCTCGGATAAATGCAGGAAGGTGCCGGGAAACAGGCCCAGCCAGAAAACCAGCAGAATAAGCGGCGCAAACATGGCCAGCTCAGCCCCGCTCAGGTCGGTGATGGTGTCAGAATGAGCCGAGGGCGGCCCCAACATCACACGCTGGTACATGCGCAGCAGGTATACGGCCGAGAAAATGATGGTGAGGCCGGCCACCGCGCCCGCCCACATGTTGAACTCGTAGACGCCCGCCAGCAGCAGAAACTCACCCACGAATCCTCCCGTGAGGGGTAGGGCTACCGTGCTGAGCAGCATCACGATAAAGCATACGCTCAGCAGCGGTGTGCGGCGGGTGAGGCCGCCGAGGTCGGCAATGTGGCGGGTGCCGGTACGCCGCTCAATGGCATCGGCCACCAGGAACATGCCCACCACGTTTACGCCGTGGGCCAGCATCTGGATAACCGCACCCTGCAAGCCAATGTCTTTGAGCGAGAACACGCCGGCAATCATCAGCCCCACGTGTGAGAGCGAGGAGTAGGCGATGAGCCGTTTCATGTCGTGTTGTCGGATGGCGATAATTGCGCCGTAGATAATGCCGATAATGGCCAGCACCACCACCAGCTGCTGCCACTGGCTGGTGCCCAGCGGCACCACCGGCAGCAGCCAGCGCAAGCAGCCGTAAATACCCATTTTGAGCATAATGCCCGAGAGCAGCATCGTGGCCGGGGCCGGCGACTCGGTGTACGTATCGGGCTGCCAGGTGTGGAAGGGAAAAATCGGCATCTTCACCGCGAAAGCCGCGAAAATGAGCCAGAACAGCCACGACTGCTGCGCCGCGCCCAGCTGGTGCCCGGCCGTGTAAAACGCCTGAATATCGGAGGAGTGCGCGGCCAGTGAGCCGGCGGCCGGGCCGGTCTGCAAGTACAGATACACGAAGCCGGCCAGCATAAACAGCGAGCCGATAATGGTGTATAAGAAGAACTTAAACGTAATCTGAATGCGGCGGTCCGAGCGGCTCCAGGCCCCGGCCAAGAAGTAAATCGGAATCAGCGCCACTTCCCAGAAAAAGTAGAACACGAACGCATCCAAGGCCGTGAACACGCCCAGTAGGCCGGTTTGCATGAATAGCACCAGGGCGTAGAACGCGCCAGGGTTGTCGTATTCTTTATGCCGAAAAGCGGTGGCCAGAATAATCGGTACTAGCACCGCCGTGAGCAGCACCAGGCACAAACTCAAGCCGTCAATGCCCAGGTGAAAGGTGATACCCGCCGATGGTATCCAGTTGAGGTTGAGGTCGAAACGCCCCGGCCCGTTGCGGACGAAGACGAATGCCGCGAACGCGGCCACGGCTAATTCTACCAAAGAAGCCCCCAGGGCCAGAACGCGGGCCGCGCTGCCTTTGGCAAAGTGCAGCACTAGGGCGGCGGCCAGCGGGAAAAAGACTAGAAAAGCTGTCAGCATTAGCGCAAGCGGGGCGGTGGCGGCCGGAAGCCCGGCGCGCCAAACCGCGAATTAGCTGCAAACTTACTGCGTGCATTGGGAAGGTGGGCACCCCGACCGGCGAAAAATAGCGCGTCGTGCTCCCTACCCCGTAAGTTTGCAGTGATGCCTCGCTACCCGATTACCGACTTTTTGAGCGCCGCCGGCGGTCCTATCCTCGACGTGCGCGCCCCGGCCGAGTACGTGCAGGGCCACATGCCGGGCGCGCTCAGCCTACCCCTGTTCACCGACGACGAGCGGGCCCGCATCGGTACCACCTACAAGCAAATCAACCCCGACAAAGCCGTGCTAATGGGCCTCGATTTTTTCGGCCCCAAAATGCGCGCGCTGGTCGAAGAGGCCAAACGTCTGGCTCCCGGCCAGGAAGTGCGGCTGCACTGCTGGCGCGGCGGCATGCGCAGCGGGGCCGTGCAGTGGCTGCTGGAGCTGGCCGGCTTCCGGGTCAATTTATTGGATAAAGGCTACAAGGAATACCGCCAGTGGGTGCTGGCCGAAATGGCCCGCCCGCAAGCCATGAGGGTGCTGGGCGGCTACACCGGCAGCGGCAAAACGGCCGTGCTGCACGCGCTGGCCGCCCAGGGCGAGCCGGTGTTGGACTTGGAGGGCCTGGCCCATCACCTGGGCTCATCGTTTGGGGCGCTGGGCCAGCTGCCGCAGCCCACCCAGGAGCAATTTGAAAATAACCTGGCCGCCGCGCTGGCCTCCCTACCCCCCGATAAACCCGCGTGGGTCGAGGATGAGAGCCGCAATATCGGCAGCCTCACCATCCCTACCCCCCTCTTTACCCAGATGCAGGCCGCCCCGCTGCTGGTGCTGAGCGTGCCGCCCGCAGCCCGCGTGCGCTACCTGGCCGGCAGCTACGGCCGCCAGGATGCCGGCGGCCTGGCTCTGGCCGTGCTGCGCATCAGTAAGCGCCTCGGTGGCCTCGTGACCAAAGAAGCCCTCGGGGCCATCGCTGACGGCGATATGCCCCGCATGGTGGAGCTGGTGCTGGCTTATTATGATAAAACCTACGGCTTTGGGCTAAAGGACCGGCCAGCCGTGACGGTAGCCGCGGAGGGTACCGACGCGGTAGCCAACGCGGCGCGGGTGCTGGCGGCGGTTACTAAAACTGAATTGTCATGCTGAGCTTGTCGAAGCATCTCTACTGCGCAAGTAATCTCAACGTCAGAGATTACTTGCGCAGTAGAGATGCTTCGACAAGCTCAGCATGACGTTCCCCTTAAAAAACGATTACTTTATGACTACCCCCGACCTCGACCACATTCGCCTCACCCAATACAGCCACGGCGCGGGCTGCGGCTGCAAAATCGCGCCCAGCGTGCTCGATAAGATTCTGCACAGTAGCCTACCTCAGCCCAACTACGAGAACCTGCTGGTGGGTAACGGCAGCCGCGACGACGCGGCCGTATACCGCCTCCCCGGCCAAGCTGGGCAATGCGTCATCAGCACCACCGATTTTTTTATGCCCATCGTGGACGATGCCTTCGACTTCGGGCGCATCGCCTCGGCCAATGCCATTTCGGACGTGTACGCGATGGGCGGGCGGCCGCTGCTGGCTATCGCGGTGCTGGGATGGCCCATTGATAAGCTCGCGCCAGAGGTAGCAGCCCGCGTCACGGAGGGCGCGCGCGCCATTTGCGCCGAGGCGGGCATTCCGCTGGCCGGCGGCCACAGCATCGACTCGCCGGAGCCGATTTTTGGGCTGGCCGTCACGGGTTTGGTTGATGAAAAGCACCTCAAGCGCAATGACACGGCCGTGCCCGGCTGCCGCCTCTACCTCACCAAGCCAGTGGGGGTAGGGATATTAACCACGGCCCAGAAGCGCGAAATTCTGCGGCCCGAAGATGCCGACGTGGCCCCGGCCCAGATGCGGCAGCTCAACAAAATCGGGGCCGCGCTGGGCGAGTTGGCCGGTGTGCGGGCCATGACCGACGTTACCGGCTTCGGCCTGCTGGGTCACCTGGCCGAGGTCTGCGAAGGCAGTGGCGTACAGGCCGTTATCGATTACCTAAGAGTGCCGCGCTTACCTCAGGCCGAGCGCTACCTGCTGCAAGGCGCGGTGCCGGGCGGCACGGTGCGCAACTTCCAGAGCTACGGCCACAAGGTAGGCCCGCTCACCGACGAGCAGAAATTCTACCTCTGCGACCCGCAAACCTCCGGCGGCCTGCTGGTGGCCGTGGAGCCGGCCAGCGAAGCTGCCGCCCAGGCCATCTTCGCGGCTCATGGTTTGGAGCTGGAAAGCTTCGGTGAGCTGCGGGCGCACCCCGAGGGTGAGCCGTGGATAGTGGTGGAATAAATTTAAGAGAATCATTTGTCATTGCGAGCGCAACAGAGTGGAGCGCGGCAATCGCCCTAGAACGATACTCGCACGACTCGTTCCAGCATTGTTCTGGGGCGATTGCCGCGCTTCACTCCGTTGCGCTCGCAATGACAAACGTTAAAAATAAAACTCCACAAGCACCAACCGGCCGTCTGGCCCCTACCCCCAGCGGCTATCTGCACCTCGGCAATGCGGTCAACTTCGTGCTAACCTGGCTACTGGTACGCTGGGCGGGCGGCACGCTGCACCTGCGCATCGACGACCTGGACCGCGCCCGGCTGCGGCGGATTTATCTGGAAAATATTTTTCGGGTAATTGACTGGCTGAAAATAGATTACGACCACGGCCCCACCGGGCCCGACGACTTTTTGCGGTACCACTCGCAGCTGCTGCACCTGCCCGACTACAACCGCATATTGCGCCGCCTGGCCCAGCAGCCGGGCTTGGTGCGCGGCAGCCAGCGCACCCGCACCAGCACGGCGGGGAGTAGGGCCGTGCCGCTAACCACGCCAGGGGCGGCCTGGCGGGCGCAGGTGCCCGCTGGTACCGTCATTGACTTCGCGGATGGCGGCCAAGGCGCCGTGCGCGTACCGCTGGCCGCGGCGATGCCCGATTTCATCGTGCGGCGCAAAGACGGGGTAGCGGCCTACCAGCTAGCTTCGGTAGTAGATGACCTACGGCTGGGCACCACGCTCGTCGTGCGGGGCCTCGACTTGCTGCCCAGTACGGCCGCCCAGCTCTGGCTAGCGGCCCAGCTTTCCGAAACTCAGCCCTTTAATGGCGGACAAGTGCACTTTTTTCACCATGATTTACTGACTGATGCCACTGGCCAGAAGCTCAGTAAATCGACCCAGGTCACCGGCGACGCGGGCATCCTGGGCCATACCCAGGGGCCGGCCGTAGTATACCGCGCCGTGGCCCGGCTGCTGGGCCTGCCGCCCGCGGCGGGCGAGTCGCTGGCGACGCTCGCCGCTGCGCCGCGACCCAGCACGAGTGCTATGATTCAGTAACGTTGCGCAGGGGGAATAGCCGGGCATCTTGCTGCGCACGAGTAGCGAATTTCACCTTTGGTCAGCATGCACCATCACACGTTCGGGGCGGCCAGTAAGAAATAAAATTTTTCAGATTCTACCCTGCACTCATCGCGCGGTTAAAACACCAGACTTCACCGTTTTACCGTCTTCTCAGCGTCACGAAGCTGTAGGCCAGCGCGTTCCGTTCGTCGGGCTCGTGGCGCTCGCGGGTTTCCTCGCGCCAGGTGGTGGGGGAGAGCGCGGGGAAGAAGGCATCGCCATCAGGCACGGTGGTGTGCACTTCGGTGAGGTGCACCATGTCGGCGGCGGGCAGCGCCTGGCGGTAGATTTCGCCGCCGCCGATAACGCAGACCTCCTCGCCGCCGGGCTGGGCGGCAGCCAGGGCCAGGGCGTCGGGCAGCGAGTGGGCCAGCAGCACGCCAGGCGGTGCCGGCCAGGCGGGCGTGCTGGTTACCACAATGTTGGCCCGGCCCGGCAGCGGCCGGCCGATGCTTTCAAACGTGCGCCGGCCCATCACCACGGGGCGGCCCAGGGTGTGGGTTTTAAAGTGCTTCAAATCGGCGGGCAGGTGCCAGGGCAGTTGGCCCTGCCGGCCGATTACGCCGTCGTCGGCCGCGGCTACAATCAGAGAAACCATCTTTTCAATTAGCAATTAGCAATTATCAGTTATCAAAGAGGTTGGCAAATCGGCTGTCATTGCGAGCGCAGCGCGGCAATGACAGCCGATTTGCATAAACCCTCTTAGCTCAAAACTAACTTATTACCCCGCAAAAACTCTTCGACCGACATTCGCTTTTTCCCTTCTATCTGCACTTCTAGTAGGTCGAGCCAGCCGCTGGGGGTCGCTACGCGCAGGTGCTGGCGGCCATCGGTGGCCCAGGTACCGGCGGGGGGGGTAGGGCTGGGCAGGGCGGCGGCGCGCAATATTTTCAGGCCCCGGCCATCGGGCAGGGCCGTGTAGGCGGCGGGGGCCGGCGCGAGGCCCCGCACCTGGTTTACCAGCTCCTGGGCGGGGCGCTGGAAGTCGAGCCGGCCGGTTTCCTTGGTCAGTTTGGGGGCGGGGCGCAGGTGGAGGGTAGGGGGCTGCGGGGTGCTGGGCGCGCGGCCCGCCGCAATGGCCGTCACCGTGCGGGCTGCCAGCACCGCGCCGGCCACCTTCAGCTTATCATATAAAGACCCAAAGTCATCAGCGGGTGCAATGACGATTTTATCCTGCAAAATGAGGTCGCCGGTATCAATCTCGTGGCGTAGAAAGAAGCTGCTGACGCCCGTTTCCTGGTCGCCGTGCATCAGGGCCCAGTTGATGGGGGCCGCGCCGCGGTATTGCGGCAGCAGCGAGGCGTGGATATTAACCGAGCCCAGGCGCGGCATCGCCCACACGGCCTCGGGCAGCATCCGAAAAGCTACCACTACCTGCAAATCAGCAGCGTAGCGTTTTAATTCTTCTTGGAAGACTGGGTCTTTCAAATTAGTGGGCTGCAGCACGGGCAGGCCGTGGGCCAGTGCGGCCACCTTCACGGCCGAGGCGTGCAGCTGCCGCCCGCGCCCGGCGGGCCGGTCGGGCCCGGTGACCACGGCCATCACCTCCGCCTCGGGCAGGGTGAGCAGGGTTTCGAGGGTGGGCACGGCAAAATCGGGCGTGCCCATGAAGATGAGGCGCAGGGGGGTAGGCATGGGGTAGGATAGAACAACGTAGAGACGCGACCCTTCGCGTCTCTTGGTGCAGAAAAGAGATTGGCCGCTAGGACAAACAACGCCGAGAGACGTGAAGGGTCGCGTCTCTACTTATCTGGATACAACAAATACTTCTTGCGCAAGGCTTTATACTCGCCCAGCCGCGGCTCCCAGCTGGCGCGGATACTGGCCTCGGAGCGACCCGCGATAACCTGGGCCCGCAGGGAGTCGGTGCCGGCCAGCTGCTCGAAATACTTCGTGAAAAAGTGTGGCTTGTCGGCGCTTTGCTGGTAAAAATCAAGCAGATAGCGCAGCGTGAAAAACTCGCTGGGCGCGCCGGGCGCGGGCTGGCGCAGGTCGAGGCCGTAGCAGCGCTGGCCGTTGAGGGGGGGGGTAGGGGAGCCGGCGTTGGGCTGGGGCGTAAACTGATAAGGCCGCGCCGCTGGCTGGCTGGGCGCGCCGATTACCTCAAACGGCTGGTCGGTGCCGCGCCCCACGCTCACATTAGTACCCTCAAATAAACAAATGCTCGGGTACAGCGCTACGGCCCGCGCCGTGGGCAGGTTGGGCGAGGGCCGCACCGGCAGGGGGTAGGGCGTGGCGTGGGTGTAGCCGCCCGCCACGGGCACCACCGTGAGGCGGCACTGCCGACCGCCAGCCAGCCACTTTTCGCCATTCAGCATCCGGGCCAGCTCGCCCACCGTGAGGCCGTGGCAGATGGGTAGCGGGTCGAGCCCCACGAACGAGCGATGCTGGGCTTCCAGCACCGGGCCGTCCACTACCGCGCCGTTGGGGTTGGGCCGGTCCAGCACGATGACCGGCTTACCCTGCTCGGCGGCGGCCTCCAGTACGTAGTGCAGGGTGCTGATGAACGTGTAGAACCGCACGCCAACATCTTGGATATCAAACACCAGCACGTCCACATTGGCCAGCATGTCGGGGGTAGGCTTCTTGGTTTTACCGTAGAGCGACAGCACCGGCGCACCAGTGCGGGCATCGCGCCCGTTGGCAATGGTGGCCCCGTCGGCGGCCTCGCCCCGGAAACCGTGCTCGGGCGCAAAAATGGCGGTCAGGTTGACGCCCAGCGCCTTCAGCGTGTCGGCCACGTAAGTGCGGCCCACGCGGGAAGTCTGGTTCACGACCAGGCCCACGCGCTGGCCCCGCAGCAGCGGCAGGTAGCGCGGTAGCTGCGCGGCACCCACTAGGGGAGATTTGGAATTTGACAGGAGGAATGAAGAATTAGCAGCTAGTAATTCTTTGTTATTTATGCCTGATTCCAAATTAGTCAATAGCCCCGCCGCTAATAAAAACCATCTCGTCATGGCTCAAAAGTAGCCTGCTGCGTAAGAAACGCGCCCTACCCCCCGCCCGACGCCCGGCGCGGCCGTAGCTTTACGCCCACTCGTGAACACCGCCCGCTACATATCGCGCCGCATGGATGGGGCCGACACCGGCTCCTTTACCCACTCCGTTACGCGCATCGCTACCGTTAGCATTGCCCTGGGCATTGCCGTGATGATAGTCTCGTTTTCGATTTTACACGGCTTTCGGGAGCAAATTCAGCAAAAGATATTCTCCTTCGGGGCGCACTTGCAGCTCTCGCGCTACGATACCAACAACTCGCTCGAAGTGGCCCCCATTTCCGAGCCCGAGCTGCGGCGCGTGCTGGCCCGCTACCCCCAAGTGGCTTCGGTGCAACCCTTTGCCCGCAAAACGGCCATCATCAAAACCCCCGACGAGGTGCTGGGCGTGGTGCTCAAGGGCGTGAGCGAGCGGCACGGCCTCAGCGCCATGCGCCAGAATATGGTGGCCGGCCGGTTCATCACCTTCGCCGACTCGGCGGCCAGCGACGACATCGTGATTTCGCGCAAAATCGCCGATAAGCTGCGTTTAAGCGTGGGTAGCCCGGCGGTATTCTACTTTATTCAGCAGCCGCCGCGGGTGCGTAAGTTTCGGGTAGCGGGCATTTATCAGACCGGCCTCGATGAGTTTGATGAGGTGTACGTGCTCGGCGATTTGCGCCAGGTGCAGGAGCTGAACGCCTGGCCCGACTCCCTGGTGGGCGGCCTCGAAGTGCGCCTGCGCGACTTCAGCGCCCTCAACCACACCTTCGACCAGTTTTATGAGCAGCTGCCCTACGAGGTGCGTATCGAGAAGATAACCGACCAGTACCAGCAGCTGTTCGACTGGCTGGGCCTGCTCAACCGCAACGTTATTATCTTCCTGATTCTGATAATCTTCGTGGCCACGTTCAACATGGTGGCCACCATTTTCATCATGATTTTGGAGCGCACCAAGATGATTGGCATTCTGAAAGCTATTGGGGCGACCGACAACCAGATTCGGGAGATGTTTTTTTTCCGGGGCCTGGCTATCACGGTGCGGGGGCTGATTATCGGCAACGTGTTCGCGCTGGCCTTCTGCTGGTTGCAGTATCACTTTCGCATCATCCCCCTCGACCCCGAAAACTACTACATGGACCGCGTACCCATTGCCTGGGACCTTGGCGTACTGCTGCTGCTCAACGCCGCCACCCTGGGCGCGTCCATCTTGTCGGTAGTGATTCCTACCTACCTGATTGCCCGCATCAAGCCGATGGTCGCCATCCGGTTCGATTAGGGGGTAGGGCAGAAAAATAGAAGTTAAAAATTAGGAGTTAAAAGTTAAGGTCTTACGCAAAAGCCGGTTGGCATTGCGAACCCGCGAAGCAATTGCATCCAACCATCGTCGTTAGGAGCAGTGGGCGAATGTGCTTGTCGCGTTACGTTCGCAGTGAAAAAAACTTTTACGCAAGCTCTAAACGCTTAATTCTTAACCCTTAACTCCGAACTTTTTGCCCGGTATTAGGTGGAGTACGGTTAAAACCGTAATTTTGCGGGCTGAATGAGGCCCTTCATTCTTTTAAGCGCGATGCAACCAACTTCCCGCCTCGCCGCCTCCTGACGCTATAACAACCTCTCTTTTTCATGAAAAACCTCGTTCTACGAGCAAGCCGGCTGGTGCTGGCACTAACGCTACTAGGCAGCCTGGGCTTGGCCAGCTGCCACAAAGACGATACCACCACTACGCTGGGCAACTGGACGCAAGCCAGCACTTTCGCTGGCTCTCAGCGCAGCAACGCCGTCAGCTTTGTCATCAATAACGTGGCTTACGTGGGCACCGGTATTGATATGAATGCTAAGAAGTACAATGATTTCTACTCCCTGGACCCTGCTGCCGGTGGCTGGAACAAGGTGACTCCGATGCCCGCTGCCGCCGGCGTGCGCTACAATGCCGTGGCCTTCTCGGCCGCCGGCAAGGGGTATGTGGGTACGGGCTACGACGGCACGAACCCGCTGAGCGACTTCTGGCAATTCGACCCGGCCGTAAATACTATCACGCCCACCGTCACGGGCACGGCCCCGAACACGGTGACGACGAATGTGACCACGGTTGGTAGCTGGACGCGAGTAGCTGACTTCCCGACCCCGAACGGCTCGGGTCGCTACGGCGCGGTGGCCGCCAGCATCAACGATATGGGCTACGTGGGCACGGGCTACGACGGCAACAACGAGAACGATTTCTATAAGTACGACCCTACCCAAAATACCTGGACGGGGTTAACTGCTGGGTTCCCCGGTACAAAGCGCATTGGGGCCGTAGCCTTCGTTATTAACGGCCAGATGTACATGGGCACGGGCATTAACAATAACCTCTACAGCCCCGATTTCTGGTCGTACAACCCGGCCGGTAATGGCGGTGCTGGCAAGTGGTCTCAGCTGAATAACCTGCAAAACATTAGTAACTCGACCACTTCGTATGATTACAGCGCCGTGGCCCGCGCCTACGCTTCCTCGTTCGTAATTGGAAACTTGGGCTACGTGACGTTGGGTAGCAATAGCGCCGTGCGCACCGATTGCTACGCCTACGACCCTACTATGGATATCTGGACGGTAACCAACCCCTTCACCTTCACGGGTGGTGGCGGCGTCGGGCGCAACTCGGCCGTGTCGTTTGGCATTGGTAATTATGGCTACGTGGGTACGGGTGGTAGCGGTAGCTCTCGCTTCGATGATTTCTGGAAATTTGACCCCAGTGCAGCACAGCAGTAAGGTGCCGGCCGGTTCCGGCCGGCCGCGCCCCTGGCTTCGCCTGCCCTACGCGCTACTACTGGTGCTGGGGCTGCTGGCCGTGGGCTGTAAAAAGGATGTGTCCAGCATTGGCGTGGGCCTGCCTGACGCCCAGACTAACACAGGGGCGTACCTAATTGATACGTTGACGATTCGCGCTTCCACCGTGCTGCGCGACTCGGTGGTAACGTCGGGCTCGGACTACCTGCTGGTAGGCCGCTACTCCGACCCCCTACTGGGCACGCTCACAGCTAAGAGCTTTTTCCGGCTGGGCCTGATGGGTGCCTTTCAGCCCGACCCGACCTTCGTGTACGACTCGCTCACGCTGACGCTTAAGCCGGATACTTACCGCTACGGCGATACGACCAAGACGCAGACGCTGTTTGAGGTGCACCGGCTTATTGACCAGCTTTCGGACATCAAGCCGCTGTTTGCCGCGCCCCGGTTCACACCCGTCAACTACGACTCTACCACGCTGCTCAATAAAGGGGCAGCCCCCGTGCGCCGCGCCCGGCCAAACGCGGATATCATACGCCTGCCCTTGAATGATGATTTTGGCCGCGACCTGTTGGCCAAAGCGCAGGCTGGCCAGTTGGCTACCCAGGATGCCTTCGTGGCCTACCTGCCGGGCCTGGTGCTAACGACCGCTGCCGCCGACAACGCGGCCATTGTGCGCATGAGCGCTTCGGCCGCTGGGTCGGCGATGATTCTGTACTACCATGACCCCACCAACCCGACCGCCGTGCTTAGCACCTCGTTTACCCCGGCGGCTCGGCACTTCTATCAGATAAAAGCTAACCGGAGTACTGCCGGTACGCCCAACCTACCCAAGTTATCGCTGCAAGGCATTAGCTCGACGCTTACTGGTGAGCAAACGTTCGTGGAAGGCGCGCTGGGGCTGCAAACCCGCCTGGAGTTTCCATATCTGACTGATGTGCAGCAGTTTGGTCAGAATATTACGGTTACCAGCGCGACGGCCCTCACCGCCCTCGTTCCCCCAGGTAGCATCACTCCCTTCGCCCCGCTGCCGCCTAACCTGACAATTTATTTCACCGACGCCAGTAATCATCCTATAAATATTTACCTGAATTCAGGAATCGATGCCACTGGGAAGCAAGTGGTTGGCGTACCCTCCTTAACGGGTATTTCGGCCCAGACCAACATCGAGCAAAGCGTTTATTCCTGGCCGATGGCTGCCTATTGCCAGGCCGTTATCAACCGCAACATCCCGAACAATGGGTTATTGCTGTCGTCGGTCACATCAACGTTACCCAACCGGGTAGTGCTCGGTGGCCCGCGCAATACCCAGAATAAGCTAAAGCTGCGGCTGTACTTTATCACAGCTAATTAACGGCTTCCGGTTTTAAAATTCCTGATTTCTGGTTTTAAGTTTTCGAAAGCCCGGCCCTTCTGCTAAAGAAGCGCCGGGCTTTTTGTTGCGCTATAAAATCAGCAATCGGAGGAAATAAGAACGGGAGAAACTAGGAGCTCGCTAAAGTAGTTAAAGGCGCGTGTCCAACCTGTTGCCCTCTACCACCGCCCGCCCCGACCTGCTGCGCGTTTCCTACGACGATTACCGCGCTTTACCCGCCATCGCCAATTCCGACCTCTCGCGCCTGCGCGATGCCCTCGAAGGCCGTCCGCCGCGCCTCGATTCGGGCTCGGGCGCGCTGAGTTTCGGTACGGCCTTTCACACCGCCCTGTTGGAGCCGGCCGACTACCAGCCCGGCCAGCCCGGCCTCAACGACACGCTCATCTGGTGGCTGGTGGAGGGGGTAAAGCTGAACCAGGAGTTAAGCCGCCTGCTCGACCAGGGCCACCCCGAGCGCAGTGCTATCTTCACCGAGCCCACTACCGGTACGCTCTGTAAGCTGCGTGCCGACCTCGTGCTCGACCAGTCCGACCAGCCCTACACCGTCGTGGACTTCAAGACGACAATGGCCCGCGACGCCGACCACTTCCGGCTGCAATGCAGCTACTATGACTACGACCGCCAGGCCGCCTTCTACCTCGATGCCCTGCGCGCCGAGCGCTTCCTGCTGGTAGGCGTGCAGAAGGTAGAGCCCTTTGGTGTATTCCCACTCGAAGTGCCCGCCGATATGCTGGCCGAAGGTCGCCGCAAGTACATGCACCTGTTAAAATTGTTGCGCGCTCCCGCCACGGCCCCCGCCTACCGAGCCGAGGCCGTGCGGGCCGCTGCCACCGCGCTGGGCCACGGCGCGTAGCCGTAGCTTAGGCCCGATAATAAATAAGCTAAACAATTAGCTGGGCTGGAAGTAGTTGGGGCAACCTACTGGTTGTGCTGCCCGTCGCCGCGGGCCAGGCGACTCTTTCATCTTTTTATTTCCCACATGAATACCGTTAAAAAAGCCCTTTTGGTGCGCCTTGAAGTGAAGCCCGGTCACGAACAAACCGTAGCTGATTTTCTGGCTGGGGCCCTACCTATCGTGCAGGCCGAACCGGCTACCACTACCTGGTATGCCCTGCGGCTGGGCCCTTCTACCTTCGGTATCTTCGATACGTTTCCTGATGAGGAAGGCCGCAAGGCCCACTTGGCGGGCCAGGTAGCCGCTGCCTTGGGCACCCACGCCGACCTGTGGGCCAGCCCCCCCGCTATCGAGATGGTAGATGTACTAGCTAATAAATAGCCGCTTACGCCACCAGCGCTAAGCCAAGCCTGTCAGCCGCCCCAGTGCCCTAGCGCGTTGGGGCGGCTATTTTTCTAATCAAAAGCCCGCCAGTTCGTTAACAGTTAGCTCACGTAGGAGCTGCCGCAGGCTGGCTGGCTCTTGCAGCTGCCGCGCCAGATACTCCAGGTAGTCCGTTTCGGCCCGCAGGTCGCGCTTAATCTGGCGTAAGCGGGTGCGCTGCTGCTTTTCGGTGCCGCTCCAGGGCGCATCTTCCACGGGGCGCTGGGCGGCGGCCAGCTCCTGAGTCAGCTGCGCCTGTTGTTGCGCCAGCGCGGCAGTATAGCGCCGCAGCAATGCATCGGCTTCGGGGCTAGAGGAGGGGGTAGGGGCCTCACTGGTAGCTAGCAGCGCCAGCAAAGCGGCCAAATCACCAGCCGCATAAGCCGCCGTAATGCGCTGCATCAGCGCCGTTTGAGCCTGCTGGGTAGCCGCATCGGCCTGAGCCGCGCGGTCGGGGTGGTGCAGGCGGGCCAATTGCCGGTAAGCGGTTTTGGTATTTTGCAGCAGCGACTGGCCCTCGGTTTCGGCGGCCTGCGCCTGGGTAGCGCGCTGCTGTTGCTTCCGCTGCTGCCTGCGGGCACGCGCTACCTCGGCCGCTCGCTCATGCGGCAACTCGTGCGCAGTGGGCGGTTCGGCCGGAGGCAGGGGGGTAGGGGCCACCTCGTCGTCGGGCATGGGCGGGGTAGGCGCGTAGCGTGCCAGTATTTCACCCTCATCTTCCCCAAAGCGTCTTTCCAGACTGTGGGCGTTATGCACTAGCAACTCTGTCACCTGCACCATCTCGGCGCGGCTGAGATGACCATCAGTCAAGGCCGTTTCGAGGGGCGCATACAGCGCCCGGCGTGCCGCTACGGCGGCAGCGGCCACCGGACCCACCTGCCGCCAGTACGTTTGGCGCATAGCCGCCTGCGCCGCCCGCAATGTGCTCAGCTGCGCCCGCAACGCCTCAATAGCCGCCATCGCCGCTCGAAATGCCTGCTGGGCCGGCGAGCCCACGGCCGCCGTCGCCACCCGGTCGGGCAGCCATTGGCGCTGGAGAAAAGTGGAATCAGTCACGTCGCACAAAAATACGGCTTGGCCCGGCCGGCGCCAGTTTTATCCTTCGCGAAGCAGGGCGCAATAAGGAAGTGCTCTTCTTTCTTTGCATCTTAATTCACGTTGCTGCCGAATTAATTAATGCGACTTAATTATCTCAATTATCGTCTCCTGAAAAATAATTAAAAAATTAATTAACGAATAGTTGCACAAGTGGAATAATTACCCCATCTTTGTCATACTAAAAACCCAAACACCATGTACCACCACCTGATAAGCTTGCGCAATTCGGATAAAAAGCAGCCAGAAATGCTGCTCCGGCTCGGTACGTTTGCCTGATTTTAGCTTTCGCTAAAATTATCGCCGCCCGAGCCCTTGCAGCTCGGGTTTTTTGTTGTTAGCCGGTTATCAGCCGCTTAGCCCATTCTCCCGATGCTCATTTCCTGCCCCAGCTCCCTGCCTGCCTATTCCCAGTCGCAGTTCGGCCTAGCCGGGCGAGATGGGTATCCCCGTGGTTTTTCTTCGTGGCTTCGACACCGGTAAGTAATCGGTAAGACCCCAGCGATAGTAAAAACCCGGCCTCGAAACCCGGGTTTTTTTGTGTCTGTTTCACAACTAAGAATTAGTTTTTATTTGCTTAGGAAAGGTATGCCCAATGCAGATTGCTAATTAATAAAATCGTAAGTAATTCAACCTATTCCCCACCCGCTACCTATTCCTGTCATGCGTTTCAATCTTAATTTCCGCAGCAACACCGCGCTGGTTCGCAACCACGAAAACGCCCCCGCCTACCCCCTCACTCCGGCCCAGGAGCTGTACGCCGCCGTGGCCACGGCCGCCCTAAGCGACCAGTTCTACGAGTCGGCCGACACCCGCCTGGTCCGCCTGCGCGAATTGGTGGCCCGTAGCGACCCGCAGTTTGTGGCCCGGCTGGCGGTGTATGCCCGCGAGCAGCTTTACCTGCGCTCGGTGCCGCTGGTGCTGGCCGTGGAGTTGGCCCGCCTGCATCGGGGCACCAACCTAGTGAGCCGCCTGGTGGCGCGGGTGGTGCAGCGCGCCGACGAAATCCCCGAACTACTGGCCTTTTATGCCCAGGCCAACGGCCGCACCGGCCCAAAAGTCCTGGGCCGGCTCTCCAAGCAGGTGCAACACGGCTTAGCGCTGGCTTTCAATAAGTTTGATGCCTACCAGCTGGCCAAGTACGACCGCGACGGGGCAGCCGTGCGCCTCCGCGATGCCTTGTTTTTAGTGCACCCCAAGCCCCGCGACGAGGCGCAGCAAGCGGTGTTCGACCAGCTCGTGGCCGGCACGCTACCGGTGCCCTACACCTGGGAAACCGAGTTGTCGGCCGCCGGGCAAGTCGCCTACCCCTCGCCCGCTGAGCGGCAGGCGGCCCTCACTAGCACCTGGGAAACGCTGGTGGCCAGCCGCCGCCTGGGCTACATGGCCCTGCTGCGCAACCTGCGCAACTTGCTGGAAGCCAACGTAAAAGCCGATACGCTGGCCCTGGCCTGCGCTACCCTCGCCGATGCCGGCCAGGTGGCCCGCGCCCGGCAGCTGCCCTTCCGCTTCCTGGCCGCTTACCGCGAGGTACTGGCCCTGGAAGTGGGCGCGGCGCCCCCGGTGCTAGCCGCGCTTGAGGCCGCTATCGGGGGTAGTGCCCGCAACCTGCGCGGTTTCGGGGCCGACACCCGCGTGGTGGTGGCCTGCGACGTGTCGGGCTCGATGCAGCAGCCTATTTCGCCGCGCAGCAAGGTGCTGCTCTACGACGTGGGCCTAGTGCTGGGTATGTTGCTGCAAAGCCGTTGCCAGCACGTAGTTACCGGCATCTTCGGCAACACCTGGAAGCGGGTGGCGCTGCCCCAGGGCCAGGTGCTGCGCAACGTGCAGGAACTGTACCGCCGCGAGGGCGAGGTCGGCTACGCTACCAACGGCCACCTCGTGGTGCAGGACCTGCGCCAACGCCGCGAGGTAGTGGATAAAGTCATGATTTTCACCGACTGCCAGCTCTGGGATAGCGCCGGCAAGGGCAACACGCTGGCCCAGGAATGGGCCGCCTACCGCGCCAACGTGGCTCCCCAGGCCCGCCTCTACCTCTTCGACCTGGCTGGCCACGGCACCGCCCCGCTCGAGGTGCGCGCCGAGCACGGCGTGGCCCTCATCGCCGGCTGGTCCGATAAAATCTTCGACGTGCTCGCCGCCCTCGAAACGGGGGGTAGCGCGCTCACCGAAATCGAGAAAATTGACCTCTAAAAACCAAGCGGCCCGGCCGGGCAATAAAGCGAAAACCCCGGCCGGTCGCGTCAGTCAATAAGTAGGTTACGAATAAGTTAATTTTATTCGGATATACCAAAACTGGCAAACTAATTGTTTTACCCTTTACACGAATCTGCTCTATGATTCCCGACTTAGGCACACGGCTGACCCCTTAATGGCAGCCGCTGGCCGGAACGGCTACCCGCCGGGGCCCTGTTTGCTCCGGCGGCCCGTTCCAAACCAGTCCCCCAACTCCCTCTCTTTCAGGTGCCGTAGGCTCGGCGTTACTTCGTGGTTGTCGGCGCAAGCCGTAGGGTTCGAATCCCACTGCGGCTATTTCGGTAGCGGCAGATACGCCGGCCGCTTGTTGCCCTGAATTTGGAGTTGCTAATTTTTTTCTGATTCGACCGGGTGCCGTTGCGCAGCCATCCTTCGCTCCCCCTTGGGCTGGTCGCGGGTTCGACTCCCGAAGTAGCACGGCGCGCCATGCTGCGTTTGCGCAGGGGTAGGGCCAGCCCGTGGCTGCCCGTTATTGCCCCGGTTTTTCAGAAATTATTTTTCCGTTTTTCGAGTAATTAACCGTTGCTCGTTTCAATTTAGTTGGGTGCCGTAGCCCGGCCATACTTCGACTCTTAATCGCCAGGTCGCGGGTTCGAATCCCGCTGGCCGCTGCTTCGGTAGCGGCTGTAGCTCAGCCAGGTAGAGCAGGATATAGCGGCCGGACGCTTGTTGCCCCGAATAGATTTAGCTTATTAATACCGGTGCCGTAGGTGCGCCTTACTTCGTTCAATACGGTGCGGTCGCGGGTTCGATTCCCGTTCGTGGGTTCGGCCCATGGTAGCTCAGTTGGTTAGAGCACATTTAGTGGCGCGCCGCCCGTTGCCCGGTATAGTTTTTCTCGTTTTTCACGCTCAAATCCGTCATTTTTTATGTCCAGAAATACTCTCATTTCCGACCCATTCGCATGGCATATTCACCCACCTAACCTGGCGGCCGGAATTTCGGGCCGCGCCCCTGGCACATGGCCAACCGCAACAAACCTTTATCGCCTCAAGCGCGCACGGCGCTGCTGGCTGCCACTGCCTTAGCGCAGCATTTACCCTGGCAAAAATGGCCGCCGGCCCGCCAGCTTTCCTTTATTTTTTCAGCTAATGCCGCGCAGGTTATCGGGGTCCAGGCCGAGCCGCATTCGGCCCTGGCGCAGCTGCACCGCCACTGCGTAGCCACCCGACCCGCCGACGAGCAGTGGCGCATTCGGCACTTTCTCAGCCAGCTAGTCAAGTGCCGTACCGGCTTGCTGGACCGCCCCGAGTTGGCCCCGGCCCTGGCTCAGCTAGGCCTGCACTTTGCGTGCCGGGTGCGCGAGCTGGCCGGCTGGCAGCCGCGCTCCAAAAACGCTTTTTACCAGCTCGATAGCCTGGTGCGCCACCTTTTTGACCAGTTTGGCGATGTGCCGGGCTGGATGCTCAATGGGTGGGGTAGGGCGCCGGCACAGCACGCGGGCGTCGACCTCACGCTACTGTTCTTGCACCTGGGCCGGGGCCAGTCGCTGCGCAGCTTCGAGGGTTTGCCCGCGCCGCTCACCAAGCATCTGGAGCACGGCCTGCGCCAGGCGCCGGATGGCTGCACGTTCCAGGAAGCCTACCGCTATGCGCAGCTGGCGGCCCGCGACGCCACCGAGTGGCTGGGCGTAGTGCTCGACTCGCGGCTGGGGCGCGAGCCCATTGGCCCCGACGATGCGCTGTGGCTGGCGGTGCTCGACCTGTTTCGGGCCGAGCCCGACGTCGATGCCTGGCAATTTGGCCCGGTCTGCGACTGGATTCACTTCCGCCGCCGTGTGGGCAATCTGGTCGAGCCCGCGCAGCCTGGCTTTTCGCTGCGGGGCCGCAGCTTGGCTTCGCTGCTGGCGCACACGGCGCGCTGGTTCCGCACGCTGGGGCCGGCCCGGCGCCACCCGCGCTTTCAGGAGCTGCTGGCGGCCGTGTGGCCGGGGCTGGCGGTGCCCGATTTTGCGGGCGGCGACGGCGACTGGGTACACATCCGGCAGCTGCGCAGCTACCCCGAGCTGCTCGACGAAGGCCGCCACATGCACCACTGCGTGGCGTCCTACGTGCACCAGTGCCAGCGCGGGCGGCGGGGCATCTACTCGCTCACCTTCAACGGCAGCCGCATGCTGACCCTCGAAATCACGCCCGATTACCAGCTGGTGCAGGCGCGGGGCAAGTACAACCGCCGCCCTACCCCCCTCGAACGCCAATGGCTCATTCACTGGCTCCAAAAAGAACGCCTCACGGCCGACGATTACGTGTGGGAGGGCATTCTCAACTGATAACTACTTGGCTGCAAGGCTTTGGTGCCGCCTGCCATTCCAGCCTTTAACTCTCAAAACAATGGCTTCTATTTTACGGGGCAATGACTTGCGGCAGCTCGGATTTCCCGAGGGCCGCGCAATCGGGCTGGCGCTGGCGCAGTTGCAGCGCAAAGAATTCAAGCGCCTGACCCAGGCCGACCAGCTGGAATTGCTGCGAGCAATTCTGGCGACGCCCACCGATTTTCTGACCGACCTGGCCTGGAGCCATACTGCCGCCGCACTGCTACCCCCCGTGGCGCGGCACATCGAGCTGGTGGCGCGCAAGCCCTACGTCACCTTCGGCGCCGAGCACATCGAGGCCGGCGCGGTGCACCAGATGGAAACGGCCATGAAGCTGCCCGTGACCGTGGCCGGTGCCCTCATGCCTGACGCCCACCACGGCTACGGCCTGCCCATCGGTGGCGTGCTGGCCACCGACAATGCCGTGATTCCCTACGCCGTGGGCGTGGATATTGGTTGCCGCATGGCCCTCTCCGTGTACGACCTGCCGGCCAAGTACCTCACGCAGCGCGTGCAGGAAGTGCGCCACCTGCTGCTCGAAAACACCCGTTTCGGCAGCGGCCGTAGCTGGGAGCGGGGCCAGCGCCTCGACCACGCGGTGCTGCACAGCGATACGTTTCAGGCCATTCCGTTCCTGAAAAACAAGCTCGACCGCGCCGCCGAGCAAGTGGGCACGTCGGGCTCGGGCAACCACTTCGTGGAGTTCGGGATTGTCGAAATCACTGACCCGGCCAACGACATGGGCCTACCCCCCGGCCAGTACGTGGGCGTACTCTCGCACTCGGGCTCGCGGGGGCTGGGCGCGGGCATTGCCGAGCACTACACCAAGCTCGCCAAAGACGTGTGCCAGCTGCCCGGCGAGGCCCAGCACCTCGCCTGGCTGGGCCTCGACACCGAGGCCGGCCAGGAGTACTGGGCCGCCATGAACCTGGCCGGCGATTTCGCCTCGGCCTGCCACGACCAGATTCACCGCCGCCTGGCGCGGGCGCTGGGCGAAAAGCCCCTGGCGAAAGTGGAAAACCACCACAACTTCGCCTGGAAGGAGCGCCTGGCCGATGGCCGCGAGGTCATCACGCACCGCAAGGGCGCTACCCCGGCCGGCGCGGGCGTGCTTGGTATCATCCCCGGCTCCATGACGGCCCCCGGCTTTATTGTGCGGGGTAGGGGCGCGGCGGCGTCGCTGTCGTCGGCCTCGCACGGGGCCGGCCGGCTGCTGTCGCGCACCCGCGCCAAGGCCGAAATCGGCGAAGCCGACCTGCGCCGGCAGCTCGCCGACCACGGCGTGGAGCTGCTCGGCGGCGGCCTCGACGAAGCCCCGCAGGCCTACAAAGACATTCACACCGTGATGGCCAGCCAGCGCGAATTGGTGGATGTGCTGGGTTCCTTCACGCCCAAAATTGTGCGGATGGACGGCGCTTGAAAAAAAGTTCCCAACGGGTAAATCCGGCTGGTTACGCAGCTTCGTAGAGTACAATAGGCTCGCCAGAGCCGTGTTTTCATAGCTCAGGAAAGCCCGTTGCCTTTGGCTGCGGGTTTTTTATTGCCTCTGCCTGCGCCGTGCGCACCGATAAATTCCTGCGCATCTTGCACCATCCTCAGCGCTCCTAGCGAGCTAAAAGTACCTAACACCGGCGTTAGGCCGTCGGCACCGGGGGTAGCACTCGCACAACATCACCCACGCGCAGGTGGCCGCCCTGGACAATGTGCGCCGTGAGGCCGCCGTGACCGCGCATGGCATTGTAGCCGCCGGGCCCCAGCTCTTCCTCCATGCGCGAGCATGGGTGGCACTCACCGGTAATATCCAAAATAATATTTTCACCGATTTGAATTTGTCGGCCCTTAAGTGCCAGTAGGTTGAGGCCGCTCACTACCAGATTGCGGCGCAGGCGGCCGGGTGCTACCGGCCCAGCCAGCCCCAAAAAGCCGGCCACCGCCGCCAGGTACTCCTGCTGAATTAGCGTAATTTGGCGCTTGCCACCGGCCTTGGGGCTGGCGTGGTCGCCGGCCAGGTGCCGGTCGGTGATAACCTCCGCCTCCAGCACGGCCTCCAACGCAGTGCGGCGGGCCGGGCGCAGGCCTATCCACTCCAGCCGGCCCACCTGGGGTAGGGTAACCAGCAGCCGTGCTACCGTCGATTTATCATCCCCAAAAAAAGGAAAAGGCATAATGTGCAGGGTGAGCTTTAGCTTGCCGTAAGTGGGCAAGAGAAAAGGAGCTACTTGTAAGATGGCAAGTTTCAGCTTGCTGCATATCTTTTGGTAAGGTGAAATTTGCCTTACAATTCATCGGGCGTACCGAAACCCGCGCGGATTTCGGGATGGCTAATCTGGCCGCCTAGGTTGCCGGCACGCGCTAGCAGGCCGAAGCTCAGGGCCGCACCGAGCAGCGTGGCCCAGGCCAACTGCCGCGCCCGCGGCGCGCCCTGCTGCAACATCGCCAGGCTCAGCAAGGCCAGCGTGCCGGTGGCCACCAATACCCAGTAGCCTAGCCGCGCCGCGTGGGCGTGGTTTTGGATGAGCGCCTGGCTCACACGAGGCATATCCTTAATAACTAGGGCCGCGCCCGCGCCGGTGAGCTGGGCCGGCAGCCCTACCCCTACGGCCAGCACCAGCGCCCAAAGGCCAGCGCGCAGCACGGCCACCTGCCGCTGCCCTAGGCCGGCGGCCAGCAGCAGCCCGCCCGCCAGGGCTCCGAAAATGGGCGCATGGTTGAAAAGTAGGTGCCAGTGCGCTTGATTCATGCTGAGTGGTAAGTGTTGGTTACTGATTATTAACCGATACGGAAGCGCTGCTAAACAAGCAACAGCTAATAAGCGGCAACCAGCAAGCAATAAGCCAACACCCTTAATCGGCGCGGTGGGCGGCCAGCTTGTCGTGGTGGTTGTCTTCGGCTTCTTCGACCGAGTGAGTTTCGCCGAGGTCATTGTCGGCCCTGGCCTTATCGGCTAGCAAACAATAAAACTGGTGAATAAGTCGAATTTCTTCTTCCGAAAAATCCTGCGCGTTGATGAGGCGGTTGCTAGCCCCTTTGGTGGCAGCTATTAACTCATTCAGCTTCAGGTGCACCACCAGCGAATCTTTATTTTGGGCGCGCTGGATGAGGAAAACCATCAGAAAAGTAATGATGGTAGTGCTGGTGTTAATAACCAGCTGCCAGGTTTCGGAGTACTTAAACAGCGGCCCGGTGGCGGCCCACAGCAGCACTAGCGCCACGGCCCCGACGAAAACGCTGGTTGTGCCCGAGTACTTGGTAGTCTTTTCAGCAAACTGACCAAAAACAGACGTTTTTTTACCAGCGGCAGGGTGAGGAATCATAATAAAAAAGCTAAGTCAAAAAGTCAGCAGCCAGCAAGACGCTAAAACTCTGCCAAGTACCGGCTGGGCGCATGAGCCTTGCCTGAATCAGTAGCTTGGTCGCTAAAAAACCGCCGCTTGCAAGTAAAGCCTACTCGGTAGTACATTTGCACCCGCTTCGCCGCCTCAGCAAAGCCGGCTCCGCGCCGAACACAAGTTACCGATTGCCAATTGCGCACGTGGTGAAACTGGTAGACACGCCACCTTGAGGGGGTGGTGCCTTCGGGTGTGGGAGTTCGAATCTCCCCGCGCGCACTTCAACCAAAAAGCCCGCTGAGAAGCGGGCTTTTTTCGTAATGGGCTACTTCTCAAACGGATTGCCGGGTACTACCAGCACTACACGCTCGCGCTCTACTACTACCTGGCCGGGTAGCGCGCCCTTGGGCTTGCGCACAAATTTTTTGGGCGTGACCGTGACCGGGCACAGCGAATCGTGCTGGCGGCGCGAGTACCAGCCGGCCAGCTGCGCGGCGTGCTCTACTACCGGCTCGGGCACCGGTTGTCCCGCGCGGTGCCGAATCACGACGTGCGAGCCTGTTACGTCCTTGGCGTGCAGCCAGAGGTCGTCCTTATGGGCGTATTTCTGGGTTAATAAGTCATTGTTTTGCGCGTTGCGCCCCACCAAAATGGTAAAGCCGTGGTCCTCAAATACCTTGAATGGCAGCTCGGTAGCGGCTTTGAGGGGGGTAGGGCTAGGGTCGAGGGCGTGCTGCTTGCGCCAGGCGCGCAGGGCCCGTAGCTCGGTTAGCTCGGGGCGGGCGTCCAGCTCTTCCAGCAGTTCTAGGGCGGCCAGTGACTCGGTCTCGCGGGCATCGATGCGGGTGCGGAGCTGCTGCTCTTCCAATTGCTGGTTTTTGGCTTTGCGGTAGAGGTTTTCGGCGGTGCGCTGGGGCTTTTCGAGCGGCTTGAGCTTGAGAATGACGGGCTGGCTAGTATAAAAATCCACGACTTCTACCTGCGTCGCGCCGGGGGCGATGGCGTGCAGGTTAGCCATCAGCAGGTCGGCGCGGTGGCGGTAGCCAGCCTCGTGGGCCAGCGCGTGCAGGCGCTGGCCAGCTAGGTGGGCGCTAGTGCCAGCCTCATCGGCGCGGCGCGTGAGCAGCTGCCGCAGCTGGCGGCGCTCGGTTTCGAGGGCGCGGCGGGCCAGCGCCAGCGGCACGAAGCGCCGGAGCGCACCGATAGGGTCGGAGCCGGGCAGCGTTTCGAGCACCTCGCCCAGCGGCACCAGGCTCAGGCGCGTGCGACCATCGAGGTAAATGAGGTAGTAATGAGCCGGGTCTTCTAGCTCCATAAGCAGCTCAGCAACTAGCTGTTGCTTGCGGCCGGCCGGAACCTGGTCGTAGGCGCGCTGCTCGCGCAGGAAGCGGGCCGGCAGGTCGGCCAGCGCCGGGGGCAGCTTACTGCCTTCCGGGCTGGGCAGGGGGGTAGGGACCGGGGCCAACTCGGCATCGGCGGCGTAGCGCTGGTGAAACAGTTGGGCCAGCGCGCCTGGTGTAGGCCGAAAAATAGCATTCGGGCGCGGCCCATATAGCTTGAATACCAGCGTGGCGGCATCTTCCACAAACGTGAATTGCAGCACTCTATCCTGCGGCCACACCTCCACGCGCGCTACCGTGCGGCCCAGCAACTCGGGCAATAAGTCCACCGAGTTCTGCCGGGCGCGGTGGAAACTTTCGGGTAGCGCCAGCGCCGGGAAAGCCGCCCCTAATTGCGCTTTCAACCAAAACTCAGTGCCCGTTTCGTCCAATAGGCTCACCACTAGCTCGTCTTTTTCCTGCGAAAAGCAGCTGGCCACGCGGTAGCCCCGCAGCCGCTCGGTGAGGGCCGGGGCCAGTTGGCGCAGGAAGTAGTAGTTGGTGTGCATGGCGGGGGCAGGCAGTGAGTCGCTAACTCCTTGCTTAGCAGTTGATAACTAACCCATCGTAGGCTAGCCGCACCCAGGGGGGTAGGGTAGCCTCCACTTCGCGGTGGCGGCCCAGCTGGTGGCTGATGTGGGTGAGGTAGGCCCGGCGCGGCTTTAGCTCTTCCAGAACAGCCACGGCCTCGCTCAGACTGAAATGCGAAATGTGCGGCTCGTGACGCAGCGCATTGAGGATGATGGTATCGGCCCCGCGTAACTGGTCCATTGTGCTGGCGGGCAACTGGTTGGCATCGGTGAGGTAGGCCAGGTCGCCCACCCGGAAGCCCAGCACGGGCAGCTTGTAGTGCAGGGCGCGCAGCGGCTGCACGGCCAGCCCCAGCACGTCGAAGGGCTGCTGGTCGTCGGCAATGGGGTGCAGGCTCACCTGCGGCACGCCGGGGTACTTATGCTCAGCAAACACGTAGGCAAACTCGCGCTGGAGCTGCGCCAGCACCCGCGGCTCAGCGTAGACGGGCATCTCCTGCTGTTGCCGGAAGTTGAAGGCCCGCACGTCGTCGAGCCCCGCCGTGTGGTCCTTGTGCTCGTGGGTGAACAAGATGCCATCGAGCCGGCTGATGTGAGCCCGTAGCATCTGCTGCCGGAAATCGGGGCCGGTATCAATTACCAGGCTGCGACCCTCTACGGCCAGGTGCACCGCCACGCGCAGCCGCTTGTCGCGGTAGTCGAGCGAGCGGCACACCGGGCAGGCGCACCCAATCATGGGCACCCCCGACGAAGTGCCAGTCCCTAAAAACGTCAGCGTCATATTTTTAGCTGTTTGCCATTAGCTATCAGCTTTTTTATCTGAACGAAAGCTAACGGCTAACAGCTAGCAGCTAACGGCTAAAAAAGCTACCCGACGTACTGGCGCACTACCCGCACCAGGGCATCAAAATCTAGAGGCTTGGGTAGATAGTCGGTAATGCCGGCCTCGCGGAACTGCTCCAGCGAGTAGTTGTTGGCGTTGCCGGTGATGGCTACTACAGGCAGCTCGCTGATGCGCGGGTCGGCGTGGCTGCGAATATCTTTGGTGCACTCCAAGCCGTTTTTGATGGGAATATTGATGTCCATCAGCACGCCGTCCACGGGGTTAGTTTCGAGCTGGCTTTCGAGCTGGCGCAGCACTTCGCCGCCATTTTTAGCTAGCACAATCCGGTATTTCTGCTGCTCCAGTATTTTGCGCGTCAAACTCAGAATAACTGAGCTGTCTTCGGCAATGAGAATTGTTTTGGGTTGAGAGTCGGGAGCCATAAGCAAAAGGAGGGGTAGGAGCTGGAAAAAAATATAGTGGAACGAAGTAATAAAGCAGGGAATGGGGGTAAAGGTCCGTCACAATCCTACTTACTTGGCTGCGTCGCGGCCAGCAAAGTAGGATATTGACTCACGAATTGTGCGAATAACTGCCCCAGCTCCGCTAATCCATCACCTAGAGTATCCGTTTCCCGGTTCTTAATTGCCTGCTCCATTGCCAGGGCCTTGCCCGACAACTGCGTGAGGCCCAGGGTGCCGGCCGTGCCCTTGAGTTGGTGCAGCATGGGGTGCAGGCCCTCAATATCGCGGGCTTCCCAGTGAGTATTGGCCTGGTCGAGCAGGGCCGTGGTTTCTTCCACGAACTCATCGTACAGCTCGGCCGCGAAACCGTCGCCGCCCAGCTGGTGCAGCTGCGCCAGCACCTCAGGGTCGATAAGCGCCGGCCCGGCGGGAGCCGCGGGCTCCTCGGCGGGGGCGATGGGGGTAGCAATCCAACGCATCAGCGTTTCGGCCAGCTGCTGGTGCTTCACGGGCTTGGCTAGGTAGTCGTCGAGACCGGCTTTCACAAAACGGGCGGCATCGTCGGGCATCGAGTAGGCCGTCATGGCCACGATGGGCGGGCTGGCTGCCCCCAGCTGGGCCTTGATGGCGCGGGTCGCGGCGATGCCATCGAGCCCCGGCATCTGGATGTCCATCAGAATGAGCTGGTAGTTGGCACCAGGGGCGGTGGCGCGGGCAATGGCCTCGTAGCCATCGCTGGCTACTTCTACGTGGCAGTTGAGCTTAGCCAGCAGGCGGGCCGCTACCTTTTGGTTAATGGCATTATCATCGACCAAAAGGATGCGGGGCGACTCGCTGCTGAGTGGTGCCGCGATGGGGGGGGTAGGGGCGGCCGGCAGGGCCGCCTGCGCGGGAATAGGGGCCGTAGTCAGCACCTTGCAGCGAATGGTGAACCAGAAAACGCTGCCCTCGCCCGTGTTGGACAGCACCCCGATGGTGCCGCCCAGTAGCTCGGCCAGCTCCTTGCTGATGGCCAGGCCCAGGCCCGTGCCGCCGTAGGCTTTGCTGGGGGTCGTGTCGAGCTGAGTGAAGCTGGTGAAGAGCCGGGCCGCGTCGTTAGGCGAAATGCCGATGCCCGAGTCCTGCACCGCAAAGCGCAGCGTGCAGTACTCGCCTTCGGTGCGCACCAGCGAGCCTACCACGCTCACCGTGCCGTGGGGGGTGAATTTGAGTGCGTTGGCTACCAGATTGGCCAAAATCTGGAGCAGGCGGGTTTCGTCGGTAACGATGAAGGCCGGAGTATCGGGGGCCAGGTGGCAGGTAAAGCGGATGTTCTTCTGGTTGGCCCGGTACGAAAACAGCGCGCTTAGGCGTTCCAGCATGGGCTCCAGGGCCAGCGGAGCCTCGTGCAGCCGCATCTTGCCCGCCTGAATCTTAGACAGGTCCAGAATGTCGTTGAGAATCGTCAGCAGGGCCTCGGCGCTGGTGCGCAGCGTGTCCACGTAGTCGGTCTGCTCGCCGTTGAGGCCGGTCTGGCCCAGCAGGTCAATCATGCCGATGATGCCGTTCATGGGCGTGCGCAGCTCGTGGCTCATATTGGCCAAAAACTGCGTTTTAGCTTCTGAGGCGGCTTCGGCTTCTTCCTTGGCCAGGCGCAAGTCGTCCTGAATACGGCGAATCTCGGTAATGTCGCGCACGATGCCCTCGGTTCCGAACGAGGTGTGACGGGCATTCACGAGCATACTCACCGGGTAGCCGTCGTGGTGGCGCAGCTGGGTTTCGAAGTTGCGCAGTTCGCCGTTTTTACGCAGCTCGCGCAGCAGGTCGCCGTGCATCTCGGGTTGCCAGTAGATGTCTTCGAGCCGGTAGCTCAGGGCTTCTATCGGGTTGTAGCCCAGTACTTCGCGCACCGAAGGGCTCAGGATGGTAAAATTACCTTCGCGGTCGGTGCGGTAATAAATATCCTGAAACGACTCGAAGATGGAGCGAAATTTCTCTTCCTGCGCCGCCAGCGCCAGCTGCGATGTTTTGGTGGACGTAATATCCTGGGCCTGAGCCGTGATTTCCTCAAACGAGCCGTCGGGCAGGTAAATGGGAGCCAGCGTAATGCTGAGCCAGATATCGGGCCCCTGGTGCTTGCGCAGGTGCGCCTCAAACTGCTGCTCCTCGCCCCGGCCGGCCGCCAGGTAGCTGCGCCGAAACAGCTCGCGGGTGTCTTCATCAGTGAGCGCGATATCCGTCTCTATCAGGTTGAGGCCCTGGGCGGGGGGTACGCCGTTGCGATAGTGGTAAAAATCGGCGTAGTTGCGGTTGAACGACACGAGGTGGCCGCGCCGGTCTACGTTCCACATCAGCTGGGTGCCGCTCTCAAAAATGGCGTTGAGCCGAGCGTTTTGCAGGGCCAAGTGCTCTTCCTGACGCTTGCGGTCGATGGCCAGCGCTACCTGCCCCGAAATGAAGTGCAGAATATCGAGGTCGGCGGGCGTGTAGAGGTCGGCCCGGTCGTACTCCTGCACTGCCAGCACCCCGATGGTGCGGTCGCCCACGCTCAGCGGCGAAGCCAGCAGAACGGCCGGCAGCCGCCCAAAGGCCGTCATCTCGCCGGTGCGCACGAGGCGCAACAGGTCATCCTTGGTGAAAAATAGCGGCTGGCCCTGCTGAATTACGTATTCCGTCACGCCCATCGAGAACGGCCGGCCGTCGCCCTGCTCAAAATAGGCGTGCTGGTCTACGTAGTATACGAATTGTAGCTCCGTGCGCGCATCGTCGCAGAGGCCGATGAAGATATTATTGGTTTCAATCACTTTGCCCAGCTCCCGGTGAATGGCGCCGTAGAGGGCGGGCAGGTCGTGGGCCGAAATGGCCAGGTTGGCAATGCTATAGTACACCTTTTGCAGGCGCTCGGCCTTGATGCGGTCCGTAATGTCGTGCAGCACGGCGCGGGCGCTGGGCAGCCGGCCCGGCTGCTGCTCGCTGCTCACCGAGCCGATGAGGTGCACCGGCCGGCCGGCCTTAGTCAGCAGTACGGTTTCGAGTTTGTTCAGGGCCTGGCCTTCGTAGAGGCGGCGCAGCTGGTAGAGAAGCTTAGCCCGGTAGTAGGGGTGCACCACGTCGGTGAAGGGCCGGCCCAGCAGCTCGCTCTCGGTATAGCCCAGCTTTTCCTGCCCGGCCCGGTTCACAAACAGCAGCACGTTGGTGGCGCTCAGGTGCAGGATAAGGTCGTGCGAGCTATCGAAAAACTCGCGTAGGTACGTGGACTCAGGCAGGTTTGAGGTACCGTTGAGGCGAAGGTTGGCATCTTTGGCCACGGGATGGCCGGCGGCCCACAGCCCAGTGTTTTCGCCCTGCTCGTCACTGAGTAGGTTGGGCTGCCAGCTCAGGCTGAAGCCCTTGCCGGCTTTGGTTTGCATGGATAGCTCAAAATGCGGCGGGCACGGCTCCTGGCCGGCCAGCACGCGCTGAAACTGTTCGTGAGAGTCGGCACGTTGGGCTCTCGGCACCAGGCGCCCACAAAAGGACATCCCAATCAGTTCGGCAGAGGTATAGCCGCTGATGGTTAATAAGGTATCGTTCGCTTCCACCACCAAGCCATCGCGGTCAAGCACCACGTAGGCTAGTTGTAGCTGGTCGAGCATGAGGGCGGTGGCCGGTAACAGTGGTCCCGGAGAATGAGCTTGCATAGAGGACTAAAAGCGCGCGCGGGGCCAAGGTACAGATTGGCGCGGTAGCGGGAGTAGTTTTGGGTTGAATTTACGAAGGCTGCGCCAGTTTGTATTGCTTGTGTCCAAATTAGTTGCCTTACCGGGCCCGCGCCTCGTGCTGGCCGTCACCACTGACCTGAGCTACGACCAGCGGATGCAGCGTATTGCCGGCAGCCTGGCGCGGGCCGGCTACCAGGTGCTGCTGGTGGGCTGGCAGCGCCCGGCCTCGGTGCCGCTGGCCCCGCGCCCCTACGCCCAGCACCGGCTGCGGGGCTGGTTTCAAAGCGGCAAGTTATTCTACTTGGAGTATAATCTGCGGCTGTTCTTCTTTTTGCTGGGCCAGCGCGCCGCCGCCTGGGGCTGCGCCGACCTCGATGCCGCCCTACCCACCTGGCTGCGGGCCCGCCTGGGTGGCCAGCCTTTCGTGTACGACGCCCACGAATTATTCCCCGAAGTGCCCGAAGTAGTGGCTCGTCCTCGAGTGCAGCGAGCCTGGCGGTGGGTCGAAAATTTCATTGTGCCCCGCGCCCGGCTACGCTACACGGTGGGCCCCGCCCTGGCCCAGCTCTTCGAGCAGCGTCATCCCAGCTGCCCGTTTGCTGTAGTTCGGAATGTTCCTTCTTCGCAAGTTTCAGGCGCGCTTACCAGCCAAAGCCCGATACCTAACAATCAGAAAACCAACCAACAACCAATTTTATTATACCAGGGTGCGCTCAACATGGGCCGGGGGCTGGCCGAGCTGCTGGCCGCGATGCCCTCAGTGCCGGCCCGGCTGATTATGTGTGGGGAGGGTGACTGCTCGGTAGCGTTGCGGGCGCAGGCGGCGCAGCTGGGGCTGCTGGCATCGGGTCAGGTCGAGTTTCGGGGCTACGTGCTGCCCGAGGCCCTGCGCGTGCTCACGGCCCAGGCCACGGTGGGCATCATGCTGCTCGAAAACACCGGCCTGAGCTACTATTACTCGCTGGCTAATAAGTTCTTCGACTACGTGCAGGCCGGTATTCCGCAGCTCTGCATCGACTTTCCCGAGTACCGCGCCCTCAACGCTCAGCACGAGGTTGCCGAGCTGGTGCCCGACCTGCACCCCGCCACCCTGGCCGCCGCCCTGGCCCGGCTGCTGCCCGGCGGCCAGCCCGGCCCGCACTACCAGCGCCTGGCCGCCAACTGCCGCCGCGCCCGCGCCGAGTGGAGCTGGGAACAGGAAGAAAAAACCCTGCTGCGGCTCTACGCAGAATTGTTGCGCGTAGGATAAGCTTCAGCTTGGCGTTTTAAAATTTGTGAACTGCTGGCAGCAAGCTACAGCTTACCCTACCCTATTCCCGGCAAGCTAAAGCTTACCGCACTCTTTATGCTCTCACCCAAAATCCTAGCTCAGTTACTCCCTACCCCCCCTGACCTACGCCCGGTGCTGCTGGCCGTGGCCGGACCTACGGCCGTGGGTAAAACGGCCCTCACCGTGGCGCTCGCCCAGCAGCTCGGCACGGAGATTATCTCGGCCGACTCGCGCCAGTTTTTCCGCGAGCTGAGTATTGGCACGGCCAAGCCCACGCCGGCCGAAATGCAGGGGGTAGGGCACCATTTTATTGACTCGCACAGCATTACGGAAGAATACAGCGCCGGCCGTTTCGCGGCCGAGGCGACGGCGTTATTAACGCAATTATTTGAAAAGCAACGAGTTGTTATTGCCACTGGCGGCTCGGGGCTATACCTGCAAGCCCTCACCGATGGCCTCGACGAGCTGCCCGCCGTGCCGCCCGCCGTGCGCCAGCAGCTGCTGCGCGAGCTGGCCGAAACCGGCCTATCCCCCCTCGTAGCCGAGCTAGCCACCGCCGACCCCGTGGCCCACGCCCGCCTCGACCTGCAAAACCACCAGCGCGTGGTGCGGGCCCTCGAAATAACACGCGGCACGGGGCGGCCGTTTTCTAGCTTCCACCAGGGGCCGGCGGCGGTGGCGGCCACGGCGGCGGCCCGCCCCTGGCGGGTCGTGAAAGTGGCCCTCACCCGCCCCCGCGAAGAACTATACCAGCGCATCGACCAACGCGTGCTGGCTATGCTGGAGGCTGGCCTGCTGGCCGAGGCCGAACCACTGCTACCCTACCGCCATCACCAGGCCCTGCAAACGGTGGGCTACCAGGAAATCTTCGGCTACCTCGATGGCCACTACGACTACCCCGAGGCTGTGCGCCTGCTGCAACGCAACACCCGCCACTACGCCAAGCGCCAGCTCACCTGGCTCCGCCGCGACCCGGACTATGTTTGGGTTGAGCTGGGTAATGGGTGAGGACAATCAACTAAAAAGAACGTCATGCAGACCAAAGGGAAGCATCTTGCCTGCGTAACTAACTTCAAATTTTAGAGTCAGTTACGCAAGTGAGATGCTTTCCTTTGGTCTGCATGACGTTCTTTTTTATTATTTACTACCCCTTACACCGACAGTATTTCCACCATCCGCATAAAGCTCTGGTTGATGATTTTACGCTTGTAAATGGTGTCCTCGAAAGGGGTGTACATGAGCTTGCGGTCCACGATGCCGGCCATCACGTTTTTCATGCCATTGAGCAGGCCCTCCACGGCGGCGATGCCGAGCTGCGAGGCCAGCAGGCGGTCGGCGGCGGTGGGCGAGCCGCCCCGTTGAATGTGGCCCACGATGGTAACGCGGGTATCGAGCTGCGGAATGGCTTCCTTCACGCGCTTGGCCACCTGGTGCACGTTGCCCTCCTCTTCGCCCTCGGCCACAATGACGATAAAGGAAGTTTTGTGCCGCTTGTAGCTGTCTAGCAGCGTTTCGATAACGGCCTCCACGCTCATGGCCGTTTCGGGTACCATCACGATTTCGGCCCCGCCCCCGATGGCGCACGGAATGGCAATGTAGCCCGAGTCGCGGCCCATCACTTCCACAAAAAAACAGCGGTCGTGCGAGTCGGCCGTGTCCCGGATTTTATCAATAGCTTCCAGAGCCGTGTTTACGGCCGTGTCGTAGCCAATGGTATAGTCCGTGCCGTAGAGGTCGTTGTCAATCGTGCCCGGCGCGCCTACCGTCGGGATACCAAACTCCTGCTCAAAAATACTCGCGCCCGCAAACGTGCCGTTGCCACCGATGGCTACTAGGCCCTCGATACCATGATTCACGAGCTGGTCAAACGCTTGCTGCCGGCCCTCCTTAGTCATGAACTTTTGTGAGCGCGCCGACTTTAGGATTGTGCCGCCGCGCTGCACCGTATTCGACACCGAGGCCGAGTCCATGCGCACGAACTCGCCCGTAATCATGCCGCTGTAACCTCGCATGATGCCGTAGACCTCAATGCCGTGGTACACGCCCGCACGTACTACCGCCCGCAGGCAGGCGTTCATGCCGGGAGCATCACCCCCGCTCGTAAAAACTCCGATTCTCTTCATGTCAAAAATTCAGCTAAAGCGCCCGCTACCAACGCTGAGTTGGCCTTAAGCTCGCAAAGGTCGCATAACGGAGGCACAAGCGCTAGGTGCTGGCCTAAATTTGAGCCAGACATTTTTGCCAAAACCACGTAAAATAGGCATTTACCGGGCTTGCGTTTGGTTATTAAGTGATTTATCCTTAATTTTCGCTACCCCCGTTTCCCCACCCTTCACTTCCAACCCGTCCTCCCATGTTTGGTTTTTTTGAAAAAGAGCAGGCTAAAAAGATAAAAGGCCACCTGTGCAACCTGGCCGCCCTAGCCAAAGCCGACGGCAACGTGGACGACCGCGAGATGAAATTTATCATCACCGTGGGCAAGAAAAACGGCGTGTCGGCCAGTGAGGTGCGCAAAATAGTGCAGGGCGAAACCCGTTGCGCCGCCGACCTGCCCGGCAACGACTCGGAGCGCTTCGACCAGATTTTCGACCTCGTAGACATGATGCTTGCCGATGGTATCGTGGACCAGACGGAGATGAATTTCTGCACGATAATGGCCGAGAAGCTCGGTTTCCGCGAAGACATCGTGGACGTGCTCATGGGTAAGATTTCGCAGGGGGTGAAGGATGCCGTTCCCCGCGAGCGCATCAAGGACGAGAGCCTGTCGCTGCTAAAAAGCCCCGCCCTACCCCAGCGATAGGCCACCGGGCCGTGCGCGTGCCAGCCCTACCCCCCCTGCTTGGCCGCGATGGCCCGGAGCAGCCCCGCGCAGGCCGCGTCAATCTCGGCCTCCGTAATGGTTAGCGGCGGCGCGATGCGTAGCGAGTTATCGCAGAATAAAAACCAGTCGGTGAGGATACCCTCCACGGCCAGCGCCCGGTCGATAATTGGTTTGAGCACTTCAAACGACTCAAACTCCACGGCCATCAGCAGCCCGCAGTTGCGAATTTCGCGGATGGCCGGGTGCCGCAGGCCGGCCCGTAGCCGCGCCGCCTTGGCTGCCACGCCGGCCAGCAGGTTTTCTTCCTGAATAACCTGGAGCGTGGCCAGCGAAGCCGCGCAGCTTACCGGGTGCCCGCCAAAAGTGGTGCAGTGCCCCAGAATGGGATTCGTTTGGAACCCCACCATAATTTCGGGCGAGGAGATAAAGGCCCCAATCGGCATGCCGCCGCCCATGCCTTTGGCGCACACCAGGATATCGGGCACTACTCCGAATTGTTCAAACGCCCACTGCGTACCCGTGCGCCCAAAGCCGCACTGAATCTCATCCAAAATAAGCAGCGCGCCCACTTTGGTGCAACGCGCCCGCACGGCTGGCAGGTAACCAGGCAGGGGTAGGCGCACGCCGGCCTCGCCCTGCACGGTTTCGAGCACCACGGCGGCCGTGTTTTCGGTTATTAAGTCCAAGTCAGCCAGCTCGTTGTAGCGCAAATGCAGCACGTCGGGCAGCAGCGGCCGGTAGCTGTTCTTAAACCCCTCGGAGCCCGTGATGGACAGCGCCCCGTGCGTGGAGCCGTGGTAGGCATGGAGGGCCGAAACCAGGCCCGTGCGCCCCGTGTGGCGCTTGGCCAGCTTAAGCGCGCCCTCAATGGCCTCGGTGCCCGAGTTGGTGAAGTATACCGTGTCGAGCGGGGGGGGTAGGGTGGCGGCCAGCGCGTGGGCCAGCCGGGCGGGCGGGGCCTGCACCAGCTCGCCATACACCATCAGGTGCAGGTATTTATCGAGCTGACCCTGAATGGCTTGCAGCACCCGCGGGTGCCGGTGCCCCACATTGCTCACCCCAATGCCGGCAATCAAATCCAGGATGGGGCGGCCTTCCGGCGTGTACATATAAACCCCCTCGGCTCGCTCGATTTCCAATAGCAGCGGAAACTCGGAGGTCTGGGCCTGGTGGCGCAAAAAAAGTTGGCGGGACGTCAGCATAACGCCCGCAAAGGTACCGCGCCGAGCGCGGGGGGTAGGAGCGGGGCGGGCTATTGCCCGGCCGCCGGCGGACTATCATTCCGGCCCGCCACGCGCTTGAGCACTTCCTTGGTAAAATCGCGCTCGGCCTGGTACAACTCCGCCACCTGGCGCATGGTCAGCGACTTCTGTAAGCGGTCGAAGTAGCTTTTCTCCAAATCCAGCTGCTGCTGGCGCAGCGCAAAATCCTGGTTGAAGTTATCGCGGAGCTGCACATCGCTCAGGGTGGGGTTTTTGGCTTCGTTGCGCAGTAGGCGGGTCGAACGATTGAGCTCGCGGCGGCGGCCCACAAATTCATTATATAGCGGCCAGAAGCGCTGGGCTTCGTCTTGGGTCAGCGTCAGGCGCGAGGTAATGAAGGCAATCTTGGCATTGTCGAGCTGCGTGATGCGCCCGCCCGGCTGCCGCCCCTGCGCCTGCGCCGGCTGGCTGCCCACCAGCGCCGCCAGCACCAGCGCCTGCATAAAAAACAATCGGAACAGCTTCATCGTCAAGATTCAAAAAGCATTAAAGCAAGCCAGCCTCGTCGTGAGGCTGCGCATCGAGCGCCTCCGTCATCTCCGAATCTGATGGTTGAAGATAACGCCGCGTCAGACCCAAGCGGTGCGTGGGTAGCTCGGCTAGGTCGAGCATATCGACGTGGGTTTCGCCGTTGGTCAGGTAATCTACCAGCTGCTCGGCGGGCACGGCATCGAGACTGTTGGCCGGGGTAGCCGGGCGGCTCAGCGGCCCGCCGCCCAGCCATAGCGAAGCCGCCAGCGTACCCAGCAACACCGTAGAGGCCAGGCCGGTACGTACGTAGGCGGGGGCCAGCCGCAGCCAGGCAGGCAGCAGCGGCCGCACGGCGGGCGCGGCCACCTGCGCCATAATGCGCGTGGGTAGCCGCTCGAAGTAGCCGGCCGGGGGCGCGCTCAGCGGCTGCGGCCCGCGGCGCGGGTGCTGGTCCAGGTTAAAAGCAGTTTTCATGAACGTTGGATGCAAACCAGGGGGTAGGGTTTAATCGGCGTCTTCGGCGGTCGTACTCAGCATATCAGCCGCCGTCACATATTCTTCAATCTTGCGGGCGGCGTGGTGGTAGCTCGCCTTGAGGGCTCCCACGCTGGTGCCCGTCACCTGCGCCATCTGCTCGTAGGGCATCTCATCATAATAACGCAGGTTGAAGACCAACCGCTGCTTGTCGGGGAGCCGCAAAATGGCTTTTTGCAGCTTCAGCTCAATCTCATCGCCGGCCACGGCGGGGTAGGCTTCCAGCTTGGCGGCTAGCTCGGCCCCCACGTCATTAAGGGGTAGGAAAAACTTGCGCCGCTTACTCTGTAAAAAGCTTAGGCACTCGTTGGTCGCAATGCGGTAAATCCAGGTGAAGAGTTGGGCATCCTGCCGAAAATTCCCCAGGTTTTTCCACACCTTTACAAATACGTCCTGCGTGAGGTCGTCGGCATCATCGTGGTCCACCACCATCTTGCGCACGTGCCAATACACCTTCTGCTGGTACTTGCGTACCAGCTGGTTAAAGGCCAGGTTACGGCTGGCGGGGTCCTGAAACTTGGTAAGGATTTCGTGGTCTTCCAAACGCGGAGCGGGGGCAAAAGTGCGGGTTGGACGCCGGGAGGGGGGTAGGGTTTAATGAACCAGCCATCAGTATCAACTTACCTCCCAAAAATGCTCAGCGAAGTTGTTTGCGCCGAGCGAATAGTGAAGTTGCGCACGTCCGTAAACTTGCTGCCGTTGCTGGTGGCGGTGCGAAAAACCAGCCGGTACGCGCCCGGCTGCATGGCCAGGTTCACACGACTGCTGGTTTCAGGTAGGTTATAAATCCAGGTCTGCGACTCGTCATCATTAAGCTTGTAGAGGCTGCCAAAACCCTTCAGGTCGGACGTAATATTGAGCGTGCCGGGCGCGGCGTAGCTCACGGTCGCGGTCTGGCCCTGGTACACACTCACGCGCTGCACGGTGCGTGGCAGCGTCAGCATCTCCACCTCGTAGGTGCCGGCCAGCAGCTTCTGGCGGCTGCCGAAGGGTAGGGCCAGCCCAGCGCCGGGGTTGGCGGCCGGGTGCACCACGGCCTGCACCGTCGCGCCGTAAGGATTGGGCGTAACGGCGGGCGGCTGCAAATGCAGCAGGCCCTGCGGTGTTTTGAAAGTCAAGACGTTGGCCTTACCCGCCCGAATAGCCAGATTGGCCTGACGCACGGCCGGCACCGTGTTGATAATGAGGTCATAACTCTGCAAGGCGTCGATGTCTACCACGTCGGCTTTGCCCTGCGCATCCCGGTAATGCACGTAGTTGTATTCCGGCTGCCCGGTCACGTTGTTGACGAACGTCATGTTCACGTTCGACTCCACTGGCCGGCCGGCCTCGTCGGTCAGGTTCACGGCCACCGTGGTTTTGGCCAGCGTCTGGGCAATCACGTCGTTGAGCACCGTCTGGAAGGTCTTGACCTCGGCCGCGTTGTAGTATTTACCCAGGCATTCGAGCGCTTTCCCAAAGTCTTTTTCTGCCCCAATCCCAATCACAAAGGGTTTCAAAAAAATGTGCTTGCGCTGCAACGCCAGCGAGGCCGCGCAGGGGTCGCCCTTGCACGACTCTACCCCATCCGTAATGAGCAGCAGCACGTTGCGCGAGGCTTTATCCTGCGGAAAGTCTTTAGCCGACTGCTCCAGCGAGTACGTAATGGGCGTGTTGCCCTGCGCCTTCAGCGTCTTGAGCCGCGCCTTAATGGCGGCCGCATTCTTAGGCGCGAAGGGCACTTCGAGGCGCGAGTCTTCGCAATTTTGCTCGGCGTTGGGGTGCTGGTGGCCATACACGCGCAGTCCGAGTTCCAGGTTGGGGTAGGCGTTGAGCGAGTCGGCCATCTTGGCCAGCAGGCGCTTGGCTACCTCCCAGCGCGGCTTGCCCTCCCAGGGGGCCATCATGGAGCCCGAGGCGTCGAGCAAGAACAAAATGCGCGTAACCTTGGGCTTTTCCGGTGGCGCGTTCTGTGCCCGGCCCTGGAAAGCAGCCACTACTAATGCGCAAGCCATTAACAGGCAGCGAATTATTCTAATAGTAGCGGGTGAGAAGAGGAATAGCATTGCCGAAATTTACACCGCCGCCGCGAGTTTAGCGCCACTTTTAGCCTGGGCAGGGCGCGTCGGCAGTAGCAGCTAGAGCTTCGCCATTTTCTTCAGGTCCATGCTTTTAGCCACTGCTTCTACCAGTTCCAGGTTTTGCTGCTTGGTACCCGCGATGGTGACCAGAAAGCGGTCGCCCACAGCCAAGGTCAGGTCGGCCTCGCCCGTTTTTTTATGGAATGTTTCGGAGCCTTTCACGCCATCCAAGCCAAGCTTCGCCTCTTTGGTCAGGCTTTCATCGTCCTCGCTCTCCAGGCCCAGGCTAAACATGGCCGATGCTCCTTGGTAAAGCTGATTGGCCCCATTGTAGTCAATTACACTCACTTTTACCTCGGCCGTATCGCGGGTGAAGGTGCGCTCGGCGGAGGAGAAAGCCATGCCGGCTGTCTTCATCGACTGGCCGCTTGGCGCACCGGCCGTGTAGCCGCTCACGTCGGCAGGCAGGTAGTTTTCGAGGTCTTTGTAGGGCAGGGACAGCGTATCGCCACTTTTCACGCGCTCGGCGTGCCGGTCCTTGGCTGCCTCCATCGTGGTTTCCAGGTTCTTGCCCGCTTCGCTAAGCTTAGAGAGGTTAGAATAGGTCTCCTGAGCTTTTTGGGCCTTTTCGCAGCTGGTGGATAGAAGTAGCGCAGCCGCTAGCCAAGGTAAAAACTTAATCATGCCGAATGATGAAAAGGTGAGCAAAGCAAAAGTAAAGCTGTTGCCGACATTTTCGTTACCGCTAAGCAAGAAACCCTCAAAACTTAACTTCCCGATGCTGAGTAAGATTACGCACCCTACGGTTTAGTATGGCGATGGCTGACCTGAACCGTGGATGCTACACTCAGCGCGGGCTATTTCTTGCCCTTACCCAGCAACCACCACCAACCTGGCCGCTGCGTACTATCGGTAGCCGCCGGCTCGCTAAAAGTTTGCGTACCCTCGGGGCTAGTGACCGTGGTCACATTACCCGTGCGCTGAGTAACACTGTGCGTACCATTTGAATTTACTAGCACCGTCGGGTTGGCATCGGTGTTGGGAATAACCGAATGCGTGCCATTGGAATTGACAATAACGGCTGTGTTGCCACTCTGCACCAGCGTCGAATACGTGCCATCAGGATTCACTAGCACGCCAGTGTTGCCGTTTTGGTATAGCACCAAGTGCGTGCCATCGGGGTTCACTAGCACGGATATCTGTGCTTGAGCTATGCCTGCGCTACACAATAAAAAGCCAAGGATTAAGAGCTTTTTCATTGGAAAACCAATTAATAGATAGTAGCCATACCAGCTTAGCTCCACTAATGGCCAATGCTCGCCAACTGTTGGTTCTAACCCAGCTATTGGCGCAAGTTTAATATAGCGTAACCCGCGGCAGTAGCTAGGCTTGAAGAGTAGGTCTCATAGCTCCGGCACCGGGTTTCAGTCACTTTGAGTTACTATGGTTTTCGCCAGCGGCTCAGTTAGCGGCGGCCTTCGGCTTCCGTCAGCGTTTGGCCATTGTCTGATTGGCGGATGCCTTCTTCGATGCGCTTGATAAATAATGAGCGGTCGAATAAGTCTTTCAAATTAAAGACTTCTGGTAAATATTGGATAGCCGCATATTAGCTCTTGCTTAGTCATGGCAATTAATTTCCACCCGCCAGCAGTCCCGCCACTGACAAATCCTCATCCAACTCCTCCCAATGCAGTCCGCGTCCGCCGCCACCGATAGCCACTTGCTGCCGTTGCTCGGGCCGGGCCGCCAGCAGCCTCGGAAACCAGAGCAATGGTAAGCTTACCGTGCGGCCATCGGTGAGTTGCACGTGCATCGTAATGTCGTCAAAGGTAACTGCTTTGGCCAGGGCAGTGGTAGGGCGGTAGGTGTTCATTGCATCCAATTAACCAGTTGCAAGCCCGCTATCCGCTCATAATGCCGGGTATTGTTGGTGGCTAAAACAAGCCCGTTGGCCAGCGCTACCCCTGCGATTAAGGTATCAGTATACCCAATGCTTAAACCACGCCGGCGTAAATCGGCCTCAATCTGCGCCGCAATGGCTGCCGATTCTGCCGTTACAGGCAGCAGGTTACTTAACGAAAGGATGGCTTGCAGGCGGCCTAACTGCGTGCGGGCGTCGCGGTACAGCAGACCGTTCAGGGCCTCGCAGTAAGTGATTACGCTTACCTGAAGCAATCTGTGCGCTAACCCGTAGGCTTCCGCCCGCTTGCTGATAAGGAGATTACGACGCACCAACTCGGACACAATGTCGGTGTCAAGCAGGGTGGGCTTCATCCTCCATAAACGGATTGGGGCGCGTAAGTAACTTAGCCCGCGTGCGCCACATATGGGCCTCCACGTCTGCCCAAGCCTCCGGGCTAAGGTCATCGGGGCTAGTGAGTAGCTCGTGCAGCTTGGCCGCTATTGCTTCGTTGGAAATAGGGGTAGGCAGTAGTGTTTGCACCAGTTCATGCACTTTATCCAGATGCTCGGGCGGCACCTGCTGGAGTTCTTGGATAATGGTTTCGAGGGTTACCATAGCATCGGGTTTTCAGGTAGCCTAAGTTACAACGTTTTCCGCCAGCGGTTTAAGTAGCGGAGGGCTTTGGCTTCTGTTAGCGTTTCATGAATTTTTAGTGTATTTATTTATTCTGCCAGTAATACATAGACGCTGATAAATAATTTTAAAAGCTTTCTATTATTTTTTGTAATTTGGGATATGCTACAAGGAGGTCTAAGTCATTATGGGTTGCCAAGCTTATAATATCCTTCGCTCTTTTAATGCGCTTGAGCATTGGCATAATAATACTATTACTATGTTTAATGAATTTGTACAAATCATCAACTGAGGTTGGTAATTTATAGCCCTTATCACCAGAGCTATTACTAGCGATTAAAACGCCGGAATCTCGAACCTTTCCTACTATTTGTGTGCGAAAATACTGCTCGGATATTTTGTGTTGCCTTCCTGCATCAAGATGGTTGATTAGCTCTTTGGTAGATACAAATCCTTTTTTTCTGTATGTAGTATAGTACATTAAGAGAAGCTTAACAAAACTTATTTGGTCTGAGTGGCTCTTGTCATTATTCTGCTTATCTCTTACGAAGCTGAGCGCACTTCGTAGAGCCATTTCGGAAACTCTAATATCAAATAAACTATCACAAGTATTAACTTCTTCTTCTAACTTTTCATAGTTAGGAAAATGATTAATACTAGAAAGACGTGGCTCTAATAATTTTAAAAAGGTTTCTGATTCACTGCTTTTCTTCGTGTCATCAAAGCAATAGCCTAAAGTGCCAGCCATAAAATCAGCCACTTGTATCATCAAGTTGCTTCTTGAGTTTTCAACTAAGAAGTTAGCTCCTTCAAACAAATCACCTATGTGATTTTTTTGAACATATTTCTTAAAGCTTAGCATAAAGTCATTTCCACCATGCTCATCAACTGCTAAAGTTAACTTGGGGAAAGTCTTATAAAGCTCCTTGTAAACAAGGCCATTGGCAAACTTATAAAAAGATGCTTTGTGTTTGAATCCGTCTGAATACAGAAGCTTTTTATTTATAACTACAGCATAAATCTGAAAATTAAGTTTGCATAATTTTTCTAATATTGCTTTCCTTCTTTGATGATTTTGGCCTACTTTAAGTGATTTTATTTCACCAGTCTGAAAGTTCTTGCGCCTAATTTCCTCCACTTCTATTTCCAACAAGCCTAAGTCATGCTCGTTAACGATAATACTACACACAATAAAATGCGAGGTCTGCTTATCGAAAGCAAATGAATTTGTGCCGAATTCATCAGCAAAGGCTAGGGTTTGCATACTTCAAATATGTGAAAAACAAAACCCCCGCGCCGGCCTCATCAGCCAACGCGGGGGTTCATATTAATTGGCAACCGCCAAATTACTACATATTCTTCACAATCTCCTCGCCGAATTCGCTCGTTTTGAGGAGGGTAGCGCCCTCCATCTGGCGCTCGAAATCGTAGGTGACGCGCTTGCTTTCGATGGCGGCTTCGAGGCCTTTATTGATGAGGGCGGCGGCTTCTTTCCAGCCCAGGTGCTCCAGCATCATCACGCCCGAGAGGATAACCGAGCCGGGATTTACCTTGTCCTGGTTGGCGTACTTGGGCGCGGTGCCGTGGGTGGCCTCGAAGATGGCGTGGCCGGTCAGGTAGTTGATGTTCGCGCCCGGCGCGATGCCGATGCCGCCCACGATGGCCGCCAGCGCGTCGGAGATGTAGTCGCCGTTCAGGTTCAGCGTTGCCACGACCGAGTATTCGGCGGGGCGTAGCAGAATCTGCTGCAAAAAGGCATCGGCGATGCTGTCCTTGATGATGAGCTTGCCCTGGTCCTGGGCCTGCTTTTGCAGCGCGTCGGCCACCGACTGGCCCTGCTTGGCCACGATTTTATCGTACTGCGCCCAGGTAAACACCTTGCTGCCAAACTCCTTCTCGGCCAGCTCGTAGCCCCAGGTTTTGAACGCGCCCTCGGTGAATTTCATGATGTTGCCCTTGTGCACCAGCGTCACCGACGGCAGCTTGTGCTCCAGGGCGTACTTGATGGCGGCGCGCACGAGGCGCTCGGTACCTTCCTTGCTCACCGGCTTGATGCCGAATGACGATGACTCGGGGAAGCGAATCTTCTTCACGCCCATCTCGTCTTGCAGGAATTCGAGCATTTTTTGGGCCTGCGGGGTGCCATTCATGTACTCGATACCGGCGTAGATGTCCTCCGTATTTTCGCGGAAAATGACCATATTGGTCAGCTCCGGGTGCTTCACGGGCGAGGGCACGCCGTCGTAGTAGCGTACGGGGCGCACGCAGGCGTAGAGGTCTAACTCCTGGCGCAGGGCCACGTTCAGCGAGCGGATGCCGCCGCCCACGGGGGTAGTGAGCGGGCCTTTGATGCCCACCAGGTATTCGCGGAAAGCGTCCAGCGTTTCGGTCGGCAGCCAGTTGTTGAGTTGCTTGAAGGCTTTCTCGCCGGCTAGCACTTCCTTCCATACGAGCTTCCGCTTGCCGCCGTAGGCTTTTTCTACTGCCGCGTCAAATACGAGCTGCGAGGCCCGCCAAATATCCGGCCCCGTGCCGTCGCCCTCAATATAGGGGATAATCGGTTGGTCGGGGACGTTCAGCTTGCCATTTTTAATGGTGATTTTCTGCTCTGCCATGAGGAAAAAGGTTGTCTATTTAATCGTTGTTCAGGAGTGGGTGGGAAGTCAGGAAGTTCAAAGTATCCGTCCTTGCGAGCCTGCGAAGCAATCTTTCCTAGTCGTTCGCTTCGTTGGGTTAGTGCCCCTAGCGTGCAGGAGAGATTGCTTTGCAGGCTCGCAAGGACAAACGGTAATTAATACCCGAAAATCTCTTTCAGGGTAAGCTGTTGGACAATGCCATATTTAGCCAACGCATTGAAATTCAGACGGCCCTTGGAGCCAATAACCAGAATAACCTGGTTCTGACCTTTAATTTTGTCCTGCTGAAATTTCTGTAATTCGGCAAACGTCATGTTTTGAGTTTGGTCATACACGTCGCGGCGCACATCGTAATCGAGGCCCAGGCGGCGGGCGCGCTCGTAGCTGAGCAGCACGCCCTCGTGGGTAATGCGGTCGGTGGCGATGCTGTTGCGGATGCTCTGCTTGGCGATAACCAGGTTGGCATCAGCCAAAGGCATATCGGTCAGCAGGTTTTCCATGCCGCTCATGGCCTCGGGCAGCTTATCGCTCTGCGTGCCGATGTAACTGATAACGTAGTTGGAGCGCCCCGTTTTGTCGGCATTCGCGTAGCGCGACATGGCTGAGTACGCCAGCGCCTTGCTCTCGCGCAAGTCCTGAAACACGATGCTACCCATGCCGCCGCCGAAATACTCGTTGTAGAGTGCCACGGTCGGGGCCATTGCCTTATTATAAATGTCGCCCTTAGTCAGAAACAGGATTTCCGCCTGCACCATCTTGTAATCCACCCAATACACCTTTTTCTCCTTCAGCGGCTGCTCGGCAAAATCCTTGGCGGCCGGGTCAGGCTTGAGGGTAGCGGGGGTTTTGTGCTCCATCCAAATTGTTTCTAAAATTCCCCAGCCGCCAGATGGCGTGGGAGGCGTAGGTAATGACTTACCCCCACCCCGCTTATTTTCAGCTCCAATAGTAACCTTTGTAATATCACGTGGCCCGTAGTACAGCACCCGGTGCTGGTAGGTGGGTAGGGATTTCAGCAGCGAAGTCAATTGCGTGGGCTTCAGCGCCTTTAGCTGGGCCTCCGGGACGATGTTGGTAAACGGATTGCGCGAACCATACTTGGCGTAGTTCAGCATGGCCTGATTCAGAATCACGCCCTTGCTGAGCTTGGCATCCTGGCGCTGCTTCAGAATCCCGGCCACCTGGTTTTTCAGCGCCGCCGCGTCGGGGCGCGGGTTGTTCAGCACCTGCTCGAACAGCTTCAGCGCCGGCTCCAGGTTGGTATCCAAGCCGCTGAGGCTGATGAGCACCCGGTCCTGCGTGCTGCTAATGGCAAATGAGCAGCCCAGCTTGTAAAACTCCTGCTGCAGCTGCGCGGCGGTGTATTGCCCGGTGCCCAGGTACTGCAAATAATCGGTCGCCACATCAAGTAGCGGGTTATTATTGGTGCCCAGGTCAATGGCGTAAAACAGGCTAAACAGCCCGTTCTCCGTGTTCTTGGTATAATAGAGGGGTAGGCCGGGCTTGATTTCCGCCGTCTGAATATCCTTTTTATAATCGACGAAAACCGGCTGCAAGTCGGTGCTCGGCAGCTTGCTCACCTCCGTGTAAAAGGCCGAGGCCGCGTCGCGGTTGGCCGGCACCGGCGTAATGGCGGGCTTCACCACCTTCACCTTGTTCGGGTCTTCCCCCGTGCGCTTAAACACGGCCACGTAATCCGGCCCGTAGTTATCGTTGGCAAACTGGATGATTTCCTCCTTGGTAATCGTCGCAAAATCTTCATCTTGCTTCAAGTAATCGGCCCAGCTCACGCGCTCAATAAACGACTCGTACATGGCCGCGGCGCGGGCATCGTTGCGCTCGTAGCTCTTGGTGCGGGTCAGTTGCTCGTTGTTGACGATGGCCGGAATAAGCCAGTCGGGGAAGTCGCCGCGCTTCACCTTGTCCACTTCGGCCAGCATCAATTTTTGTACTTCTTCCAGCTTCTGGCCCTGGCGCGGCGTGCCGTAGAGCACATGCGTGGAGTAGTCGTCGTTGAGGTCGGCAAAAGTTTGGGCTTGCAACACCTTTTGCTGCTGGTTCAGGTCGAGGTCGAACAGGCCGGCCTGGCCGTTGGTCAGGATTTTATCCAGCATCCGCAGGCGCAGGCCGTCGCGGGTGGCTTTGCCGGGTAGGCGGTAGCCCAGCATCACGTTTTCCGCCTGAGGCCCCAGCACCTCCTTCACGATGGGCGCGGTAATTGGCTTCTCCACCGGCGAAATAAAGGCCGGCACCGGCTTGCTCTGTAACTCGCCAAAATACTGGTCAATCAGTCGGATGGTCTGGTCATAATCCAGGTCGCCGCTCAGGCAGAGCGCCATATTATTCGGCACGTAATACTCGCCGAAGTATTTCTTAATCTCCGTAATGGACGGATTTTGCAGGTGCTCAATCGTGCCGATGGTCGTCTGCGTGCCGTAGGGGTGGGTAGGGTAGAGGCTGGCATTCAGCGTCTCAAACTCCTTATTAAAATCCGAATCCAGGCCCCGGTTTTTCTCCTCATACACCGCTTCCAACTCGGTATGGAATAGGCGCGGCACCATTTCCTTCAGGCGCTCGCTCTGCACAGCAGCCCACTTTTCGAGCTGATTACTCGGAATATCTTCCTGATAAACTGTCTCTTCATTCGACGTATGCGCGTTCGAGTTCTTCGAGCCGATGCTACCCATCAGCTTGTCGTACTCATTCGGCACGGCGTAGCGCGCCGCTACCCCCGAAATGGAGTCAATCTGGTGATACGTCCGCTTGCGGGCCGCCGGGTCGTCGCGCTCGCCGCGGTACACCTCGTACAGGGCCTCAATCTTGTCCAGTTCCGGCTTTTCCTTGCTCCAGTCTTTGGTACCGAGGCGCGAGGTACCCTTAAATACCATGTGCTCCAGGTAGTGCGCCAGGCCGGTGGCGGTAGCCGGGTCGTTTTTGGAGCCGGCACGCACGGCCAGGTACGTTTGAATACGCGGCGCGTTCTTGTAGTCCGACAGGTAAACGGTCAGCCCATTATCCAGCTTGTACACGCGCACGCCGAGCGGGTCGTTGGGGGCCGTTTCGTAGCGGTACTCCTTAATTTTGGCGGCGGCCGGGGCAATGGCTTCCTGCGTAGTAGCAGCGGCCGTGGCGGCAGGCTTGCTCGACTGGCACTGCGTGGTGAGGCCGAGGGCAGCCAAGGCTGGCAGCAGGAGCAACAACGGTCTATTCACAAAGGTACTAGTCAGAGCGCGGGGAGGATATTAGGGGCACAAAGGTAGAAGTTCGTGCGGGTAATAAAAAACAAAAAAATTAATCTGGCTGCATTACCTTGCGCGGTCATAGCCGCGGCGATGGTAGGCTAAAGGACCCGCATTTGGACCAAAACGTTGCTGATTCTTGCAATAAGTTGGGTCTAGAACCGTCTAGCGGAGTTCACTTTTTCTTTTTCTCCCTCCTTATGGCCCAGACAGTTTTTATCACGGGCACTTCAACGGGCATTGGCGCTGCCGCGGTACGCCTCTTCGCCGCCCACGGCTGGCAGGTAGCCGCTACCATGCGCAACCCCGCCGATGCCAAATTCAGCAACTTACCCGGCGTGCGGGTGTATGCCCTCGACGTAACCGACGCGGCCTCCGTGCAACGTGCCGTGGCGCAGGCGCAGCGGGAATTTGGCCGGCTCGACGTCCTCCTCAACAACGCAGGCTACGGCCTCGTGGGGCCGTTCGAGACGGCTACGCCCGCCCAGATTCAGCAACAGTTTGCCACTAATGTATTTGGCGTTTTTGCCGTTACGCAGGCCGTGTTGCCGGCCATGCGCGCCCAAAAATCCGGTGTTATCATCAACATCACGTCGGTGGGCGGGCGCACGGCCTTCCCCATGAATTCGCTCTACCACGCCACTAAGTTTGGTCTCGACGGCTTTTCGGAGTCACTCTGGTATGAGCTGGCTCCCTTCGGCATTCAGGTAAAAGTGGTGGCCCCCGGCGGGGTAGCCACCGATTTTGCGGGCCGCTCGCTGCATCTCACGGCCGACCCCAACGGCGAAGCCAACCCCTACGCTGGCCAGATGCGGGCCGTGCTCGATGCCTTCAGCAGCCGGGGCGGGGCTGCTTCTCAGCCCGAGCATATTGCCGAAATTATTTATCAAGCCGCCACCGACGGCAAAAACCAACTCCGCTACATTGCTGGGGACGACGCCGAGCGCCTGCTGGGCGCAAAAGCCCACATGACTGAAAGTGACTTCATGCAGATGATTCAGCAGAATTTTTTGGGTAATAATGGGTAACAGGTAATAAAAGAACGGTCATGCTGAAGGAAGCATCTCGACCGCTTCGTTGCAACGATATTGGTTACTTGCGCGGTCGAGATGCTTCCTTCGTCAGCATGACCGTTCTTTTATTACCTGTTACCCCCACTACCTCATTGCACCAGTGGCCGCACGCGGCTGCCCAGTAACTCGATAGCGCGCATCAGCTTGGCGTGGGGCAGGTTGGCGTTGTCCATTTGGAAGGTGATGCGCGCGAGGCCACCCAGCGCCTCGCTGTGACGGTTTATTTTTTCGGCTACCTCTTCAGGGCCGCCCACCAGTAGCGCCCCGCGCGGCCCGGCCACCGCGTCGAAATGCTGGCGCGTAACCGGTGGCCAGCCGCGCTCCCGGCCGATGGCCGTAAACGTCTGGGCGTAGCCGGGATAAAACTCCGCCACGGCCTGCTCGGTCGTTTCGGCCACGTAGCCCAGCGAGTGCAGGCCCACCGGCAGCTGCTCGGGCGTGAAGCCCGCCCGCTGGCCCGCTTCGCGGTAGAGGTCCACCAGCGGCCGGAAGCGGTGCGTTTCGCCCCCGATAACGGCCACCATGAGGGGTAGGCCCAGCGTGCCGGCCCGCACGAACGACTCGGGCGTGCCGCCTACCCCCAGCCAGATGGGCAGCCGCGCCTGCATCGGGCGCGGGTACACGCCCTGCCCCGTAAGGGCCGGCCGGTGCTTGCCTTGCCAATTAATATGCTCCTCGTCGCGCAGGCGCAGCAGCAGGCCGAGTTTTTCCTCGAACAGACTATCGTAATCCCGCAAATTCAGCCCAAACAGCGGGAAGGATTCGGTAAAAGAGCCGCGGCCCACCACCATTTCCACGCGCCCCTGGGCAATGAGGTCAAGGGTAGCGAACTGCTGAAACACCCGCACCGGGTCGGCGGCGCTGAGCACGGTCACGGCGCTGGTGAGCCGGATTTGGGTAGTGCGCGCGGCGGCGGCCCCCAGAATTACGGTCGGGGCCGAGTCCAGAAACTCGCGCCGGTGGTGCTCGCCCAGCCCAAACACGTCGAGCCCCACCGCGTCGGCGTGCGCAATGCGGTCGAGTAGCTGGCGCATCGCCGCCGCGTTATCATTATCGGGGCCAGCCGCCAAGCCCATATTGGCGGCGGCGAAGCTATCAATTCCTACTTGCATATCAGAAGCGGGAAAGTAGCCGGGCGCGACGACGGGCCGGGCGGCTTGCTTTCACCAGCTTCCTAAAGACCAAAGTCGGCCGCATTGTTGGCGACCGGCCCGGAACGGGGGGGTAGGGCTAGCCGGTCCTCAGTTGGCCGACCGGCGAAAGGCGGCCGGCGTGCGGCCCGTCTTGCTCTTAAATAAGCGCGTGAAATACTGCGGATACTCAAAACCCAGCTGGAACGCCGTTTCATTAATGGTCAGCGACGTGCTGAGCAACAGCTGCTTAGCCCGCTCAATCAGAGCCTGGTGAATGTGCTGCTGCGTGTTTTGGCCAGTGAGCGTGCGCAGCATATCGCCGAGGTAGGCCGGCGACACGTGCAGCGCATCGGCGAAGTGCTGCACGGTGGGTAGGGGCTGGCCCGCCTCTGCCGCAAAATAGGCAGCGAGCAGCGTTTCAAAGCGGCTCAGCAAGTCGTGTTCAGCCGTGTGGCGGGTCAGGAACTGCCGGTGGTAGAAGCGGTTGGCGTAGGTAAGCAGCGTTTCCAACTGCGTCAGTAGCACCGCGTGACTAAAGGCGTCGAGTGGCCGTTCGTACTCCCTTTTGAGGCCGGCCAGCAGGTCATCGAGTACGCGCTCCTCCTGCGCCGAAAGGTGCAAGGCTTCGTGTACATCGTAGGAGAAAAAGCCGTAGCGGGTAATACTCTGGCCCAGCGGGTACTTACGCAGCAAGTCGGGATGGACGAGCAGCATCCAGCCCGTTAGCTCGGAAATATCGAGCGACTCATCCACCGTGAACACCTGGCCTGGTGCCGAGAAGCCCAGCACGCCCTCGCTGAAATCATACGTTTGGCGGCCGTAGTGTAACAGTCCTTTAAGATTGCGCTTTAAAAATATGATGTAGAACTGCGGCACCACCGGCGTAAGTAGCCGCGCCCGCTCGGCGGCCGACAACGGGTCGCTAGCCCAACTGCGGGCGGTCCCCAGGTCAATCAGCGTGAGCAGCGGGTGCGCCGGGGCCGGCAGGTTGTAATACCGCGTGTAGTCCGTGACGGAAGCCAGTACCTGAAAATCCTTAACCTGCTGTTTCATAAATAGTTGCTATACTGGTGTCCCATAAAGTACTGGCCGTGAGCCCCGCGCTGCAAGCCTTCTCAAGAAAACCACGATGCGTCAGTTGAATTTCGGGGGCAAAACTCATCGCGTGCGGCCCGCAACCAGTGCTTTACCTGGCCAACCAATAAGCGGCGCTACGAAAAGCTCGGATACGCCGCGCCTACCGTGCTGCCTACGGGCAGAATGGCGTCCAACTCAGCCAGCTCGGTCGCGCTCAGGTGAATATCGGCGGCGGCTACATTGGCTTCCAGATACTTGCGACGCTTGGTGCCCGGAATGGTGACTACTCCCTGCGCCAGCACCCAGGCCAGGGCCAGCTGCGCGGGCGTTACGCCCTTGGCTTGGGCCGAGGCTTCGAGCTTGCGCACCAGCTCCAGGTTTTTATAGAAGTTTTCGCCCTGGTAGCGCGGAAACATCCGGCGCGAATCGGTAGCCTCGAAGTCGTCGGGCGATTTGATTTCGCCCGATAAAAAACCCCGGCCCAGCGGCGAGTACCCCACGAAGCCGATGCCCAACTCGCGCGTGGCTTGTAGCACGCCATTCTCCTCCACGCCTCGGTCGAAGAGCGAATACTCGGTTTCCAGCGCCGAAATAGGGTGTACGGCGTGCGCCTGGCGCAAGATGTCGGCCGGCACTTCGCTCAGGCCCAGGTAGCGCACCTTGCCTTCTTCCACGAGCCGGCTCATGGCCCCTACCGTGTCCTCAATGGGGGTAGCCGGGTCGAGGCGGTGCAGGTAATAAAGGTCCACGTAGTCGGTGCCCAGGTTTTTTAGCGAGCGCTCGATGCTTTTGCGCACGTAGTCGGGCCGCCCATTAAACTGCCCGTTCCAGGTAGCATCGTCGCCAATCTCAAAACCAAACTTGGTGGCGATGGTGTACTTATCGCGCTGGCCGGCAATGGCTTGGCCAACCAGCCGCTCGTTGTGCAACGGCCCGTACACGTCGGCCGTGTCGAGCATGGTCACGCCCAGCTCCAGGGCCCGGTGAATGGTGGCGATGCTCTCGGTATCATCAATGGCCCCGTAGATGGTGCCGCCCACGAAGCCCGACATGCCCATGCAGCCCAGGCCCTCCACGGATACTTCCAAGCCCTGGCTACCCAGAGCTACTTTCTTGATGCTAGTCATGTGATTACGGTAAAAAGGGTAGTTATTCTACTAAACAAAGGTCCGGCCCTACCCCCCGCTAGGGCTATACAAACCGGCCCTTCTGCAACACAAATCGCCGGCCCCCAAACGCGCAAACGCCCGGCCGATGAATCATCGGCCGGGCGGCTAAAGCTGAAAAATACTACTCGGCGCTTGGGGCGGGTGGCGTTTCCGCAGTGGCCTCGCCTTCCGGGCGCGGGCCTTTGCCGCCCCGGTTGCGGCCACCGCGCTTGCGGCGGCGCTGGCCTTCGGGCTTGTCGCCGTCGGGGCGGGGTTCGCGGGGGGTAGGGGCTTCCCCGTCGGCGTGAGGCTCACGGGGGGTAGGGGCTTCGACTTCGGGGCGTGGCTCGCGAGGTGGGCGCGGGGTGCGGGGCGGGCGGCTGGTGCCTTCTGCGGCTTCACCTTCGGGGCGCGGGGCGCGGGGCGGACGCGCCTCGCGGGGCGGAGCCACATAGGCAGCTATCGGCGTTTGGCCGGCATCAATGGCGGCTAAGCGGGCGGCGGCATTCGCCATGCGCTCAGCGCGGTGCGGGTCGTTCTTGTCTTCGTCGCGGCGTGGGCCGCGGTCGCGGCCCTGGCGGTCACCTTCGGCGCGCGGGCCACGCTCGCCTTCGCGGCGGGGACCGCGGTCGCGGCTGCCACCACCACTACCGCCCCGGCCGCCGTCGCGGGGGCCGGTTTTGCCGCGCAGGCCGCTGAAGCGCTTGGGGTCAAATTCGGGGGCCGGGCCGTAGCCGAGGCCCTCGGTAATGGCCTGCTTCTCAATCTCGCGCTCAATGAGCTTTTCGATTTTGATGATGCGGTCCTGGTCCTGGTCGGCGATGAAGGTGATGGCGGTGCCGGTAGTGGCCGCCCGCGCCGTGCGCCCGATGCGGTGCACGTAGTCTTCGGCGGCGCGGGGCACGTCGAAGTTTACCACGTGGCTCAGCGAGTCAATATCAATGCCCCGGCTCACTACATCGGTGGCCACCAGGATGGGAAACTGCTTGTTTTTGAAGGCTCGCATGGTGTCCTCGCGCTCCTCCTGGGTGCGGTCGGAGCTGATGCCTTGGGCGGGGTAGCCCAGCTTATTAAGTGAGCGCACGATGCCGGCCACCGCCGCTTTCTTGCTGGTAAAAAGCACCATGCTCTGCACGTCCTGGGCCTTGATGAGGTGTTCCAGCACGGGCAGCTTCTGGTGGTCGAAGGTCATGTAAAACTGCTGGTTGATGCCCGCGGCGGGCTTGCTCACGGCCAGCCGCACCTCATCAGGGTTTTGCAGAATCTGCTGCGAGAAGTCGCGGATTTTGCTCGGCATGGTGGCCGAAAACAGCAGCGTCTGGCGCACCTGGGGCAGCTGCCGCACAATGTTGAGGATGTCATCGGCAAAGCCCATGTCCATCATCTTATCGGCCTCATCCAGCACCAGGTATTTGAGGTCGTCGAATTTGACGTAGCCGAGCTGCATGTGGGCGATAAGGCGGCCGGGCGTAGCCACGATAATATCGGCCCCACTGGTGAGGGCGCGCTTTTGCTGCTCCCAGTTTTCGCTTTTGCCACCGCCATAAATGGCAATGGACGAAGCTTCTACGAAGTAGCCAAAGCCCGTCACCTGCTCGTCAATCTGGGTGGCTAGCTCGCGGGTAGGCACCAGCACCAGCGTAGAGGTGGTGCCGTGCTTGTCGTGCGAAATCTTATCGAGCAGCGGCACCAGGTAGGCGGCCGTCTTGCCGGTGCCGGTCTGGGCGCAGGCGATGAGGTCTTTGCCGGCGAGAATCTTGGGAATCGCCTGCTCCTGAATGGGCGTGGCGTTGAGGTAGTTCATGGCATCCACGCCGGCCAGTAGGTCGTCGTGGAGGTTGAAATCGTGGAAAGTCAAAGGTTCAGCTACTAAAGTGAAAAAAAGGAGCTGACCTTGCGTTCCTGGGCCAGCAAACCGCTTGATTTAGAACAAAGGTAAGCCGGATAAGTGCCCCGTTTGCCGCTACCTTCGCGGGTATGCCCCTCGACCGTTTTTCCACCCAAGCGGCGGCCTACGCCCGCTACCGCATTGCGTATCCGCCCGAGCTATACGTCTGGCTGCTGCCGCAGGTACCCAACCGCCTGCGCGCCTGGGACTGCGCCACCGGCAACGGCCAGGTGGCCGCGGTGCTGGCCGACTACTTCCGCGACGTGGAAGCCACCGACCTCAGCGTTAATCAATTATCCGAAGCTGCTGAGCGCCCCAATATTCACTACCAGGTGGCCACGGCTGAACATACGCCCTTCCCCGACGACTACTTCGACCTTATCACCGTGGGCCAGGCCGTGCATTGGTTCGACCTGGCAGCCTACCACGCCGAAGTGCGGCGTGTGGCCGGCCCCGGCACCGTGCTGGCCGAGTGGGGCTACCAGTTTTGCCACACCGACCAGCCGGCCCTCAACCAAGTGCTCAACCAGTTTCACGACGAAACGGCGGCTCCTTATTGGGATGCCAACCGCCGCCACGTGGAAAACGAGTACGCGGAGCTGCCCTTCCCGTTTGCGCGGGTGCGGCGGGCCCACTTCACGGTAACCAAGTACTGGCAGTTGGCCGATATGCTGGGCTACCTGCGCTCGTGGTCGGCCACAGCCAACTACGCCCGGCAACACGACGGGGCCGATATGGTGGCGCTGGTGGCCGACGAGCTGGCGCAGCTGTGGGGGGTAGGGGAGCGGGAAGTGATTTTCCCCATATTTGCGCGGGCCGGGATAGTGTAGCCGTAACGAACCGGCCGCGCTCGGCGATATATCCGGCTGCTACCAAACTTAATTGCCAAATGTCTGATAGTCTTCCCTTTGCTGGCTTGCGGGTATTGGAACTGGCCGCCGTGCTGGCCGGCCCACAGGTAGGCCAGTTTTTTGCTGAGTTGGGGGCCGATGTGTTGAAAATAGAGCCGCCGGCCGGCGATGTCACCCGCACCTGGCGCACGCCCAGCGATGACCCCGAGAGTAGCGTATCGGCCTATTTCGCGGCTTCTAATTGGGGTAAGGAATCATTAACGCTCGACCTGCGGCAGCCCGCCGCCCAGGCCGGGCTGCGCCAGTTGGCCCTGGCGGCTGACGTGCTATTGGTGAGCTACAAGTCCGGCGATGCTGAAAAATTCGGGCTGACTTACGCCGCGCTGGCGGCGGCCAATCCGCGCCTTATTTACGCCCACCTCACGGGCTACGGGCCGGCCAGCCCGCGCGTGGGCTACGATGCTGTGCTGCAAGCCGAAACCGGCTTCATGCACCTCAACGCCGCCTGCCCCGCCGACCCGCCCCAGAAAATGCCGGTGGCCCTCATCGACCTACTGGCCGCGCATCAACTCAAGGAAGGCATCCTCACAGCGCTTTACCAGCGCGAGAAAACCGGCCGAGGCGCACTTATCGAAGTGAGCCTGCTCGATAGCGCGCTGGCTTCGCTGGCCAACCAGGGTAGTACTTGGCTCACCACCGGCCACGACCCGGTGCCGCTGGGCTCGGGCCACCCCGGCATCGTGCCCTACGGCACCGTGTACCGCGCCGCCGACGGCCAGCGGCTGATACTGGCTGTGGGCACCGACGCGCAGTTTCAGCAGTTGTGTATGGTGCTGATGCGCCCGCACTGGGCCGCTGAGGCGCGCTTTGCCACCAATCCGGCGCGGGTGCGCCATCGCGCCGCCCTCGAAGAATTGCTATTGGTGCGCATCGCGGAGCTGAACGGCTGGGCGCTGCTGCACGAGCTAACCCGCCTGGGCGTGCCAGCCGGGGCCGTGCGCTCGGTGGGCGAAGCCCTGAGCCAGGAGGCCGCCCAGGCGATGCTGCTGCCGCCCGTGCCGCCGGAGTTTCCTTACCCCGGCCTGCGCACGGTAGCGTTTCGCAGTTCGGCGTGGCCGGTGGTGCAGGCGCTGAGCCCACCGCCCGAGAAGAACTAAAAATTAAGAATTGCCAATGAGCAACTAGTTCTTGAGTGAGCTAACTCGCCCGCGCGCTGGCCCTAAATGGCCAGCCCGTTACCCCTCGTCTCTACCCCAGATAAGCCATATCCTCGGCGCTCAATTGAATGTCGGCGGCGGCCAAATTTTCGCGCAGGTGCGCCAGTGATGAGGTGCCCGGTATGGGCAATAGCACCGGCGACTTATGTAGCAGCCACGCGATGTTGAGCTGGGCCACCGTCACGCCTTTTTGCCGGGCCAGCTCGGCCAGCTTGTCGTTGGCGTTGGGTAAGCCGTGGACCAGCGAGAAGAAAGGGATGAACGGAATGCCGTGCTGCTCGCACAGGGGCAGCACTTCGCCGCTCCTGGTTTCGCGGTGGCCTTCGTGCAAGGTGGTGCGCTGCGCGTAGCCATACATGTTTTCCACGCTGGCTACCTGGCCCAGTTGCAGAGCAGCTTCCAGTTCCGCCGGCGTCACGTTGCTCACGCCCACGTGCTGGATTTTACCCTCGCGCTGCAACTCGTACATGGCCCCCATTGACTCGGCAAAGGGCACTTCGCCGTGGGGCATCACCCGAAAATGGACCAATTGAATCTGCTCCTGCCGGAGGGTGCGCAGGTTATTTTCAATGCTGATGCGCAGCTCTTCGGGTCGGGCAAATAGTACCAGGCTTTTATCAGGCTGGCGAGCGCCGCCCACTTTCGTGCAGATTACTAGGTCTTTGGGGTAGGGATAGAGGGCCTCGGCAATCAGCCGGTTGGTCACGTCCAGACCGTAGAAATCGGCGGTATCCAGAAAATTGACACCGTCGGCTACGGCGGCGTGCAGAATCTTCAGCGCCTGCGGCCGGTCGGCGGGCTCGCCCCACACGCCGGGACCTGTAAGGCGCATAGCGCCGAAGCCCAGGCGATTGACGGTGAGCGGCGCAGCTGAGTGGGGCGCGATGGTGAGGGTAGGGGACATGCTAGTTAAATCAAAGATGCTGTGTTACTTGAACAACCCAAAGGTCCCCCGACCCGCAACGGCATCCTAACAGGATTCAAACAAAAAGATAGGAAATTTAAACCGCGGGCGGCGGCGCGGTAGCTTCGTGGTCTTGACTGAGCAAGGCACGCAGGGCCGACGGGGTGGTGCCGGTTTGCTTCTTGAAGAAGTTGTTGAAGTAGGTCGGGTACTCGAAGCCCAGCCCGTAAGCGATTTTGGCGGTGCTCCAGTTCGTGTGCTGAAGCAGGGCCTTGGCCTCGCGCGTGATACGTTCCGCGATGTGCACGGATGTGGTTTTGCCGGTAAGCTCGCGCAGGGCCCGGTTCAGGTGGTTGACGTGCACCGAAAGGCAACGGGCAAAATCGCCGGGGGTGCGCAACTTGAGCCGGTGGGCGGGCGAGTCAATCGGAAATTGTCGTTCCAGCAGCGCCTGAAACAGTGCCGCAATGCGACTGGCGGCGTTCGGATGCTGGTAGTAGGCCGCCCACGGCTGTAGCTTCAGGGTCTTGTGAAAAACCAGGTTTAAATAATTACGCACTACCTCCTGCTTGTAGGGGTAGCCCGAGTTCAGCTCCTAGAGCATTTTGCCGAAGAGGTAATGCAAGTCGACGTACGGCCCTTCGTTCAAGCAATAAACCGGGTCGCCGCCGAGCTGGAACAGCGGCGACTCTTGCAGGCTGGCGGCGCGGTCGTTGAGGATGAGAAATTCCTCCGTAAACAAGCACAGGTAACCGCCTTGCTCTTCCGAAATGCCTTCCTAGGAATAAGGAACCAGCGGATTGGAAAACACCAGCGCGGGCTGGTCAATCAGCACGCTCCGGTTGGCGTAGTGGTAGCGGCTGCTGCCGGTAAATAAGGAAATTTTGTAATAGTCGCGCCGGCCATATAGTGATGTATGAGTGCGGAACTGTTCGCGGGCATACACCTTGAATTGACCCGCCGAAGCGATAGCTGGCAAGTGGCTGGCGAAAACATCCGTACTACGCGGGACTAGTGACACGGTAGGAATCAAACTAAAGGCGTGTGGGTGGTAACCAAAGAAGAACTTTTTAGTTACCGCCCACACGCCCTAATTATTCATTTACTCGTCGCCGCGGCCAGCGGGTAGGCCGGGAGGCGGCGTGCCCTGGGCTGCATGTGCTGTTGGGATACCCATCTTTTCCTCGCGCTTCTGCTGGTACTTAATAAACTGGGCCGGGTTGAGCACGTCTTTCAGGCGCTCTAGGCGACTGAGACCCACGGCCTCCATGTAGTCGCGTAGCTTGGCGGGGTCCTGCTGGTAGCGGGCACGGGCGTGTTCCACGCTGCGCACCGCGCCTTCGTTGATGGCCCGAACTTTCTCAACCTGCGCCGGGGTTAGGCCTAGCGCCTGCGTCATGCTGGTGGTGAGGGCCTCTACGCGGTCCGCCACCGGGTTAGCGCGGGGCGAAACAGGCTCCGTCGTTTTTACCACGGCCGAGGCTACCTGGGCCATTGCCGGCGCGACGGCCACAGAAATAATGGCTGCCACAAGCAGAATTACCGAACGCATAAGCTAAAGGAATAGGTGGACAACAATAGTCGCGCTGCTAACCAGCGCAGGCCCCCGAACGTGGCTCTAGCCAATTTAGTGCCGCTTTGGGGTGCAAAAATAAAAAAGCCGCTGGTAAGCAGCGGCTTTTTTAATCAGAAAATGAGAACCTGCTACTTAATGGTGTAGTAGGCTTTGGCCAGGTTGGTGGTGTCGGTCGCAGCGAAAAGCACCACCGTATACGTGCCGGGCGTGGCGACTACCAGGTTATCGCCGCCCGGTGCCAGGGGCACGTTCGGGCCTTTGCCGCCCAGGTTAGTAGCCCATTCCTTACCGAAGCGAAATTTGAACTGGTCCGCCTTCAGCGGCCCCGTGTACGTGTAAGTTTGGGCAGCGCAATCATAAGTCATCGTAAAATCAATGGCACCACCCGGCCAGCCCGGCCCCGCCGGCCCCACGATGCCCCACGCTTTAGCTGGCTGTTGGCAGGCGGGGTACGGAGTCACAGTTAGTGGTAGGGAGGCTGTGTAAAGTGGCTGGTTACTGGCGTATGCCGATTGCAGGCGCACTTCTAGGTCGGTAGTTACATTAGGCGCGATGCCCGCTGCCAGTATCGCTGCGTCAAAATCAGCGACATTCAAGGTCGTATTCGGTCCTGCGCCAGCTGAGATATTGAAGGGCGCGGCAAAATTGCTGCCTTTCTTGGCAAATTGCAGCATATAAGTTACTGCTGGGTCGTACGGATGCTCGACGTTGGTCCAATTGAAGCCCGAAATCGGGGTCCAGGTGAAGATAACGGCACCCTGTGCGGCGTTGGCTGAGGACAGCACTACGGCGCTAGTTGAGGCAGTTAGGGTAGGCGTGCTGGCCGGGGTCAGGGTGGCCCGCACCTCGTCTTTTTTGCAGGCTGCTAGGGCCAGCAGCGCCAGCGTGCCCGCACCGACGGTTGTTTTGATAAACCAGGATTGCATGAGATAGCTACTTGCGAATGGGTGAGAAATGGGAGAAGCGCGGCCAGACAAGGAGTGCCCGGCTTAGTAACCAGGATTTTGCTGAAGGTTAGGATTGATACTCAGTTCCGAGGAAGGAATTGGGAGCAGATTATACGTATCGGCTACTCCTTGACCTGCCATCACCCCACCTTTCCAGGGCCAGAGATAAGAAGCACTGGTGAAGCGCCCAAAGCGAATAAGGTCGGTACGGCGGGTGGCTTCCCAGAACAGTTCCCGTGAGCGCTCAGCCAGCAGAAAATCTAAGGTTAGATTACTGGCCGTAATGTTGCCATTAGTCGTGTTATTGTAGGCACGTGAACGCACGGTGTTTACATAAGTCAGGGCCAGGCCCATATCGCCACCGCCTCGCACGGCTGCTTCCGCATAAGTCAGATACATATCGCCTAAACGGAACATAGGATAGTCAGCATCTACGAATGTGTTATCTGAGCCAGCTACGCCAGCCGACGTTACATTGCGGAACTTGATAGGCACATAACCATACTGAAAGTCAGTGAGCGAAACGATAGCCAGGCTTTGGCTACCCGTGTGAAAACGGCCGCGCGAGTCGCTGGCCGTATCGGGGAACTGCTGAAATAGGTTGGCCGTAGTGCGGGCGCCGCCCCAGCCGCCCCCAATTCCGTAGAATGCTGGGTTCCAGGTGGCTACAGCCGTGCTCGGTACGGCAACGTGTGTCAGGAAGGTAGTACCTCCGTAGCTCTGGGTAAACTTGCCGTCGAACACGATGGGGAAAATAATTTCCGTGTTGTTTTTGTCATTGTCGGCCAAAAAAAGATTGCCGTATTTAGGTAGCAACTTATAACCGGCATCGATAACCTTTTTGGCATACGTAGCGGCATCGGCGTAGCGGGGCGTGCCAGTGTATACCTGCGCATTGAGATAGAGCTTTGCCAGCAATGCCCAAGCGGCTGCCTGGTCGGCGCGGCCGTATTCATTGGCGCGAGGAGCCAGCAAGGATGTATCGATGGCTTTCAACTCCGTTTCGATATACGTGAATAAATCGGCGCGCGTAGTGCGGGGAGGCAGAACAGTACCGCCAATGATATCCTTCTCGGTAGCGAAGGCCGTATTGCCATACAGGTCCAGGGCATGGTAATAGGCCAGGGCCCGTAGGAAGCGCGCCTCAGCCCGGAAAGTAGCAATACTACCCGCATCAGTACTAGTGATGCCACGGGAGGTCAGCTGCGCGTCAGCCGCCTGCTGCAAGTAGCTGTTGCAGATAGTTACTTCATACATCAGGCGGCTGTAAAGGCCCCGAATAAGCACGCCATTAGAAGTCCAGTTCAGGTTGTGCCAGTCTTGAATGCCGGGGTCACCCCATTGAATTACGGCCTCGTCAGTAGTGAGCTCCTGGGCGCTCCAAAGCTGGCGGATATAGTCAGAGGTGCCTTCGTCAATACCCTTGATGTCGGGAGTGCCAGCAGGGCCCTGCGAGCCCGTGAGAGCAAAGCCGCCGTAGAGTTTGGCCAACTGCGTTTTATAGCCAGCAGCGTCTTTGTAGACTTTGTCGGCGGTCAGGTCGTAGGTGGGCGTGCGGTTAAGGTCCTTGGTGCAAGCTGGGGCCAGCAGCAGCGTTGAAGCAGCAATAGAGAGAATCTTGGCGCTGCGAGTAAACGTATTTTTCATGACTGAGATAAGTCTTAAATGCCTAGGTTCAAACCAAATGTGAAGGTGCGGGGGCGCGGGTAGGTATTATTATCAATCCCGCTCGGAATTTCGGGGTCCAAGCCCGTGTATTTTGTAACCAGAAATACGTTTTGAACGGCGAAGCTCAAGGTAAGATTCCCCTTGTTGCTAAAGACTTTACCTACATTATACCCCAGAGTAGCATTCTGCATACGCAGGAAGGAGGCGTTCTGGATGTAGTAGTCTGATGAATACCTATTCTGAGTCGTGTTGGGGAACTGCGTGTAGTTCGCGTCCTGGGTTACATTCAGCAGATATGAGCCATTGGCGTTGATACCCTGGTAGTTGCCATACTGCGACTGAATGTTGTTATACACATAATTGCCCAGGTTGGCGCGGAGAGTGAAGGCCAAGCTCAACTGCTTATAGGTCATGTTGGAGCTAAAGCCCAACAGCACTGGTGGGGCCGACTGCTTATAGACGTAGCGGTCGTTGGCGTCGATTTTGCCGTCCCCGTTCAAGTCAGCGTACACGTCGTTCAACGGCTTGCCGTTGGTGTCGTACACTTGCTTGTAGACGTAGAAAGCCGAAGAAGGCTGGCCCACGGAGAAGATGCCAATATTAGTACCTGTACCACCCCCGATGCCATTGTTTTCCACGCCCACGAAGCCCGGCTGCTGCGGCCCAAGCGATAGAATCTTGTTTTTGTTGTATGTCGCGTTCAAGTTGATATCCCAGCGGAAATTGGTCGTGCGCACGGGGTTAAGGTTGATATTCAACTCTACTCCCCGGTTTTCGAGCGAGCCCACGTTGAAGACGTAGAAGTTAGTAAAGTTGGTGAGGCTCGGCAGGTAGATGCCGTTCAACAGGTCGGTCGTCTTGCGGTAGTAGGCATCAACCGAGGCCGTCAGGCGACCATCTAGAAAGCCGACATCCAAGCCCGCGTTGTAGGTGGCAGTTGTTTCCCACTTCAACTGGTTGTTGAAGCCCTGCGGGGAGTAAGGGTCATAAGGAATGCCACCCAGCAGGTACTGCGCCTGTAGGTTGTTGAGGGCGTAGCGCTGGATGGTCGGGTAGTCACCCGCGATGCCATACACGTCCTGCTGGCCCGTGCGGCCGTAGCCTACGCGTAGCTTCAGCTCCGATACCGTCGTATTGTCCTTCAGGAAGTCTTCGCCCTTCACGCGCCAGGCTACCGAAGCAGCCGGAAACAGGGGCTTCTGGCCGGGGAAGCGCGAGGTCTGGTCGCTACGCAACGTACCAGTTACCAGGTAGCGGTCTTTAAAGTTGTAATTGAGGCGTCCGTAGAATGAAACAATAGTATACTGCGTGCGGAAAGGATTAACGTTGGCCGGAGCCCGAATAACCTGCTGCGCCAATCCTGTAGGGGAATAGTTGCCATCCTGCCCCAGGTAGCTGGCGTAGTTTGGCGAAGTGGTCAGAAAATCCTGATATGAGTAGCCGCCCAGCACCTCTATCCGATGGTCGCCAAACTGCTTGGAATAGTTGAGGTAGAATTCCAGCAGTTTGTTGTGGCGGTCCTGCTGGTAAAGCGTGTACGAGCCGCCCCGGTTAACCAGGTTGGTAGGGTCATACGGCACGTTGTAGTAGTCGTCGGCCAGGTTAATACTCTGGTTATTAGCGCCATTACTGTGCGTAATGTCGTAACCCAGGTTCAGGTTGGCGTGCAGGTCGGGCAGGAAGTGGAGCTTGTAATCGAGCTGCACGTTGCCGATGCTACGCAGTACCGTGCTGCGGTCGCGAGTCAGTTGCAGCGAGGCCACCGGGTTTTTCACGGCTAACTGCTGGGGGGCACTGGCGGGGTTAGTGGGGTCTTGCACATACTCGTAGTAGCCCCCGTAGGCCGAATTGCCCGAGTATACCGGCTGCGTCGGGTCAAAAATGGCGGCCGAACCAATGGCCCCAGTGTTAGCAAAATTGTTATCCGTTACCGAACCTTTTACGTTCAGCGTCACCCGCAGGTGGTTGTCGAGCAGCACGGGGGTTAGACTAAGCGAACCAGTGTTACGCACTAGCTTGTTCGTAATCAAGATGCCTTGCTGATTTAGGTTGCCGTAGGAGACGCGGAAGGGTAGGTTCCGGCCAATCGAGCCAGACAGGCTAACGTTATTGTCATACGTCATGGCCGTGCGAAAAATCTGGTCCTGCCAGTTGGTGTTGGCATTGCCCAGCAGGTTTACTTTCGCGGGCGCCACCTGCTGCACGGTAGCTCGAAACTCATCGGCCGATAGTACCGGCAACGAATTGTAGCGCTTGGAAACCGTGGTCTGCGAGTTAACATTTACTGATATCGCGTCGCCGGCCAGGCCTTTCTTGGTGGTAATAAGAATAACCCCGTTCGAGGCGCGCGAGCCGTAGATGGCCGTGGCCGAGGCGTCTTTAAGTACCGTGAAGGTGGCGATGTCATTTGGGTTAATAAGGCTAAGCGGGTTGGAAGCTCCCGCTACCCCTCCAGAAGTGGCGGTTGACCCCTGGCTGTTATCAACCGGCACGCCGTCGATAACGATAAGCGGGTCGTTGTTGGCATTCAGCGACGAGCCGCCGCGAATACGAATCTGGGTGGCCGCGCCAGGGGCGCCACCATCGGTCGTAATCTGCACGCCGGCTACCTTGCCCTGCACAAGTTGCTCGGGGTTAGTAATCTGGCCCTGCACAAAATCCTTGTCCGTAACGGTAGTTACGGCTCCGGTTACATCCTGCTTGCGCGCGGTACCATAGCCCACTACCACGGCCTCGCCCAGGGCCGTCGCGTTCTCGCCGAGCGCCTGCGGGGCCAGAGTGGTCGTTTTACCGGCCGCTACCGTCACCGGCACCCGCGCCGTGGCGTAGCCGATAAACGAGATAACCAGCGTGTGCGGCCCGGCCGGCACGCCGCCGATGGTGTAGGTGCCATCAGCGTTGGTCGAGCCACCAACCGAGGTGCCTTCTACCAGAACGGTTACGCCGGGTAGTCCTTCATTTTTGGTATCCGTTACGCGGCCGCTAATCGAGCCGGCACCCGCTTGGGCCCAGGCTCCGAGCGAAGCAGTGAGGCCGAAAGTGAGCAAAAGGAGAAACCGTAGCTTCGCCAAGTAGTGGTGTTTCATAAGAAATAGAAACGGGTGGGGAAAAGTGAAATAAATACAAGCCAGCAGGCTTCTTTTAAGGTTTTCTGCACAAGTACAGAAAACCAAAAAAACGGGCTTCACCGAGCGGTGAGAAATGTTTCGGAAGAAAGAAAGTCTCCGCAATCGATTGCAGACAGAATAGGGTAGGATTATAAAAAAACGTTGAAATTCACAACAAGATAAGTCAGCTAAGGCCTACGGGCAAACTAAAAACTCTTGACTGCTGGGCGACGGCGGCTCGTACTAACGTCCGTTTGTTAGTAGCGCCCGGTCTGGCCAGAAGAGGAAGAGGCAACAGCTATGAAAGCCGAATGAAGGTTAAAAATTAATTTAGGAAACGCTCACATTACCTTATGTCTATTAACATGTTATTTTTCAGTAATTTAAACCAATTATGACCGAATAATTAGCACTCATTCGGTTAGGGTAGCGAGCCCAACTACCGGACGCCCGCCGCCGGCGTGGCACCCACAGTTGGGCCAGGGGCCAGAACCCATAAAATTGGGGTAAGGTGGCTCTTTAAACAAGTTTATCGAACACTTAGCTCGTTTTTAGAGCGGCATAAAGCGCGTGCCTAAGTGTCCGGCTCGAGCAGTCAGCTTTTGCATTTTGAAACGGTCACTCAAGTCCTACAGGCTTACTCGCCTGCTACGGTACGTTCGCCGTACTTTTGGCTGATATCGTCCTCCTATTATGAAACTAGTATCCTGTCTGCTATCGCTGAGCTTGAGTGTCTTACTACTAAGCGGCTCGTTGCCAGCTCAGGCGCAAACCCGGCGGCCGGCTCCCGGCCGGCCCGGCAGCGCGGCGGCCAAAGGCAAGCCCGGTACCCGCACTGCCGCGCCCCCGGCCCCCATTGAAGTGGCCAAGCGCGTGGATAGCTCCGACGAGGAAGGCAAGGCCCCCCTCATTATCAGTAAGATAAAACTGAAGGACCCGGTGCTGGTGTTCTACCAGCAGGCAGCCCCCGCTAACGCGGTGCAGCAGCTGCTAATGGCCGAAAAAAGCCTACCCCTGCTTAAAACCATGCCCCTCGAAGAGCTAGTGGCCCGCCGTGAGGTATTTATCGACGGCCTGGGCAACTACGACCCGCCCAAAACCACGGCTGATGCCGAGAAGTACCGTCTCACGGGCGTGAGCCAACTGGCTAGCAGCGAGAAGCGCCGCCCCGCCCCCGACGGCCGTAGTACCTACGCCCGCCTCAAGGTGCCTGGCCCCGGTGACCTGTACGTGGTGCGCGAGTCGGCCGAAGACTACCGCCACTTTGTAAGTGGTCCGCAGAAAAAAGGCTCGCGCATCGATTTCAGCGTCAATGCCTTGCCGGGTATCGACTCGGTGCGGGCCATTTATACGTTGCGCAAGATTGACGTCTCGGAGCGGGGTGCGGGCAGCGGCGATATTATCCGGTAGGGCTAATTATCTTCCCGCTTTATTTTTAAATGAAAAGCCGCTGCCTAATGCCGCTGCTGGGCCTGCTGCTGGCCGGCTCGGCCCTGGCCCAAACCACGCTGCGCCTGCCGGGCCTACCCCCCGCCACGCCGGCCGGCCCGGTGTACGTGGCTGGCTCATTCAATAACTGGCAGCCCGGCGCGGCCAGCTACGCCCTGTCCCGCCAGCCCGATGGCAGCTACCAGCTGACGCTGCCGGCCACCGTGCTGGGGCCGCAGGAGTTCAAGTTTACCCGCGGCTCGTGGGCCACTGCCGAGGCTGATGCTCATTTCCAGCCCCTGGCCAACCGCCATGCCGATTTCGGCGCGCCCGCCACGCTCACCCTGCAAGTGGCGGGCTGGGAGGACCAGCGTCCCGGCGGCGCGCCCGCCGCTCGGCCTTCCACGCGGGCCGCTAACGTGCAAATAATCAGCGACTCGTTTCGGCTGCCGCAGCTGGGCGGGCGGGCGCGCCGGGTATGGCTATACCTGCCGCCGGGCTACGCCCGCGGCCACCAGCGCTACCCCGTGCTGTATCTGCAAGATGGCCAGAACGTATTTGACGACGCCACGGCCTTCGCGGGCGAGTGGGGCGTGGACGAAACCCTGAACCGCCTGGCCGCCACCGGCCAGCGGCCAGTACCCGGCATCGTGGTGGCCGTGGACAACGGCGGCGAGCGCCGCCTCGACGAGTACTCGCCCTGGGCAAATGCGGAGTATAAGAAGGGTGGCGAGGGCGAGCAGTACGTTGATTTTCTGGCGCTTACCCTCAAGCCATACATTGATGCGCACTACCGCACCCGGCCCGATGCGGCGCACACGGCCATTGCGGGCTCCAGCATGGGCGGGCTCATTGCGCTCTACGCGGGGCTGAAGTACCCGGCTGTGTTTGGGCGGGTAGGGGTGTTTTCGCCGGCCATCTGGTTTGCCAAAGACTCGCTGCTGGCTTACGAGCGCCGCCGGCCGGCCGCGCCGGCTAGCCGCTTCTACTTCGTGGCCGGCCCGGCCGAAAGCGAAACCATGCTGCCGCTCATGGCCGCCGCCCGCAACGAGCTGCTGGCGCGCGGCGTGCCTGCAAGCCACCTGCGCCTGCGCGCCCCCGCCGACGGTCGCCACGCCGAATGGTTCTGGCGGCGCGAGTTTGGTCCCGCCTATCGCTGGCTGCTGGCCGAATAAGCGTTCAGCTTACTCACTGGTTGGACCGGGGGTAGGAGGTTTTTTAATAACGCCAAATTTTTTTGCGAGCTTACAGAAAGCGTGTATATTTGCCACTCTATGAGCCATCGCCAGCTAGTCATTATGTGCCTGAATAACCGACCCAAACCGGGCCTCGGAATCGTGCTGCACGGCTGGCCGCCACGGGAAATCAGCAACTAACCATGCTGCCGCTCCCCCCGCCCCGCTACGTTTATCAGCCCGATTCCAGGTCCTCTGGATTCGGGCTTTTTTTTGTTATTTTCCCGTTATCTCTTTTCCAGAAATTATGTCACTCCACCTGCTCGCCCGCCCCCACCACCCCGCCGCGCCCGCCTCGGGGGTAGTCTGGAAGATGCTATTTGACCGCCAGCAGGCGCTGCTGCACCGCTGGGTGGGGCCGGCATTTGGGTCGGCGTTGGCCGAGCTGGGCCTGCGCCGCGATGCCCTACCCCCCCTCGCCGCCATCGGGCAGCTGGTGCACCGGCGCACCGGCTGGACGCTGCTGCCCACCGGCGCGCCCGTGAGCGAGGCTACTTACTGCGCCGCCCTGGCCCGGCGCGAGCTGCCCATCGTGTCCAGGCTGCGCGGCTTTATCGAGTTCGACCAGCCGTCGGGCGGGGCCGACCTGTTTACCGACCTCTTCGGGCGGGTGCCGCTGCTGCTGGAACCCGGCTACGCCGAGGCCCTGCACGAGCTGGGCCACGCCGGAGAGCTGGCCACCACGCCGACGGCCACTGCGCTGCTGCGCCGCTTCACCCAGGCCACTTTCGAGCGTGGGCTGCTGGCCCCCGCGGGCGGCGGGCGGCCACAGCTCTACGGGGCCACGCTGCTGACTTCGGCCCGGCACCTGCACGCGGCCGCCGCCGCCGAGCCAGCCGCCCGGCAGCCGCTGGCCACCGCGCTGCGCACGCTCGCCCTACCCCCCGCTACCGACGCGAGCCCGATGGCCGTCGGCCCCGAAATCTACTACGTGGCCGAAAGCTGGGCCGACCTGCTGCTGGCCGTGCGGCAGCTGCGCCCCGAGTTGATAAAAACCCAGCGCCAAGCCCTGGCTCTACCTCCGCTGGGCGCGGCTACGGCGGCCGAAGGCCGGGGCGCGGCGTTCGCGACGCGGGTGCCGGCCCTGCGGCAAGCGGGCTGACTGTTAGATTATTGTGTAGAAAATATGGCTAGTAAGTGAGGGGTTCCGCGCAGGCTACTCATGCGCTAAAAAAACAAGCGCCCGCTACTAGCCGGTAGCGGGCGCTTGGTGGCGCGGGGTGGGGTAGGGCTACGCTTTCAGGCGGGCTTTGAGGTAAGCCAAGGCTTTCTGATGCGCGTCGGCGGCCAGGGGCTGGTTGTACTTGGGGTTGGAAGGGTTGGCGAAGGCGTGGTCGGCGGGGTATTCTTTCACGGTTACCTTCTTGCCAGCGGCGGCCATATCTTTCTCAAATTGGCCCACCACTTCAGGGTTAATCCACTTGTCTTGCTCAGCAAACAGGCCCAGCACGTCTGAATTCAGCGTTTTGAGCTTGGCGACGTCCTTCTCGGGCATTCCGTAGTACATCACGCAGCCCACAGTTTGCTTGCCGCCGAGTAGGGCGGCTTGCAGGCTCCAGCCACCGCCGAAGCACCAGCCGATGCTGGCTAGTTCAGCCTTGGGGCCGGCGTAGGCTTCCGCCCCTTTGATGATGGCCGTGGCGCGGTCGGTTTTCACGCCCTGCATCAGCTTGCCGGCTTCTTCGGGGGTAGTGGCCACCTGGCCGTCGTAGAGGTCGAGGGCGATGACGTTGACGCCCGGCAGCTCCTCGGCGTACTTGGCGGCTTCCTTCTTAATGTAGTCGTTCAGACCCCACCACTCGTGGATGACGAACAAATATTTGTTGCTGGGCTTAGCGCTTTTGATTTCAAAGCCGTGGCCGGCCTGGCCGTCACTGGTTTTGAAAGTAATCATTTGGCCATCACCTTCATACGAGTAGGGTAGGGGCGCGTCATGGCCGCCCGAGAAGTCCTTATCGGTGGCCAGCATGGCGAAGGCTTCGGTGGCGCTGGCCGTGGCCGGGCGCACGCAGCAGCTCATCGAGGTTTGGGCAGTTGCTGAGCCGATAGTGCAGGCGGCGGCCAGCAGAAGGAATAGTTTTTTCATGAAAAAAAGCTGAAGGATTATCTCCGCATTAACCTCTTGGCGGACTATAGGTTTAGGCGAAGCAGGCCCTACCCCCAATCGCCAGAACAAAGGCCCTCCGTTGGTCGCCGCTTTTCGGGCTTCACTACCCCGGCGCGCGCCACCCAGCCCGGCCAGAAGCCCACAGAGTAGCATTTGGAATAGCAGGCCGTAACTAGCGCCCGTGCCGACTAACTACTGCGGCGTTACTTGCGCGAGCTATTCGCCCGTCTCTGCTACTCATCCATCACTTTCCCGCCCATGAACCGCCGTAATCTGTTGAAGAACATGGCCTTGGCCGCGCCGGCCGCCTGGCTGCCGGGGGCGCTGGCCAGCCGTAGCCTGCGTCTGGCTAGCGCTCCTACTCCTTTTGCGCCCACCTGGGAATCGCTGGCTCAGTACCAGGTGCCCGACTGGTTTCGGGATGCCAAATTTGGCATTTGGGCGCACTGGGGGCCGCAGTGCCAGCCCGAACACGGCGACTGGTACGGCCGATTGCTGTACGAGGAGGGGAGCGACGACTATAAATTTCACGTGGCGAAGTATGGCCACCCGTCGAAATTCGGCTTCAAAGACGTTATAAACGAGTGGAAGGCCGAAAGCTGGAACCCCGACCAGCTCGTGGACCTCTACCGGCGGGCCGGGGCTAAGTATTTCGTGGCCCTGGCCAATCATCACGACAACTTCGACCTCTACCAGAGCACGCACCAGCCCTGGAACTCGACGCGCCTGGGGCCGCGCCAGGACATTATCGGTGGCTGGGCCAAGGCGGCCAAAAAGCATGGCCTGCGCTTTGGGGTGAGCGTGCACGCCGCCCACGCCTGGACGTGGTACGAAACGGCCCGGCAGGCCGACAAAACCGGCCCGCTCGCCGGCGTGCCCTACGACGGCCGCCTAACCGCCGCCGCCGGCCGGGGCCAGTGGTGGCAGGGCTACGACCCCCAGGCCCTGTACGCCCAAAACCACGCGCCGAGCGCCGCCCAAACGCCCGGAGCCAGTCCGCGGCAGTGGGACTGGGGCGACGGGGCGAGCCGGCCAGACCGCGCCTACTGCGAGAAATTTTACCAGCGCACCGTGGAGCTGCTCGACAAATACGAACCCGATTTGGTGTATTTTGATGATACCGCCCTGCCGCTGTGGCCCGTTAGCGACGTGGGCCTGCGCGTGGCGGCCCATTACTACAACACCAACCGCCAGCGCCACGGCGGCCAGCTGGAGGCCGTGGTGACCGGTAAAATCCTGAATGAGCAGCAGCGCCGCTGCCTGGTCTGGGATGTGGAGCGCGGCCAAAGCAACCGGCTGGAGCCCCTGCCTTGGCAAACCGACACTTGCCTGGGCCAGTGGCACTACGACCGCCGCATTTTTGAGCAGCACGGCTACAAAAGCGCCCAAACCGTGGTGCACACCCTGGTGGACGTGGTGAGCAAGAACGGCAATCTGCTGCTGAGTGTGCCCGTGCGCGGCAACGGTACCATCGACACCGACGAGCTGGCCATTGTGGAGAGCATTACGGCCTGGATGGCGGTCAACGGCGAGAGCATCTACGGCACCCGGCCCTGGCAAGTGTTCGGCGAAGGCCCCGCCCAAGCCCAGGCCGCCCAGCTTAGCGCCCAGGGCTTTAATGAGGGTAAAGGCTTGGCTTTTGAGGCGCGGGATATCCGCTTCGCCACCAAGGGCGACGTGCTCTACGCCACGGCGCTCGGCTGGCCCGCCGAGGGGCAGCTGCTCATCACGGCGCTGGCCGCGGGCAACCCTTTGCGCCCGCAGCCGGTGCGCCAGGTTGAGCTGCTGGGCCACGGCCCGGTGGCCTTCGAGCGCACGGCGCAGGGGCTGCTGTTGCGCCTGCCCGCCCAGCCCGCGGCGGGCCTGGCGTATGCATTCAAAATAAAGGGGTAGGGAAGTAATGATAAGCACAATCGATTGTGCAATATTGCGGCGGCATGCAGCTCTCCCGCTTTTCCCACCCCAGATTTTCCCCGCTCATGAAGCTGACTTATTCTTGCGTGCTTGCCGCTGCACTTGCGCTGACTCCGCTGCTGGCTCCGGCCCAAACCGTGCAGCTCACCGTGCGGCCCGGCGACCCCAAGCTGCTCATTAGCAAGCATATTCAGGGACAGTTTGCCGAGCACTTGGGGCGTTGCATCTACGGCGGCTTTTGGGTTGACCCCAGCCTGGACGTGCCCAAGCAGGGCCGCCTGCGGCTCGACATTGTGCGGGCGCTCCAGAAGATTCACGTGCCTAACCTGCGCTGGCCGGGCGGCTGCTTTGCCGATACGTACCACTGGCATGATGGGGTAGGGCCGGCCGCCCAGCGCCCCAAAATGCTGAATCTGTGGTGGGGTAATACGTTGGAAGACAATAGCTTCGGTACCCACGAATTTTTGGAGCTGTGCGGCCTGCTCGGCACCGAGCCCTACCTGGCCGCCAACGTGGGCAGCGGCACAGTGCAGGAAATGGCGGGCTGGATGGAATACCTCAACTCCGACGAGGACACGCCCCTGGTGCGGGAGCGACGCGCCAACGGCCACCCCGCACCCTATAAAGTAAGCTGGTGGGGCATCGGCAACGAGAGCTGGGGCTGCGGCGGCAACATGACGCCCGAATATTACTCCGATGTGTACCGGCGCTACGCCACCTTCGCCCACGACTACCCCGGCACTGCGCTCAAGCGCATCGTGAGCGGGGCCAACGCCGACGATGCCCACTGGACCGAAACGTGCATGAAAAACATCGGCCCCGGCCGCATGTGGGGCCTCACGCTGCACTACTACACGCTGCCCACTGGCGACTGGAGCCACAAGGGTCCGGCCACGGGCTTCGACGAGGCGCAGTACTTCAGCACCCTGCGCAACTGCTTGAAAATGGACGCGATAGTGACCAAGCACAGCGCCATTATGGACCAGTACGACAAGGAGAAGAAGGTGGCGCTGCTCGTGGATGAGTGGGGCGTATGGACCGATGTGGAGCCTGGCACCAACCCCGGCTTTCTGTACCAGCAAAACACGCTGCGCGACGCGCTGGTGGCGGGCACTACCCTCAATATTTTCAACAACCACTGCGACCGCGTGCGCGGGGCCAACCTGGCCCAGGCCGTGAACGTGCTGCAAGCCCTCGTGCTCACCGACAAGGAAAAGATGCTGCTCACGCCCACCTACCACGTCTTCGACCTCTACCAGGTGCACCAGGACGCGGAGTTCCTACCCCTCGAATTCAGCAGCCCCGACTACGTGCTGAACGGCGAAAAAATCCCGGCCCTCAACGCCTCGGCCTCCAAGGATAAGCAGGGGGTAGTGCACTTGTCGCTCGTCAACCTCGACCCTCACCAGACCCTGACCCTGGAAACCGCCCTGCCCGGCGTGAGCTGGAAAACGGTGACCGGCCGCGTGCTGACCTCGGCGAAAGTCAACGATTACAACTCGTTTGAGAAGCCCGATAACGTTAAGCTGGCCGATTTTAAAGGAGCCAAAAAGCGCGGCGACAAGCTAGCCGTTGCCCTACCCCCCAAGTCGGTGGTAGTGCTGGAAGTGAGGTAGGCGGGAGGGAAATTATGCAGAAGCCGTCTGTCATTGCCTCCCTCACTAGGCTGTTTGCACCACCGCACCCAAATCGGTGAGCAGCGAGAATAGCCCCACGTAGGTCCGATTGAGGTACACAAAGTGGGCTGAGCCACGGGGTTCGCGCTGCTGGCGCAGGTCGTCGTCCTGCATCAGGTCGTCGCCGAGTGCGTACAGGCTTTTAAGGTAGGTAGGGTCGCCGAAGTTGAAAACCGGCTCGCGGAAGGGGCGGCCCACCAAGCTCAGCGACTGCGTGAGGGTACGCAGATACATCTGGCGCAGGGCGGGCGGGTCGGTGGGGCGCAGTACGCCGGCCTCGGTCAGCAGTAGTTCGAGGCGGGCGGGGTCGTCCAGGGTTTCGGGGGCCAGCAGGCTCAGGAACTGCTGCTGTTCCCGCTCCGGCACGTCCTTCACGCAGCCAAAATCGAGCACGCCCACCGTGCCGCCGTCGGTGAGGCTGAACAGGAAATTGCCGGGGTGCGGGTCGGCGTGCAGCTGGCGCAGGGTGCGCAGCTGGTACTGGTAAAAATCCCACAGCGCCTGGCCCAGCTGGTTACGCACCTCCTGGCTGGGGTTTTGAGCCATAAATTCCTTTAGGTGCTGGCCGGGCAGCCAGTCCATCGTGAGGATGCGCGCGGCCGAGAGGGCGGGGTAGTAGGTCGGGAATTGCAGGTGCGGCAGGTGGCCGCACTTGGCCGCCACGGACTGGCCACGGCTCAGTTCCAGCTTATAGTCAGTCTCTTCCAGCAGGCGCGCCTCCACTTCGGCGATGTAGGGGCGCAGGGTTTCCTCCTTGAGGCCCATGATGCGCAGGGCCACCGGCTTCACCATCGCAATGTCGGAACGAATGCTCGCGCCAACCCCTGGGTATTGCACCTTCACGGCCAGCGGCTTCCCCATTTTACGGGCAAAATGCACCTGCCCAATACTGGCTGCCTGCCGCGCCTGCGGGTCAAACTCATCAAACACCTCGCCGGGCGAGTGCCCAAACGCGTCGCGGAACGCCTTGACTACCAGCGGCCCCGACAGCGGTGGCGTCTGGTACTGCGCCTGCCGGAACTGCTCGGCGTAGGCCGGCGGCAGCAGGTTTTTTTCCATCGCCAGCATCTGGGCCACCTTCAGTACCGAGCCCTTCATCTCGCTCAGCGTGCCGTATAGCTCCTCCGCGTTGGCCTGGTGCAAGTCGGCGGTGGGCGAGTCGACCCCCACGGCGCGCTTGGCGTAGTACTGCACGTAGTTGGCCCCCACCTTGAAGCCAGTTTTGGCGAAGCGGGCGGCCCGCGCCACCTTGGATGTCGGCAGTGATTCCTGAGGTTGGTCAGACATTTTTTGGAGGTAGTAAAAGCTTGAAAAACAGAACGGTCATGCTGAGTTTGTCGAAGCATCTCTACCGCGTAATTAACTCCAGCGTCAGGAATTACTTATGCAGTAGAGATGCTTCGACAAACTCAGTATGACCGTTCTTTACAATTTCTCTATAAAAAGAGGTTTACGAATGCTTGTGCAGTAGAAACCGCCCAAAATCGAAGGCCGAATCCAATGTATTCCTACCCACTAAATCGAAACTCAGCGTCACGGCTTTTTCCACGGCCGCGTCGGTGCGCTCGAAATTGGTTGACTGGTCGCGCACGAAAAAGAGCAGGATGAATTGTAGTTGACGCAGAAAAATGCGGCCGTAGCCATCTTCCAGCATGGGCCGGCTGGCTACCTCGCCGGTAGCACGGCCCTCGCGCAGCAAGTCGGCTACGAAGTGCTTGAATTCCATCTCAAACTTGTCCAGCACCTTCGGAATTACGGCTGGCCGGAAGCGCTGCGAGCGGCCCAGCGCCAAGATGGCGTAGCTGCGGTTGTTCTTCATGATTTCGAGCAGCGTGTAGTAAAAAGCCAGCAGCTTTTCGCGGGCACCGTAGCCTGCCCAGGTCGGCTCCTGGCTGGCCTGGCTCAGCGCGTTGCGGCCAAAATCGGCCCATATTTCGCGGTCCATTGCCACGAAGGAGGCGAAGTGGCGGTAAAATTCGGCCTCCGAAATGCCTTGCGCATCGGCGAAGACAAAAACGGTTTTGGGCGCGTGGCCTTGGCGGCGCAGATAGTCGAGGTAGGCGGCTTTGAGGTCGGATGCTTCCATGCGGGTATAACCGTCGCGGGGCGGGCGTGGTTCGGCATTTTCGCTATTCGATGCACGTAATACTGTTTGGCTTTGAGCCAAGCATTTGCTGCGTAGTCGCCACAGCAAATTTGAGCGTGGAAGTTTGTTAAGTCAATTGGCTTTGCAAGAATTCCGTTAGGCCCTGGCCTTGCCATTCACCATCAAATTTTTGACCATTCAGGAAGAACGAAGGAGTACCATTGACCCCACTCCGCACCCCGCTCTCAAAATCGCTTTCTACCTTGCCAGCCATAGTCGGGTTCTGCATATCCTGAGTAAACTTCTCTATATCAAGCCCTAGCTGCCGGGCGAAACCAATAAGGTGCTGTTCATCGAGCTGGTTTTGATGCTCATATAGCGCGTCGTGCATCTCCCAGAATTTGTGTTGCTTGGCTGCTGCCTCGGCCGCCAGCGCGGCTTGCTGCGCGTGAGGATGCACTTCAGTAAGCGGAAAATTGCGAAATACAAATTCCAGTTTGTTGCCCAGGGCCTGCTGAGCGGCCCGCACGGCCGGATAAGCTTGGCCGCAATAGCTGCACTGGTAGTCGCCATACTCCACCAACTGAAGGGGAGCTTTGGCCGGACCCTGGCGGTGGTCCTGGTCGCCGATAGCAGGTTGCAAGTGTGCGCTCATAACTGAAAATTATTAACGAAGAAATTCTTAACTCACAACTGGCCAGATTCTCAGAGCCCGGCACGGCGTATTTGAATCGCTACGCATCCAGCTTTTCGAGTGCTTCCAGAATACCGTCCGCACCTGGGTTCACCTCGTTGGGCGACAGGTAACTCCACCGGATAATTCCCTGCTCATTGAGCACGAATAAAGCCCGCTTGGCAACCCCAGTCTGCTCATCATAAGCGTCGTATTGGCGGGCTACCGCGCCTTTGGGCTCAAAATCGGCTAATAATGGAAAATGTAGCTTCCGGTTGTCGCTGAAAGCTTTGTGGCACCATAGGCTATCTACCGACAAGCCCAGCAACTGCGCGTTGTGCCGGTCAAATAGCTTCAGCGTTTGGTTGTAGAGCGCCATTTGGTCGCTGCACACGGGGCTCCAGTCGGCGGGATAAAAAGCCAGAATGACTTTTTTGCCTTGCAGTTCACGCAGCTTCAGGGTCTGGTTGGGGCCAGCACTCAGCTCAAAATCGGGGGCTTGGGTACCAACGGCTAACATGATGGAAAAGGAGATAAAGAGGTAAGCTACCAGAGCTTACGCGGGCCAGCTTAAAATGACTATTGCGCGAGCGGACCGGCGCTACTTCCTACCCTTCCGAATCAGGTCCAACGCCCGCTCGCGGCCAAACCTGTGGTCCACGATGGGAGCGGGGTAGGCGTCGGTGCCGAACTCGGGCAGCCATTGCTTGGCGTAGGCGAATTCGGGGTCGTACTGCTTCTGCTGGCTGTCGGGGCTGTATATCCGAAACCAGGGCGCGGCCACCGCGCCGGTGCCGGCCATCCACTGCCAGTTGCCGATGTTGTTGCTCATGTCGTAGTCGATGAGCTTCTCGGAAAAGTAGTGTTCGCCCACCGTCCAGTCCATGAACAACTGCTTCACGAAAAAGCCCGCCGCTGCAATGCGCGCCCGGTTGTGCATGTAGCCGGTTTCATTGAGTTGCCGCATGCCGGCATCCACGAGGGGGTAGCCGGTGCGGCCCTCGCACCAGGCGCGGTACTGCTCCGGGTCGTCGCGGTAGGGTAGGTGGCGCATCTTAGGGTCGTAGGCTTCGGTGGCGGTATTGGGAAAGTGCCACAGCAGCATCATAAAGAAATCCCGCCAAATCATCTCGTTCAGCAGCTTCTCGTTCAGCTCCTCAGCCTGCGCCATGAGCTGGCGAATGCTGAGCGTACCAAAGCGTAAATGCACCGAGCGGTGGGTAGTGCCGCGGTTATTGGCCGGGAAGTCGCGCTTTTCAGCGTAGCTCTTCACCACCGGCACATCGGGCAGGCGCACGGGCGGCGTAGGTTGCTCGTGCCGCCCAAAGCCCATGCTAGCCAGGGTAGGGCGGCTGGCATCGCCACTTTTGGGCCGGGCTAGATTCTCCTTTTTAAGCAGGTCTTTCGACGGGTGCGGCGCGAAGCTATTGGGCTTCAGCTGTGCTTTCCAGGTTTTAGAATACGCCCCGAAAACCTTGTGTGGCTTGCCATTCTTGGTCATCACCTCGTCTTTGGCAAAAATCACCTGGTCCTTGAAGGTATTGAGCGTCACTTTTTCCTTTTCCAGCAATTGCGCGATGGCTTGGTCGCGCTCGGTGGCGTAGGGCTCGTAGTCCTCGTTGGTATACACGGCGGCCACGTCGTAGTCCTTCAGCAGCTGCCGGAACACGTCGGGGGTGCGCCCGTAGCGGGCCAGCAGGCCGCCACCCACCTCGTGGGCCTCATGGGCCAGCCGCTCCACCTGGTCGAAAATAAAGGTGAGCCGAGCATCATTTTTTGGTAATTTTTCCAGAATGGTCTGGTCGTAAATGAACAGCGGCAGCACCGGGTGCCCGCTTTGCAACGCCGCCGCCAGCCCCGCGTTGTCCTGAAAGCGCAGGTCGCGCCGGTGCCAGAAGATGGTGATTTTCATGTTTTGAGTTGCTTAAAAGGACGGTCATGCTGAGCTTGTTGAAACATCTCTACCGCTCCATTGGACGAACCCGAACGGCGCGGTAGAGATGCTTCGGCAAGCTCAGCATGACCATCCTCTATATTATTTACTAAACTACTTCAACTTACCCATGCCGCCGTCCACGGCCAAGACCTGGCCGGTAATAAACGTGGTCTGGTCGGAGAGCAGGAAAGCAGCCATATTAGCTAGGTCGGTAGGCTGGCCCACGCGCTGCAAAGGGTGGCGCTTGGCCCCGGCCTCGGCTTTTTCGGGCGTGTTGAGCAGGGCTGCGGCCAGCGGCGTATCGGTGAGGCTGGGCGCCAGGCAGTTGACGCGCAAGCCGCTGGCAGCGTACTCGGCGGCCAGGGCACGGGTCAGGCCCTCCAGGGCCGCTTTGGCGGTGGCAATGCTAGTGTGGAAGCTCATGCCCACTGCCGCCGCTACCGTGCTGAACAGCACCACGCTACCCCCGCCCTCGGCCTTCTTGAGGCGCTTAACGCAAGCTTGCAGCACCCGCACTGCGCCGAGCACGTTCAACTCAAAATCGGCCTGAAAATCCTCGACCGGTACCCGCTCGAAGGGCCGCAGCTTGATGGAGCCGGGGCAGTATACCAGGCCGTGCAGCACCTCGGGCAGCCCATCCAGGGCCGTGCCCACGGGCTGCGTCGCATCGTAGGTAAAGTGGGTGGGCGAGAGGGCCGCCAGCTCGGCCGGCAGGTGGCGCGAGGCGGTGTAAAGCGTGGCCCCGTCGACGTGCAGCAGCTGAGCCGTAGCCAGCCCGATACCCGACGAAGCGCCGACCACCAGGATATTCTTACCAGTAAAATTCATTGCGAAGTGCGAGCAAGGATGGAGCCTTGCTAACTACCGGCCGCAAGCAAGGTTTTATTAAACCGTGAAAGGCTTCGCGACCCGCAGCTGTTTCACTCCGCTAACATCTCGGCCGGTATTGGCGCGGGCCGCGTCTTCTTGCTTACCAACCACACCCCCAGGAAGATAAGTACTGCCTGCCCGGCTTTGCTCCAGCTGAGATGGTCCTTGCCCAGGGCCACGGCGATGAGCACGGCCAGCACCGGCTGCAAATAAATATACACGCCCAGCAAGGCCGGCGAGGCGTATTTCAAAGCCCAATTATTTAATAAGTAAGCAATAATGGTGAGAAAAACTACCATGTAGCCCACTTCCAACCAAATTTTCAGCGGGAAGCTGGCGTAATTGGTGTGCCAGGCCTCGCGCCAGCCGAAAGGCACTGCGATGATGGCTCCCACTAGAAACACCCGCGCCAAGACCGTGAAGGCGTGATACTTGCGCATCAGCGGCTGCACCATGACCAGGTACAGGCCAAATACGGTGGCATTGGCCAGAATAAAGATATTGCCCAGCGTGGCGTGCGGATACACGGCCGCCCGCGCGTCGCGGCTCAGAATGAGCGTGGCCGCCCCCGCCGCGCCTACCCCAATGCCCAGCACCCGCGGCAACGTAATACGCTCGTGCAGCAGCACGGCCGAGGCGATGACGACCACGATGGGCGCAATGGTTTGTAGCAGCGAGGCGCTGATGGGCGACGTATAATTCAGCCCCGCAAAAAACAGTAGCTGGTTGGTCCCAATGCCGAAAATGCCGCAGAGAATAGACCGCCGGTTATCGGCCCAGCCGGTAATTTTTTCGTGCGGGGCCACGAAATATTTGACGAGCGCAAAAAACGTGGAAGCTCCCAGCACGCGCAGCGTTACGATGCCGAACGGGGTCATAAAATGCGGCATCACGTCCTTGGCTAAGGAATAATTGGCCGCGTAGATGAGGGCAACGAGAAAAAGGGCCGCGTGAACGCGCTGGGAAGACATTTTTCGTTTTTTGTTGGTTGTTTTTCGTTAGCCGACCTCGGTCTGACAGCTGAGGCCAGGTGAGCAGTTTCTGCCATTGCGCCAGCCGAGCAAAGCGGGCGCTACCCACGATTGTTCAGCCAGCAACGACAGACGAATAACGAGTAACAAAAACGAATAATAAAAAAATGCCTTCCCTCTTCGATATCCCTACCCCCCCGCCGCTGGCCGAGCGCCGCCGCCCGCGCCGGCTGCAAGATTACGCCGGCCAGACGCATTTGCTGGGCGAAAGCGGCGTGCTGAGTCGCTACCTGGCCGCCGGCCGCCTACCCTCCCTTATTTTGTGGGGGCCGCCGGGCGTGGGCAAAACCACCCTGGCCCTGCTGCTGGCTGAGGAGCTAAAGCGGCCGTTTACTATGCTCTCGGCCATCAGCGCGGGGGTGAAAGACGTGCGTGAAGTAATTGAGCGAGCGCGCAAGCAGTCCGGCACAGTGCTCTTTATTGATGAGATTCACCGCTTTAGCAAAGCCCAGCAGGATGCCCTGCTCGGAGCCGTGGAGCAGGGGGTAGTCACCCTCATCGGGGCCACCACCGAAAACCCGTCGTTCGAGGTAATTCCGGCCTTGCTCTCGCGCTGTCAGGTGTACACGCTGGAGGCATTGCCGGCCGATACGCTGCGCGATATCGTGCGCCGGGCGCTGGCCGAGGACGAGCTGCTGCGCGTAATTCCGGTGGACGTGGTGGAAGACCACGCCCTGCTGGCCCTCAGCGGCGGCGATGCCCGCAAGCTGCTGGGCCTGCTGGAGCTGGTGGTGCAAAGCACCCCACCCGACCCCGCCACCGGCCGCGTGCGCCTCAGCGACGAGGCCGTGCAGCGCACCGCCCAGCGTCCCCTGGCGCGCTACGACAAGGGCGGCGAGATGCACTACGACGTGATTTCGGCCTTCATCAAGAGCATCCGCGGCTCCGACCCCAACGCCGCGCTCTACTACCTGGCCGTGATGCTCGAAGGCGGCGAAGACATCAAGTTCATCGCCCGCCGCCTGCTCATTCTCTCCTCCGAAGACATCGGCAATGCCAACCCCAACGCCCTGCTGCTGGCCCAAAGCTGCTTCCAGGCCTGTACCGTTATCGGCCTGCCGGAGTCGGATTTAGTTCTTTCTCAAACGGTTATTTATCTCGCTACTTCGCCCAAGAGCAACGCCGCCTACACCGCCATTCGGGCGGCTCAGGCCCAGGTGCGCGCCCAGGGCGTGCACCCCGTGCCGGTGCCTCTGCGCAACGCCCCTACCAAGCTGCTCCAGGAGCTAGGTTACGGCCAAGCGTATCAGTACTCGCACAACGGGGTAGGGAATTTTGAAAGCCAGGAATTTATGCCCGACGCGCTCAGCGGCACCCGTTTTTACGAGCCGGGCGATAATGCGGCGGAAATTAAAATCCGCGAGCGGCTGCGCGAGTGGTGGCAGGAGAAATACGGGTATTGAGCGCAGATTTTGGCGGTGTGCGTCAAATAGAAATCACACACATTCCTCAAAATCCTTTAGCGGCTCATCAAAGTCGTCGGCCATGATAATCTAACCCTTACCTGCCCCAAACTGCCGCTCTTTTAGCGGCGGTTGTTCCTTATGAATCTCCGTTTTTAAGAAACTTACAAAGTCCTGTACCTCGGCTTGCAGTTCGGGGGGTAGGGAAGCGATTTCTTCGGAGAGCTGGGAGGCAGACATTGGGTTAATATTACAGTGCGAATTCAAAGAGGTTTAATGCGTTTGTACTTCAAAAGGGCATGAAAATCAGCGCGAGTAGCTGGCGGCACAACGCTCGTTGAATTTAGAAAATAAATTTCTTTTGAATGATAATTCGCCTGACGCAACAAAATCCATTGACCAGATGACGTGGCCGTTTTCTCAATATTGCTCCACAATGTTAATTCCCGGTCGCCATCTGGAGCTATTCCTTGTTCGTCCAAGCGGTACGCTATTCCATCTTTTATAGTGTTGCTCTGGCTGTAATTTCGCCGCAGGCTGTACCAAGTGGCAATCCAAATCAATAAAATAGCTCCTGATATTAGCAATAAGGGACGTGCACTTTGCCAATCTACTGCTGCAAAACCTGCATCCACCACTATAAGAGCGAGAAATATCAGTGTAATAAGCAGAATAATAGGCAAGCTTACGTAGATAGCCGGATGTCTGGCCCGATACTCAGCGAAGCTTAGCTTTCGATATTCGGCATAAGTTAGCGGGAACGCAGCAATAACTATTGGTTGCATAAACATGGAAGTTGAGTCGACAAATTACGCCAGCTCAAACTGCAACCGCAATAAATTAGCATACAGTCCGCCTTCGCGGTCGCTCAATTCCTCGTGCGTGCCCGCTTCCACGATGCGGCCGCCGTCGATGACCAGGATTTTATCGACCTTGCGGATGGTACTGAGGCGGTGGGCAATAATGAGGCTGGTGCGGTTCTGCATCAGCTCGTCGAGCGCGCCCTGCACCATTTTTTCGCTCTCACTGTCCAAGGACGATGTGGCTTCGTCGAGGATGAGAACCGCCGGGTCTTTGAGGATGGCGCGGGCGATGGCCACCCGCTGCCGCTGCCCGCCCGAAAGCTTGATGCCGCGGTCGCCAACTACCGTATCCAGGCCCTCGGGGAAGAGCGAGATGAACTGCCAGGCGTTGGCGCGCGTGGCAGCTTCGATGATTTCATCATCGGTAGCGCCCGGCTTGCCATAGGCGATGTTGTCGCGGATGCTGCCGCCGAAGAGTAGCGTTTCCTGCGGCACGATGCCGATGTGGCGGCGCAGGGCCGTGAGGTCGTAGTCGCGCACGTCGTGGCCGTCTATCAGGATGCGGCCGCCGCTGAGTGGGTAGAACTGCATCAGCAGGCCGGCAATAGTGCTTTTGCCCGCGCCGCTGGGACCGACGAGCGCGATTTTTTCGCCCGCCGCGATGTGAAAGTTAATGTCTTGCAGCACCGCAATGTCGGGCCGGGTGGGGTAGCGGAAGGCCACATGCTCGTAGCGAATATCACCGTGCAACTGGGTCGCCACCCGGCCGAGGGCTGGCTCCTGGTGGGTCGGCTCGGGCGTTTCGTCCAATATTTCTAGGATGCGCTCGCTTGCGCCCAGCGTGCTTTGTACCTTGCCGTACATCTCGCCGAGGCCCGCCACCGACGCGCCAATGAAAGCCGTGTAAATAATAAACGATACCAACTGTCCAACTTCGAGGTGGCCGGGACCAGGCGTATATACGAGGGTAGCACCCCGCCACAGCACCAAAATAATGCCCCCAAATAGTCCGATAATCACGAACGACACGAAGCCACCGCGGTACAAATTGCTTTGCAGCGCCGCCCGCACTACTTTGTCAAGCCCCACCGTGTAGCGCCGGGTCTCAAACTGCTCGTTGGTAAACGCTTTTACCGAATTAATGGCCTGCAAGGTTTCCTCCACGATGGTGTTGGTATGTGCCAGCTCCTGCTGCGTAGTGCGGGCCAGGGTGCGGATTTTGCGCCCAAACAGCCCCGCCGCCGCCACGATGGGCGGAAACGTAACCAGCATAAACAGCGATAATTTTACCGACACCAGCATGATAAACGTGATGCCGCCCAGCAGCGTGAACACTTGCCGAAACAGCTCGGCCAGCGTCAGCGAAAACGTATCCTGTATCTGCGCCACGTCCGAAGTAATGCGCGACGTGATGGCCCCCACGCGGTTTTGCTCAAAAAACGGAATGGGTAACTGCACGAATTTGGCGTAGAGCGCCCGCCGAATATCGCGCACCGTGTACTCGCTCACCTGTGTGAAAAACCAGATGCGCCCGAACGAGAAAAAGCCCTGAAATACGATAACTGTAAAGAGTAGCAGCGCAATGCGATTGATGCTAAGTGTCATGCCACCGGGCAGCGTTACCGCTTTGTGGTTGGCCGCGTCCACAAGCTTGCCCGCTACCCACGGAAATGCCATAAATGTGCTGCTACTCAGCACCAGCATCAGCAGGCCCACAATAAACTTGGCCCGATAGGGTAGCACAAACCGGAAAATCCGCAGGCTCCGCTTCAGCGATTCTTTGTTAACTTTTGCTTTGGGCAGGTCGGCCATGAGGTCGCCGCCGGTATTCATTCCGCTACGGGCCATAATTTAATCGGGGCCGGCGTTGGGCCGGCGGGCTTATTTATAAACGGATAAAGGCGGAAATTGCTTTAGAAGCTGCGCTCTTAGTCAAGGATAATTAGCTTCAAAAAGAACGGTCATGCTGACGAAGGAAGCATCTCGCTCGCTTCATTCGCGCCGCTGTAACGAAGCGAGTGAGATGCTTCCTTCGTCAGCATGACCGTTCTTTTTGGCTAGTTCTAATTCAATAGTTAATCCCTCAATTCAGCCCCGGCGCATCCTTCGCCGAGCGGGGCACTTTGCGGTCATTCTCAAACTGCGTCACGCCCGCGTTGTTGAACGGCACGGGCACTTGCACCAGCACGGGCACCGGCACGCCGCGCCGGGTGGCGGGCTGCCAGGGGGGTAGGGCCTGCACCACGCGCAGGGCCTCGGCGTTGCACTCGGGTGATAAGCCTTTGGCGATGACCGGGTTAATGAGCTTACCATCGGTGCCCAAGGTGGCCGTCACGAGCACATCGCCGGTTATGCGGGCCTGCTTTGCCTTAACTGGTATTTTTACGTTTTGGGCAAAAAACTTACCCATCGCCTCCTCGCCGCCCGGAAACTCGGGGGCGTGGTCGGGGCGGTTTTCGGCTCCGCCGCCAGCTTGCAGCTTCATATTGCCAGGCGTAAGGGTGATAGGAGCTTGCGCGGAGGCGGGGGGGGTAGGGTGGCGGGCTTGTGCCCAGCCGGCCAGCGGCGCGGCCAGGGCCAGTAAGAAGAGAAACAGGGCGCGCATAGAACGTAGAAATCAGGAAGTTAATGAATGAACCATGAACCACCTGACGCAGCAAAAATCATCCCAGTTAAGACAACGCCACACCCACTTCGGTTCGGGCCGGAGGCCGCGAAATCAAGAGTAAGCCCAGGTAAATGAGTGCTCCGTTGAGCAGTAAAATCTCAAACCCGAACTTGTAGCCGTTGAGCCACTCCACGGAGTGAGATACGATGAGCAGCGTGAGCAGCGGCCCCAGCACGCACACCGGCAGCACTAGCCGCTCGCGCAGCATTCGCCGCGTAAAAATGCCGAAGCTGTAGAGCGCCAGTAGCGGCCCGTAAGTGTAGCCCGCCGCCGTAAATACCGCCGACAGTAGATTCTGGCTATTTACTACTCTGAAAATCAAGATGATAATAATAAGTACCACCGTCCAGCCCAGGTGCGTGGCCTGGCGCAGGCGGGTTTGCCGGGCCTCCGGGTACTGCCCAATGGTCAGAAAATCCACGCAGAAGGAGGTCGTGAGCGCCGTGAGCGCCGAGTCGGCCGAGGCGTAGGTAACGGCAATTAAACCCAAGATAAAAATGACGCCCGCGAAGAGCGTAAACTGCGTGGTGGCCAGGTAAGGAAATACCTTATCGGTATCGAAGCCGCCCTTGGCGTTGAGCAAGTTGGGCAAATGCGTTAGGTCAATGCCGCGGGCGGCGGCGTACTGATATAGCAGCACGCCGAGAGTCAGAAACAGCGCGTTTACCCCCACAATGACGATAGTGAACCAGAACATATTCTTCTGCGCCTCGCCCAAACTGCGGCAGCTTAAATTTTTCTGCATCAAATCCTGGTCGAGCCCGGTCATCACGATGGTAATGAAAATGCCCGACGCGAACTGCTTCCAGAAAAATCGGTCGTCCTTAAAGTCACCGAAATATATTTTCGACAAGTCGCTACCCCGCACCGAGGCCACAAGCTGCTTCAAACCTAAGTGTAATTCATTGGAAATAAAGTAAATGCTTAACGCTACGCAGCTCAGCATGGCCAGCGTCTGAAAGGTATCGGTCCAGAGAATGGTCTTGAGCCCGCCGCGAAAGGTATAGAGATAAATAAACAGAATGCTTACCACCACGGTCACCGTAAAAGGCACGCCCAGCTTATCGAATACTATGAGCTGCAACACATTAGCCACCAAGTAAAGCCGGATGGCCGAGCCCAGCGCCCGCGAAATGAGGAAGAATAGCGCGCCCGTTTTGTAGCTCCAGAAACCGAAGCGCTGCTCCAGATAGGTGTAGATACTCACCAGCCGCAGGCGGTAGTAGAGCGGCATCAGCACCGTGCCGATAACCACGTAGCCCACCACGTAGCCCGCCACCACGGCCAGGTAGCTCCAGCCCTTGGTATACACGCTGCCCGGCACTGAAATGAACGTGACGCCCGAAAGCGAGGTCCCAATCATGGCAAACGCCACCATGTACCAGGGTGCGCTGCGGTTGGCGATGAAAAAACTCTCGCTGGTAGCCCGGCGCGAGGTCAGCACCGCAATAATAACGAGCACCGTGAAGTAGCCCGCAATCAGGCTCAGAACAAGGGTAGGCGACATTCAGTAAGTTAATGATGGAGTGAAATGGTGAGTCAAGCGTTTGCTCGCCAAAGCCCCAGCCAGTCAACCGGCAAAGGTATCCGCTCCGCCCCGCTCCAAAAGCACCGCTCTCCAAATCTCTACCCCCCTAAATCACCAGTTCGCCACTATTCCCACTTCGTCCAGTCCAGCACTTCGCCCACAGCGGGGGCGTGCAGGGTGCCGCGCAGTAGGCCGCCAGCCACCACCTCCGTTAGCAGGCGCAGCGGCTCGGAAGCGGGCTCGTCGCTCAGGTCGAAGGTGCCATAGTGCATGGGCACCACGTGGCCGGCGCGCAGCACGTTGGCGGCCTTGGCGGCCTCGTGAGGGTTCACGTGGCTCTGACTCATCATAAACGGCGGCTTGTAGGCCCCGATGGGCATCAGTAAAATATCAACCGGCCCGAACGTCTGCTCAATCTGCTCGAAGTGTTCGGCGTAGCTCGTGTCGCCGGCGAAGTAGATAAGCCGGTCGGCGGTCTTTAATAAAAAGCTGCCCCACAATATTTTATTCAAGTCAAATAGCCCGCGCCGGCTCCAATGGCTGGCGGGCAGGTAGTACAGCTCAAAGGGTGCGGTCGGGCCCAAGTCGAACTGCTGCCACCAGCCGGCTTCCTGCACCGGCAGGGTAGGGGCTATTCCGCCCAGCAGCCCGGCCGTACCCAGCGCTGAGAGTACCTTCAGTTGGGGGTTGTGCTGCGCCAAAACCTTGATAGTCTGCTCATCCAGGTGGTCGCGGTGGGCGTGCGAGAGCAGCAGATAGTCCACGTTGCGCACGTCCTCAGGCCGGCAGGGTAGGGCGTGGCGGTGGCGCAGGCCCACCGACGAAAACAGTACCGGGTCGAATATCAGGCTCACACCCGCCACGCGCAGCAGAAAGCCGGCGTGCCCCAGCCACACCAGCATGTCCTGGGTCGAGAAAAAAGCCTCGGCGCAGGGCACCACGGCCGGAACCCAGGTATCGTGCTTCTTCTCTTCTTTCTGCGGATTAGCCGTTAGCTGCCAGCGTAGCGCCGTGCTCATCTTAGGCTCAAATAGCATCTCGCCATTGCAAAATTCGGAGCCGATGAGCTTGTTGCCGGGGTAGCCGGGCCGGATAGTACGTAGCGCCTCATTGCGGCGATAGTGGACGGGAGCGGACATGGAAAAGACCTGGGGACAGAAGCGGCAAATGGCACATTTTGGCCGCAATGTTGTTATAGTACCGTCGTTATCGGCTAAAGTTCGTAAGTTAGACCTGGCAACGTTTTCTCCGCCTTCAAGTATTTTTTTCATGAGCGACAATCAGTTTTCGCCCGACCGCGCCCGCGTCGCGGCCCGCCAGCTTTCGGCCGAGGAGGCCGCCCAGATTCAGGCCCAGTTTTTCACCCAGGTCTACGGCTGGATGGCTGCCGGCCTGGCCCTCACCGGGGGGGTAGCCCTATTTACGGCCGCCTCGCCCGCCGTGCAGGCCGTCATCTTCGGCAATAAGTTCGTGTTTTTCGGCCTCATCATCGCCGAGCTGCTGCTAGTGGGCTTCCTGTCGGCCCGTGTTTTTAAGTGGAGCCGTGGGCAGGTACAGGCCGCCTTTATCGCCTATGCTGCGCTCAACGGACTCACGCTGAGCGTGATATTTCTGATTTATACGGCCGGCTCCATTGCCTCTACCTTCTTCATTGCTTCCCTCATGTTTGGGGTAATGAGCGCCTTTGGCTACTTCACCAAGTCGGACCTCTCGGGCTGGGGCAAGCTGCTAAGCATGGCTCTCATCGGTCTGGTTATCGCTATGGTAGTCAACATGTTCTGGACTAATTCCACCCTGAACCTGCTCACGTCTTTTATTGGCGTTATCCTCTTCACCGCCCTGGCCGCCTACGATACCCAGAAGCTTAAGCAGCTGGCTTTTATCGGTGTAACCGAAGGCGAGGAAATGCATGACAATGCCTCCGTTCTGGGCGCGCTCACGCTGTACTTGGACTTCGTGAATCTGTTCCTGTTCCTGCTGCGCTTCTTCGGCCGCCGCCGGTAGAGTAGGGAATATCTGATAACAGAAATCCCCGTCCAATTACTTGGACGGGGATTTCTGTTGTTATAAAAACCAAGCTGAGCTATTTAGCCGCGCTGGCCAGCCAAGCGGCGCGCTGCTCTTTCTGGGCAGCGGTGGCCGTCATTTTGTCCACGCCTTCCATTGGCTGCACCTGCACGTTGGTATCCTCCGTGAGTACCACCTGCACGTTGCGCTCTTGGCCGGCGCGGTTGCGCACGCGCACCGGCACCAGGTCGGCGGGAGTGTGCTTGCGCATGATGCCTTCCAGGGTAGCCATGTCCGTGATTTTCACGCCGTCGAGCATCACCAGCTGGTCGCCCCGGTCGATGCCAGCCTTGTAGAGGCCCGAGCCGATGGTGGTGCCGCGCGCCAGAATGCAGCGGCCTTCCTCATCAAACTCCACCTGCCGGGGTAGGGCGGCGGCCAGCGCTTTCACCGGCACTACGGCCAAGCCCATCGTGGCCAGGTTTTCCTGGAAGCGCGGGGCCTCGTGCCCATATATGTAGCGCCGGAAAAACGAGCCCGCGAAGGCCGTATCCTTCGCCACGGTACCCAGCACGCGCTGCAAGTCGTTCACCGTAAAGGTTTTGGCCGGGGCCAGGGCAAGAGTTTGGTCTTTGCCAAACTCCTGCCACATGGCCTGCATGTACTTGTCGAGCGAGGTGTGGTAGCGCTGGCGTAGCTGCAAATCGAGGCACAGCGCCAGGCCGGCCCCCTGCACGTAGTACGAGAGGTAGGTATTGTTGCGGTTGGTGGGGTCCAAGGACACGGCCGCGTCCACAAAGCCCGCCTGCCGGCTCATATCCAGGGCCGAGGCGTAGCGCGCGCCCGGCGAGTTGAGGCGGGCATTCACCCAGGAGCTTACTTTTTCAAAGAACTGCTCATCGTTGTAGAAACCCGCCCGCCGCAACACCAGCTCGCCGTAATACTGCGTAAAGCCCTCGCCAAACCAGAGCGCGTCACTCATGTTTACCCGCTGAAAATCAAAGGGTTCCAGGCCTTGGGCGCGAATACGCTCGGTATTATACGAATGAAAAAATTCGTGCGACAAGGTACCCAGGTTGCGCAGCTCGCCTTCGTCGCGCAGGGGTAGGGGCGAAGTGAGTGAGGTTGAGTTGCGGTGCTCCATGCCGTCGCCGCTGGCCTGAGGCAGGTAGTCAGCCAGGAAGGTATAGCGGCCAAAATCAAATGCCGGATATTCGCCGCCGTACACGCCGGCCGCCTCGCGCACCACTTTCTGGGTCTTCTTCACGAAGGCATCGACCTCGGTGGCCGGGCCATTATAGTAGGTCGCCATCTCGAAGTTGCGCCCGCCATCCTGCCAGGTGTGGAGCAGCTGCGACGACCCCAGCACGGTGGGGCTATCCATAAAGTACTGAAGGTTAGGCGCGGCAAAGGTGGTTTTGTCGTCACCCGTGGCGCGCAGCTGGGTCGCTACCTTCCAGCCGGCCGGCAGCTCAAACTTGACTTCGGCCGGCCGGTTTTCCAGGCCCTGCGCGTAGCAGAAGGTAGCCGGCATATTCAGGTGCGCGTGCTGCTGGTCGATGCCCACGAAGGTGCCGTCGGTGCGGTCGCCGTAAAGCGTATAGTTGAACTGCACCGTACCATCGGCCCCCGGCGTTATTTCCCACGAGTACGGGTCAGGCCTGTTGAGGGGTAGCAGCTTGCCCGCGCCATCAGTGGCCACGGTATAGTACACGTTTTTAATAAAGTCGTGCAAGGCATAGCGACCCGGCGACGAGCGGGCCATGCGCACCAGTAGCTTCTGGCCGGCCGGTAGCCCCGCGAAGGTGGCCGTGATGCGCGCCTCATGGTGCACGGCGTTCGGGAAGGCGACGGCATAATGCACGGCCGGCCCACTGCCCGCACCCTGCGCCAGAGCCAGCAGGGGCAATAAACTGGCACTTATAGTGGATAGCACCCGCTGCTGAAAAAGTTTTTTCATAAAAACCAATTGAATAGTACTAATAAGTATCCTAAATGCCTCGGACTGGCCTATAGGCGCTACAAAGTAAGGTCCAAAGAAGCAATCCTACCCCCTTGAAGGCGCGAATTAATCTAGTAAAGTCGGCTCTGATTTGCCCGGCCGCAGCACGATGCTGGCGATAGCCTTCCCAAAAAAATACTGTTTCCAGGTAGGGCGCAAGCCGAGCCGCCACAGCTCGGCTCGCCAGGGGGGTAGGCGGCGCACTCGCAAGCCCACTGTGAGCCCAAAGAACAAGTACATCGTGCCCAGCAGCCACTGCCGCCAGCCCCGGCGAGCGGGCCGAAAGTCGGCCACTAGCCAGGGCGCGTCCGGCCGGCGCGCGGCTTGTAAGCGGGCCAGCGCGGCCGGCAGGTTGGCGGCCGTGAAGCAATCGAGCACGAAAAACGTGAGGATGGCATCGAACCGCTCGCCGGGCCGCAGGGCTATTTCCGTGCCCTGGCGCAGCTCCAGGACCGCGCCGGGCGGCGGGGGGTAGCGCCGCAGCCGGGCGCGGGTGCGGGCCAGCATGGCCGCCGAGGCTTCCAGGTACAGCACCCGCGCCTGGGGCCGCTGCCGCCAGATTTCAGTGAGCACCCAGCCCGCGCCGCCGCCCAGCACCAGCAGGTGCGGCGCGGGGCCGGGCGGCAGCCCCGCCACCAGCGCCGCCCGCTGCGCCCGCCGCAACGCCCCCCCAAATACCAGGCCCGCCAGCAAGTCATAGAAGCCGGCCACCCGCCCAAAGTCAACCCCGGCGGCGGGTGGGGGGGTAGGGGGTAGGAAGGAAGCAGCCATGCGGAAAAATAGATGCCGCAAGTTCTGGCCGAATCGGCCGGATATTCACCCAACGTGGCCGAGTAGGAAAAAATATTAGCGGCGCAAGTAGCTGAAAAACAAATTTCCGGCTGGCTCCCGGCGGCCAGCCCGCGCTCAAATACCGGCCCGTAGTTGCGCGAAGTCAATCAGGCTGCGTATCTTTGCCCCATCAAAAGCCTCCGCCGACCAGGTGAGCTGGCTTTTGAGCCCTACTTGCGCTTGTGGCGAAATTGGTAGACGCGCTGTCTTCAGGCGGCAGTTCCGCAAGGTGTGAGAGTTCGAGTCTCTCCGAGCGCACGTTTTTTGCTTAAAAAGCCAGTCCGGTTTCGGACTGGCTTTTTTTTGTTTTTTCGAGTAGATGGCTGCTCTCTAATGTGGCTAGTTTTATTGGTAATCCGTTTTAGCGAGCTTTCAGCTAATAGTCCGAACCAAAGCTAGTAGTCTAATAATCAGTAGTTATTATGCCTATTCCTGCCGCGCCGCCCGACCCGCCTGCCGCCAAGCCCGCTGCGCGGGCTGCGGGCCTGGCCGGGCTGCTCACTACCGAAGCCATCGTGGGCGGCCTCTTGTTCGTGTTGGCGTTTGGGCTGTTTTTCTACCTCACGCGGGTCGTGTTTCAGGAGCGCTCCCAGACCTTCGATAACTGGGGCTTTGCCCAAATGGACCGCCTGCGGGCCGCGCAGCCCTGGACTTTCGGGGCGATGAAGTTTATTACCTTTTTCGGGTCGGTAAAATTCTTTGTGCCGGCCAGCCTGCTGGTGCCGCTGCTGCTGCACCGGCGCGGCTACGGCCGCTACGCCGTCGAGCTGCTACTTTCGATGGGCGGTGGCCTGGTCCTCAACGAGTTGCTGAAGTTCTGTTTTCACCGCAACCGCCCCAGTACGGCCCTTTTTTACCAGTACGGCCTCAGCTTTCCGAGCGGCCACGCCATGATGAGTATGGCCTACTACGGCTGCCTGGCCTGGCTGGTAGTGCAGCACAGCCACCGCTGGGGCGTGGCCGCGGTGCTCATCAGCTTTGCCTTGCTGATTGGCGGTACCCGCGTGTACTTTCACGTGCACTACCCCACCGACGTGGCGGCGGGCTTCTGCGGCGGGGCGGTGTGGCTGGTGCTGCTGCGCACCAGCATCCGGCTATTCTGGAGGGAAAAGCGGGAGCTGGAAACGGCTGATTAACAATGGCTGTGACGCTGGGGCAGTAGCGCGATTTTTGTAAATCGCGTCCCCGTGCCGGTTGGTCAACCCTATTGGCATGAGGACGCGATTTACAAAAATCATGCTACTACCCACGGTCTAAAGGGGAGTCAGCATAATATCCCGAAACGCTACTTTCGCCTCGTGGTCTTGCAGGGCGATGTGGCCCTTGGGGTAGGCGGCGAAGTTTTTCCAGTCCTTGAACTTACTGTCGGCCAGCAGCTTCTGCCACGCGGGGCTACCCATCTGCACGTCTACTACCTGGGTGCCGTTGAGCCAGAAGGTGAGGTGGCCGCGGTCTTTGCGCAGCTTCACCCGGTTCCACTCGCCGGCGGGCTTCACCACGTCGTGGGCGGGGGGTAGCATGTCGTAGAGCGAGCCGGCGCGGTGCGAGGGCTTCTTGTTGTCGGGCGCGCTTTTATCGTCGAGCACCTGCATCTCAATGCCCGTTTCGTAGGTGGCCTTGAAAGCCGGGTCTTCTTGCACGCCGAAGATGATGCCGCTGTTGCCGCCTTCGGCAATCTTCCATTCCAGCGCCAACTCAAAGTTTTCGTACTCGCCATTGGTGAGCAGGTCGCCCTGCCCGGCCGCGGCCGGGTCTAGCTGCAACGCGCCATCCACTACCGACCAGGCGGGCGTGGCCGTGGGCTGCAAATAGGTATGCCAGCCCTGGGTGGTTTTGCCATCAAACAGCGCCTGGGGCTTGGCCTTGGTGGGGGGGTAGGGAGCCGGGCTGGCCGCGCTGAGCGCCAGCCCCGCCAGCAGGGTAGGGAGAAAGAATTTCATCGCGGGGGAATTCAGAAAGTGAAAAGAAGTGCGGCCGGCCCAGCCTTAGCCGGCCCGGTAAGAACTTTCAATACTACGAGCTAGCCGCAGCTCTGCCAAACCGGGGGGGTGGGGAGCCACCGGCTGTGGCTACAACCGTATCTTCACCCGCAGCGCCTGCAGGCCCTTCACGCCCTGCAACTCCTCCAATTCCAGCTCCTCCACGCCGGGCTCCAGCAGGCCGCGGTCGTGCAGGTAGTCCACGTATTCGAGGTATTCGGTGGCTTCGCGGGGCTGCGTGTATACCAGGGCCAGCAGGCCGGGCTGGGTCAGGCGCTCGCCGGTGCCGAGCACGGTAGCCTTGTCGATGCGCTTCTTAATTATCTCGTAGCGAATGTTATATGCCCCGTCCACGTCGAACTGCCGCTCATCCTGCCGGAAGCGGATGCTTAGTGGCTGCGAGTGAATGAGGATGAGTTGGGTCGTGTCGAGCGGCACCGGTAGCTCGGCCCGCAGGGCGTGGGTACGGCGCGTGATTTCGACCATCACCAGCAGCTGCCACAGGCGCAGGTTCTTGAGAAAAACCAGGTCAAAGGGCTTGTTCTGCACCAGGCTACCCCCCACGTAGATGTTGTGCTCGATGCCATCGGTTTTGAAGCGCTGGAAGTAGTGCGGAAACATGCGCTGCGCCTTTTCCTCCTCCTCATCGAGGTAGGCGCTGATGGTGTCGTTGAGGCGCGTCACGCTGTCCTCAAAGTCGCGGCGGCGGTGGTAGAGAATGCCCAGGCGCGGGTCAATCTGCTGCCAGTAGCTGGTGATGACGGGCCGCAGCTCGGGGTTGTTCTGGGCCAAATACTCAAACAGCGGCTCTACCTCAGTGCGCAGCGAGTCGTAGATGGTGACCTCATCGCCGCTGATGATGCCCTGGCGCAGGCGGCGCAGGTTTTTGGTCACGTAAAACTTCAGCTCGTCCAGGATGGGCAGCTGCTGCACGTCGGAGGCTTTTTTGAGCACCCGGTTGGCTAGCGTCAGGTGTTCGATGAGGTCGCCCTGAATGGCCTCGTTGCGGGCCACGCTGCTGCCCCGAATGTCGCAGGAGCCGTGCAGCGGGTATACTTCCTCAAACACGATGGGTTCCATCTCGGCCTGGCGGTTGCCTTCTTCCTGGCGGGCCAGCAGCCGCCGGGCCGCGTCGTTGAAGCGCCACTCCATCGTGGGGTGAATGGCGGTAAATTTCTCCTTGATTACGGCCTGAATGCGGGTTTCCAGGTCCTCGGCGTTGCGCTTCACGGCCACCGCAAACAGCGGCACGAACTGGTTAACCAGCTCCACGTCAAACTCATCGAAGGCATGGGCATCGGGCGAACCCATTTCGAGCAGGCCCACCGTGTCGGGGCCGTAGGGCAGCACCGCCAAGATGGCCGAGTGGATGCCCAGGCGCAGCATCTGCTGGCGCAGGCCCTCCGGAATGCCGGGCTCGGTGGCCACGTCTTCTAGCACCAGGGGCACGCGCTCGGCCAGCAGGCGCGCGTAGAGCTGCCGAAACTCACTTTCCAGCTCCTGCCCCTGCATCTGCTTAATAAGAAAGCTGTGGTTGATTTTGCGCCCAAAATCCACGAATGCCTGCTTGCGCTCGTCGTAGGCCGCAATGCCCAGTTGCAAGGCCGGCCGGGCAAACAGCACCCGCAGCTTCTCCTGAATCTGCTCCAGGCGGTCGGACGCTTGGAGCACGTCGCGCTCCAGCAGGTCGTACTTCAGCTCCGATACTATTTCCTGGGTCGTGACGTCTACTAATTGCAACAGGTTGAAGCCTTCGAGCACGAAGTGCGCGGGGGGTAGCAATGTTTGCCACAGGTCGAGGCGGTGGCGGTGGCGCACCAGCTCCTGCACCTGCTCGGCCGTGAGCACGGGCTTTTCGCCCACCACCCGCACTCGCACGAACGTCGAATCCAGGCTCAGGCTATAGTGCCGGTACAGGCCCAGGCTATAATCGGGCACGGTGAAAATAAACGCTCCCTGCTCGGGCAGCGCCTCGCGGTACTCGTGCAGCTCGGCCGCGTACTCACGGCCCAGAATGAGCAGGTAAGCTAGGCGCGCCAGCTGGCTTTCCAGGGTGGCCAGGTCCAGATTGAGGGGCTGCTTGATGGTGCGGTCCTTATTGAGCAGCACTTCCGCGAAGCGCGGCGTGTGGTAGAAGCTGCGGCGCTGAAACGGGGCCACCGCCCCCGCAATGGCCGTGGCCCTGGTGGCGGGCGGAAACACGGCCAGCATCAGCGTGTCTACCAGGTCGTGGTGCTGGTCCAGGTCCTGAATATCGGATAGGTTGCCGCGGCAGGCCGCAGCTTCGGCCACCTGCTCGCGCACGGCGCGGGCCAGGCGCGCCACGCCGGGGTTGGCCGCGTGTTCGCGCGCGTGCCAGTAGGCAATAAGCGGCTCCAGGCTCAGGCGCGTCTCGAACGGAAACCCGCCGCCGCGCCCCGCCGCCGGGGTAGGGTGGACCAGCGCCTCGGCGGCGGCCGGCGGCATAAGCGGCGCGGGAGCAAGCATGGCGGGCGATTAAAAATGATAAATGATAAATTAAAAATCTGATAGTTAAGCTTTTAATCTGTCATTTTTGCCTGCCCAAAGGTAGGCGCGCTAGGGCTTTGAAAGAACGATGGGAACGGGAATACTTGTCGCACCGCCCCCGCCGACTTCCGTCACCGTGTACGGCTGACCATTGACGTTGACTTGCTTCTGGGTATTCTCATAGCACGTGCAGCAGCCATCAGCCTTGTACTGCCCGCCCAAGACTATTTGGTTGATAAGGAAGGAGTAGCTTTTGGTATTCTTCATCGACTTATCCTTAATGAGCAGCTTGTAATAATAATTGCTAAGTTTGCCGCCCGTAGTGCCGGGGCTGAAGGGATAGGCGTTGCTAAGGACCACCGTCGTCTTCAGGGTATCCAACGAGGGAATAGTGTCATCGCCCAGGCCAGCCAGTATCAGCTTATTCTTCAGCAGGAGGGTGTTGCGCTGGTTGCGCCGCAGCTGCTGCCGGGTCAGCAGCAGCGAGTCGTAGGTAGTGCCGGCGGCGGCGGGGTTATAGCGTAGCAGGTACACGGTGTCTACCTCCGTCGCCGAGAAGCCCTTACCGGAAGCTACATCTTGATTAAGTGAAAAATATAGGGAATCCGCCAGCGTATCCTGGCAGTTGCAGGGACTGTTGGCGCAGCAGCCGGCCAGGGCCAGCAGGGGGGGTAGGAGCAGGAAACGCAGCAGAGTCTTCATGGCCGGAGTAACGCGAAGCCCGGCCCCGGTAGTGCCCACGGGGCACGGCACCGGAGCCGGGCAACAAAGAAAAGGCCCAACGGCCGGGCGCTAGCGATTGCTGCTGCTGCTGCCAGGCAGGGTAGGGTTATTCACCTGGCCGCCGGCCATCATAAGTGGGCGCAGGCGGGTAGCGGCCGTGTCGAGCTGCGGGCGAATCTGGGCCAGGGCCTCGCGCAGGGCTAGCACATCGGCCAGGCGCGGGGCCTCGGTCTGCGAGTAGCCCGAATACATGGCCACTTTTACGTTGGAGGTGCCCTTGCCGGTGTAGGTGCCCAGCAGCTCGCCATTGGAGTTCATCATCTGCACTTCGGCCTGAATATCCGTCCGGTACCATTCCAGTGGCGCGCCGAAGATGCTGGGCACTAAGAAGGTAACAACCTGCGCCGCTTGCAGGCTGCGGCCGGTGCGGGTAGTTTTTACTTTAGTTACCACCAGGCGGGCGTAGCCGTAGGTGGCCGTATCGGTGGGCTCCACCACGTTGCGCTGCAACTCGGCCTTGAACATGCGCAGTGGGTCTTCGGGCTGCGCGCCATCATTCATGGCCAGGGGGCCGGGGTCGGCCGTGATTTCCAATGGGGGTAGGCGTTTGGAGATAACGGCGGTAGGAGTATTAGTAAAGGTGCCTTTCACCGATTTGCAGGCCCCGAGGCCGGCCAGGGCGCAGGTGGCCAGCAAAAGTGCGCGGCTGTTACTCGAAATAAGCGTCATAATAGAGATAGTAGGACCAGAAGTAAGATTGAATTTTGCCTAGATAAGGTTAGACGTTAAGTAGATAAAAAACTGACTCTGAGCAAAATCTATTCGAAGTTAACCCATAGCGGGCGTTTAGGCCCCGCTGAGTGGCGCTTTTAATACCCAAGAGCATGGTGCCTATTTAGTTTAGGGTCTATCAGTATTCGTATCTAACGACTACTCAATCACTAGCAGCTCTAGTAGCAGCCGCCCCGATACGGGCGACAGTCAGGTAGTTAGCTGCCTGCCGTGCGGCCCGGCTACGCTGGCCAGCCCCGCGTCGCTGGCAGCCGGTGGGGTAGCCGTCCCGGCGCGTTACTTTTTTGCAGCGCGCACCGGAATAGGACCTTACCCAGGTACCTAGTGCCCCGCTGCCGGCTCAGCCGTGAGCAGGTCGGGCGGGGCCACGTAGTCGTCCACGAACTCACCCTCCCAGCGGGCCACCACGGCCGAGGCCAGGCAGTTGCCGAGCACGTTGATGGCCGTGCGGGCCATGTCCATGAGCGCATCAATGCCCAGGATAATAAACACCGGCCAGGCCGGCAGGTTGAACGAGGCCACCGTAGCCAGCAAAATCACGAGCGAGGCGCGCGGCACGCCCGCCACACCCTTGCTGGTCAGCATCAGGGTGAACACCATCAGCAGCTGCTGCCCGAAGGTGAGCGGGATGCCCGCCGCCTGCGCCACGAACACCGCCGCCAACGACAGGTAGAGCGTGGTACCGTCAAGGTTAAACGAGTAGCCCGTGGGCATCACGAAGGCCACGATGCGGCGCGGCACCCCGATGCTTTCCATCGCCTCCATTGCGCGGGGTAGGGCCGCCTCGCTGCTGGTAGTAGCAAAGGCGATGCTCACCGGCTCGGCCACCGCCGCCACGAAGCGCTTAACCGGCAAGCGCGCAAGCAGCGCCACCGGCAGCAGCACCAGTAGCACGAAGGCGATAAGCGCGCCATAGAGCGTCAGCAGCAGCTGCAAGGCGTTGAGCAGGGGCGCAAAGCCCATCTTGCCCACCGTGTAGGCCAGCGCGCCGCCTACGCCCAGCGGGGCAAAATACATCACCACGTTGGTGAATTTGAACATCACTTCCGAGAGGCTTTCGCAGAAGTTGAGCATGGTGCGGCGCGTGTGCTCGGGTGTGAGCGCCAGGCCGATAGCAAAAATAATGGCGAATACCACCACTTGCAGCACTTGCCCTTCGGCCACCGACTTGGCAATGTTTTCGGGGAAGATGTGCAGGATAATGTCGGCCGCCGTTTGCTTGGCGGCTGGTTGCAGTACCTCGCCCGCGTCGGCCGCGCCGCGCACCACGCCCGCGCCGGCCTGCGTCAGATTAATAGCCGCCAGCCCAATGAAGAGGGCAAACGTAGTAACTATCTCAAAGTAAATCAGGGCCTTGATGCCCATGCGGCCCACCTGCTTGAGATTGGCATGGCCCGCAATGCCCACCACCAGGGTAGCAAAGACGAGCGGCGCTATTATCGTCTTCACCAGCCGCAAAAAGGCATCGCTCAGCACTTTCAGGTTGATGGCCGCCGCCGGGGCATCGTGGCCCAGCTCGATGCCTACCAGCATACTATAGACTATCCAGAGCGTGAGCGAGCGGCGCGGTACCAGCACGGCCGCTAGCGCCACCAGCGCCAGCCAGCGCGCGGCCAGGGGTAGCGTGGGGGGTAGGGCGTGGGATGGCAAGGCGGCCAGCACCGTGAGAATAATAGCCAGGATAGCCAGTAGCCCGGCCAGCCTGGAAACGCGCGAGAACTTCATGCAAGACCAATAAAAACCAGTTTATTCTGGGTAGGAGAGGAGGAGTAATTACGGATTAAAAAATCGCGGCTAGCCAGTCAAAACATGTTAGAAAAACAGCGTAGAGGGCCGGGCTTAAATTCACGATTCATGCTTCCTCATGTATACTTCATCCAGTTAATTCGGGCTCAAAGAACGGGCAGCCCGGCCGAAACTGCCACTCGCCCCACCTTTGCGGCGGCCTACCCCCCGTTTTTGCCATGACCGCCTGGACCCTCACCACCCACGAGCTGCCGCTTAATTTTCTTTGGAAAATCTCGCGCAACGCCTCGGTTACCAAGACCAACCTCGTGCTGCGAGCCGCCCAGGCTGGGGCCAGCGGCCGGGGCGAGGCCGCTCCCAACGTGCGCTACGGCGAAACGCCCGCCCTGCTGCGGGCGCAGTTCGATGACCTGTTGGCCCACGGCTTACCCCAGGCCGACACCCTGGCCGACCTCACGGCACTGCTGGCCGCCCGGCCCGTGGCCCACGCCCTGCGCTTCGCCCTGGAAGCCGCCCTCACCCATTGCCTGGCGGCGCGGGCGGGGCAGCCGGTGTGGCAGTGGCTGGGCGTGCCGCCCCCGGCCCGGCGCGTGGCCACGGCCTTCACGCTGCCCATTATGGAGCCGGGCTCGGTAGCGGCGTTTATCAAAACGCAGCGCGCCGAGCGGTTTAGTCTGCTGAAAGTCAAGGTAAACCAGGAGGGCGGCCTCGACCTGCTGCGCGCCGTGGCGGCTGCCCTGCCCGGCCACCCGCTGCTAGTGGACGGCAACGAAGCCTGGCCCGATGCCGAGGGCGTACTGCGCTTTCTGGAAGCTGCCGCCACCGTGCCCGGCCTCCGAATACAGCTGCTGGAGCAGCCCCTACCCGCCGCCCTGGCCGCCGACTACCGCTACCTGTGCCCCCGCACCAGCGTGCCGCTGCTGGCCGATGAATCAGTAACAGACGAAGCCGATTTTGCCGAAATCGCCCGGCAGTTTCACGGCGTCAACGTGAAGCTGATGAAAGCCGGCGGCTACCAGCGCGGCATTGAGCTGCTGCGCCAGACCCGCGCCCACGGCCTGCTACCCATGCTGGGTTGCATGGTCGAAACCTCGCTCGGCATTTGGTCAGCGCTGCAAGTCAGCGCTTTGGCCGAGGTGCACGACCTCGACGGCCTACTTATCGTGCGCGACGAGCCCTTTGGGTTGGTGCGGGAGGAAGAGGGGTTTCTGCAAGTTCTTAGCTAAAAGCGTCTGTCATGGCCGCGTCCTTATTTGATGCGCAACATGCTCGCAAGGATAAACGCCCCAACTCGGAATCAGCAATCCGAAACCTAGCGAAGAGTTTTAAGCTTCGCATCTAGCTCTTGCAACTGCTTGTCCACCTCCTCGGTGGCGGGCGGGTTAGGGTGCGTTTGCTGAAGCAGCGTCACTTTACGCTGAAGCAGCTCCACCTCGCGCGTTAGCAGCGCTTCGCGGTCGGTGGCTGCGCTGCCCAGCACGGCAGTGGGAGCGGCCCCTACCTGCACGTATTTATTGTATTTCTCGTTGAGAGCTACCGAGTTGTCGCCGCGTGCGGCGGCGGCGCTGGCCGGGGTGGCGAACACGATGCCGCCCTCCGCGTTGAGGTAGTCTTCTTCGTGCAGGCTCGTTACCTTACCCCCCGGAAACTCCACAATGCCGCTGCGAACGTTGATTTTTGTGCCGTTGGGCAGGCGAATATTCTGCGTGAGTGGCGTGAGCTGCCGGCCCACGCGCTCCATCACTTCGCCGTGGCGAAACACGTACTGGGTAGTGCGGCCGGGATGCACGGGCACGCCGCCCGATTGGGCCGCGCCTGGGTGAGGAATCAGCCAGAAGCCGGCCCCGAATAAAAAAGCAGCCAGGGAATAAGGAATGCGCATAGTTAAGAGCGGGAAAGAAGTAGAAGGCCGGCAAAGCTCTGCTACAAATACGCATACTTTTACGCACTGCTAAAAAAATTGTAAAAAAGCTTGAATAATGTTGCTACATTTAATGTAGTAACACTAAATTTGTACCATCAATCAGCTTTCCCCGTGCGCCTCGAAGACGAAATCAAGCAGCCTATTTTCCACAGCGAAGCTCATAAGGCCTACCTCAACGTGCTATTCACGGCGGGCTGGCTATCAAACCGGTATGCGGCGGTGTTTAAGCCGTATGGCCTGACGATGCCGCAATTTAACGTGCTGCGCATTCTGCGCGGCCAGCACCCGCTACCCGCCACCGTGGCGCTGCTCATCGAGCGAATGCTGGACAAAAACAGCAATGCCTCGCGCATTGTGGATAAGCTCGAAGAAAAGAAGCTGGTGACCCGTCTCGTATGCCCCGCCAACCGTCGTGCCGTCGATATCCGCATCACGGAAGCGGGCCTGCGCCTGCTGCGCCAGATTGACGACGAGGGCCTGACCGACCCCAGCCGCAACGGCTTCAACCAGCTCAGCGAGGCTGAGATGCGCCAACTCAGCACCTTACTCGATAAAATCCGGGGCTAGCCCCGCCCGTCAGGCTGCCCGCCCGGCAGCTTTTTTTCTCAAACATCCTTTTTTCTTTTTTTAATCATGAAAAAGTTTTTGCTACCCGCCCTGTTCGGCGCTGCCCTGTTCGGTGCTCCGGCCACTTTCGCTCACAAAGCCCCGGCCGCCGTAGCCGCCAAGGCTATCGTCGTGTATAAGCTTCAGCCGCAGCTCAGCACCCTGGGTTGGGAGGGCAAAGCCGTGACCCACGGCCACAACGGCACCATGCAGTTTAGCGGCGGCGACTTGCAGGTAGATGGCGGCAAAGTAGTGGGCGGCACGGTGACCGTGGACATGAAAACCATGAAAGCTACTGATGAACCTGTTTAGGAAGGAGGTAGCGGCGAGCAAAACGCAAAAACTCCCACAAAAGCGAGAAATTTGAGGTGCGACCCATCTCCTTTCTCTCCTTCATGGAAGTCCTGACCAAAGATATGATTATCCGCTGGATACTGCCTCATTTGCCCACCCGCACGGGTGGCCGGCGGCCGGCTGCTGACCCGGCCGAGGTCGTTGGAGCCATCTGCTACAAGCTCAAAACTGGCTGCCAGTGGCGGTGGCTGCCCGTCAGAAGCCTGTTCACGGGGCCGCCATTAAGCTGGCAGGGGGTGTACTACCACTTTAACGCCTGGGGCAAGCAAGGAGCCTGGAAAAATCTGTGGCTCACCAGCTTGCGCCTGCATCGACGCCGCCTCGACTTATCCAGCGTCCAACTCGATGGCAGCCATACGCTGGCCAAGAATGGCGGGGCCGCTATCGGCTACCAAGGCCGCAAGGCGGGCCGCACCACCAACGCCCTGTTCCTGGCCGACAACCAGGGCCTGCCGCTGGCTGTGGCCACGCCCCAGGCCGGTAACCAGCACGATACGTTCGAGTTGGAACGGGTGTTTGCCGAGTTGTGCGACTTACTCGAAGCCGCCGAGCTGCGCTTGGAAGGCTTGTTTTTGAATGCCGACAAAGCCTTTGATGTCAGTAGCTTGCGCCAAGCCTGTGCGCGGCGCGGCATCGAAGCCAACATCCCACGCAACCGGCGCTCAGCCGACTGGCAGACCGATGACGACACCCCCCTGGACCCGGAACTCTACCGCCGCCGCCTGGTCATTGAACGCCTCAACGCCTGGCTCGACGGCTTTAAGGCCCTGCTTGTGCGCTACGAAACCAGCTTGCAAAACTGGCTGGCTCTGCACTGGCTAGCCTTTACCGTACTACTACTGCGCAAAATTGCCCCGCCTACTTCCTAAACAGCTTCGATATTACCGACCCGGAAAACCACGCCAAATTTGTGGGTCACATGAGCAGCGACGATTTCTTCGGCGCGGAGAAATACCCCACTTCGACCTTCAAAATCACCAGCATCAAGCCCATCGCGGGCGCGGCGGCCGATGCTGATAACTCGACCATTACCGGCGAGATGACCATCAAGGGCGTGACGCAGCAAATCAGCTTCCCGGCCAAGGTAGGTGTGAAGAATGGGGTAGCCGCCGCCACCGGCAAAGTGACCATCGACCGCACCAAGTTCGGCCTGAAATACGGCTCGAAAACCTTCTTTGACAGTATCGGCGATAAAGCCATCTACGACGAGTTTACGCTGGCTTTCAATATTGTAGCCAAGCAATAGCTTCTTGCTAGCTGCTGCTGATTAGCCAGTGGTTTTTCGCTTAAAAAGAGGAGGACCCCGCCATAAGCGGGGTCCTCCTCTTTTTAAGTGGGGTAGGGGCCGAAGCTAGCGTGGGTCAGGGCTGGTGGCGGGGGGTAGGGTAGGGGCCGGCTCGGCGGGCGCTGGGGCGGCGGCCACGGTGCGCAGCTCCAGCCGGAGCGGGGCCACGTTCTGTTCGCGCAGGCTTATCAGGCCGTATACCGTTTCGCCGGGCCGAATATTGCGATTAGTCAGGTCGTACTGTTCGAGCTCGTTGCGGAAGTTCTTATTTGCCAGCGACGCGCCCAGCATGTTGCCGCCGGCAATGAAGGGGCCGGTGGGTAGAAAAGTGCCGCCGGTAGTGGTCTGCTGGCCGGTGTAAGAGTTATAGGTAGTAGTGCCCCCGATGTTGAAGTTGAGCAACACGTAGAGCAGGTAGATAAATACGCCCTGCTTCATATCATTGGCGGCCAGCGAGGACAGAACCGGCGTCACGGGATGGTTGCCGCAGTAGAGCACGGCATCGCGCGAGAAGTTCAGCTCCGCGCTGGTGTTGTTGGTAACCCGCACGGCTATTACCTGGTAGCCGTGCTTCTGCGCTTTCTTGGCGTATTTTTTATTGCGCCCGCGCATCCGCAGCGCATCGTACTGGTAGGCAAACTGAACCGGGGCCCCTATTGCCGACGACGACTGATAGGTGGCCATGCGCTCGGGCCGCATGGGCGTAAACGAAGCCGCGCAACCACTACCTAGCAGCGTGCAGCCCACCAGAAAAGTTGCTAATGAGCGGGTAAGTCGTTTTTTCATAAAATGAACAAGGGGTGTATAAAAAGCTGTCAAACATAAGGCACAAAAAAAGCCAGACTGCTGAGCAATCTGGCTTTTCCCGAAATATTATAACATTTTATAAGTGAATTACCTCATCATAGGCGGCAGCCGTCGCTTCCATAATGGCTTCGCTCATGGTGGGGTGGGGGTGCACGGATTTAATAATTTCGTGGCCGGTGGTTTCGAGCTTGCGGGCCACCACGACCTCGGCAATCATCTCCGTCACGTTGGCCCCAATCATGTGGGCACCCAGCCACTCGCCATATTTCTTGTCGAAGATGACTTTCACGAAGCCGTCCTTTACGCCGGCCGCGGCGGCTTTGCCGGAGGCCGAGAACGGGAATTTGCCCACCCGCACGTCGTAGCCTTTAGCCCTGGCCTCGGCCTCGGTATAGCCCACGCTGGCGATTTCGGGCTGGGCGTAAGTGCAACCGGGAATATTCTGGTAATTAAGCGGCTCGGGGTGGTGACCCGTGATTTTCTCGACGCAGATAATGCCCTCGGCCGAGGCCACGTGGGCCAGCGCCGGGCCGGGCACGATGTCGCCGATGGCGAAGATGCCGGGCACGTTGGTCTGGTAGAAATTATCGACCACGATGCGGCCCTTTTCCGTCTTGATGCCCAGCGCTTCGAGGCCCAGGTTTTCGAGGTTGGTTTGCACGCCCACGGCGCTCAGCACCACGTCGCAGGCAATTTGCTGTTCGCCCTTAGCCGTTTTGATGAACACGTTACAGCCCGCGCCGCTGGTATCCACTTTGGTCACTTCGGCATTAGTGAGGATGTTGATACCCAGCTTCTTATAGGATTTCTCCATCTGGCGTGATACCTCCTCGTCCTCCACCGGCACGATGCGCGGCAAGTACTCCACGATGGTTACCTCGGTGCCCATTGCACGGTAGAAGTAGGCGAACTCGACGCCGATGGCCCCGGAACCCACAATAACCATGCTTTTGGGCAGGCTGTCGGGGGTCATGGCTTTGCGGTAGCCGATGATTTTCTGGTCGTCAATCGGCAGGTTGGGGAGCTGGCGGGCGCGCGCGCCGGTGGCCAGGATGATGCTCTTGGCCGTTACGGTTTCGGTGGTGCCGTCGGCGCGGGTCACTTCTACCTGGCCGGGGGCCAGCAGCTTGCCGGTGCCCATCACGGCTTCAATCTTATTCTTCTTAAACAAGAAATTGATGCCCTTGCTCATGCCGTCGGCTACCCCCCGGCTGCGCTTGATAACGGCCTCGAAGTCGAAGCCCACCTCCTTCACCGTCAGGCCATAGTCCTGGGCGTGCTGGAGGTATTCGTATACCTGGGCGGTTTTGAGCAGGGCTTTGGTGGGGATGCAGCCCCAGTTGAGGCAGATGCCACCGAGGCTTTCGCGCTCGATTACGCCCACTTTCAGCCCCAGCTGCGCGGCGCGGATGGCGGCCACGTAGCCACCAGGCCCTGAACCAATTACTACCAGGTCAAATTGCAATGCCATGAGGTTAAGTTGTACGGAGGATTAAAAGAGGGAAATAACCGCCGGCCGGGCCGGCCGGGCAAAGATAACCCCGTTGCCGGGCCCCTGGTTCGGCCCGATTTTGGCGGCGGGCGCGGCGGGCCGCCACCCTGGCTGAGCTTTTCCGTAGAAGGCGCGCGGCTCGCGGTTTGCGGGCCCTGACTTTCCCTACCCCCTCCTTTCTGATGAACCTACGCGCTACTGCTTATTTGCCCGCGGCCCTGGCCCTGCTCGCCCTGGCCACTGGCTGCGCCACTACCACCGAAACCGACCGCCCCACGGCCGGCTCGTCGGCCGATGTGCTGCGGAGCGCGCCCTCGGCCGCCACGCCGGCCGCCGAGGCCACCGGCCCGACCGCCCTGCCTATGCCCGACCCGGCCGCCGCTACGGCCCCTACCCCCCCCGGTGCGGCCGAAGCCCTCGACGCACCCTCGGCCGAAGCCGCGACGGCCACGGCCGACCCGAACGCGCTCTCGACTAGCGCCGCTAGCGCCGAGCGCGCCGCCGAGCGCAAGCTCACTGCTGCCGACTACCGCTACCAGCTGGCCCGCGCCAACCTGGTGCTCAAAACCAAGCCCCGCGACGCCCGCGCCCGCCTGGAGCGCGCCAAGGCGTACTCCAATCTCAAAAAATACCAGGAGGCCAAACCCGACTACGTGGCCGCCCTGCGCGCCATGCGCGGCAACCCCGACGTGTATTACAACAAAGGCGTGAACGAGCTGATGCTGAAGGAGTATAAAGCCGCCTCCACTGACTTTAGCGGGGCCGTCAAGTTTCGGCCCGATGATAAGGAAGCCTTCTTCGGCCGGGGTGTGGCCAAGATGCAGATGTACCAGTACAAGGCCGCCGTGTCGGACTTCACCCGCGCCCTGGCCATCGACTCGCTCTACGCCGATGCCCTGGAATACCGCGGCATCAGCTACTCCAGCTACGACCGCGTGAAGGAGGCCCGCCGCGACCTCGAAAAAGCCGCCCGCCTCAACCCCGAAGCCGAACGGAGCCTACGCCGCTACGGCAAAAGCAACAGTATGGTGCGCGGGGGCAAAAAGTAGCCGAGAGAGTAGCGCGAACTTTCCAGCTCGTGCGCGAACGCAGCGAGCATCACTGTTCACGCCGGGTGGTGCCGCCTGCTCGCAATGCTCATGCACGAGCTGGAAAGTTCGCGCTACTGCTCGCGCAGCCCTAACAGATGCGCCAGGTGGTGCTGGCCGTGCCAGGCGTATTGCACTAAAGCCTGGTCCAGAGTGAGGGTAGTGTCGTAGCGCGGGTGGTAAAAAGTGCGCTGCCACTGGTCGGGGGTGAGTTGCTGGAGCAGGCTCACCCAGCGCGTATGCAGGCTACTCAGTAAGCTCAGCGATACCTCGATGGGCGTGATGGCCACGTCGGGCAGTTCGGCCCAGGCCGCTTCGTCAAACGGCCGCACGGTCGGATTATCCTCCGTAAGGGCCAGCCGAAAGCGGGAGTATAGGTTGAGGTGCGTATCGGCTACGTGGTGGATAACCTGGCGGCCGGTCCAGCCGCCGGGCCGGTAGGGCAGCTGCAGGCGCTCGCCGCCTACCTGCCGCGCCGCCGCCGTGAGCTGGGCGGGTAGTTCGGCCAATTGGCGCAAGTAGCTCGCCCGCTCGGCGGGCGTGAGCGGGGCGGTGGGTAGCACGGGCCGGCCCACGGGGTAGCGGAGCGGGTCGAGTTCGGGAGTAGGCATGGGGCGAAGATGGAAAGGGCTTAGGTTCAAATAATTTCTGGCGGGTGGTTGAGCTTGAGTAGCCCCTGGCGTAGAAACTCATCATCACAGCCTCGCTGCGTTTTTCAGCCACGGACACTGGGGCTAGGCACGACACTGCCCGGCAATAGTACACGCATGGGCATAGGCGTAACAGCCTTGTAAAGAGCGGGTAGCGGGGTGAATCTGTCTATTTACCGCCCGCCACTTTGGCTTGGTTATACTCGGCAATGATAACTGGCGTGTTCTGGTGCAGGTAGTTAGGCTCCTGCCGGGCTACTTTGGCGGCCAACTCAGGGTTGTCGAACAGATAGGCGCTCATGGTGGCGGCGAAGGCGGCACGGCGGATTTCCGTCCATACGCCGTTGCGGTACAGATACCAGTGGCTTTTGTCAGAAACGGGAATGCCAAATAGCAGCGAAGGGCCCCCGAACGCTCCCAATGCCAACGGAATGGAAATAGCCCGAGGCTCGGAATAAGTGGATAGGGTGATGGGCCCGTCGAAGAGGTGCAGCGCCAGCACGTCGGCTTTCTTGGTGCCGATGGTAATAGCCTCGAAGGTGCGGCCGTGTACGGCGATAGATTGGATATCCTTTACTTTAACGGCATGCCGATGCCGCAACTGATTATCGATGGAAAGCGGCGGGGCATAGTAGTCAATGCGGTTCTCATAGCCCGAGCGGCTATAGGGCATGTAGGCACGAATCTGGGTGCCATCGGTTTTGGTGAGCGTGCCGAGGTAAAAGCGGTTCACTGGTTGGCCGAAGCCGTCGCTCAGGTGGCCCACGGTGTCTTCGGCAAGGGGAGCGGCCAACTGTTGAGCCCGGCCGAGCAGCGGCGCGGTGCCAAGCGCCAATAAAGCAGCGTGGTAGCGAAATTTCATGCGAAAAAGTTTTTTGTAAATTTAAATGAGCAACACTTGATGCTCCTTCCCGAAGCCCGCCATAGCAGGCTTTTTTTGCTGCTCAACAGAATCCCCCGGTTAGTTTAATCCCAGCCAGATACCCAGCAGCACGCTCACCGCGCCCAGCGCCAGCACCATCCCGTAGAGCGGCCCGGCGAAGCGCAGCCACTGGTCGTAGCGCACGCCGGTGGCGGCCAGCATGGCCATGAGCGCGCCGTTGGTGGGCGTGAGCAGGTCGGTGAGGCCCGCGCCGTACTGGTAGGCCAGCACCGTTACCTGCCGGGGCAGGCCGATGAGGTCGGAGAGCGGCACCAGCAGCGGCATAGTGAGCACGGCCTGGCCGCTCACACTGGGCACGGGCAGGTGCAGGGCCACCTGCGCGCCCATCATGCCCAGCGCGGCGAAGGCCACCGGCAGGTGCGCCAGCGGCGCGGCCAGCCCCCGCACAATGGTATCGACAATGTGCCCCTGCTCCAGCACCACGAAAATGGCCCGCGCGAACCCCACCAGAATGGCCGAAAACGCGATATCGCGGAAGCCCGCCACGAAGCCCTCGGCCGTGCCCGTGAGGCCCAGCCCACCCACCAGCCCGGCCCCTACCCCCAGCATAAAGAACAAGGCCGACATCTGGTCAAAATCCCACCCCAGGCGCACCACCCCAAAAGCAAATGCGCTGAACGCCACCAGCAGCAGCAGAAGCACCAGCCCGTGCCGGCCCGCCCTGGTGGCGTCGGCGGCCTGGTCCTGCGCGCTTACGTCGGGGGCCACGCGGTAGCGGATAGCGTGGCGCAGGGTGCCCGCCGTCCAGATGCCCAGCGCCACCACCAGAAACACCACCCGGTAGCCCGCCGCCGACAGCAGCGGCAGCTGTGCCAATTGCTGCGCAATGCCCACCTGAAACGGATTGATGGGGCTGAAGGCCGCGCCCACCACCGCCGCGCCCAGGCTGGCCGCAATAGCCGTGAGCGCCGGGTAGCCGAGCCGCCGCATCAGCACCAGCAGCACCGGCACGAGGGCGATTATCTCCTCGCCCATGTTTTCGAGCGCGCCCATTGTAGCAAACAAGAGGGCTACCACTGGAATGACGGCCACTTCGCGGCCTCGCGCGTGGTGCAACAGCCAATCCACGCCGAAGCGCAGCGCGCCCGTCTGGTCCACTACCGTGAAGGCCCCACCGGCCAGAAAAATCATGAATACCACCGCGCCCGCCGCCGCCAGGCCCTTGGGCACGGCCACGGCCACGTCGAGCAGCCCCACGGGGGTAGGCGGCACCCGGTGGTACGAGCCCGGCACCACCACCTCGCGGCCGGTAGCGGCGTTGAGGCGTCGCGCAAACTGCCCGGCCGGCAGCACGTAGCTCAAGCCCGCGGCCAGGATGATAAACAGGGTCAGCAGCACCAGCGGGTGCGGAAAGCGAAGCGACTTCATGCCCGCAAAGGTGCGCCGCCAAGGCCCAAACCTACCGCTATGATAAGCCCGGCCGTTGTAGCCGTTGTCGTATCTTCGGGGTAGCCCCATGACGTTTTCCGCCTTCAAAAACCTGCACCAGCGCCTGCAAGCCGAGCACCTCGCCCGGCATGGCCAGCCCCTGGCCGAGCGCCACGAAGACGGCTGCGAGCTGCGCCTGTTCGCCGTGGGCAGCTTCTACGCCGAGGTGTGGCGCAGCCGCGGCGAGGAGGCCATTCTGTTCATCCACGTTTTTGAAAAACCCAGCGGGCTAAGCGATTACCTACCCCTGATTTCGATTCGGGACTACCAGGGAGGAGTGGAGGGGTAGCACTTGTTTGAGGCTTACGCAAAAGACGGTTGTCATTGCCGCGCTTCGCTCGCAATGACAACCGTCTTTTGCGTAAGCCCTATACTAAACCGCTTCCGCTTCCCTATCAAACCTGGCCAGTAAAAGTGGAAAAATAATCAGCTCACCAAACATCGCCCCCACGATGGAAATCGCCGTCAACAGCCCAAAAAGCTGCACCGTTTTCAGCGAGCCCAGCGTCATGAAAGCGTAGCCGCTGAACAGAATAGCCCCCGTGAGCACGATGGCCGGTCCCACGTGCGTGATGGTAGCCAGCCGCGCCGCGGCCGGCCCCAGCTGCTGCCGCTGCCGTCGGTAGTGATGAATAAAATGCACCGTGTCGTCCACGCTCAGACTCAGCACGATGGCCGCGATGCTGGCCGTGGCCGTGTCGAGGGCGATGCCCGCCCAGCCCATGTAGCCCAGCACCACCAGCACCGGAAACAGATTGGGCAGCACCGTGAGCAGCGCCAGCCGCAGGCTGCGCACCAGTGCCCACACCAGCCCCAGCACCACCGCAAACGACCACAACAGGCTGCTAATCTGCGAGGAAGTGACGTACTGCGTAATGGCCGCGTAGAGCGGCGGGTAGCCGGCGGGCTCCACGGTGGCGGCCGGCCCCAGCACGCGCCGGGCTAGTTGCTGCACGGCGGTCATTTGCCGGCTCAGCTGCCGGGCCGAGAGCATGGGGCCGGCCACCGTGAGGCGGCCGGTGCGGCCGGCGCTGTCTTCCACCAGGCGCAACAGTTCCGGGTAGTCAGTGGCCAGGCGCTCGTGGGTGAGGCGCAGCGCGCCCGTGCTGCCCAGCGCCGCCAGGGCGCGGCGCGGCCCCAGCCGGGCTTCCAGTCCCGCCCGGTAGAGGGTGGGCAGGCCAAACACCCGGCCCAGGCCTGGCAGCCGGGCCAGCGAGTCGGCCAGGTGCTGGCTGGCCTGCACCACTTCGGGGCCGTTCAGCGCCCGGCCGGAGCCGGGATGCACCAGCAGTTCCAGCGGCAGGTAGGGGCCCCAGTAGCGCGTAATGGCTTGGTGCTCCAGCACTACCGGGTCGCGGGCGGGCAGGTAGCCCAGGGTGTAGGTATCGGCCCGCAGCCGGGGCAGGCCCGCCGCGAAGAAGCCTACCAGCCCCAGCGAAACCAACGATAACGATTTCCGGTGGCCTAGCACCCAGCCGTAGAGCCGCCCCAGCGCCGCCCCGGTGCGGGCGGTTAGGTTGGAGTTTGAACTTGAATTAAAAATTAAAAATGATAAATTAAAAATGCTAGGCTTGCGTGGGCGTGGGGCTGGTAAGCTGCCAACTGCGTCCGTCACGGCGGCTTCCTGACCAATTTTTAATTTATCATTTTTAATTTTTAATTCAAACCTTCCCAACGGCAGCAGCCACACGCCGAGCAAAAACGTGAGCACTAAACAGCAGGCAATGCCCAGCCCGGCAAATAGCCCGAAGGTGCGCAAAATGGGCATCGGTGAGCTGAGCAGGGCCAGAAACCCGGCCACGTTGGTGAGCATGGTGGCCGCGCACGGAAACAGCATTTCGCGCAGGGTGTGCAGGGCCAGGTGCCGGCGGCGCAGCGCGGGCGGCAGCGCCGCCTCGGCAGCAGCGGGGGGTAGGGCGGCCAGCTGCTGCACCTCGTTTAGCACGTGCAGCGTATCCATGAGCCCGAGCAGGATGATGACCACCGGCAGCAGCACCGTGAGCAGGTTGAGGCGGTAGCCCAGCGCCCCGTACACGCCCAGCGTGAGGTAGGTGGCCGTGGCCACGATGCCCAGCGCGTAGAGCACCCACGCCGCCCGCCGGTACAGCGCCGCCAGCACCGCAAACATCAGCAGGTAGCCTACCCCCAGAAAAAAGCCGAAGTCGCGCTGCGACAGCTCATTGAGGCGGGCATACACCACGCCCACGCCGCCCAGCCACGCCGCCCGGCCGGGGGCGAAATACCGGCCCGCTACCCCCCGCACCGCCGCCAGCACGGCCCCGCGCCGCTGGTCAAAATCGGGCAGTTGGCGGAGCGTGACCAGCAGCCGGGCCGTCCGAAAATCGGGGCTGAAAAGCTGGTCGCGCAGCGTGGGCTGCCGGGCCAGCGCCTGGCGCAGCGCGGCGCTGTCGAGGCCGGCCGCCAGCAGGGGGGTAGTGCCGCCCAGGCCCCCGGCCGGCCGCCGCGCCGCCGCCGGCCCCAGCACCGAATGCACCGCGGGCAGCCGGCCCAGCGCCGCACTCAGCTCGGCCAGCCGGCGCTGGTTGGCGGGCGTGAGCAGGGTTTGGGCCGAGTCGCGCACCACGATAACCACTACCTCGTCGTTGCCGAAGCGCTGCTGGTAGGCGCGGTAGCTACGCAGGGCCGGGTCGCCCTCCAAAAACCAGATGCTGAGGCTATTGTCGACGGCCACGGCGGCGCGCACGCCGGGCCAGAGCAAGGCCATTGCTAGGGCTAGGGCAGCCAGCAGGGGGTAGCGTAGGCGGTGCAGCAAGTCTATCATTAGTAGAAGCCCGCGGCGAGGAAATACCGGAAAAGTACCGGCCCGGCCCACCGTAGCGACTGCGAAATACGGGCCGCCCGCGCCAGATGCAAGCCCGGTGGCGCGAAGCTCTAAAGTCAGTTTTAAGGGAGTTTAATTGCTTGATGAAAAGTAATTTATGCTGAAAGCTCAATCGAAACTAAAGTCCCGCGCGGGCAAAAATTTAGCTGGAAAGCTCGGTAAGCAGCCGTTACTTCGGCCCATGAAAATCCGGGATTTGGGCGCTTACCTGCGCGAGCGATTTCCGCCCGTCAACATGGCCCTGTTCGGGGTGGTGTTTCTGACGGTGCGGGCCGTGGCGGCGGCGGCGGGCGGAGTGGGTAGCCCGCCGCGGCCGGGCGGCGGGCTGCTGGCCGCGCTGGGCGCGGTGGCTACGGTGTCGTTTTTCTTCCGCCTGCGGGTGTTCGATGAGGAAAAAGACTTCGCTCAGGATATGCTTACGCACCCCGGCCGGGTGCTGCAAACCGGCCGCGTGACCCTACCCCAGCTGCGCCGCTTGGCCTGGGCCGGTGCGGCCCTGGAGCTGGGCTGGTCGCTGGTGAGTGGCCGGGCCGCGCTGCTGGCGTGGCTCGCGGCGCTGCTCTATAGCCTGCTGATGCGCGCCGAGTTTGGCGTGGGCCGCTGGCTGCGTGGGCACTTGGTACTCTACGCGCTGTCGCACATGCTCATTATGCCCTTGATTATCACGTGGCTGTACTGCGCGGGTAGCGCCGCGCCCGTCTTCGGCCGGGCCTTCGGGGCGCTGCTGCTACTGAGCTTGCTGGGTGGTTTCAGCTTTGAACTGGCGCGCAAGCTGCACGCCCCGGCCGCCGAGCGGGCGGGCGTCGATTCGTACTCGCGGGCGCTGGGCTACGGCCGGGCGCTGGCCCTCACGGTGTGCTTGCTGCTGGCCAGCGGCGCGGCGCAGGCCCTGCTGCTGCGGCTGCTGTACGCCCGCCCGGCCACCTACGCCGCGCTGGTGCTGCTGCTGGCCGCCGGCTTGGCCCTCTACGCCACGGCCGCCCGCCACCCCCGCGAGCCCCGCCTGCGCCAGGCCGAAAAAGTAGTCTCGCTGGTCATGCTGACCTCTTACCTGGCCGTGCTGGCCGAACTCTACAGCCGTGGCAACTAGCTATTTATTCATCCCGCACGGCCTGGCCGTGCCCGCCGCCGCCGCCCGCCACTACGGCGGCAAGGCCGCCGGCCTGCTGCGGCTGCGCGCGCTGCGCCTGCCGGTGCCCGAGTTCGTGGTGCTGCCCACCACGCTGTTTGAGCCGGTTCTGGCCGACTGCCCCGCTACCCCCGCCGGCCTGGCCGAGCGGCGCGCCCGCCTCGCGGCCTTCGAGCTGCCGGCCGACGCGTTAATGGCGCTGCGGCCGGTGCTGGCCGCCTGGGGGTTTCCGGGCCAGTTGGTAGCCGTGCGCTCGTCGGTGGCCGATGAGGACGGCGCGGCAGCCGCCTTTCCGGGCCTGATGGATAGCGTGCTGAGCGTCAGCACCTGGCCCGAGCTGCAAGCCGCCGTGGCGCGGGTGGCGGCCAGCGCCTATTCGGAGCGGGCGCTGGCCTACCGCCGCCGGTTGGGCCTGCCACTGGCGGCGCGGCCCGCCGTGATGGTGCAGCGCCAGGTGGCGGCGCGGGCGGCGGGCGTGCTGTTCAGCACCTTCCCCGAATACCCGCAGGAGGTGGCCATCCACGCCGTGGCCGGGCTGGGCGAGGGGCTGGTGAATGGCCAGCGCGTACCGCAGGAGTATTATTTGGATAAAGCCAGCGGGGTGCTGGTGCACACGGTTATTCCAGAAGAAGAGCCGGAAGGTGAAGACCCAGCGCTGACTGCTACTGCGTTAATAGGGTTAAATGGCGAAGGAAGTTTGTTGTCGCGCAGCCTTGGTGCTGACGCCAGTACCTCGGTTGCCTACCCCCCCGTAGCTGCTGCGCCCACCATCCCTACCCCCTTGCTCAGCCCCGATGCCCTGGCCGAGCTGCACCGCCTCAGCCAGCAGCTCGAAGCCGCGCTGGGCCAGCCGCAGGACGTAGAGTTTGCCCAGGATGCAGCGGGCCGCCTCTGGCTGGTGCAGGCCCGGCCACTCACCCAGGCGGTGCCCGAAGTGGTGGTGTATGATAATGCCAATATTCAGGAAAGCTACTGCGGCGTTACCACGCCCCTCACCTTCAGCTTCGCGCAGCGCGCCTACGCCACCGTGTACCGCCAAACGATGGTGGCGCTGGGCCTGCCCGCCGCCACCATCGCCGCCCACGAGCCCGTGATTACCAACCTACTGGCTTTGCAGCAAGGGCGCATTTATTATAACCTGAACAACTGGTACCGGGGCCTGCAACTGCTGCCCAATTTTAGCCAGAGCAAGGCCGATATGGAGCGCATGATGGGCGTGCTGGAGCCCGTCGAGTTCGTGCGCGACCAGCGCAAAACCCCGCGCCAGCGGCTGGCGCTGCTGCCCCGGCTTGCTGCCAACCTGGGCCGGCTGCTGTGGGCATTTGGGCAGCTGCCGCGCCGGGCGGCGGCCTTCGGGCAGCACGTGGAGCAGGAGTACCGGCACTTCTACCAGCAGCCGCTGGCGGCCCTACCCCCCGCCGCGCTGCTGGCCGCTATAGACCGCCTCGACAATGCCCTGCTCAACCGCTGGACGACCCCCATTATCAACGACTTCCGGGTGATGATGGCCAACGGCGCGGCCGTGCGCCGCCTGCGCCAGGCCGGCCTGCCCACCGACCCCGAGGAGTGGCTGAGCCGCTACCTCAGCGGCAGCGCGCCGACCGCCGAAGCCCCGCTGGCCAGCCTGCGCCCCGCTCTGGCCCTGCGCGAGCTGGCCGACTTGGCGCGCCGCGATTACCCGGCCCTTCTGCCCCACCTGCGCGCCCCTACCCCCCGCCTGCCCGCCCACGTGGCCCGCCTGGCCCCCGCCCTGCACCAGCAAGTGCAGCATTATATCGCCCAATACGGTGACCGCACCATCGGCGAGTTGAAGCTCGAAACAGAAACTATGCGTACCGATGAGCTGCTGGTGTACAAGTACTTGCAAAATTACCTGGCCGCGCCCGACGAAGCCGCGCCGGCCCCGCCGCCAGCCCCGGCCGGGGCGCTGGCCGCCGCCGCCGCGGCCGAGCTAACCGCCCTACTGGCCGGGCGCAGCCACCGCGCCGCCCGGCGCACCTGGGCGGCGCTGGCTACGCTGCGGCAGGCCGTGGCCCGGCGCGAGGAGCTGCGACTGGCCCGCACCCGGCTCTTCGGCATGTACCGGGCGGCCTACCGCGCCCTGGGCCAGCGCCTGGCCGAAGCCGGCACCCTGGCCGCGCCCCTCGACGTGTTTTTTCTCACCGAAACTGAAGTGCGCGCGGCCCTGGCCGGCGGTCCCGAATGGCCCGCGCTGGTGGCCGCCCGGCAGGCCGAGTTTGCCGCCCACCGCGCCGCGCCCGCCCCGCCCGGCCGGCTGCTACACCCCGCCCGCCCCGCCGCCCCCGAAACCGCGCCGCCCGCCGAGGGCCATCTGCGCGGCACCGGCTGCTACCCCGGCGAAGTGCGCGGCGAGGTCGTCGTTATCACCGACCCCGCGCTGGCTGATGTGGGGGCCGTGCGCGGCCGCATTGTGGCCGCCCTGCGCACCGACCCCGGCTGGGCGGCGCTCTTTCCGGGGTGCCGGGCGGTGCTCATCGAGCGCGGCTCGGCGCTCTCGCACTCGGTTATTCTGCTGCGCGAGTTGGGTATTCCGACTATTATCAACATTCCCGGCCTCACGCAGCGGCTCCAAACGGGGCAGGTGGTGGCGCTCGATGGCCGCACCGGCGAGGTGGCGGTGGTGGAGGGGTAGGATAATATTTGAAGCCGGTTGTCATTGCGAGCGAAGCGCGGCAATCTTTCTTAATCGCCTGCAAACGTCCCCGAGGCCTGAAGGAAAGATTGCCACGCTTCGCTCGCAATGACAAAAGGATTTAACTAAATATAATTATGCTAAATCGCTGGCAATACGCCGCCCAACTACCCAACGGCTTTTTCGAGCTGCCCCGGCAGCTCTACGCGGGCCAGCCCTACTATCCCGAAGCGGAGCACCAGGCCGAGCAGCTGTGCCGCCAGATGGCCGCTACGCACGATATCGTAGTCTACTCCGATGACTTCCGCACGGTGCGCTTGGTGGGTATTTTCCCCAAAGACGCGACGGACGACACGGCCTACTTTGGCTTTTGGGAAACGAAGGACGAAGTAGAAATCAATAAGTTAGCCTTTGACATGCTGCGGCAAGAGGCGGCGGCGCGCGGCTTTAGCCGGGTGCGGGGGCCGCTGCACTTCAGTACTTATTTTCGCTACCGGCTGCGGCTGGGCGCGGTGCCCTCGTGGGGGCAGTTCGACCGCGAGCCGGTGAACCCACCCTACTACCCCCGGCTGCTGGCCGAGGTCGGCTTTCGGCCCGCGCTCACCTTCGAGAGCCGCCGCCTGCGGGCCGCCGCCGTGCCCGCCGTGTACCGGCAGCAGGCCGCCGCGCTGGCCCAGCTGGCCGATTCGCCCTTCGAGTTTATCCCGCTGAATGCCAGTGTGTGGCAGAGCTTACGAGATGAGATTTTTGGGCTTATCCAGCAGGTTTTCGGCCAGAACCCTGCCTACCGCGCCGTGAGCCGGGCGCAGTTCGATTTGCTTTATAACGCGGAGTACGCGGCCGGGCTGTGCCCGCATTCGTCGGTGCTGTTTCGGCACCGGGCCAGCGGGCGGCTGGCGGCACTCAGCCTCTGCCAGCCCAATTATCAGCCCTTAAACCTGCCTTTCATCACAGTCCCGAATTTTGCGCAGCACTACCCGCAGCTACCCGCGCCGCGCACGCTGCTGGCCAAAACCGTGGGCGTGCACCCCGATTTTCGGGGCCAGGGCTTGCAGGCGCAACTGGCCGCCTACGCCATGCGCAGCTTCCTGGCGCACTACGACGACGTTATTTTCTGCCTCATGCGGGCCGATAATCTTTCCCTGCGCTTCACCGATGGCCTGCCCGTCGAAACGGCGCACTACGCGCTGTTTGAGCAGGACGTTTAGCACTTGGTTCAGGTAATTTTATGGCCAATCGGGCGGCTGGAAAGTAGCGCGAACTTTCCAGTTCGTGCGCGAGCAAAGCGAGCAGCCGGGGCCGCGCGGCGCGAACGAGGTTGCTCGCTTCGCTCGCGCGCGAACTGGAAAGTTCGCGCTACTTGGCTGACGTTGCGTAAGTCTCGATTCACGCTGCCAACCCATCAAAATAGCTATCGATAACCCCCGGTAAAAAGGGGTAGGGGCTGAGCGAATGCGCCATGCCGTAGAGCCCCAGCCGGTGCAGGCCAAATTCCAGGGCCGCCAGCCGGTAGCCTTCGGCGAAGGCGGCGCGGTCGGCAAACTGGCCAGTCAGCGCGTCCAGCTCCTGGCGGTAAAGCTCCAGGTAGGCGGCGCGCTGCTGGTAGCGGGCGGGCCGCAGCACGAAGCTCAGCAGCTCCACCACGTCGTACTGGGGCAGGTGCCAGGTGGCCAGCTCCCAGTCGTAGGCCACGAAGCGCAACGCGCCGTCGGGCCGCCGCTCGAAGCAGGTGTTGCGCGGGTTCAGGTCGTTGTGAATGAGCGTTTTGGGAAGCTGCTGCACGGTGGCCCAATCGGTGGCGGCCGTGCCCAGCAGCCCGCGCAGCTGCCGCACCCGCGCCGGGGGGTAGAGCGTCGGCAGCCGCGTCGCGGCATTCGCCAGCAGCGCTTCCCAGAGGGGCAGCAGCTCGGGCCACGGCGCGGGGCCGGCGGGCGGCGCGGCCGCGGCGGGCACCAGGTGCCGGGCGTGCCAGGCGGCGAGCTGGCGCAGGGCGGCGCGTAGGTGGGCATCGGTCCAGCGGTCGGGACGCGGGGCCGAATTCAGCAGCTCGTGCTGGCTGAGGTCTTCGAGCAGCAGCAGGTAGCGCGCGGCGGGCTCGTCGGCGTGGGTGGCCCACACGGTGGGCAGCAGTGGCGCGGGGGCCGCGCCGGGGGCGGGCGGCGCGTACACGGCCAGCTCACGCCAGTGCGTATCGGCGAAGCCGGTGCGCAGCTCAAAGGTTGGATACACTTCGGCCAGCTCGCCGCCGCAGGCCTGGGCCAGGCCCGTGAGCATCTGGCAGATGGCCCGGCCCGGCGGCTTGGCCTTGAGCACCAGCCGCTCGGTGCGCCAGCCGGTGCCGGCCGTGCGCAGCTCCGCATCGAGCCCAAAAAGCCCCACCGGCTGGGCCGTGCGCCCCGCCGTGAGGTTGGCCAGAATGCTGGCCGAGCTGTCGAGCGCGCGCGGGCGCACGGCCCGCACCTCGGCGGCCTGGGCGGGGGCGTGTTGGCGCAGTAGCTTTTGGGTGAAGGCGGGCGTAAGCATAGGGGTAGGGAATTGAGAATTTAGAGTTAAGGCAAAACCGTTTGTCATTGCTTCGCTGTGCTCGCAATGACAGGCGATTCTAGCGCTAGGCAAACTCCCCAGCCAAGGCACTTCGCTGCCCAATTTCACTCTCCTCCCCAACCGGCGCGGGGTAGTCCAGCACCCGCACGCCGCCAAAATAGAAGCAGGCATCGCGCGTGCTGAGGTGGGCTGAGGTGGCGGCCAGCAGCGGCACAGCGGCCGTGTGCAAGGGAGCCTGGGCTTGCAGCAGGTTCCAGAACACGGCGCGCAGGGGCCGGGCCGGGGCCGGGCGGGCCGCCAGCGCCGCGCTCACCCGCGCAAACTCGGCGGGGCTCACGTATTCAAAAATATTGGATAAGCTTGCCTTACTCACGCTTTGCCCCGCCGCCGACAGCAGAAACTCCGTGGCCTCGCCCGTGCGCAGCCGCAGCCGGGGCAGGCGGGCGCGCAGGGTGGCGTGGCGGGCCGCCTGGTAGCAGGGGGGTAGGAGGTATTCGGGCAGGCCCTCGGGGCCGAAGAAAAAGAAACGCAGGAAGAAATTATCACGGGCCAATTGCCGGCCCAGGTGGTGCCGCAGCCGCTCGTAGAAGGTGGCCCCGCCCGCGTCGGCGGCGTAGCGAAACAGGCGCGGGTCGCGCCCCCGGCTCAAATTAGCCGCGTCGAAATAAGCAATAAATGCTCGCCGAAACGCCGGCTGGTCCAGCTCACCCGCGAAGTATGCCTGCTGCTGCCGAATTGATTCACAGGCCAGTAGGCCGCGCAGGCGGTGCTGCCACTCGGCCGGCAGGCTGGGCACGAAGCTTGTGACGTAGCCTTCGAGCTGCCCGGCCAGCAGCAGGCCGCGCGGGTGCTGGCGCAGGCACTCGGCCAGCGTTGCGGCCTCGGCGGGGGGTAGGGTAGTTTGCAGCGCCGCCCCAGAGACGGCCACGGTGGCTGGTCCATCCAGGCCCAGCAGGCCGCGCAGTACGGCCGGCGGGTGGTGGGCAATGGCGTGCAGCTTGAGGCGCAGCAGGTGGTTTTGCACCGGGTTCAGGTCGATGGCCGTGACGCGCGCCGGGCCGGCTAGCAGCGCATTAAGCGCGTTGCAGCCCGCCGAGGTGATGATGAGCGCGTGGTCGTCGGGCTGCAAATCGAGGGCCGCGTACAGTGTCGCGGTGCCTTCCCACACCAGGCCGTAGCGCAGGCGGTCGAGCGGAATCTGGGCAAATTCGGAGTGCATAGCGGGGGAGGGAAATGGTGGGGAGGTAAGTCTGATGCAAATCGGTTACAATGACAAATGATTAAAAATCAACCCAGTAAATCGTAGCGAATCTTAGAAAAATGCCGGCCATCTACTGGTAGCCTGGGGCGGTAGCGCACCGGCCCCAGCAGACCCTCGCCAAAGGCCGCGGCCACGGCGGCGCGCACATCGGCAACTGGCCGGCTACCCACCACGAATAGCTCGAATTGCCCGCCGCCGGCCAGCGTGCGGGCCGCCACCTGGTCCACGCCCGGCAGCTGGCGCAGGTAGTGCTCCAGCTGGTAGTGGCCCACGCCGCGCACCAGGCCGGCCGCCCCGCGCCGCCCTACCAGCCACAGCTGGCCCGCCGTGTCGAAGTAGCCGTGGTCGCCGGTGGTCAGGTATTCGGGCGCACCAGCGGGCCGGGCCACGTGGGGGCCGGCCACCAGAATTTCGCCCGCCACGGTGGGCGCGGGGGCCGGCCCGCCCACTGGTGGGGGGGTAAGGGCGGGGGGCAGCCACACCGGCGCGGGCTGCCCCAACCGCACGCGCAGACCCGCCACGAGCGGCCCCACGCAGTAGCCCCGGCGCGGGTCGAGGGCCGCGCCGGCCACGCTCCGCACCGCGATGGGCTCGGCCTCGGAAGCTCCGTAGATGACGTGCAGCGTGGCCCCCGGAAACCAGGGCCGCAGGGCGGCCAGCAGCTGCTCGGGCACCGGCGAGCCGCCCACGCCCAGCGCCCGCACCGCTGGGAAAGTAGCCGGCTGCCGGCGTAATTCTTCCAGCAAAGTATTGAAATAAAAGACGTTGCCGGTAAGCGTTTGCACCTGCTCGGCGGCCAGCTGGGCCAGCACGCGGCCGGGAACCAGCCGTGCCAGGCCGCCTGCCAGGTCGGGTACCACGCTGAGTGCGCCCACCGCCAAGTTGTGCAAAATAACGTTGGAAAACAGCGGAAAATCGCGCTGCCCTGCCCACGGTGGAAACTGCCGCCGCAACGCCTCGTGCTGCTGCTGCAACACCGCGTGGCTGCGCCGCACCGCCGTGGGCCGCCCCGAAGCCGACCCCGAGCTATGCGATACCAGCGCCGGCTGGCCCAGCGGCACCGGCCGCAGCAAGGGGGTAGGGACAGAAAATTCGCCTGCGGTGGGCGTGGCAGCCACGCAGCGGTAGCCCAGCAGGCGGCCCGGCCCGGCCAGCCAGCGCCGGGCACCCGGCGTAGTGGCCACGTGCCCGATGCGCTCGGTGCGCAGCAGCGCCAGCAACTGGCGAGCGGTGGCCCCGGCGGGGGGTAGCACCGGCACCGCGCCCAGGCCCAATACTGCCAGCAGGGCCGCCACTAGCTCGGGGCTGCCGGGCTGGGCCAGCAGCACGGGCGCGCCGGGGGGTAGGGGGCCGGCGCGCTCCAGGGCCAGCTGCCAGGCGTGCACCCGGCCCAGCAGCTCGGCCCCGCTCAGGGTGGTGGCCGAGGCACCAGGGCGCGGGTCGGGCCAGCGCAGCACCGGGCGCGCCGGGTGGGCCAGCAGGCTCGAAAACAGGCGCTCGGCGAAGTTGGGGTGCATGGCGAGGGGCTACCAAACCCGGCCGCGACCGGCGCGGTGGGGAGGTAGCCCAAAGGTGCGCGCCTGCCTTACCGGAAAGCTAGTCGATAGTTGTCCGCCTCAGACTTTACAAGGCGCTACCCCGCCTACCCTGGGCCATGTGAACAAGGCGGGCCGAGTAATTCATGTCTTTTTATTAAAAATCTATTAATAAATGACTTATCCTAAAAAATACCCTGTTCTCAGTCAATTTAGGCTACCGCCATAAGCCGCAAAGAGACACCGCTGAATCAGACTTTAGAAATACCTTAAAGCTGACCAAAAAATGAAGATAAACCGCAGCTGGCTCGCTGAAATCCCGCCTACCCCCCTTCCTAAACTAAGCGGCCTAGCTCGCGCGCTCCACGGCGGTGAGCAGCTGGTCGATATCGGCGGCCAGGCGCTCGATTTTTTCCAGGCCGGTGCGAGCCTGCTCCAGCTCGCCGCGCTGGTACTGGCGCACCAGCGCCTGGCTCACCTCCAGCATCTGGCGGATGAGGCGCTCGATGCCCGCGATTTCGGGCCGGTGGCCGTACTGGGGCCGCAGCACCGCATTCAGCCACTGGCCCAGGGGGTTGGCCTGCATGGTAAACAGGCTGGGCTCGGCCTCCCGCACGCCGTAGAGCACCGAGCGCAAGCGCGACTTAAACAGCACCTGCTTCACGCGGGCCTGCTGAAAGTCGAGGGCGGTAAGCTCCATAAATGGCGGGAAGAAGGAAGGATAAGTGCTAAAAGTATAGAATCCAGGTAGCACTAAGTTTATGTAGCTGAAGTAGCTAAGCTGCTTCAGCTACGAGAAAAGCGGCCTCGCGCACCGGTGCCGAAGGTAAAGCCAGGCCGCGGCGGGCTATCTACCCCGCGGCTCTGGCGGCGGCCCCTAAAAACCAGCTTATCGGCCAAAGGTTGCCGCTACTCCAGCAATTTGTGCGCCCGTACCTGTTCCGTCACGTCGAAGGCAAAAACCAGGATGCCGGCGGCCTGGCCCTGCTCGCTGAAGCGCTGGTAGGTGAAGGTGAAGTACGCCGGGCGCGCGGCGGCGTCCGGCCCCGCGGGCAGCTCCACCGGCTGCTCGCTGGCAGTGTAGGTTTCGCCCGAAGTATACACCTGGTCGAGCAGCTGTCCGAAGCCTTGGGCGGCTATTTCGGGCAGCGCTTCGGCGAGTGAGCGGCCCAGCAGCTGGCGGCCGAAGTAGAGCGCCTGGCAGGCGGCGTTCACGAACTCGAAGCGGTGCTCGGCCCCGCGCAGAATGCAGATGGGAGCCGGGGCCTGCATAAACAAGCCTTGGTAGGTAATGCGCTGACTTTCTGCTAATTGGTAACTCTGGTAGGCTTGCTCCGAGAGCACGGCCTGCTGCTCGTTGGCCTCCAGAATTTCCTGCACCAGCAGCTTCTGGTCGTGGATGTCGGTGGCCCCGCCCACCCACAGGCTTATTTGGCCGTCGGCGTCGCGGCGGGGGTGCGCGCGCGACAGTATCCAGCGGTACTGGCCGTCGTGGCGGCGCAGGCGGTACTCGACCTGGTAAGGCGTACCCGCCACCACGGCCTGCGCCCACTGGGTGCGCACGCGCTCGCGGTCGTCGGGGTGCAGGTCGGCCAGCCACTGCTCGCCCTGCTCGTCGGCCAGCGCCTTGCCCGTGTACTCCAGCCAGCGCGGGTTGAAGTAATCGCGCTGGCCCGCGGCGGTAGCGGTCCAGACGAATACGGGTAAGCTACTAAGCATAAACTGGGTGCGCTCCTGCTCATCGGCCAGCTTGCGCTGCGTTTCGGCGGCGGCCAGGGCGGTGCGCCGCTGCTCAGTCACGTTCTGGGTGCGCTGCAAGATGTAGCGCAGCTGGCCATCGGTCCCCAGCACGGGGTAGTGCGTGGCCTGCCAGTAAAACTCTTCCAAGCCCCCGCCCTGCTCAGCGGGACGCGCCAGGTCGTAGCGAATGAGTGGCATGGTGTGCGGCTCCAGGTAGCGCCGCACGTGCGCGTGCGACTCCCGAATCTGGGCCGCCCCGCTCTCGCTGCTGGCTGGGTAAGCCTCAAAAAACGGCTTGCCCACGGCCTCCTCCCGGCTCTTGAGCGACACGGCCACGTGGCTGTCGGTATTATCCAGAATAGTCGCCTCCTCGTTGGGCGCGATGAGCAGAAAATTCTCGGGTAGCGCGCGAAAAACCTGTTGATAATCGAGGGCAGGGGTAGGGGTAAGCATAAGGAAAAACCGTGGGCGAGGCAAAAATAAGCGCGAGCGCTGGCTAAACGGCTGGCTCCGCCCGCGGTTGCACCGTTTCGCCCAACCCGCCCGGCCAACGGCTCAGCGGCGGCTTTTGCAGTCTCGGGGTCTTATACTTGCCTATCCCTGGCCCTCTGCAAACTTCACGCCTTGCCACCTTGCTCAGTTTCGGCCTGGCCTTGGCTTTGGCCCAAGCGCCTACCCCCTGATTTTGGCTCAAGCCCCCATTTCAGCCGCTAACCGCCTGCGCGACACAGTGCTCAATACCTCTACGGCTCCTGGCTAGGCCAGCTTCCTTTTCAACCACCTGCGCACGGGCTCGTCGTAAAATCTGAGGCTGACGTAGGCGAGCCCGACGGCGGCCCCGAACGTGAGCACGGCCACCGGCCAGCCCTGCTGCCCAGATACGTTATGGGCGCTCACCCAGCCCGTGTAAATGTAGATGAGCGGGTAGTGCGTGATGTAGAGGGGGTAGGAAATATCGCCAAAAAACTTGCTCAGCCGCACGCCCCCGGCGCTGGCCAGGTGCCCGCTGGCCCCGAGCCACACCACCAGCGGGAAGAGGAAGATGATGCTGAGCGAGTCGTACAAGCCATTGGCCCACAGGTGCGTGGCCCCACCCACGCGCGGCCAGGCCAACACCAGCACGAGCAGCAGGCTGCACCAGCCAAAGGCATTTTTGACGTGGCCCAGCACCGCCACGCGCGACAGCAGCAGCCCCGCGAAAAACGGGTACAGCATCCGCGTGAAGCCAATGCGCAGCTGCGGCCCAGTGAGCGACCAGCCGCCGATAACGTCGCCATTGGGGCTGGTTACGGCCAGGTGCACGAGGGCCGCTCCCGCCAGCAGCACCAGCCCCGCCAGCGCCACCTTGGGCAGCTTGCGCACGCCGAGCGCGTACAGCACGTTGGCGATATACTCGAAAAACAGCGACCAGCCCGGCCCGTCGAGCGGGTGCATCTCCTGCCAGCCCCGAATGTCGAGCGACACCGGCACCGGTAGCAGCGTGCACCCGATGAGCATGACCAGCAGCACTTTCCAGGCCGGCACTTCGGCAATGCCCGGCCACAGCGGCCCCGCCTGGAAGTAGAAGCCCAGGGCCCCGATAACCATGCCCAGCACCACCATCGGCTGGAGCCGGATGAGCCGGGCCCGGAAAAAGCCCTTTAGCGTGAGGCGGCCCCAGCGGTCGTCATAAGCATAGCCGATGACGAAGCCGGAGAGCAGAAAGAAGAAATCGACCGCCAGGTAGCCGTGGTTGATAACCTGGTCGAGGTGGCTGGTGGCGTGCGCCTCGCACAGGTGAAACGCCACCACCAGTAGCGCGGCCACGCCCCGCAGGCCATCCAGAATGGCATAGTGCGGCTTGGGGCCTAAAGTAGGGGGGTAGGGCTCGGAAAGCAGCTGGGCCTGCATGAGGTAGGGCGAAAAAGGATGGGGCTGCCTGGCGGGCGTGGAAAGCCAGGCTGGCCGGACAAAAATATAGTTCAGGCCACCACCGGCCGCGCCAAATGGCTCCTCCGGCTTTGCGGACGCTTCGGAATCGGTTTCAGGCACTTCGGCCACTGGTGTTTTAGGGGGCGCGGGGCCGCCGCCACCTTTGACGCATTCTCCTTCACCAACCACCTTTCCCCTTTCTGAGTCATGAAAAAGTCGTTGCTTACCCTCGCCTTCGCCGCCGGTAGCCTGGCCGCCCTGGCCCAAACCACGCCCGCCGCTGCCCCGGCTTCGTCCACCCCGGCCGTCGCCGCGGCCCCTACCCCCGCCGGCTACGCCGAGCAGCTGAGCACGGCCATCACGCAGGTGATGAGCACCAACGATGCGGCGACCCTGACCAGCCTGTGCGCCAAGCTGGAACGCCTGGCCGCCGCCGTGCCCACCGACTGGCTGCCGCGCTATTACCAAGCCTACGCGCTGCTGATGCAGGCGCGGGGGGGCAAGGATGCCCAGCCGGATGCCCTGCTCGACCGCGCCGAGGCCGCACTCAAGCAGGCCCGCCAGCTGAACGGCGACGAGTCGGAGCTGCTGGCTTTGCAGGCATCCATTTACCAGGGCCGGCTGACGATTGACCCCATGCAGCGGGCCCAGGAATATTCGCCGCTGGTGATGGAAACCACTGCGCTGGCCGAAAGCCTCAACCCCGCCAACCCGCGCCCCTACCTCATCGAAGCCAACCAGCTCTACTACACGCCCGAAATGTACGGGGGCGGCACCGGCAAAGCCCGGCCGCTTTACGAAGCGGCGAAAGCCAAATTCGCGGCCTTCCATCCGGCCGGCCCGCTGGCCCCCAACTGGGGCGAAAGCTACCTGCTGACCCGGTTGAAAAGCTACGGCCCCGCCACGGCGGCCAAGTAAGAAGCCCCGAAGCTGCCCCGCCCTTCTCTGTACTTTTACCCGCCTCTCCCATGCCCGCCACGCTTTCGCCACCCGCCGTGCTTTCTCCTACCCCCGCCGCTGCTTGCGAGCACCCCGACCGCTACCGCCGGGGAGCCCTGGTGCCGGGCGGCAGCTCGCAGGTGCGGCTGCTGCTGCGGCAGGTGCGCTGGATAGTGCCGCTGTGCCTGCTCTTTGGCCTCACCACCGAGCCCCGGCCCTGGCGGCACCCCGCCGACTATGCCATTTCGTGCGCTTACTCGCTGGCGTATTTTGTGGGCTTGTGGCTGGCCAATGGCCTCGCGGCCGATGTGCTGAACCGCTACGTGAGCTGGGGCGAGCGGCCCGTGCGCCGGCTGCTGCTCACGCTGGCGTTGTCGCTACTAGCCTCGCTGCTCATGACGGTGGCTATCACGGAGGGCTTCTCGGTGTTGCTCTGGCACCAGCCGCTGGGCTATGCCGTGCGCCAGAACGTGGCGGGGCAGTTGGTTTTGCCCCTGGTTATCACGGTCTTTATCTCACTTTTTCTGCATTCGCGCTCGTTTTTGCTGGCCTGGCGTGAGGCCACCGTGCGGGCCGAACGCCTGGAAAAAGAATCGGCCGTAGCTCGGCTCGACTCCTTGCGCCGGCAGGTAGACCCGCACTTTCTTTTCAACTCGCTGAACGCCCTTACCAGCTTGGTAGAAGAAAACGACCCGGCCCGCGCCGTGCGCTTCATCCGCCAGCTCAGCAGCGTGTACCGCTACGTGCTCGACAGCCAGAGCCAGGAGCTGGTGCCGCTGGCGGAAGAACTGCAATTTGCCGAGGCCTACGTTTTCCTCCAAAAAACCCGTCTCGACGAAGCGCTGCAAGTCGAATTCACTCCTTCACCCCTTCACCCAGCTACCCAGTCACTCTACCTGCCGCCGCTGGCCTTGCAGCTACTGCTCGAAAATGCCCTCAAGCACAACACTGCCTACCAGACCGACCCGCTGCGCCTGCGCGTGACCGTGGATGCCGCCGCCGCGACCCTCACCGTGCGCAACACCCTGCGGCCCCGCCGCCTACCCGCCAATGAAGCTTCGGGCCGCGGCCTGGCCAACCTGCGCGCGCGCTACGGCTTCCTCACCAGCCGGCCGGTGGTGGCCGGGCCGGTGGGCGAGGAGTTCGTGGTTACTTTGCCGCTGCTGGCGTTGTAGGCGCGGGGCTGGCTTGCTACATGGTAAAAGAAAGAACGTATGTGCTGCTGGTGCTGGCCACCGCGCTGGTAGTGGGCCTGATTTGGCTGCTCACCAGCCGGGCTGCTACCCCCGATGCCTACCCCGACGTGGCCGGGGCGCTTAGCCAGGCCCGCCCCGCCGACGTGGAGAGCATTACCTGCTACCCCCTGCTGCCCGACCGGCGCGGGCGGCCGGCCCGCCCGTTTCAGCTGCGCACGGCCGCCACCGTGGCCCCGCTGCTGCGGGCGTTGCGCCAAATGCGGCCCGTTATTGTTGACAAACAGACGTTTAATCCGCTCATAGAAACTACGGTGATGGTACGCCTGCGGCCGGAGCTGGCGGCGGCGTGGCACCTGCACAGCCGCGACATCATCTGGCGGCTGGCCCTGGCCGCCGAGGGCGACGTGGCGCTGCGGGCATTCAGCCAGGTCGTGTGCCAGAGCCCAGCCCTCAACCGGCAAGTGCGGCAGCTGCGCGATAGTGTAGACGCGGCTAAGTAAATTCAGCCGGATTTTCCTTCCCAAGCCTACCCCATGCTCCGCGCGTTAATCGTTGAAGATGAGCCCTTGGCGGCCCGCCGCCTCGTCAATTTGCTGCAGCAGCAGGCCGTGCCGTTCGAGGTGTTGGGCCCGGCCGAGTCGGTGGCGCAGGCCGTGGCCCTGCTGCAAGCCGGCCCCGCGCCCGATGTGCTATTCCTGGATATTCACCTGGCCGATGGCCTCAGCTTCGAGCTATTTGAGCAGGTGCGCGTGACGTGCCCGGTTATTTTTACGACCGCCTACGACCAGTACGCGCTACGGGCCTTCAAGGTAAATAGCGTCGATTACCTGCTTAAACCACTTGACGAAGAAGAGCTTAGGACGGCCGTGGAGAAATTCCGGCAGCGCCACTATGCCGCCAATGAGTCCAAAATTGGTACAAAAAGTTCGGTTTCCAGCACAAACCTACCCGCGCCGACGCTAGATGCGGCCACCCTGGCGACGCTGGTGCAGCAGCTGCGGCAGCCCGTGGCCAGCTACAAAGCGCAGTTTGTGGTGCGCGTGGGCGAGCACCTCAAGGTAGTGCCCGTGGAGCAGGTAGCGTACTTTTTCAGCCTCGAAAAAACGACCCTATTGCAAAGTGTTGATGGTCGTAAGTACGTGGTGGACTACACGATGGAGCAGCTCGAAGGCTTGCTCGACCCCGCCCAGTTTTTCCGGCTCAACCGCGCCTTTTTGGCTCGGCAGGCCGCCATTCATGACATTATTCACTACGCCAGCTCGCGGCTGCAAACCATCCTCAAGCCCGCCCCGCCCGAAAGCGAAGGCCCCGTGCTGGTGAGCCGCGAAAAAGTCAGCGTGTTCAAGAGCTGGCTCGATAAGTAGGGGTAGGGCGCGCTAAACTCTACCTTCCGTTCTCTTACTCCACGCTGCGCAATTCCTTCAATTCCAGCAAAAAGCCGGGGAGTACCGGGTCGCCGCTCAGGCTTTGCTCGAAGCCCTGCACGAGGCGGGGCGGGTGGGGCGGCTCGAATACGTACACCGTTTCGGTGCTGGGCACGATGAGCCAGGCCAGGCGCACGCCGGCCCCCAGCCAGTCGTGCATCTTGGTGAGCAGGTCGGGCAGGCGGTCGGAGCTGGAGGCCAGCTCCAGCACAAAATCGGGGCAGATGCGGGCAAAGCGGCGGCGGTCGTCGGGGGCCAGGGCCTGCCACCGCTTCTCGGCTACCCACGAGGCATCGGGCGAGAGCATGGCCCCACCGGGCAGCGTGTAGCCCGTGGACGAGTCGCCCACCCGGCCCAGGCGCGTGCGGTGGTTCCAGTGGGTGAGCTGGTAAGACAGCTCGTTGTTGGCAAAGCCACTCTCGGTGAATACGGGGGGCATAATCGTGATTTGGCCGCTGCTGTTGCGCTCGATGCGCAAGTCGCGGTGGTCGAGGCAAAACTGCGCAAATTCCGCCTCCGTAAGGCGGTCCAGCACCGGGGTTTTGAGCTTGATAACATCCATGACAAGGAGCGAATAAGGCGGTGAAAAATAGCTAGCCGCGGGGCCGCAGCCGCCGCAGCTCCAGCTCGAAGCCGGGCAACACGGACCCGCCGCTCAGCACCTGGTCGAAGCCCACTACGGGCCGCACGGGCTGGCCCGGCTCGAAAATATACACCGACTCGGTGGCGGGTACAATAAGCCAGCCCAGGCGCGCGCCGGCTTCCAGCCAGTGCTCCAGCTTGCGCATGGTGTCGGTGAGGCGGTCGGAGGGTGAGAGCAGTTCGGCCACAAAATCGGGGCACACGCGGGCAAAGCCACGCCGGTCGTCGGCGCTCAGCGCGTCCCAGCGGGCCTGGGCCAGCCAGCTGGCATCGGGCGAGAGCATGGCCCCGGTCGAAAGCGTGAAGCCTGCCGACGAATCGAAGGTCTTGCCTAGTTGGTGCTGGCGGTTCCACAGCACCAGGTCGGTTATCAGGTCACTGTTGTAGGAACCGGTTTCGGAGCTGGCGGGGGGCATAATGGTAATCTGGTGGCTGGTAGCGCGCTCGATGCGCAGGTCGCGGTGGTCCTGGCAAAACTCAAAGAACTCCGCGTCGGTGAGGCGGTCCAGGACGGCGGTTTTTAGCTTAATGGCTTCCATGACGATACATTCAGAATCAGGCTAACAAGATACGGGCAAACCTGCGCCGGGCGGGGCCGCCGCGCCTACCCTTCCAGCCACGCTTTCAGGGCGCTGGCTTTTTCCTTGCTCACCAGCACCTCGCCGGTGGGGGCGGGGCTCAGCTCCACCAGCAGCTTACCGCCGAAGTAGGGTAGCAGCCGGCGCACGGCCGGCACCTGGGCAATGAGCTGGCGATTGAGCCGAAAGAAGCGGGTAGGGTCGAGCAGGCTTTCGAGCTGCTCCAGGGTATAATCGACCACGAAGCGGCGGCCGTCGGGGGTGGCGAGCGTGGTGGTGTCGTGGCGGCTCTGAAACCAGGCCGCCTCGGCCGTGGGCAGGGGGAGCAGCGTGTCGCCCTGCCGCACCAGAAACCGTGTTTTGTACGGCCGCTGCGGGCGGGGTAGGGCATCGAGCAGGCGCTCCAGGGGGGAATTAAGAGTTAGGAGTTGAGAGTTAAAAATTGGGTTAGAAAGCCCATTTGAATTAACTCTTAATTCTGATTTCCCCAGCGCGGCTTGCAGCTCGGGCAGCTTGAGGGGCTTTAGCAGGTAATCAATGCCATTGGCCCGGAAGGCTTGCAGGGCGTATTGGTCGTAGGCGGTCGTGAAAATAACCGGGCTGCGCACCAGCGTTTGGGCAAACACGTCGAGGCTGAGGCCATCGGCCAGCTGGATGTCGCTCAGGATGAGGTCGGGCGCGGGGTGCTGGTCGAGCCAGGCTAGCGCGCCGGCCACCGTGTCGAGCACGGCCAGCACCTGGGCCGTGGGCGCGGCCAACAGCAACAGCCGCTGCAAGCGCTCGGCGGCGGGGTACTCGTCTTCGAGAATCAGAATGCGCAAGGGCGGCATGAGCTAAGCGGGCAGCAAGGGCAGCGTCACGGCAAAGATGCCGCCGGCCTGCGTCACTTCTACCGGCTGCGCCGCGCCGAGCAGGGCGTAGCGCCGGCGCACGTTGGCCAGGCCCGTGCCAGTGCCGGGGGCCAAGCCAGCGGGCCGGGGCTGCCAGGTGTTTTCGACGCGCAGCGCCTCGCCCGCGGCCACCAGGCGCAGGTGCAGCGGCCGCGCCCGTGAGGCTTCGTTGTGCTTGAGCGCGTTTTCGACCAGCAGCTGCACGCTGAGCGGGGCCACGTGCCGGGCCGGCAGGGGGGTAGGGAGGTCGTAGCTCACTTGCACGTTGTCCCGAAAGCGCACTTTTTGCAGGGCCAGGTAGGTTTGCACGAAGGCCAGCTCCTCGGCCAGCGGCACGGTAGGGCGCTCGCGGGCCAGCAGCACGTAGCGGTACACGTCGGCCAGGCCCTCCACGTAGTGCTGGGCGGGCTCATTGCGGGGCTCGATGAGGGCGGCCAGGGTATTGAGCGAGTTGAACAGAAAGTGCGGGTCGAGCTGCTGGGCCAGGGCATCGAGCTGGGCCTGGGTGCTGGCGCGGGCCAGCTGCTCGGCCCGGCGCTGGTTTTCCTGCCACTGCTGAAATAGGTGCCGGCTCTCGTACACGAGCAGCACAATGAGCGTCGAAACCAGGTTGAGGCCCGTTTCGCGCAGCCCGTCGGGTAGCCGCAGGTGGTAGCCTTCGACCCCGGCCAGGCCCGCGCCGAGGCCCAGCGTCACGAGCAGCGTGTAGCCGATGGCCCCCGCCGCCAGCCACCACAGGCGGCGGGCTGTGGCGGGGGCCTGTGGCCAGCGCCGCAGCAGCCCGCGCCACAGCGCCACGTTGCCCACCCACAGCACCAGCGTAAACGTCAGCGAGATGCCGTAGGCCGCCAGCCAGTACCGGCCCAGCGGCACGCTGAAGATGCCGCGCGGCACCAGCTCCAGCGCCGCCACCAGCAAAATACCTACGCCCATAAACCGCCGGTTGCTCATGGCCGTGAAGGTCGGGCCAACCCGCCAATGGCGCACTAGCGCAGCAGCGGCCGCCCCGCCAGCGCCCCCAGCAGCAGCGCCGCCACCGCGCCGGCCCACAGTGCCGCGCCTACCCCCGTAAGCAGCGCCGCCCGGCGCGGCACCCGGCGGCTAAGCACCCAGCCCAGCAGCGGCAGCGCCTGCAAGGCGTGCATCCCCATAAAGTGCGCCGCGCGCAAATCGCCGGCCACGGTGCTCCAGCCCAGGCCCGGCAGGCCGGGGCCACCATCGGGCGCGCTCACCGTATGCTGCTGATTATGAATCATAAACCCACCCAGCATAGAGCCTGCCACGAACACCAGCAGCCCCAGCCGAAGGCCCCACACGTAGCCCGCCGGGCCGTGCGGCCGGTAGCGCCAAGCCAGGTACAGGGCCCAAAAAGTCATGGCCGTATTCACGGCAATAAATACGCCCATCAGCCCAAACAGCAGCCCATTTAGCGCGCTGCTTTGGTTGTAGTGCGAGGTGGTGCCGCGCGCCGCCTGAATGAAAATAACAGCCTGCTCAATCAGCATACTCAGTGCCACGCCCCAACTGAGGCGGCGCACGGCGCGCTGCGCGGGGGCGGGCAGGTCGGCCAGCAGCCAGGCCAGCGTCCAGGCGTAGGCCACGATGGAGAGGCTGAATTTCAGGGGCTTGAGCCACACCAGCGCCCCCGTCACGAGGCGGTGGTCGAGGGGCAGCAGCGCCAGCGCCCCGGCGGCCAGCGCCACATTCAGCCAGCCCGTGGCCGCGAGCGGCGGGTTTACGCGGCGCAGCACGCGCAGGGCTTTGGTCACGGCCGACTGGTGCGGGGCCAGGGGGGCCGGGCCGGCCGGGCCGGCGCCGGCCGTAGTTCTGAAGGCAGTCAAATGCAAAGCTTTCATAAGGCAGTGGATTGATTTTCAGTTAAAAGTGATGTTTTTTCAATAGCCCGGCGCACGCCGAAATATAGCAGCAGCCCTACCGGGCCAAACAGAAAGGTGAGCCCCAGGCACGGCACCAGCCAGCCGTGCGGCACGCCGCGCCGCCGGGCATCGCGCGCCTCCCAGGCCCCGGTAAACAGGTCGAAACACAGGTAGTGCACCCAGCCCGCCAGCAGCGCCCACGGGTCTCGGAATAGCGCCGCCACTTGCGCCAGCGAGCCGAAGCCGCCCTCCGCGCCGTGCCCATCCAGGTAGTGCGTGGTGATGAGCACGGCGTAGGCCGCGGCCAGCAGCAGGGGTAGGGCTCCGCTGAGCACCAGTAAGTTGGTGAAGCGCCAGCGCGGAGCCAATACCAGCAGCGCCCAGCCCAGCAGGGCCAGCGGGTTGGCCAGGGTGAAGAGGAAGTCGGGGGTGAGCATGGCGGAGGGGGTAGGGGATAGCAACTGCCTCAAAACTACCACTTCGCTACCCCGCGCCGCCAGCCCAACCAGGGCGAAACGCCCCGGCCGCCAGGCCAGGCGGCTAAACTACCGGGTGAGCCGTTAAGGGCTGATTAATTGGTGAAGGGCTGGAGCTACCCATCTAATGTTTTCCTGCTAATCCTAGCCGCGCCTTAGCCGCCTAGCCGGGGGGTAGGGCGAGTATCTTTGCGAAGCCGGGCCTACTCCCGGCCGCCGCACGCCTATGCAGTTGAGTTGCCGCGCTCGGGGGCGCACGTATTTGCTTGCTAACGCGCTGGTCTGGCTGCTGCTGGGTGGCTGGCCGCTGGCCGCCGCCGCCCAAATTCACCCGGCCCGGCGGGCAGCCCTACTCCCCCCGCCGCCCTTCAAGGTCCCGCCTTTCCGGGCGGCTCCGGCCGAGCGGGCGGTAGCCGGCGAGGTAGTCGTGAGTGGGCACCTCGACCAGGTAACGGCTCCCACCATCAGCCTCAGCTACGCGCCCGACTGGCGCGGGCGGCCCACCCAGACCGTGACGGCCCCGGTGAGCCCGGCCGGTAATTTTCGATTGGCCCTACCCCCCCTGCCTGCCCCGACCGAAGTGCGCCTAGGCTACGACGGGGAGTTTGCGACCCTCTACCTCACGCCCGGCGACGCCTTGCGCCTGAGCTTCGACCCCGGCCGCCTCGACCAGACCATTGCCTACGCTGGCCAGGGGGCTGCCGCCAACGCTAACAACTACCTGGCCCAGAGCTATCTGCAAGCTAACCAGGACGACGAAGCCCGCCGCACCCCCGACGCCCGCGCCGCCACCCTGAGTGCCGCTGAGCTGCGCCGCGCCGCCGATACCTACCGCCAGCGCCGGCGGGCGGCCCTGGCCGCCTACGCGGCGGCCCACCCGCTGCCGGCCGCCTTCCGGCGGCAGCAGGAGCAGGCCCTCGACTACGAATGGGCCGCCACGCTGCTGAGCTACTACGCCCACCAGCCAGCCGAGCGGCGGCAGCAGGGCTACGCTACCCTGCCCGTGGGCTATTACGACTTTGTGCCCGAGCTGCGGCTTGAAAGTCAGGATTCGGCTCTCACTACCAATACCTTGCAAAACCTGCTGCTGACCTACGGCTTCACCCAGCTTAACGACCCCACCGGCAACCTGCCTACCGGCCCCGCCGCCGGCCGCCGCCTCTACCAGCGTGCCACCGACGACCTGGGCGGTGGCCGCGTGCGCGACGTGGCCGTAGGGCAATATCTGCTCACCAAAGTCGAGAGTGAGCACACCGATATTCGTCCCTTACTAGCTGATTTTAAGGCTAATAACCGCGACTCGACTATTGCCCGCGACTTGCGCCGGGCCGTGCGCGCCCACCTGGCCCTGGCCACCGGCCAGCCCGCGCCCGACTTCACCCTGCCCGATGCCAGCGGCCGGTTCGTGGCCCTGAGCAGCCTGCGCGGCAAGGTCGTGTACCTCGATTTCTGGGCCACTTGGTGCGCGCCCTGCCTGGCCGAAATGCCAGCCAGCCGGGCCCTGCGCCAACGCTTTGCGGGCCGCGACGTGGTGTTTCTCTACGTCTCGCTCGATAGCCAGGCCGCCGACTGGCAGCGCTACCTGGTGGCCCACCCCACCTCCCCGGCCGCCGTGCAGCTGCACGAGGCCGGAGCTTTTGAGGGCGTGGCGGCCAAGGCGTTTGGGGTGCAATCCATCCCCAACTACTGGCTTATCGGGCGCGATGGCCGCATCCTGGCCAGCCACCCGCCCCTGCCCTCAACCGGCCCGGCCATTGAGGCGGCGCTGGAGCAGGCCCTCCAACCTTAAACTTTCCTTAAGTCTTGCCGGTTTAATGCATCTTATCCCTCCAGCTAGCCTCTTCGGGAAGAAACTCGGCTAAACGCCCGCTTGCTTATATCCTCTCTACTCCGGGGCCGCGGCGCGCCCGGCGCGCCGGTCCCCGAACGATTTATCCCAGGTGCGCTTCTTTGCTATTTTATGTGGGCGAGTGGGGCTGGTCGGCTGGCTGCTGGCTGGCCTGGCGGGGCCGGCCCCGGCCCACGCGGCCCCGGTCGATTCGCTGCGGCCGGCCCCCGTGTTTGACCACCGCCGGCTGGTAGTGCAGATTGATTCGCGCTACTCCATCATCAACAGTCACTTTGTTACCATCAACGGCCTGAAGCTGGGCCTGGAGTTTCGGGGCCGGGTGCGCGCCGGCGTGGCTGCCTACCTGCTCAGCAGCCGCATCCCTACCCGCCTGCCGCCGCCCAACAATGCCGCCGACGAGGCCGATGCTACCCTGCGCTTCTACAACATAGCCGTCTACGGCGAGTACATCTTGCTCGAAAATGCCCGTTGGGAGTTGGGGGCCAACCTGCAAAGCGGCATGGGCACGGTGCGCATCGAGTACACCAACGAGAGCCTGAACCGCGAGCGCTCGCCGCGCGATTTCATTGCCCTGGTCGAGCCCTCGCTGGCCGCCCAGATGCGGCTTTTCACCTGGGCCAGCCTGGGCGCAGGCGCGGGCTGGCGGCAGCCGCTGTTCGTGTCCGAAGGCATCCGCGATGAAATCAGCGGCCCCATTTTCTACGTTCGGGCCAAAATCCTCATCGGCCCGCTCGTGCGCCTCGTGCGCCACCGCGAGCCGCTTTTTTCCCAAAAAGACCTGCGCGTTCACGGCCTCAATCGCAGCACCCGCCAGAAGTTTCTGCGGTAGGCAGTGGGTAGTAATAGAGATACTTACTAAACCCCTACCTTCCCGCCGAGTAGGTAAAGCCCACGGTCAGGTTACTATTGCCGGGGGCGCGGCCCTCCACCGCAATGCTTTCGTAGGAGTAGGAGAAAGCAGCCGTGAGGGCTAAGTGCTTGCTCACATTGAAGTTAAGGCCGCTGGTGAGGTTCAGGCGGTAGTCGTGGGCCACGTTTTGCAGCGAAGGCTGGTAGTAGAGTAGGCCCGTGAGTACCACCGGCCCCCTACCCCCCAGCCGCAACTTGAGGCGCGTGGAGCCGCGGGGCACCTCGCGCAGTAGCCCGTTCAGATACTCGGTGTGCTCATAAAGAAAAAACTGGCTGATACCCACCTCGTTACTGAGCGTATCGGCGTAGAGGGTGTAGCCCGCGCCGGCCCCCACCACGAAGCGCCGCGCAATGGCCCGCAGGTTGCTTTGCTCGGCATCGCCCAGCAGGTAGTACTTCACCCGGCCGCGCTGGTAGGTGGGTGTAAGCAGGCCCATCAATTCGCGCTCGCGCAGCAGCCCGTCCTGCTTGCCGTAGCTAAACGAGCCCGAGGCCGGCAGCAGCCAGTGCCGGGTAAGCTTAAAGTTGGCCGTGTGGCTGGTGGTGAAGTAGACGCGCTCCACGGTGCCCGCGCTATAAATGCCCGTGAGCGTGGCCGTGTAGCGGGTGCCGCTGGCCTGCACGGTATACGTCTCAAACTCCGAAGAGGGCACGCCGCCCGCCGACCCGGCGGCTGGGGCCACCACCGGCGTATCGGCCGTGGGGGCCCTGGTAGTATCGGCCGGAGCAGCCTGCTGCGCCAGCGCCCGGCCGGGCAGTGCCAGCGCGGCCAGCAGCGCCACGGCGGGTCCAAAGTGGGGCCGCTTATGCGTTGGGTAGTCGGTCATAAATTCAGCTTGGTTCCCTACCCCCGCCGGCCGCGCCCGTCGCCGCGCAGGGTGGCCGCCCGGTCAAGTTTGCCCGAAGCCGTGGTTTTGAACGCGGGCACGTAGCCCACACTTTTGGGCACTTCGTACTTGCCGAGGCGCTCGGCCAGCAGGGCCAGCAGGCGCTTTTCGAGGGGGGTAGGGAGCGGCTCGCCCTCCACGTAGGCCGTCACGGCCTGGCCCAGGCGCTCATCGGGCCGGCCGGCCACGAAGGCCCGGCGCAACTGCCCTAGCTCGGCCAGGGCCACGTCGAGCACCTGCTCCACCTTTTCGGCCTGCACCTTCACCCCGCCCGAGTTGATGACGAAATCGGCGCGCCCCAGCCAGTCAAACGTGTGCTTGTCCAGTAGGTCGATGCGGTCGTTGGTCACGATGAGCTGGTCGTCGGTCACATCGCCGCGCACGGTCAGGCAGCCGCGCTCATCCTGGCCCAGGTGCAGGCCGGGTAGCCCCCGGTAATGGGGCGAAGCGTCGGGGCCGTTCAGGCGGCGCAGGGCCACGTGCGAGGCCGTTTCGGTCATGCCGTAGGTAAGATATACTGGCACGGTTAGCTGCTGAATTTCAACGAGTAAGCTCGGCTCTGCGCCCGCGCCGCCCACCAGAATGGCCCGCATCTGGTTGAGCCGCCCGGCCCGGCCCGCCGCCAGCACGGCCCGCAGCTGCAAGGGCACGAAGGCCGCAAAATCAAACGCCGCGTCGGCCGCCACGAAGTCAAACGGGTCGGCGTGGGGCTCCACTACCGTCAGGTGCATGTTGCGCTCCAGGCCGCGCACCAGCATCATCTTGCCCCCGATAAAATCGCAGTTCAGGCAGACCAGCGCCCGGTCGCCGGGCCCCAGGTCGAAGTAGTCGCCGGTGCGCGCCGCCGAAGCCGCCAATTGCCTGCGCTTCAAGGTAATAAGCTGTGGCTGCCCGGTGCTGCCGCTGGTGCGCAGCCCAAACTCTTGCGCGCCCAGCAGCCACTGGCGCAGCAGCTCGAGCACCTTGGCCTCGTAGCCGTTGAGGGAAACGGGGGGGGTAGGGCTCTGCTGAAGGCTGGCGTAGCTGAACTCGCGGCCGTTGAGCAGCAGAGAAGTGGGGAGGGAAGGGGAAGGCATCGGGCAAAATTACGGCCGTGCGGGAGTAGCCGCTAGCCGCGCAGCTGGTCCCGCACTTCCATCAGGGCAAAGCCGAGCAGATTGAGACCATTCCAGCGCCTGGGATTAGCGGCTCGCTCGCTGTCGGCCGCCAGGCCAATGCCCCAGATGCTGTCTACCGGGCTGGCCTCCACCAGCACGCGCTCCCTGGTATTCAGTAGAAATTCCCGCAAGTCAGGGTGCTGACCAAATTTTTCTGCGTTCCCGCGCGCGACTATCGCCGAGCGCTCAGCATTCCAGAGGGCCTCCTCAAAGTGCTTGACCTGCCGGCCCAACGCCTTTGCTTCGGCCGGCGATTTAGCCGCGATAATCTGCTGGTATATCTACTGGTCGTTGAATAACAGGGCTTTCTGCGCCATCATCCAGTGCTCGGTTGTCGGATAACGCACGTCTTCCACAACAAACGGTGCTGCCCACCACTGACTGAAACAAGCGGCCGTGAGGTCACCGTTTTTGCTGCGCTGGTGGCCCCAGAAGAATAGAAATTTTATCCGCTCCTTTTTCTCAATCCTAGTGATGAGCCAGTTCAAGTTATAAGCCATGCGTAAAATGCTGACGTGAAATATTTTACGGTTATAAGTCGTGAAAATAAAATTCGCGCGCTTTATTCCCCCTCTTTATTTGGGCCGATAGGTCGCCGGCCCGCTTTAGCAAGCTATCCCCGGCGGCGGCGTAGGCAACCAGCGAATGCTGCTCGACCAGTAGATAAGCTTCCCGTGACGAAGGCGATAAATCATTTTCTGTTACTTCTGCCGAAAAAAACGTCTTGCCCCAATCTATCTCCTCCGCTAGTAAAGTGCCTTGCTCAATTTCTAGTACGGGTTCACCGCGAACGTTTGAGCTCTTCCGAGTTATTAACGCACGGTAGCTTAATTGGCGCGCCCGTATGGTAGCCTCCTCTTTATTTAGTGGCTCCTGTTTGGACACAAGCCAAATAAATACTACTATCATCGGGATGGCGAATAGTGATTTTAGCCAAGGCGGATACGCTTCCGTATCGAGTAAGTATTCAAGGGTCTTGACAAGTGAGAATCGAGTTGGCACTAGTCTTAATCAGTAACGAGTTAGATGGGAGAAATATGAAAATGTAGGTAACAAAAAAATACTGAGCGTTATCTTATCCTTAAAATCAGCTGATAAGCCAGCGCTGATACTTGCGGGCATCCGGAGCCGTGCGCCAGGCTAATAGCCCCAGCAGGGCCGCGCAGGCCAGCAAATCCAGCGGCTGCCGGGTGAGCAGGTAGGCCGCCAGTAGGGGTAGCCCCAGCAGCCCCAGCAGGCTATTACGCAGCAGTAAGCGGCTCTGGTAGAGGCGCATATTCTCGGCGTAGGGCCGACGCAGATTGGGTCGCATGTACTGCGCCACGGCGTAGAGCGCCAGGCTTAGTAGCGGTAGCAAAGCCAGTAGCAGCAGCAACGCGGGCCAAGTGGCCAAGCGAGGATTGGCCGACCCCGGCCCGGCAATATGACCCAGGGCGGCCAGCCCCGCGCCACCCATTAGCAGGGCCTGCACGGAATAGTGCAGCCAATGCCCGCGCCGAATGCGGCGCATGGCGGCGTGGTAGTCGGCATCCGTCATGGCAGGGGTAGGGGCGGAAAAAAACGGCGACCACTGGCCGGCGCGGCGGGCTCGGAATAATTGTAAAAGACGAAAAAAAACGTCATGCTCAGCCTCGCGAAACATGACGTTCTCTTAACTACTACCCGAGCACCTGGCTACGGGAATTTCGGGAATTTGGAGAAGTCGGGCTGGCGCTTTTCGAGGAAGGCGTTTTTGCCCTCTTTGGCTTCCTCGCTCAGGTAATAGAGCAGGGTAGCGTTGCCGGCCAGCTCCTGAATACCAGCCTGACCATCCAGCTCAGCATTGAAGCTAGATTTCAGCATGCGCAGCGCCAGGGGGCTCTTCTGCAAGATTTTGTGGCACCAACTCACGGTAGTTTCTTCCAGCTTGTCGAGCGGTACTACCTTATTAACCAGGCCCATGTCGAGGGCTTCCTGCGCGTCGTACTGGTCGCAGAGAAACCAGATTTCGCGGGCTTTTTTCTGGCCTACGATGCGCGCCAAGTAACTTGCCCCGAAGCCGCCGTCGAACGAGCCCACGTTGGGGCCGGTTTGACCGAAGCGGGCGTTGTCGGCGGCAATGGTCAGGTCGCACACCACGTGCAGCACGTGCCCGCCGCCAATGGCCCAACCGGCCACCATCGCAATCACGGGCTTCGGGATGCTGCGAATCATCTTCTGCAAATCCAGCACGTTGAGGCGGGGCACGGCATCGCCGCCCACGTAGCCGCCGTGGCCGCGCACGCTCTGGTCGCCGCCCGAGCAAAAGGCTTTGCCGCCCTCGCCAGTGAAGACAATTACGCCGATATCGGTGCGGTTGCGGCAAATAGTCATCGCCTCAATCATCTCATCCACCGTGAGCGGCGTGAAGGCGTTGTGCACCTGCGGCCGGTTGATGCTGATTTTGGCAATGCCCCCGTGCTGGGAGAAAATGATTTCCTGGAACTCCTTAATCGGAGTCCACTCGATGGTTTCAGACATAGGTAAGATGTTGAGATTCCGCGTCCTCCGCGAATTCTTCCGCGTCTTCCGCGGTAAAAATCCTAAGTAGATTCACCGCGGAAGACGCGGAAGAATTCGCGGAGGACGCGGAAGCGAATTAAGAAAAAGCAGCCTTGACTGCGGTACGGTATTCCTCGAAAAACGCCGCATTGGTTTTGGAATCCGTAAAGATTTCCAGCACCGCCGCGCCGCCTTCGGCCGCAAAGAAAACCGGCAGCGCGGTATCTAGTTCAGCAAACGAACTCACCGGGAAGTAGCGCAGCTGGAAATCGCGGCATAAATTCTCGGCCGTGAGGGCCTGCGTGGTTTCAAAAAACTCGTCCAACTCCGGCTGGTCGCGCGGCCCGTCGATGAGCCGGAAAATGCCGCCGCCGTGGTTATTGAAGAGCACGACCCGCAGGTTGGGGGTAGGGTAGTTGTGCCAAAAAGCGTTGCGGTCGTAGAAAAACGCCACGTCGCCGGTGAGGAGAACTACCGGCCGTTCGGGCTGCGCCAGCGCCGCGCCCACCGCCGTGCTGTTGCAGCCATCAATGCCGCTGGTGCCCCGATTGGCGAATACTTCAATTTGGCGGCCTTGCGGTAAGCCCAGAATATTGGCATAGCGGACAGCCATGCTATTAGCGAGGTGCAGGGCGGTATTTGGAAGCAGAGCTGCTAAAGCCAATCGGAAGGCGGAAAATTCGGTAAAAGGTTGGCTGGCATTATCAAAAAAATTCAGTAAAAAATTAGTGGCGCGTTGGTTTGCAGTACGCCAGCTTCGGCCAAATGCTGAAGTCTGAATTCTATCGTCCTGAAAGAATTCAGCCGCAAAATCCTGAAAGAAAAAGCTAGGATTTACCCGAAAAATCTGCGCGAGTGAGCGGAAGGTATCGGCAACAGGACCAGAATTTGGTTGAATATGCCAGTGTCGTTTAGGGGCGTATTTGCGCAAATAATTTTTAAGAGCTTTTGAAATGAGGGAATTACCAACCGTAATTAATAGCTCCGGCCGTAGCTCTTCCAAAAAATTAATATTTTGACTTGCTAAAAAAACGTCGGAATGACAGGATTCCGCCGGCGTATTAGTCGCGTTGCTAATAATATCGGCTGCGATAGCCGCGCCACTGTGCTTAGCGAAATGGCTAAGTGCGTCAGCTAAATTAGCGTCCTGAGCATTTTGCCCTACCACTATCAGAATGCGCTTGAACAACGCGTCTGATTCTGAATTATTTGGCAGCAGTTCTTTCCCAAAAGTATTCATGGAAACCTCTGCCCCGCTATCCTGAATAATCTTCACATCCTGCTCGTACTCAATATCTTCCCCCACCTTCGGATAAAATGGCTCGCGCAGCGGAATATTCACCTGCACCGGCCCGGCCGGCCCGGCCTGCGTTAAATTAATGGCCTCGTTAATTATGCGTTCGGCGTGCCACTTAGCATCGGGGTGGGTAGTATCGGCCGGGAAATCGAAGGCGGCTTTGGCGTGCGCGCCGTAGAGGTTGCGCTGGCGGATGGTCTGGCCGTCGAGCTGGTCAATCCACTCGGGCGGTCGGTCGGCGGTGAGGATGAGCAGCGGGATTTGCTGGAAAAATGCCTCCGCCACGGCGGGCGCGTAGTTGAGGCCGGCCGTGCCGCTGGTGCACACCAGCACCACCGGGCGCCGCGTGGCCTGCGCAATGCCCAGGCCAATAAAAGCGGCGGCCCGCTCATCGGGCACCACGCGCAGCTTACCGCGGTAGGCTGGGTGCCGCGCAAACGCCAGCGTGAGCGGGGCCGAACGCGAGCCGGGCGACAGAATAACGTCGGTAATTCCGTGCCGTGCACATATTTCGGCGATGTTGAAAACGGCCTGGTTGTTCATTTAACAGTTATCAATTAATATTTAACAGTCGTTCAAGTATCGTTTGTCATTGCGAGCCTGCGAAGCAATCTTTCCTTCCGTCGGGGGTAGTAAATCCAACGGTGCGAGCGACCAGGAAAGATTGCTTCGCTTTGCTCGCAATGACAAATGGCGCTTCAACGTTACCTCAAAACCGCGCCCACCGTGGTCAGTTTCAATTCCGTTTCCTGCCACTCGCGCAGCGGGTCCGAGTCGGCGGTGAGGCCGGTACCGGCGTACAGAATAGCTTCCTCGGCGCGCACTTGCAGGCATCGCAGGTTCACAAAGAGGCGCGACACGCCGGGCGCAGCCACGTTGACCGGCCCCAAAAAGCCGCTGTAATAGGCGCGGTCGTAGCCCTCGTAGCGGCGCAAAAAATCCAGGGCCGCCGCCTTGGGCATCCCGCCCACGGCCGAAGTCGGGTGCAGTAGCCGCAACATATCGGTGCCCAGCGAGGCGGCGGCGGGCACGTTGCGCAGGTTTACCTCGAAGTCGGTGCGCAGGTGCAGCAGCTGCCCGGCGGCCACGGTGCGCGGGCCGGTTTCCTGGTATTCGCGCAGGCGCAACTGCTTGAAGCAGTTCACGATGTAGCGCGCCACCAGGGCCTGCTCCTCAATCTCCTTCTGCCGCCAAATGGCCTCCTGCGGCCGGTGGCCCGGCACCAGCTGCTGCGTGCCAGCTAGCGCCACGGTATGGAAATGCCCGTCGGCCGTGACTTCGGCCAGCACTTCGGGCGACGCCCCCAGCCAGGTGCCTACCCCCGGCACGCTCACCAGCGATACGAAGGCGCGCTCGTACCGCCGGCTCAAGTCCTGAAATGCCCCCAGCGGGTCGAAGCCCGGCGGTAGCGGCCGGTGCGCCACCCGCGAGCTGACCACCTTAACCACTTCTTTGGCCTCGATGGCCGCCACGCCCCGTTGCACCAGCCGGCGATAGTCGGCCTCGGTGGTAGCAGGCGGCGCGGGCGGCGCGCCGTGGGGCCAGGCCAGCGTGGGCGGGGGGGGTAGGGCCAGCCAGGCCGCAATGTTAGGCACCAGCCCGCGCGCGGCCGGCGCAATGCTAACTGCCTCGGGCCGGGCCAGGTCGTACTGCACATCGGCGGGCAGAAACAGCGCTGGGTTGTGGTCCGACTCGTGGAAGGGAAAGAACGCGAAGCCCGCCGGCGCGGCCGGGTCCAGGGCGGGGGGTAGGCCGGTGTACGCATCTTCCAGCGAGCGGCTTATGAGCAGGCGGGCGTGCGCCGCGCCCGGCTCGCGCCAAATGGCTAGCGGCCGGCCCGTGCGCAGCGCGCCCGCCGCCAGGTGGCGCAGACGGGCCGGGCCATCGAGGGCCGCCGCCGCCGCGGGCCAGGGCAAAAGTCGGGGCTCGGTGGGCTGCATCAGACCGCGTTAATTTTTAGTCGCCGGCAGGTCGATAACGGCCATTGTGATACGGCTGATGCAAACCAGCGCGCCGGTTTCCTCGTGCGTGATGCGAATTTCCCACACCTGCGTGGTGCGGCCTACGTGCAGGGCCGTGGCCCGGCCGCGTACCCAGCCGTCGCGCACGCCCTTGATGTGGTTGGCGTTGATTTCCAGGCCCACGCAGGCTTGCCGGGTCACATCGATGCGAGTGGCCGCGCCGATGCTGCCCAGCGTTTCGGCCAGCGCCACCGAGGCCCCGCCGTGCAGCAAGCCCATTGGCTGGTGCGTGCGGCCGTCTACCGGCATCCGGCCTTCGAGGTAAGTATCGGTGAGCGCCACCAGCTCAATGCCCAGCGCATCGGCCAGGGTAGGGCGGTGCGCAGTCCAGGTTTTTACGTCGTCAAGGGTCATTATTTCGGTTATGTTTTGCTGAAGTTGTTGTCCTTGCGAGCGTAGCGCGGCAATCGCCCCCGAACGATGACCGAACGAGCGGCGCGGGTGTCGTTCGGGGGCGATTGCCGCGCTACGCTCGCAAGGACAAACGATTTAAAATCAAACAACGCAGTAGCCAACCCGTACTTTACGGCATTGTTCGGCAAAACTACGCGCCTACCCCGTGCCAATTCAGCAGCTCTACCTCCTTCGCCACGGCCAAACCGATTTCAACGTGCAGGGCATTGTGCAGGGCAGCGGCATCAACTCCGACCTCAACGACCGCGGCCGCGCGCAGGCCGCCCAGTTTTGGGAAGTTTATCAGGACGTGCCGTTTGACCGCATGTATACCTCCAAGCTCAAGCGTACCCAGCAATCGGTACAGCAGTTTATCGACAAGGGCATCCCGCACGAGTCGTACCCGGCCCTCAACGAAATCAGCTGGGGCACCCGCGAGGGCACCCGTATCACGCCCGAAGAAGATATTGAATACGCCCGCGTGCTGGCCGCCTGGCGGGTCGGCGATGACCACGCCCGCCTACCAGGAGGCGAAAGCCCGGCCCAGGTAGCCGCCCGCCAGCGCCCGTTTATCGAGCTGCTACGCAGCCGGCCGCAGGATGAAATGGTGCTGGTGTGCTTGCACGGGCGCGCCCTGCGCGTGCTGCTGTGCCAGCTCCTGGGCTACCCCCTGCGCTGCATGGATGGCTTCGAGCACCAAAACCTGTGCCTGTATAAGCTGCACTACGTGGGCGGGCGCTACACCATCCGCAATTTTTTGGATGTGAGTCATTTAACCCCTTCGCCCTAACTTCGGCTACCCAGCGGCCGTGCGCCCGATTGTTTCCCCACCTTTTGGCGGCTAATTTTGGCCCCCAATCCCAACCTGCAATTCCGATGGCCGAAATTATCAAAATGCCCAAAATGAGCGACACGATGACCGAAGGGACCATCGCGGCCTGGCTCAAGAAAGTAGGCGACAAAGTGAAGGCGGGCGATATCCTGGCCGAAGTCGAGACCGACAAGGCCACGATGGAGCTGGAAAACTACGAGGACGGTACCCTGCTCTACATCGGCCCAAAAGAAAAAGACTCCGTGCCCGTAGATGGCGTGTTGGCCATTGTGGGCAAGGAGGGCGAAGATATTTCGGGCTTGCTCAGCAGCCAGAACGGGGGTAGCACGCCCGCCCCAGCGGCTGCTCCGGCCGCCGCGCCGGCTCCTACCCCCGCGCCCGCGCCCCAGGCCGCCGCGCCTACTCCGGCTCCAGCCGCCGCGCCTACCCCCACCGCGCCCGCCAATGGCAAGAAGGCCATCGTGGTGCGGATGCCCAAAATGAGCGATACGATGACCGAAGGCACCATTGCCGCCTGGCTGAAAAAGGTGGGCGACAAGGTGAAAGCGGGCGACGTGCTGGCCGAAGTCGAGACCGATAAAGCCACGATGGAGCTGGAGAACTACGAGGATGGCACCCTGCTCTATACCGGTCCGAAAGAGGGCGAAGCCGTAGCTGTTGATGGCGTGCTGGCCATTATTGGCGAGGAAGGCGCTGACGTTCAAGCCTTACTGAGTGGCCAGAGCGGCGGCGCGGCGGCCCCTACCCCCCCTGCCGAGACCGAAGCGGCCGCGCCTAGCACCTCCCAACCCGAAACCAGCAGCCAGGAACCAGCTGCTCCAACCGGCCGCCTCATTGCCTCGCCTCTAGCTAAGAGCATCGCCAAGGATAAGGGCCTCGACCTGCGCCAAATTAAAGGCAGCGGTGAAAACGGCCGCATCGTGGCCCGCGACCTCGAAAACGCCCAGCCCCAGGCCGCTACCCCGGCTCCGGCAGCCACGCCAATGCCGGCCCAAGCTCCGAGCGAGTACATCCAGGCTGCCTTGCCCGAAGCTACCAAGCCCGCTGCCCAAGCTCCTAGTACCAGCGCCCAAGCATCGGACACCTACACCGACACGCCGGTGTCGCAGATGCGCAAGGTAATTGCCAAGCGCCTGTCGGAGAGCCTATTCACGGCCCCGCATTTCTATCTGACGATGGAGATTGTGATGGACCGGGCGATGGAAACCCGCGTGAAACTCAACGAGCTGTCGCCGGTAAAGCTGTCGTTCAACGACCTGGTTATCAAGGCGTGCGCCGTAGCACTGAAGCAGCACCCGGCCATTAACTCGTCGTGGCTCGGCGACCGTATTCGCCAGAATAAGGTGGTGAATATCGGCGTGGCCGTGGCCGTGGACGAGGGCCTGCTGGTGCCCGTGGTGCGCAACGCCGACGGCAAGGGCTTATCAGCCATCGCCACCGAGGTGAAAGAGCTGGCCGGCAAGGCCAAAAGTAAGAAGCTGCAACCCGCCGAATGGGAGGGTAGTACCTTCACCATCAGCAACCTGGGTATGTTTGGTATCGACGAATTCACTGCTATCATCAACCCGCCCGATGCCTGCATCCTGGCCGTGGGCGGCATTAAGCAAACCGCCGTAGTGCGGGACGGCGCGCTGGCCATCGGCCACCTCATGAAAGTAACCCTGAGCTGCGACCACCGGGTAGTAGACGGGGCCACCGGCGCGGCCTTCCTGCAAACCGTAAAAGCCCTGCTGGAAGACCCCATGCGGATGCTGATTTGATTTTAGGTTGAAAAACCCAAGTAGCCATTTTGTATAAACTCCACAAAAACCAGCCCTAGCAGGCTGGTTTTTTGCATTATAAAGCTGTTTTGGGGGTAAGTTAAGGGGGTAGAGAACGAAATACTATACATTTGCTCTTCACCCTACCCCCTTAATCCCATGAAGCACAGTCTACTCACATTTCCACTACTGGTAGCTTCCAGCGCCGCTTGGGCCCAAAGCCAAACCCTGGCGGGCCAGGTGCAGGACCCTACCGGCCGGCCCCTCATTGGGGCCACGGTGGTCGAAAAAGGTACTAATAATGGTACGGGCACGGATGGTAACGGCCGGTTTGTGCTGCGCGCCCGCACGGCCCAGCCGCGGCTGCTCATTAGCGCCTTGGGCTACACGCCCCAGGAGGTAAGCGGTGGCAGTGCTATCACGGTAAAGCTAGCCGAGAGTAATACCGCTCTCGAAGATGTGCAGATAGTAGGTTCGCGCAGTCTCAACCGCTCCGTCACGGACTCGCCTTCGCCGATTGACTTGATTGACGTGCAGCAGGTGACGGCTAAAACCGGCCAGCTCGACGTGAACCAGCTGCTGCAGTTCGTGGCCCCCTCCTTCAACTCGAACCGCCAGACCGGGGCCGACGGGGCCGACCACGTGGACCCGGCCAGCCTGCGCGGCCTCGGCCCCGACCAAACTCTGGTGCTCGTGAACGGCAAGCGCTGGCACCAGTCGTCGCTGGTGAACCTGTTTGGCAGCCGCGGCCGGGGCAACACGGGCACCGACCTGAACACGATTCCGGCCGCCAGCATCGAGCGGATTGAGATTCTGCGCGATGGCGCGTCGGCCCAGTACGGCTCCGATGCCATCGCGGGCGTCATCAACATCGTGCTCAAAACCAGTACTAAGGAGCTGACCGCCAACGTGAACTACGGCGCTTACACCGCGAAGTACCGGTTTGATGACCAGACCTTCGATGGCGGCAACCTGAACGTGAATGCCAACTACGGGGTGGGGGTAGGGAAGGGCGGCTTCGTGAACCTGACCGCCGACTACAACCAGCGCGAGCATACCCAGCGCGCCAACGTGCCCGCCCCCGATGGCATTCAGCGCCGCCAGTACGGCGACCCGCAGGTGTACAACACCTCGGCCTACCTCAATAGTAAGCTGCCGCTGAGCGAGAATATCTACGCCTACGTGTTTGGCGGCATCAATGTGCGCCGGGGCAATGCCTACGCCTACACGCGCTTCCCCACCAGCACCGACGACAATGGTAATACCATCCCGAACCCGCGCAGCAACGCCACACTCTACCCCGATGGCTTCGACCCCATCATCACCAGCGCCATTTTTGATGGCCAGGGCGTGGCGGGCTTGCGCGGCAATTTTGGCGGTTGGGATGTGGACCTGAGCAATAGCTTTGGCTCGAACCGCTTTCACTACGGCGTGAAAAACACCCTGAACGCCACCCTCGGGGCTACTTCGCCTACCACCTTCGACGCGGGCGGCTTTCAGCTCCAGCAGGATGTGGCGGACCTCAATATCAGCCGCAATTTCAAGACCGTGGCCCAGGGCCTAAACCTGGCGTTTGGCAGCGAATACCGCCGCGAGTGGTACCAGATTTTTGCCGGTGAGCCCGGTTCTTACACTAACTACACGCCGAATAATGGCGTGCCCGCTGGGTCGCAGGGCTTTCCGGGCTTTCAGCCGCGCAACGTGCTGAAGGCCAGTCGTAACAACATCGGCGTGTATGCCGATGCCGAGCTTAACGTAACCACGGCCTGGCTGGTGGAAGGGGCCGTGCGCTTTGAGAATTACAGCGACTTTGGCAGCAACGTGACCGGCAAGCTGGCTACCCGCTACAAGCTGAGCGATAACTTCTCGCTGCGCGGCACGCTGAGCACGGGTTTCCGGGCACCGTCGCTGGCGCAGATTAACTTCAACACCGTGTTTACCAACGTGGTGGGGGGTAAGCCTGTGGATATTCTGCTCGACCGCAACAACGGGCCCGTGACCACGGCCGTGGGCATTCCGCCCCTCACGCGCGAGCTGTCGCGCTCGGTCAGCCTCGGGTTTACGGGCCGGGCCAGTACCATTTTCACTTTTACTGTGGATGGCTACTATATTCACATTCAGGACCGCATCGTGCTCACGGGCACGTTTGACCAGACCGATAACGTCATTGGGGCCACCCTGGCGAGCCTGAACGTGGGCCAGGCCCAGTTCTTCGCCAACGCGGCCTCCACCAGCACGTTTGGCCTCGATGCCGTGCTGGCCAATACGCTGGGGGTAGGCAGCGGCCGCCTCACCACTACCCTGGCTGGCAACCTCAACCGCCTGAACGTGACCAGTGTGCAAACCACGCCCAAGCTGGCGGGCAAGGAAGACGTCTTCTTCGGCCCCCGCGAGCAAGCCTTCGTGAAAGCCTCCGCACCGCCGTTCAAAATTAACCTGACCCTGGATTATAGCCTGGGCCGCTTCGGGGCGCTGGTGCGCTTCGTGGAGTTTGGCGGCGTCAAGCTGATTGACTACAATGGCGACCCCGAAAACTACGACCCGCGCCTGACCACCGACGTGGCCCTGAGCTACGCCCTCACCAATCACTTGCGCCTGTCGCTAGGCAGTTCCAACCTGTTCAATAAATACCCCAATTTCTTCAACCCCCAAGCTACCGAAACCGGCGGTGCCTGGGACCCCGTGCAAATGGGCAGCAACGGCCGGATGCTGTTTGCCAAGCTGCAAGCGCGGTTTTAAGGGGGTAGGGAATAAAAAGAACGTTATGCAGACCGTAGGGAAGCATCTCGCTCGAATCGTTGAATCACCAACCCAACGGCACGAGTAAGATGCTTCTCTGCGGTCTGCATGACGTTCTTTTGGCGCTAACCTGTTTCCCGGCCAGGCAAGCGTATTTTTGCGCCATGCTCCCAAAAATTCGCTCTACAACCGTGCTCGGCGTGCGCCACAACGGCCAGATTGCCCTCGGGGCCGACGGCCAGGCCACGATGGATAAGCACGTGGCCAAAAACAACGTGCGCAAAGTGCGCCAACTCAACGATGGCAAGGTGGTAACCGGCTTCGCCGGCTCCACGGCCGATGCGTTTATGCTGCTCGACCGCTTCGAGGAAAAGCTCGCTGCCTATGGCAACAACCTCAAGCGTGCCTCCATTGAGCTGGCGAAGGACTGGCGCAAAGACCAGTACCTGCGCAAGTTAGAAGCCATGATGGTGGTCTGCGACAAGGACGAGCTGCTCATTGTGAGCGGCACCGGCGACGTGCTGGAGCCCGATACCGACGTGGCCGCCATCGGCAGCGGGGCCATGTACGCGCAGGCCGCCGCGCTAGCCCTGAAGAAGCACGCCTCGCACCTCACGGCCCGCCAGATGGTGGAAGACGCCCTACACATCGCGGCCGATATCTGCATCTATACTAACCATAATCTGATAATTGCGGAGCCGGCCTGATGCGTTAAATAGCCGCCGATAGTTCACTTTTGTAAAGCCCTAGCTATGCCGCTTGCCTTGCCCCAGAGCTACCACAACTCTAAAACCAAAGCGGCGGGGTTGCTGCTGCTTTCCTTGCTTTTTGTGAGCGGCGGGGCTTTGATAGTTTGGAAAGGCGACACCGAAGACCACTGGATAGGTGGGCTGCTAATGGCGTTTTTTATAGTTGGCGTAGTGGTATTTGCCCGGCAGTTTCTGGACCAGGCCCCCCGCCTCACGCTCACGGCCACGGGCATGACGGACCGCTCTCTCAAGCTGGGCGAAATTCCCTGGCGCGATATCGAAGGGGCCTATTTGCGCAGCGTTTATTTGCGCAGCGTTCGCGGCAGCGAGTTTATTTGCCTGCAACTACGCAACACCGACGACTACCTGGCCCGCCTCTCGCCGATGATGCGCCGTCTCTTAGGTACCAATACTGCCCTGGGTTTTACTCCCATCTCGCTCAATCTGACCGGCCTAAAGGCTGATACTAACGAGATTCTGGCTATCGTGCTGGCGCAAAGTGGGCGGTAGATTAGTTTGTATTTTTTGCCTGCCAGGGCGGTCCTTTTACCGACGCAAGTTATTTTTATTTCACCTAAAAAGCTAACAGCTAGTAGCTAACAGCTTAATAAAGATGCAAATCACCAACTTCCTCAAGCACCACTACCGCCACTTCAACGCCGCCGCCCTCATCGACGCGGCCGAGGGCTACAACAAGCACCTCGCCGAAGGCGGCAAAATGATGATTACCCTGGCCGGCGCCATGAGCACCGCCGAAATGGGTATTCAATTAGCCGAGCTAATCCGGCAGGATAAGGTGCAGATTATCAGCTGTACTGGTGCCAACCTGGAGGAAGATATCTTCAACCTGGTGGCGCACGATTTCTACGAGCGCGTGCCCCACTACCGCGACCTCACGCCCGCCGACGAGCAGGCCCTGCTCGAGCGCCACATGAACCGCGTGACCGACACCTGCATCCCCGAAGAGGAGGCTATGCGCCGCCTGGAACACGTGGTATTGAAGTTTTGGGAAAAGGCCGACAAGGCCGGCGAAGCTTATTTCCCCCACGAATTCTTCTACCAGATTCTGCTGAGCGGCGAGCTGGAGCAATATTACCAGATTGACCCGAAAGACTCGTGGATGCTGGCGGCAGCTGAGAAAAACCTGCCCATCATCTGCCCCGGCTGGGAAGACTCGACGCTCGGTAACATCTACGCCGGCCACGTCATCACGGGCGATATCCAGAACGTGCACACCATGCGCACGGGCATCCAGTACATGATTTACCTGGCCGAGTGGTACACCAAGCAGGCCACCGATGAGAACAAAGTAGGCTTCTTCCAGATTGGCGGCGGTATTGCTGGCGACTTTCCTATCTGCGTGGTGCCCATGCTGCACCAGGACCTGGGCCGCACCAGCGTGCCGCTGTGGGGCTATTTCTGCCAGATTTCGGATTCGACGACTAGCTACGGCAGCTACTCGGGTGCCGTGCCCAACGAGAAAATTACCTGGGGCAAGCTGGGCCAGAACACGCCGAAATTCATCATCGAAAGCGACGCTACCATCGTGGCCCCGCTGATTTTTGCCATCGTGCTCGGGCAATAACCTATGCTGATTCCGCGCCCCGCGCCGGACCGCGCCGCCCCGGACCCCGGCCCTACCCCCCCTCACCGGGCCGGGTGGGGCCAGGTGGCCGGGGCGGCGTTGCTATTAGCAGGAATAGCGGCGCTGTTGGTCTACATTCTCACGCCCTACCCCGTCCTACGCGACGGGTACCTGCGCCACACGCCCTATTTGTATCGCGCCGCCGCTTGGCCCCGCGACTTTTTCACGCCCGCCGTAAAGGCCCGCGGCAATCTGCTGGCGGCGCTGGCGTTGGCGGCGCTGGTGGGGGTAGGGGCCTACGGCTGGTGGGTGCGCCCGCGCCAGCCGGCCGCCGCGCCGCCGTTGCGCCTATTGCGCCGGACCGATAAGCCCTGGCTGGCGGGGCTACTGCTGCTGGCGGCGGGCCTGTGGGCCTGGGGCGCTACCCAGGTGCCGCCTGCCTACGACGAGGTGTTTTCGGCGGTGTATTGCGCGGGCAACCAGTCGTTATTTGCCACCTGGAGCTACTACATGCTGCCCAATAACCACGTGCTGTTCAATCTGTTGAACGGCGGCTTGTTTGGCTGGCTGCACCGCCTGCCCTGGCTGGTGCCCACGGGCCGGTTGCTGTCGGGCCTGGCCTACGCGGGCACGCTGGTGGTAGTGTATCGGCTGGTGGCGGGCCTCACCGGGCGGCGGGGGGTAGGGGCGCTATTGGCGGTGCTGGCGGGGTTGCAGTTTTCGCTGTGGGGCTTCGGGTTTCAGGCCCGCGGCTATGCGCTGTACGCGCTATTGCACTGGGTGGCGGTGGGCACGCTACTGGCGCACTGGCGGCAGCCCAGGCAGCCGAAGTGGTTGCTGCTCAACATGCTGGCTGTGGCGGCGGGTTACGCGGTGGTACCCACTTTTCTGTTTTACCACGCGGCGCAGCTGCTGGCGGCCGCGGCGGTGCAGCAGCGGCAGCGCTGCTTCGACGGTCAGTTTTGGCGCTGCCAGGCGGGCGCGCTGGCCCTGGCAGGCGCGTTTTATTTGCCGATTATTGGCTTCTCGGGCCTGGCCTCGCTGGCGGCCAATCCCTACGTGCGGCCTTTCCAGGGCCGCCTGACCGAGTTCGTTATCAGAGCCTGGCCCGATGTGAGGGGCTACGCGCCGTACGCGTTTGGCGAAATCGGGCTGGGTCCCTGGCCAGCTTACATTCTGATTTTACTTCCCCTAACCCTGCTGGCGCACCGGCGCTACTGGCAGCTGGGGCTGTTGTATCTGACGTGGCTGCTGGCTGTGGCCGGTGGTACGTTGGGGCTGCGGCACGTTATTTTTCACCGCAACCTACTGGCATTTTTTAGCTTGGCGGTGGTGCTGGCTCCCCTCACGGTGGGCGTGTGGCTAAGCCGCTGGCGGCGCTGGGCCGGGCTGGCGGGCGCGTTAATTATAATTGGGGGGGTAGGGCTGGGCTTTGTGCGCCACAACCCGGTGCGCGAGCCGCTGGCGCTGTATTATTACGACCTGCCCGCTGGTTTTGACGCGGTCCAGCAGCGTCTGGCTAAGCTACCTAGTGGCGCGAAATCAATTGCTTTCTCCGAGGAAAGTTTCTACCCCTACTTTCTCTACCGCCGCGCCGGCCACCTGGCTCCGCACCCGGCGCAGCGCCCGGCGCAGCGCCCGGCCGCCGATTACTTTATCACGGCGCCCAACGATGCCCTGCCGCCCGCCCTGGCCGGCCGCTACCAGCCCGTCGATACCGTGGGCACCTACCGGCTGTGGCGGCGCCAGCTGAATTAAGTAAGTGATTAGAAAGGTATTAAGTAATGGGTCAGGCGTGGCGCTAAGCCCTGGCTGGCTTAGCCCGGCTGTTTGGTAGCGGCGCGGTCAGCGGGCAAAGGGTGGTGTTTGCCGTGCCGCAGCGGGCCTGCCGCTATCGGGTGAGCACTTGCTTCGGGCTTGGTGAGGCTACTGGTAGCTACCGCTGCCAGGTAGTCGTCCTTATCAAAATCTTCGTGGTAGTAGAGCGAGTCGCTCAGGGCGAGTTGGCCAAACAGATAGAGCATGGTGGAAAAGATAAGGTGGACGACAATAAGTATAAAGACGAGATACCGCGCGGCTTATTGCAGTTGCAAGCCAAAAAATATTCTTGACCAATACTTGGCTTTCCAGTCCCAATCTCCACTTTGCAGCTCCCAATGCGCCGCTAGCTGGGCTACTTAGCAGGGGTAGGGAAAGAGGTTGGATGGTAAGCGAACGGTCCCTAGCCCTATTTCTTAAATTTCTCCTCCGTAAAATGCTCCTGATGGGGCGGCTGCGCAAATTTCTCGGCATTGTAGGCTGCCGAATTGCCGCGCGGAATAGACAGCGACTGCCAAGCCTCGCCTTGCAGCAGTTTGCCCATGAGTACCAGCTGGCCCACGTGGTAGGGGTAGTGCGCCAGCTGCCGGTTGATGGCCTCCAGCACGGTGTGGCCCTGGTTACGGATATAAATGGTGCGGGCTAGGTCAGCCTCAGTCAGCCCATCGAGGGCAGTGAAGAGGCATTGCCAGCCGGCTTCCCAGTGGGCCAGCACGGCGGCGCGGGTAGTCAGGTCGTTATCAAATTCGGCTTCGCGCGCGCGCCAGGGCTTTTCGCCGTCGGTGGTCAGAAAATCCGTCCAGCGCGATAGCATATTGCCCCACAAGTGCTTCACGATGCTGGCCAGGCTGTTGCAGGCCGGGTTGGGCTGCCAAAAAAGCTGCTCATCGGAGACTTGCGCGAAGGTTTGGTCGCCCAGCAATTTATAGTAAGCAAACTGCTTGCGGGCGCTGGCGAGATAATCGGCGGGCATGGCGAGGGTGAAAATAGTAGTTTAGTAGGCCAAAAGTAGGTTTTCCTGCAATTCATCCGGCGAGACAAGGAGCAGCCAAGAAGATTTGCCGGGCAGCTTGTTATTCCCGCATGGCGACGACTCCCATCCCCAAAAAAATCATGGCCCGGCAGCACGAGATTTACGCCGATTACCTGCGCGAAATCGACCGGCACCTGGCCGACCTCGTGGCCGGGCGAGCTACAGAAATGTTCGAAATCCGCAACTTTGCCGGGATATTGTGCATTCACCCTACCCACCTCAGCAACACCATTAAGCTCGTGACGGGCCACGCGCCCTGCCACGATTTTCAGTTGCGCATCCTGGCCGTGGCGCAGCAGCTCCTGCGCGATACCGACCAGTCTATCGCCGCCGTGGCCGGTACCCTCACCTACGACCCGGCCAATTTTACCAAGTTTTTCAAGCGCTTCGGGGGCTGCACGCCCAAGCACTACCGCGAGCAGGTGCGCGCCGAGCAACGCGAAGTAGCGGAACTACTCACCATTTAATCTGGGCTACTCACCATAAATGGGAGGAAGGGGGGTAGGACCTTTGCGTGGTCAATTAACCAGCCAATTACCCTCTATGAGCACTTCCAAAATAGCCCTCGTCACGGGCGGCAGCCGTGGCCTTGGCAAAAGCATGGCCCTGAACCTGGCCAAAAAAGGCATTGATGTATTGCTGACCTACCACAGCCAGCAAGCGGAAGCTGAGGCCGTAGTAGCCGAAATCAAAGCCCAGGGCCGGCAGGCCGCCGCCTTGCCGCTCGACGCGGGCAACGTGGCTAGCTTCGATGCTTTTTTCGAACAGGTAAAAACGGCCCTCCACGATACTTTTCAGGCTGAGCAGTTTCAGTTTCTGATTAACAACGCGGGCACGTCATTACACGCCGACTTTGCCGACACCACCGAGGCGCAGTTTGATGAAGTAATGAACGTGCACCTCAAGGGCCCGTTTTTCCTCACCCAAAAAGCCCTGCCCCTGCTCGCCGACGGTGGCCGCATTATCAACATTTCGTCGGGCTTGGCACGTTTTAGCTTTCCTGGCTCCTCGGCCTACGCAGCCATGAAGGGCGCTATTGAAGTGCTGACCCGCTACCAGGCCAAAGAGCTGGGCGCGCGCGGCATCACGGCCAACGTAGTGGCACCCGGCGCTATCGCCACCGATTTCAGCGGCGGTATGGTGCGCGACAACCCCCAGGTAAACGCGATGGTAGCCAGCATGACGGCCCTGGGCCGGGTAGGCGAGCCCGAAGACATCGGCCCCATCGTGGCCTTCCTCTGCACCGACGACGCCCGCTGGATTGCGGCCCAGCGCATCGAAGCGTCGGGCGGAACGCTTGTGTAGACCGCAGAGTCAAGCGGATTTAGCGGAAGAAACGGATATGGCGCGGCGCGCCTGACTACGCTGCTCGCCATTTTTACTAGCTGTGTACATTTTTCAGCTCACTAACTATCTGCTATTAAATAGCTTCACTAAACTAAAAGGTGGTCCCATTGGACCACCTTTTAGTTTAGTGAAGCTATTGCGGATTTAACAAAAAATGAGAAGCAATGCGTAGTCAGGCGCGCCGCGCCGTATCCGTTTCTTCCGCTTGAATCTGCGGTCTAGAACCGAAATAGCGGCCGGTACGGATTCCAAATGCCCCACGGAATCATAAGCAGTACCAGCACCAGCCCGATGCCAAAGTAAATAAATGCTTTCTTGTGCTTAAGCGTGTCGCTGGCAGTATTCTTCACTATAATGCGACCCACCTGCACCAGAATGGCGGCCAACAACATCACGGCGATGTGCTCCATGCCGAAGAAGCGAGTGGTAGAGTTTTTCATAGCCCCGGCTACTTTCATAGCCTTGAGGCCGTAGGGGCTCAGGCCGAAGTAAAGGCCCAGACCCACAATAACTTGCAGCCACATAAAGCCCGAAAACGCGGCGCTGATGGCATTATCGCCCTTGGTAAACGGTCGGCGGCCCGACCAGCCCGTGTAAGCCCGGAAAACGGCGAGCAGGCCCGCGCCTACCACAAACCAGCGCAGCCACGAATGGAGAATAAGAAGTACCTGATACATGCATGAAAGCAAAAGCGCCGGGCAACCCGGCCAATGAAAACTGCCGCGAAGCTACTAGCCAAATACTCAGGAAAACTCGCCTGGCTCGGGCACTGGCGCGGGTGCCCCGCCGCGCGCTGCTTTGGCCCGTTGCTCGTCGCGCATGGCTACGGCCAGCGCAATGAAGATGGAAAAGAACGGTAGCACCAGCCCCAGCACAAACCACTTGAGGCGCGAATGGCCGTGCGAGTAGGCGATGTACATGGTGACGGAGGCCAGTAGCACATCGAGCAACACTAAAAAAATGGTACCTAAAAGAAAGGAGAAAAACATAGCTTACCGAGCTTTACCGCGCTTTACCAGGTAGGCGTGCAGCACTTTATCAAAGGGCTCGCGCACATCTACGGGCACGAAATCAATTTTGAGCTGCCCGCAACGCAGCGCCAGGTCGTCTTCAAACTGCCGCATGGCCGCCCGATACTGCGCCCGCACCTGCGAGGGCTGCAAGCGGATTTCCTGGCCCGTTTCCACATCCTCAAAAATGTAGAGCCGGTCCTGAAAGTCAAAGTTACTTTCCGTGGCCCGGTCTAACACATGAAACACTAATACTTCGTGGTGCTGGTGGCGCAAGTGCTGCAAGGCGGCCAACGCCGCCGCCTGCTCGGCCGCCCCACGGCCCAGCATATCGCTAAATAGGATAACGAGCGAGCGCTTAGGAATTTGCTGCGCAATAGTGTGCAGCACGCCCGCCACGTCGGTGTGGGCCGTGGCGCGGGGGGTAGGGGTGGGCCGCTCCAGCAGCTGCTGCAAGGCCAGCAGCAGCGTGTGGCGGTGCGAGGAAGTGGCGCGCACGGGCGTTTGCAGCTCCACCGTTTCGGCGAAGGTGACGAGGCCCACCGCGTCGCGCTGCCGTTGCAGCAGGGTAGTAAGCGCCGCCGCGGCCAACACGCTGAATTTCAGCTTATCGTGGCCAGGCGCGGGGTAGTACATACTCGGGCTCACGTCGAGCAGTAGGTGGGCGCGCAGGTTGGTTTCCTCCTCGTAGCGCTTCACAAACAGCTTATCGGTGCGGGCAAATACCTTCCAATCCACGTGCCGGGTACTGTCGCCGGGGTTGTAGAGGCGGTGCTCCGAAAACTCGACCGAAAAGCCGTGGTAAGGCGACTGGTGCAGGCCCGTAATAAAGCCATCGACCAGCTGCCGGGCTAGCAGCTCCAGGTTTTCAAACGAGCGAATGGCGGCCAGGTCAATAGCGGGCATAAGGGGGTAGGCGAAAAGGTATATTCTTAACAGTCAGTACGGTGTTTCAGGCTAGCGCAGCGTTTACTAAAGCCCGGTAGGATATTCCCCGTTAGGCAGCGGCTGAACTAATCTTACGTGCTGATAAACAAGGCGGCGACTGGTAGGGTTTCACCACGCCAAAAGCCGGATTTTTGGAAGTAGTTTCGGCTTTATCTTTGCCTTGGCCGACGTAAGTTTAGCTACTTGAAAATTAATATCTCACCTACTTCTACTCCCTTACTCTGTGGACGACCGTTACCCCCGCGACCAGGAAGAAATCTATTCGCACCGCATGAAGGCGGGCAAGCGCACCTATTTCTTCGATGTGAAAGCCACCCGTGGCCAGGATTACTACCTCACTATTACCGAAAGTAAGCGCCGCCCCGGTGCCGACCCCGATGGCCCGGCCAGCTATGAAAAGCACAAGATTTTCTTGTATAAGGAAGATTTCAATAAATTTATTGATGCCCTGAACGATGCCGTCGACTACGTGCGCGATGAGCTGCTAACCGAGGAGGAGGTAGCCGAGCTGGACCGCCCGCGCCCTACCCCCCCCGCCGACGGCGAGCAGCCCCGCGTCGGCAGCCAGCCCGATGACCAGGCCAATCGCCCGGACGGCCACGATGCGGCTCCCGACCTCGGCGAGAGCACGTATTAGCCAAAATAATTTTGAGGGGAAGTATCGGCTACTAACGCAAAGCGCCGCTGCTCCTGTGCGGAGCAGCGGCGCTTTGCGTTAGTAGCCCCGCCACCGCCGCCGTACCTTTGCCGGATGAATTGAGAATAACTCTTAACTCATACCTTTTAACTCATAACTTCTTATAAATGGGCCTCCGCTGCGGTATTGTCGGCCTGCCGAATGTCGGCAAATCCACGCTTTTCAACGCGTTATCTAACGCCAAGGCCGAATCGGCCAATTATCCTTTCTGTACCATCGAGCCCAATGTGGGCGTGATTACCGTGCCCGACGAGCGCCTCCAGATTCTGGAAGCCCTCGTGAATCCCAAGCGCGTGCTGCCCACCATTATCGAGTTCGTGGATATCGCGGGCCTCGTGAAAGGGGCCAGCAAGGGCGAGGGCTTAGGCAATAAATTCCTGGCCAACATCCGCGAAGTAGACGCTATTATCCACGTCGTGCGTTGCTTCGACGACCCCAATATCGTGCACGTAGCCGGGGGCGTGGACCCGGTTTTTGATAAGGACGTAATCGATACGGAGCTGCAAATCAAAGACCTGGAAAGTATCGATAAGAAGCTGGTGAAGTCGGAGCGTAGCGCCAAGGCCGGCGACGCCGTGGCCAAGAAGGAAGTAGCTGGCCTCCAGAAATTTAAGCAAGCCCTCGAAGCCGGCCAGAACGCCCGCGCCGTAGCTGCCACCGAAGACGACCTCGCCGCCGTGGCCGACCTGCAACTACTTACTATCAAGCCCGTTATCTATGTGGCCAACGTGGACGAGGCCAGCATTGCTACCGACGGCAATAAGCACGTAGCTGCCCTGCGCGAACACGTAAAAGCCGAAAGCGCGCAGGTCGTGTTGGTGTCGGCCGCCATCGAGTCGCAGATTGCCGAGATGGAGGATGCCGACGAAAAGGCTATGTACCTGAGCGAGTATGGCCTCACCGAGTCGGGCCTGAATAAGCTCATCCGCGCCAGCTACGAGCTGCTGAATCTCATCACCTACTTCACGGCCGGCGTGCAGGAAGTGCGCGCCTGGACTGTGCATCGCGGCGATAAAGCGCCCGCCGCGGCCGGCGTTATTCACTCCGATTTTGAGAAGGGCTTTATCCGCGCCGAGGTTATTAAGCTGCCGGATTACCAGGAGTATAAAACGGAGGTAAAAATTAAGGAAGCCGGTAAAATGGCCGTGGAAGGCAAAGATTACGTGGTGCAGGATGGTGACATTATGCACTTCCGGTTTAACGTTTAATACTACGGATTTTAGTAGATTTCACGGATTTTGTAGACGATTTTCTTTTTAGGAAAAAGCCTGACGTTTTTGCGTCAGGCTTTTTGATTTTAAATTCTGAGGAATTTTATTTGAAAAGCTTTTCGAGCGAGATTTTAACTTGTGTGGCGGGGTCATGTAGAGTACCGGTAGTGTGCACCCCAACCTCACCATCGGCCGAAAAAACATAGATTGACTTAACTGAGGGAATTATCAGCCATGCCGATTGCACGCCGGCTGGCAAGTAAAGCTTTCTAATTTTAGAAGCTAGTGCGTCGAATGCCTGCGTGGGGGAAAGTATTTCGATGGCCGTGAGGGGCGGATGAGGAAACCGAATAATGTCTTCAGCCCAGTCATAAGGCTGGCGGGTCATAATGGCTACGTCTGGCTTAAGCCGGCCGGTGATTAACTCAAATTCCAGCTCCGGCATGATGTCGAAGCTGTCCTCATAATCGGTCAGTAATACAGTAAGGCGGCCAATGAGGCGGGAATGATTGAAAGACGTAGCTTCTTCGAGCACGACCTCGGTTTCGATAATCTCGATGGCTTGCGTATCGGCTTTTTTCAAAGGTAGGGGTAGGGGACCTACATTTACTAGCTGATTCGGGGGTCGCCGAAGTATCTTTGCCCCTCGTCCAAAACCTATCCCTACCCCCGCTTATGAAGTTCATTGTTTCGTCCTCGGCCCTGCTCAAGCAGCTCCAGAGCATCAACGGCGTGGTCACGAACAACCCCGTGGTGCCCATCCTGGAGAACTTCCTCTTTGAGATTGAACCCGGTAAGCTTACCATCACGGCCTCCGACCTAGAGACGAGCATGATAACCGAGCTACCCATCGAAGCGCGCGAAGCGGGGCGCATTGCGGCCCCGGCGCGCATCCTGCTCGATACGCTCAAGAACCTGCCCGACCAGCCCGTGACGTTTACCCTGGACGAGGAGACGTACACCATTGAAATCAGCTCGGCCAACGGGCGCTACAAGCTGGCCGGCGAGAACGCCGCCGACTTCCCCCGCGTGCCGGTGGTGAAGGGCTCAGCTCCGGTCGAGATGCCGTCGTCGTCACTGGCGCGGGCCATTAATAAGACGATTTTTGCGGTGAGTACCGACGAGTTGCGCCCGGCCATGACCGGCATCTTGGTGCAGCTGGGCGAAGCCCAGGTCACCTTTGTGGCTACCGATGGCCACCGCCTGCTGCGCTACCGCCGCCAGGACGTGGGCGCGGGCCAGACGGCCAACCTCATCATTCCGCGCAAGGCGTTTAACCTGCTCAAAAGCTCCCTGCCCTCCGAGGCCACACCGGTGCGCATCGAGTTCAACCAGAGCAACGCCTTTTTCTCGTTCAATCAATTGCGCCTGGTCTGCCGCCTCATTGATGAGCGCTACCCCGACTACGAGAACGTAATTCCGGTTAGTAACCCCAATAAGCTGACTATCAACCGCCAGGAGCTACTGAATTCGGTGCGCCGCATCAGCATCTACTCCAACAAAACGACTCATCAGGTACGCCTGCGCCTCACCGGCTCCGAGCTAGTGATTTCGGCCGAGGACCTAGATTTCAGCAACGAGGCTAAGGAAACGCTGGCTTGCCAGTACGACGGCGAGGATATGGAAATCGGCTTCAACGCCCGCTTCCTGCAAGAAATGCTCTCCAATATTGACTCCGACGAAATTACGTTGGAACTGAGTACCCCCAATCGCGCCGGCTTGCTCATGCCCGCTCAAGCGGATGAGAACGAAAGCATCCTAATGCTGGTAATGCCGGTGATGCTTAATAATTACGTTTAAATTGCAGATTTACGCAGATTAGGCGGAATTCGTAGCTTCGAATGGCGTGTGCTAAGCCTCTTTTTTTAGGCTTTTAGGTTTGCGTTTATAAAATCTACTTATTGATGCCTAAAGCTGCACAATCCGCAAAATTTGCAAAATTTGCGATTTATGAAGAAGTCTGAAATCCGTTTTAGCATTGCCCTCGATGACCACAAGGTGCCCGAAGCCATCAGCTGGCAGGCTACCGATGCGGGGCCCGATATTCAGTTTGCCAAAGCTATAAACGTTGCCATTTGGGACCGGAATACCGATGCGACAATGAAAATTGACCTTTGGACCAAGGATATGCCCACCGATGCGATGAAGTATTTCGTAGTTGATAATATTGGCTCGATGGCCGAAACCATTGTTAATGCTACCGGCGATAAAAAAATGGCCGAAAAGATGCGCACCCTTTGCAAAGAATTAACTGATTATTTGGAAGAGCAGGGGGCTACCAATCAGTAAGCACCTTATGCTGACTAGTACTAAAAAAGGTCTTCCGCAGAGTACGGAAGACCTTTTTTTACGGAACTGCCCATTACGTACTACTGCCCAAATAATATCAGGCAGGCAGCTTTGTGATTTAGAACAAGCGCTGGCAGGTTTAATGTATTGCTTTATCAAATTGGCAATCGGAGATATTTCGTGCTGTAAGTTAGACCGATTTGGAGAAGGCATTCAATTTTATAAGGCTCGATAACCTATAAGGCTACTAAGAACGAGCCATTTCAAGCAGCATGATGGTAGTTTGAAATGCGGGAGTGGTGAGCGTAGCCAGCCAATAATAAGAAAACCCCGACACTTTGCAGCATCGAGGCTCAGGCACTTTGTGGCTCGGTGGGGCTGGCTAGGCGGCCTTTATCCGGCCGGGGCGCTGCTTTGGGGTGCCGTCTTTTTTGCGGCCGTAGGGAGCATCCGCGTCAACCTCACCGGTGTCCTGGGTCCGGCGGCTTTTGGAAGTATAACTGTCAGTGAACAGCTTTTCCATTTCATCGAAGGCCGCGCGGGCTTTTTTGAATTGCTTTTGCAGGTCGGCAAGCAGGACGGTATCCTGTTCAGCTTTGTGCAGCATACTTTGCAGTTGGGTTATGTCGATGGCCATCTTCGGAAGTAAAGAGTTAGGGCTGGTGAAGAATTATGATTCAAAGCTACAACTAATTCTTGAATGATTGAAAACTTCCTGCTGCGTTTTACTAAAATGGCTGTTTAATAATTAACAAAAATAACTGATTGCTGCCAAGTATATTGAATAGTGAGTAATTGAAAGCGGTAAGAGGAATTTGTAGTAGCAAGCAAGTTTGCTAAATCAACTTGCTTGCTATGCTGAAATCAATTAGTAAAAACCGTCTTTAACGCTGCGCCAAAGACGGTTTTCACTAGGTTGTACGGACAATTAGCGGAGCCAAGGCCGGGCGGAAACAAAATGAAGCATTCCCAAGTAGCTGCTAGCCGTTTTTTTGTAGCGGGTGGCTAGGCGGCGAAACTGCTTGAGGTAGCGGAAGAAGCGTTCGACTTTATGGCGTCGCGGTACATGTTACGGTCGATGAGCCGGACCATTTGGCTGTTCTTTTCGCTGGGAATGACGAGCTGCGCGCTCAGCGCCTCGACGGCGGCCACCACGGCATCAGTGTCGCAGCCTTTATCGGCCAGCACGTTGCCTACGCCCTGGGCAGTTAGTAACAAGTCGGCTGCGCGTTGGCAGTCCGCTTGCTGGCCGGGGCCGGGTAGCAGGCGCAACGGGTTGCCCAGCGCGTCGACTAAGGCGTGGATTTTCGTTGTTGGCCCGCCGCGGGCTTCGTCGCCAACACGGCTTTTTTTCGGCTGCCCGCGGCCTGGGCGTGGGCCCGCACGATAGTCGAGTCGAGCAGGACTCAATTTAAGTCCGGCTCCTGCGCGGCTTCGAACAAGCGCTGCCAGATGCCTTTTTGCGCCCAGCGCCGGCTGCGCTTGCGCACGGAGTCGTGCTTGCAAAAGCGAGCAGGCAGCGCCCGCTAGGCGCAACTGTGGCGCGCCACTCAGAATACAGCATTGAGAAAGAGTTGGTTATCGGCCCCAATACATCCCACGTCGCCCGCCTTGCCAGACAAATGCGGCGATAGTGCCGTCCACGCACGGTCACTAAGCTCATCAATACTGTTCACGAATACAAAAGTAATTGTCCGTACAACCTAGTATTTATGGTGGGTCTTGTAGAGGGGTCTGCTGCAAAAGCGGCACTCAAAATTTAGGTCCCAGCGTACCGAACGGTTAGCGCTCCAGCAGAATTTCCGTACCTAAAATCACCAAGTCGACCCGGCCTTTTAACGTCTGGTCGAGGAAGGGCGTGTTCTGAGATTTAGATTTCATGAATTCCCGCGTAAAAGTTGTTTCCACTTCGGTATCGAATAAGAGGCACTCGGCTTGTTGGCCCACTTCGATGGCGGCTACCGGCAGGCCCATCAGGCGGCGTGGCTCCGCCGAATAGCGCTTCACCACCACATCCCACCCGAACTTTTTGGGCTCGACGAAATAGTGATAGAGCGACACCAAGGCCGTATCCAGGCCGGTGATGCCATTGGGCGCGCTCATGAAATCCTGCGCTTTCTCGAACGGTGTGTGCGGCGCATGGTCAGTGGCAATGAGGTCGAAGACGCCTTCGATGAGCCCTTCGAGCAGGGCATCACAATCGGCCTGCGTGCGCAGGGGCGGGTTCATTTTATAGTTCGTGTCGTAGTCGCCGATGTGCTCGTCGGTGAACAGCAGGTGGTGCGGGGCCACTTCGGCCGTAACCTGCACATCGCCGCGCGATTTCCACCAGCGGATGGTTTCCATGCCGAGCTTACTCGACACGTGTTGGATGTGCACGTGCGCGCCCGCCGCGTGGGCTAAGCGGATGTCGCGGTCGATGATGATTTCCTCCGCGCACGTCGGCGAGCCCTTGATGCCGAGCCGATAACTCATCACCCCCTCGTTGAGGGCGCGCGGCCCGGCTAGCTCCGGCACTTCGCAGTGGCTGGCGAAAAACATCCCAAACTCGGTAGCGTACTGCATCGCCCGCAGCAGCACCGCCGGGTCGTTGGTGGTATCCCCATCGTCAGTGAGCATCTTCACGCCGAGTTCGCGCATGCCCTCGATTTCCGCCAGTTCCTTACCCTCGCGGTTCTTGGTGACGCAGCCGGAGGTGTACACCGGAATGCGCGACCGAAGCTTAGCATTTTCCAGCACGGTGGCTATCGCGGTCGCCGAGTCGAGGGCTGGGCGGGTGTTGGGCATCATCACCACGCCGGTAACGCCGCCGTTGATGGCCGCTTCGCTGCCCGTGGTGATGGTTTCCTTGTTCTCAAAGCCGGGGGCGCGGAAATGGACGTGAGCATCAAACATGGCCGGCATCAGAATCCGACCACGCGCGTCGATGACGCGGGCACCCTTGGGAGTGGCTAGGTTGTGGCCGATGGCCTGAATTTTTCCTTCGACAATCAGGACATCGCCTTCGATAAGTAAGGGTGAATTTTCGGAGGCGATGCGGGCGTTTTGAAGAAGAAGCATGGAGGGAGGAGGGCTATAAACCGGCAAGAGGGGGTAGGGATATGCTGACTGTTGAAGAGGAAAATACACGGACGGAACCAGCCGCCGCGGCCAGCGTTCAGGGCCTACCCACCGTTGCGCTGGCGCGCTGCGGTGCGACATACGATTCCTGCCGCGGGAATTCCCCGCCTGGCGTGAGCCAGTCGAGCACGGCCATGCGAATGGAGATGCCGTTCTCGACCTGGTTGGTAATCAGGCTGCGCTCGTAGTCCATAACGGCATCGCACAGCTCGACCCCCCGATTCACGGGGCCGGGGTGCATGATGTAGAGGCCGCGGTCGCGGATTTCCGCCAGCCGGGTAGTGGTGATGCCGTAGACCCGGTGGTATTCGCGCACGCTGGGGAAAAACTGCACGTCCTGGCGCTCCAGCTGCACGCGGAGCAGGTACACCACATCGGGTGCCCAGGCCATGGCCGCCTCGTAGTCGGTGAAGCGGCGGATGCTTGCCGGGACATATTTGGGCACCAACGACCCCGGGCCAAGGTAAGCGACCTCGACGCCCAGCTTTTGCAGTAGGGTGCTGGTGGAGCGCGCGACGCGGGAGTGGAGAATATCGCCGATAATGAGGACTTTTTTGCCCCTGGGGTCGGGAAATTTTTCCTTAATGGTGAAGGCGTCCAGCAGGGCCTGGGTCGGGTGCTCGTGCGCTCCGTCGCCGGCATTGATGACCGAGGCCGTGGTTTGGCGGGCAATCATGCCGGGCAGGCCGGGGTGAGCGTGGCGGACGACGATGTAGTCGGTGCGCATAGCTTGGAGCGTCTCAATCGTCTCGCGCACCGACTCGCCCTTGGTGATGGAGGAGTGGGCGACGTCGAAATTCGTGACCTCCGCCGAGAGGCGTTTGGCCGCGACTTCGAAGGAGGAGTGCGTCCGGGTACTAGCCTCGTAGAACAGCATGAGCACGGACTTGCCCTCGAGGGCGGGAATTTTTTTCACCGAATGGGTGAACAATTTTTTAAAAGACGTGGATTGGTCGAGTAGGAACTCGATTTCCTCACGGCGAAGGGATGCGATGTCGAGCAGGTCTTTACGTGCCATACCGAAGTGGAGGAAAGGGGAGATTATCTGACTAAAAAGGACAATGTAACGTCTTATCTACCGCTACTCATGAGAGAGAAATGGGCTACCGGGGTGAGCCGCGGCGATGGTGGCAGCAGCCACGGTCGGGGGAGGGGCTGTTGGCGTCCATGGGAGGTAGGGGTATGAGTTTAGCGTTTGAGTTATGAAATACGAATTGGCTGCGGGGCGGCATCCTATGAACTCAACGGACATAAAAAAACCGTTTCGGAATCCGAAACGGTGGCGGGGCAACATGTAGAAAAAACAACGGAAATACCAAAGACGAAATCGGGAAAACCGATGGTGGCGAAGCCCTTCCGACCTACTCGCGGTTCTTTGACCAGCAGGGTTCCACGCTGCATTAACAAGATTTTTGGTGGAAGCATGAGGCAAAGTTACTGCATTGTTACGTATCCTTTAGTAGGGTAGGCTACGTGGCTCACAAAGTGGGGTGACCTAGGTGTATAGTCTCAGGGTGAGGTGGGTCGGGTCCCGAGTAAAGATAGTTGGGTTCTTTTGCCACTGGGCACAGACAAATTCGTGCGGCGTAAGCCCACGTAGGGTCTTGAGGCGCTTGGCGTGGTTACAGGCCAGCAAAAAGGCTTGTAGATGCTGATTAAGCTCCTCCGTGGTCTGGTAGTGGTAGCGCTGCACCGTCGGCTCCTTAATCGTGCGATTCATGCGCTCGACTTGGCCATTAGTCCAGGGATGAGCGGGCTTAGTGAGCCGATGCTCTACGCCGTATTCGCGGCAGATACGGTCAAAGCTGTGCCCGCCGGGCAGAAACTGATGCGCTTGCGGCGTAAATAGCACGCCATTGTCCGTCAGTACAGTATGCACTTTGTGCGGCAGCTTGTCGAGCACCCGGCGCAGAAATTCGGCTGCCACAACGCGTTTGGCGCGGGGATGCAACTCGGCAAAGGCCACCTTACTGGTGCGGTCAATAGCCACAAAGAGCTATTGGCGGCCTTCTTCGGTCTGCACTTCGGCAAAGTCAACGTGCAGGTAGCCGATAGGGCAGTCCTTAAATTTCTTTTTCGGCGGGCTTTGCCCGTCCTCGCTTAGGGGCAGGCGGCTGATGCCGTGGCGTTGAAAACAGCGATGCAGCGCCGAGCGGGACAAGCGCGGAATCGTCGCTTGCAGCGCGTAAAGGCAATCGTCCAGCGGTAGAAGCGTGTGCCGACGAAAGGCCACGGCGATGCCCTCTTGTTCAGCGCTCAGCACCGTCGAAGCAGGTTCGGGCCCCATCCGGGCGTCTTGGACGGTAGGGCGCTTGCGCCACTTGGCTACCGTTTTCGGGTTGATGCTATAACGGGTGGCTAAGCCTTGTAGGCTTTCCTGGCTGTGTTGGCTAGCGCACCGTACTGCCTGCGTTGTGCGGGCGCTGCCGTGGAGTACTTATCCCATAGGTCTGTGCGAAATTCTAGCCCGGAAAATACACCAGCACTCCCTGGGACTATACATTTGGAGTTCAGACACTTTACCGGCAAAATTCATCGAATTATACGCCCCCGGCGGATTTGAGGAATTTTTAAAGGGACTAGATAAATTGCTGGCCTCAAATCCTCATCCACCATATGCTGCGATGAATGAAATAGTTAGTCGGCACGATATCATCGTCAGGCTCGACCTTTTACCGGAAATTTTACAAAAATATAAAGTGCATCCATAATGAAGTATAGGGGTCCTCTCAGGAAACGGAAAAAATAGCGCGTTAAAGAATTTAACCGAGCGTTTGGTGCAAAACTTACTCGGTCGGCTTACCTCCTGCGGCTTTCCGGTGACTATAAATGACCACACCTCGGTGGCGCAGATATTTATAGAGCGTGACCTTGGAAATGCGCAGGCAGTTCGCAATCTCATTGACACCGAGTCGCTGTTCGCGATAGAGGGTCTCGGCCACGATGGCTGTGCGCTCCGCTTCTTCGAAGGGGCCTCGCTGGCGGCCGCCAGCGAGGCCCCGGGCCCTGGCCGAAGCCAGTTCCGCGTGGATGCGCTCGCGAATCAGTTTCCGTTCAAATTCGGCCAGGGAGGCAAACAGGTTAAACACGAGCTGACCCTAAGCGGAGGTCGCATTGATGGCATCGGTAGGCGAGACTAGGCCCACGCCCCAAATCTCCAGTTCCGCCACTATGTCGAGCAAATGTCCCAGCCGGTCGAGCTTATGAATGTAGACCGTGTCGCCGGTACGCAACCCGGCCAGCATGCGGTCCAACTTAGGAGGCGCTTTCGTAGCTCCAGAGGCTTTCTCTTAGATAGATGGTTTCACACCCAGCCTTGTTTAGGTCATCTAGTTGTAATGAGCTAGTCTAGCTGTATAGCCAGATACTACCGCTGGGCGCGGGCCGCCGGCGCGCCGGGCTGACCCTTGCCGGAACTGGGCTTTGCTGGCTGGGCAGGGCCAATCACGGCATCGTTGGCGCGGGCGGGGGTAGGGTTCTGTACCGAATTGACCAGAATGGCCGACGCGGCGTTGAGAGCGTAGTTGCGGTCGGCTTGGGCGTAGCGCTTGCGCGCGTCGAAATAGTCGGTGTACTGGTCGGTTGTGAGCACGGCTTGCAACTCCTGGTCGCGCTCGCGGGTGATGGCGCTGGTGTGCTGGTCGAGCTGGGTAGGGTCCTTGGCGTACTGATGCTCAGCGGCTTCCAGCTTCGAGATTTTGTCCTGGTTAATGGCGCGCAGGCGGGCCGACTGGTAGCCATTCAGGCGCAGGTCGCGGGCCATCTGGTCGCTTAGGTGCTCGGCTCGCTCGCTCACGGCAGGGTTGAGGCGCGGGCTGGGCTGGGTTTTATCCTGGGGCATGGGCGCGGGCTGCGGAGGGCCCGGAGCCAGTTGCTGGGCGCGGGCGCTCAAGGTAATAATCAGTCCCAGGCAGGCAAAAGCAGTCTTCATGCGTAGAGAAAAAGAGTCAAAAAAAGGACAGCCCCGCGCCGGGGTTGTCCTTTTTTAACGCAAACTTTATTCCCGAGGTTGGGTAGCCAAGGTAAGCGCCCGCCCGCCGGGCGCGCCGCTGGCGGCCCACCGAATGGGCACCCTACCCCCCTTAAAACTGGTTTTTCCACATCATACTCTCTACCGGGCGCTCGCTGCGCTCGTTGTATTTAGCCGACTGCTTGTGGTTGTACAGCGTTTGCACATCTCCTTGAATACTAAAATAGATAAGCTGCCCAATGGGCATACCCGGATACACGCGCACGGGCATCGAAACACTAATTTCCAGGGTCCAGTAGTTGCAAAACCCCACGTCGCCCTTGCCAGCGGTAGCATGAATGTCGATGCCCAGCCGGCCTACGCTGCTCTTACCCTCCAAAAACGGCACGTGGGCGTGCGTTTCGGTGTATTCCTGCGTCACGCCCAGGTATAGGATGCCGGGTTGCAGCACGTAGCCTTCTTCGGCCGATAGCTCAAAGGTTGTGATGCGGTTGTGGGCGCGGGCATCGAGCACCGCGTCGTCGTAGGTAGCCAGGTAACGGCCCAGGTGTACGTCGTAGGAGTTGGTCCCCAGGCAGGCCGGGTCGTAGGGTTGCACTACAATGGTACCGCGCGCCATCTCGGCGCGGATTTGCTGGTCGGTTAGAATCATTAAGTTAGTAGTGATTGTCGATTGGTGTTTGCTAATAACCAATCAACTGATTTCCTCCTCGTCGTACTGGTCGGCGGGCAGTTCGCCGGTAGCATGGGGCCGGAAGCGGCTGAAGAAGCTGGGGACGGGCTCGGCGGGGGGGGTAGGGGTGCCGTCAGGCGGGTAGGGCGCGTCGGCTTCGGGAGCGGCTGAATAGTAAGCCTGCTCGGTTTCGAGGGTGCGCACTTGGCGGCGCAGGCGGCGCATTTCGGGTAGTAGGCTGAACACCACGAGCAGCAGCAGTCCAAACGAGCCCAGGCTCAGCAGCAGCGTGAGGTAGCCCACCCAGCCGGGGCCGGGGGAAGGGCCATCGGCGGGAGCGCTGGCGGGGCGAATGCCAGGCTCGGCAGCCGGGGCAGCGGCGGGCTCGTCGCCGGGCGCAGGGCCGTTGGTGGTGAGCGGGGCGGGCGTGGCCAGCGGCTCTTCGGGCTGGGGGGGAGTAGGCTGGGCGGCGGGGTTGGCGCTGGCATTGAACTGCGCGGTGGCCTGCTTGATGGCGCGCTGCTCGTTGCGGACGAGGGCCGCCTTCTCATCGCGCGGCAGGCCCCGGATGAAAAACTCGAAATTGCGGTCGCGCAGCACGCCGCTGAGTTGCTTTTCAAACTCGGCCAGCGTGAGCGGGCCCGTGCCAAAGCGCGTTTTGTAGTGCTCAGCCCCGTCGTTGTAGTTTAGAAACAGCTTTTGCAGCTCGGCGTTACCCTCGAAATTGGTGAACTGCCGGCGGGCGGCGGCGGTGCGCAGGGTAGCCGGAAATTTCTGCCGCGTGAAGTGCTTGTCGTACACCGTCTCGAAGGTGCGAAAATTTAACTCGTCGATGGTGCGGTCAAACAGTTGCTTGTTGGCCGCGGCCGGTGTTTGGGCCAGAGCGGCGAAGGGCAGAAACAGGAGCAGCGTGAGTAGGAAACGCATAGGCAGGGCAGCGCGAAGTTTGGCAAAGGTAACCCAACGGGCTACTTTCAGTAAACCATTGTTAATCAAGAAAAAAGCTAAGAGCCACTTATAGGCCCCGCTATCAGCTACTAGCTGGATGCGCCTCTACCAACGATTCGCGGCAGGCGCGAAGGTATTTTTCCACTAGCTCGTCAGTGATGGCCGTGGACACGAACAGGGCCTCGAACTGCGACGGAGCCAGGTAGATGCCGCGCCGCAGCATGGCGTGGAAGTAGCGCCCAAACGCTGGCAGGTCGGCCTTCTTGGCGTCTTCCAGGTTAGTGACTGGCTCCGGGGTGAAGAAGAGGCTGAACATGGAGCCGACCTGATTGACGGTATAATTTAAGCCCAACTCCTGGGCAATCTGGCGGGTGCCATCGGCCAGGCGGGTGCTGGTGGCTTCGAGCTGCGCGTATACCTCGGGGTGCTCGTGCAGGTAGCGCAGCTGGGCCAGGCCGGCGGCCGTGGCCAGCGGGTTGCCCGAAAGCGTGCCGGCCTGGTACACCTTGCCGGCGGGTGCCACCTGGTTCATAATGTCGGCGCGGCCGCCGTAAGCCCCCACGGGCAGGCCTCCGCCGATGATTTTGCCGAGCGTCGTAAGGTCGGGCACCACGCCGAAACGCTCCTGCGCGCCGCCGGGAGCCAGGCGAAAGCCCGTCATCACCTCATCAAACAGCAGCACGATGCCGTGCTGAGTGCACAGCCCGCGCAGCCCGGCCAAAAAGCCGGGGGCCGGGGCCACGAGGCCCATATTGCCCACCACCGGCTCAATAATGATGGTGGCAATCTGGCCCGGATTGGCCGCGATGGCGGCTTCCACGGCGGCCAGGTCGTTGTAGGGCACCGTGAGTGTATCCTGGGCCACGCCCTGCGGCACGCCCGGCGAATCGGGTGCGCCCAGCGTGAGCGCCCCCGAGCCGGCGGCAATCAGAAACGAGTCGCCGTGGCCGTGGTAGCAGCCCTCAAATTTGAGAATCTTGTCGCGGCCGGTGTAGCCCCGCGCCACCCGCACGGCCGACATCGTGGCCTCGGTGCCGGAGTTGACGAGGCGGACTTTCTCTACGCTCGGCACCATCTCGATGAGTAATTCGGCCAGCTCCACCTCGCGCCGGGTGGGCGCACCAAACGACAGCGAGTCGGGCAGGGCCGCGCGCACGGCGTCGAGCACCACGGCGGGCGCGTGCCCCAGTATCATCGGCCCCCAGGAGTTGATGAAGTCAACGTACTGGTTGCCATCTACATCAGTGAGCCACGCGCCCTGCGCTGACTGCATAAATATGGGCGCGCCGCCCACTGCCCGGAAGGCCCGCACCGGCGAATTAACCCCGCCCGGAATTAACTCCTGGGCGCGAGCAAATAGATTTTCAGAAGTAGTCAACTTATTAGGTATTAACGGTTCGTATTTAGCAATTAATTTTGGTTCTCGTGTGTCATATTTCAACAAACAAATGCCAAGTGAGCATGGTGGTATTTTGCGCCGATTTTGCTTTAGTAAGGTCTAGCAAATGGCGGCATTACACTCCCTGAACGACACTAATTCCTGCTTATTTATTCAATATCCGCGGTTCGAGGTTGCTAAGTTTGAGCAGCGGTACGGTTTGGTTGTCGTGCGCGCCGTTGGGATAGGTGAGGGGCTCGAAGATGGCGCCCGGCTGGGGGGGTAGGGTGGCCAGCGCGCCCTGGAATGCGGGCCCATATTGCGCCAGAGCATTGCCAAAAAAGAGCAGTAGCTCGAAGCCCTGGCTGGCAAATACTGAGGGCGGCAGCTTTTGCTGCGCCAGGTAGAGCTGCCGGAAGCGCCGGTAGCCGGCAGCCGCACGGTCGTAGTATTTGGGGTAGTAATAGTACACGCCCGCGCCACCCAGCTGCCCCAGGCCCAGCTCTGGGTTATCGAGCCAGGTGCCGGGCACCAGCAGCGCGGGCCGGGTGGCGGCGGGCACGGCGGCCAGCGCGGCGAAGGCGGCAGGTCCGGTTTTACGGTTGTCGGAGGCCACCACGAGGTGGCTCGCGCCGGTCAGCTCGGCAGGCAGTAAGGCGGCCGCGAGGCCGGCGGGGTCATCGGGGTGGAAGGAATGGGTGGCCGCCACGTGACCGCCGGCGGCCTCGTAGGCTGCCTGGTAGGCAGCGGCAAAATCGTTGTCGTCCTTGGTTTCTTCGTGCAGCAGCACGGCCGGCCGGCCGGTGCCAAACGTGGTAGCCGCGAACTGCGCCGCCACCCGCCCCTGGGTAGCCGCGCTGGGCGAGTAGAGGTAGTGGTAGGGGTTATCCAGCACCAGGTCAGCATCTTGCGAAAGTGGGTTAACGCACACAATCTGGTGCTCGCGGGCGTATTGGGCCAGCAGCCGCGCCCCCGACTTATACACCGGCCCGATGAGCATATCCATGCCCGCCAGCTCGGGCAGGGCTAGCACGGTTTTGAGCGTGAGCGTATCGGCCCCCGTGTCGTAGGTAAAGAGCTGCACCGGCCGCCCGGCGCGCTGCAACGAGTCCTGAGCCAGGCGCAGGCCGGCGTAAAGGTCGGTCACAAAGCGGTTTTGGCTCTTGGTCTGCCAGGTATTATCGGTTAGCTCGAAGGGCAGCAGCACCCCGATGTTATAAGTAGCCTTGCGAGGAAGAGCCTTGGGCGCGGCCGGGGCCGTAGCCAGGGCCGACGCGTAGGGCTTGCGGTCGAGCTTAAACTGGGTAATGAGCGCGTCGAGCTGCTGGCGGTCGGCGGGAGTAAGTGGGCCGCTGGCCGCCAGAAAATCGGCGTAGCAGCGGCCCAGCAGCGCGCTTTGGGGGTAGCGCTTGCGCAGGCGCTGCCAGGTAGTACGGTCCTTCAGCTTGGCTAAGTAGCTGGCCTGCATCGCTTCGCGCAGCGGGCCATATTGGGCGGCGGGCAGCAGGCCCAGCGTGCGCAGGGCGGTGTCGTAGTCGCCCTGTTCAAACGATACCTGTCCTTGCAGGTACAGCACCTCGTTCAGGCCGGGGTAGGTTAAATACTGGTTGCGCACGAGGTTGAGCATCTGCTCGGCCTCGGCCCACTGGCCGGCGCGGGTGGCGGCCACGGCATAGAGGTAGGCCGCGTCGGGAGCCTGCGCGAAGTGGTTGATAGGCTGAGCCAACGGCTCCAGCTCCTTCATGGCGGCCGCGAAGTGGCCTTGGTCAAGTTGAGCTTGGCCGGTGCGGTAGCGTGCCAGCTGGCCTTGGGCGGCGGCAGCCAGGCTCAGCAGCAGCAGCGGCAGTAGCAACAGCCACCGCCCCGGCCGCCCAGCGGCGCGGTACGAGTGAGTCATGCGAAAGAAAGGGGGGTAGGACCGGGTGGCCGCCGCAAAGGTACGCTGCCTCCGCCCCGCCCAAAATGCCCGCATGCAACCGCCGCGCCGCGCCTGCCTACCTTAGCCCGTTCACTCAGCCTGCCCCATGCCGCTTTCGCCCGGTGCCCTGCGCTACCGCCTGCCCCTGCTGCTCGTGCTGGGCTTGTCGCTGGCCCTCAGCTTCGCCCTCATTGCAGTGCGCATCCTGCTCACTGGGCAGCTGCAATTCACGTTTTTGCTCTGGAATCTATTTTTGGCGGCCATCCCATTTGGCCTGAGCGCGGCCCTGACGCTGGCCGCCCGCCCGCCCGCCGGGCGGTTGCTGCTGCCCGTCGGGGCGGTGTGGCTGCTGTTTTTCCCCAACGCGCCTTACCTCATCACCGACCTCTTCCACCTGGTACCACGCCGCGGCGTGCCCTACTGGTACGATTTGGCCCTCATCATGTCCTGCGCCTGGAACGGGCTGATGCTGGCCTTCGCCTCCCTGCTCGATATGCACACGCTGGTGCGCCAGCGCCTGGGCTTCTGGGCGGGCTGGGGCTTCGTGAATTTGGCGCTGGGCCTCAGCGCGTTCGGCGTGTACCTGGGCCGCTACCTGCGCTACAATTCCTGGGATATTCTCAGCAACCCCTTCACCCTCTTCTACGACATCGTGCAGCGCCTGCTGCATCCCTTCCACAACTGGCAAACCTGGGGCGTCACGGTCGTTTTCTGGGCCTTCCTGCTCATCGCCTACGCCACCGTGCGCCTGCTGGGGAGAGGGCAGGAAATTAGGGAGTAGGGAGCAATTTGTCATTGCTCCCTACTCATTCCCTCCCACGCTGCTAGCTCGGCCAGGCGCTCGCGGTTGGCGCGGGCCAGCAGGGCGGGGGTAGGGCCGGTGCCCAGGTAGATGGTGGTGCCCTGCTCGCGGGCGTAGGCATTGGTAATTTCGCCCACTTTCTGAAAGCTTTGAAAATAAGGTATTAACTCATCGGGGTGGCCTTCACCAATGAGCAGCACGTGGCGATAGGGCCGGGCCGGCGGGGCCGGAAACCAGAATAAGTAGCTGCCGTTGAAGCTCGTGGCGGGGGGTAGGGGCCGGTCGCGATTATAGTAGTTGATGGCCCCGGCCTGGCCGTAGTTATCGCATTTGATAAGGGTACGGGCGCGCGTGGAGTCGGGCAGCGCCTGGTAGGCCCGCCAGATTTTGTCGGCCAGCTCGCGCCAGCCCAGCATATCGGCATAGTCCTGGGGTAGCGGGTGCGCCTGGCCGTCTTCCCAACGGTAGAAGCCGGTTTGCTGGTAAAAAGCCAGCTGCCCCAGGCGTTGCATCATGGCCGGCGGCAGCACCGGAAACAGCAGCGGCCCTAGCGGCAGCACCACCACCAGTGGCCCCACCAAAAAAGCCGCTCGCACCAGCCGTAGCGGGGTGGCTGCCCGCGCCAGCCGGGCCTGCCACCACACCGCGCCCACCGCAAACAGCGCCGGGTAGTAGCCCAGCGCGTAATAGCTTTTGCCGTGTAATAAGTTGAGAATCAACAGCCCAAATACATACACCCAGCCCACAACCCGCACCGCCGGCCGGGGCTGACCCCGTAAAGCCGCCACCAGCCCCGGCCCCCACACTAGCAGCGCCGCTACGCACAGCAGTAGCTGCTGCTGCCAGAAGCCGGCGGCCGTTACGTGCACCAGCTGCGTAGCGTGCAGCAGCGCCATATGGTGCCGAAAGGGTAGCCCGTGCGCCAGCTGCCACGCCAGCGTGGGCGCAGCCACCAGTAGGGCAATGCCCACTGCCCGCCAGAAGGGCCGCCGTGCCAGGGTGCGCGGGGCCGTCAGCAGCAGGGCCGCCAGCGCGGCGGCGATGAAGAAGAAGGTCGTGAATTTATTGAGCACGCCCAGCCCCAGCACCAAGCCCAGCCAGTAGAGGTGGCGCGGCTGGCCATCAGGCTGCGCATGGCGCACTAGTAGGTAAGTACCTAATGTAAAGCTAAATACCTCGAACGAGTTGGGTTGAAATAGCAGGTTGAGCCGGCCGTAGACGGTGCAGAGGTAGCACACGCCGGCCAGCGCCTGCGCCCAGGGTCCGCCGCCCAGCCGCTGGGCCAGTCGCACCACCACGTAAATAGTGCCGCTGCCCCAAAGCAGCGGCCACATTTTCACCCAGAAAAACCCGCCGCCCAGCGCCAGCGTCAGCCAGCTTTGCAGAGCCGTGAGGGGCGGCACTTCGAGGTAGCCCCAGGCCAGGTGGCGGCCATAGTCGAGGTATAAATACTCGTCACGTTGCAGCTCGTAGGTGCCATAGCCTACCAGCGCCAGGCTGGAGAGGAGCTTAACCAAGGCAAACAGCAGGGGTAGGCGGATTTTCAAGGCGTAAGAAGTAGAAATTCAGCAAACAAGAGAACGTCATGCCGACCATAGCGCGCCCGGCGTTCGCGCGCGGCCCTTTGCAGGAAAGGAACCTGCTCGCTTATCCAAAATAAAGGTCGGATTATCAGCGGAATAACCCACTAATAATCCGACTTTAGAGATTCCCGTTTCCCTACCCCCTACTTGCGCTTAGGGCTGGCTTTGGGTACGAAAGGCTTGCCGTTGAGCTTGAGGCGGGGGCCGGCGTTCTCGGGCTTGCCGTCGCGGTAGGTTACCTGGCGCTCGGTGCCGCCGCTGGCGTTGTAATACGTCCACTCACCGCTTTGCTTGCCGTTTTTGTACTGGCCAGCCACCGCGGGGCGGCCATTTTCGTGAAACTCTCGGAAGGAGCCAGTTAGCAGCCCTTTCAGGTAATTAGCTTCCTTAAACGGCTGGCCGTTGGCGAAATATTCCTGGCCCACGCCGGTTTGCAGGCCATTTAGGTCAAACTGCTGGCGGGTCTGCACCTTACCCGAGTCGAAGTAAGTGAGGCGCTCGCCGGTGAGCTTGCCGTTGGCGGCGTAGGTTTCAGTCTGGCGGGGCGTTTTGCCGTCAGGATAAAACTCGCGCCAAGAGCCGGCGGGGCGGTTGTTTCGGAACTGCTCTTCGGCCTGGCGGGGCTGGCCGGGCGCGTCGTAGTAGCGCACCACCTTGCGGTCGCGGCCCTGGCTGGCGTAGTCGATATCCTCCTTGGGCAGGCCGCTTTCATAGTAACTCAGGCCGTGGCCGGTGGGCACACCGAGGCGGTAAGTGGTTTTGCCCTTCACCTTGCCACTTTCATAGTACGAGGTGGCCGGCCCGTCGAGGGCGGCGGTGCCGGTGCGCGGGGCCACGCGCTTGGTCAGGTCGTCGCCGAGCGGGTTTTTCACCGCCCGCTCGCGCAGGGCGGCCGGGGCGTAGGTACCCTCGGTTTGGAGCTGGCCGGCGGGGTAGTACGAGCGGTAGCTGCCCTTGCCGGTCTGCTCGTTCATCACCGTCTCGCTTTCGAGCTGGCCGGTTTCGTAATACGTCTTGTAGGAGCTGGCCAGCAGGCCGTTGCGAAGCGTGCCTTCGCTCTGCACCTGGCCGCTGGGGTAGTAAAATTTTACCGCCCCGTTGGGCTGGCCGTTCGCGTACATGACCTCGGCAGCGGGCCGGCCGCTGGCGTACAGCTCGCGCACCGCGCCGTTGGGCTGGCCCTTAGTGAGGGTAGTTTGGAGCTTGACTTCGCCGGTGGGGTAGTACGTCGTCAGCGGCCCGGCGGGCTCATCGTCCACGAAGGTACCGACCTGGGCCACCTTGCCGTCGGGGTAGTAGGTTTTGAAGGGGCCCTGGCGCGTGCCGGCCACGTAGGTGGCCTCCAGCCGCCGCGCCCGGTTGGCGTGAAACTCCACGTAGAGCGAGTCGCGCTTGCCATCGGTGTAGCGCGTTTGGGCCTCCAGGCGGCCGTTGGGGTAGAAGCGCTTATAGGGGCCGTTCAGCACGGTATCCTGGCTCACGAGGGCCTGGTAAATCTCATGCGGGTGAATTTTGGTCGAGTCAAAATAAACCGTAATCCGCTGGGAGCGTTGCGCTTGCGCGACAAAGGTGCTTAATAATAAGCCAAAAATTAACCGGTATGTCATAAAAGGCAAACGGGCTACGCTAGTAAAATGAGATGGAAGCGCCCACTTTTCGAACAATATAAGCAACCGACGTTACGCCTCTGAAGCCGCTTTAACGAAGCAATTGCGTAACAGCAGTAAGTAAACCAGCTTACTTTCTATTGGCCCGCTGCTGGCTGGCTCATAAAATAGAGGTTGGTAAGAATACTGCCCTTAAATACGTAGTTCTGAGCTACTAGCAACTGAAAAATGGGATGCTGTTGCGGCTGAGCCGGGTCAAAGTCATCGGCCTCCACCATGACCAGGCGCGGGCGGAAACGCTGAAAGTCCAGTGATTGCAGCACCGATAAGTCAAATTCTTCGGCATCAACTGCCAGCAGGTCGAACTGAGCCGGAGCCTGTTCGGCCACCAAGATGCTGGTGAGTGAGCGCGGCTGCACCTGGCGCGTACCCACAATCTGCTGGCCAGCGGCCAGGAACTGGGGCACGTACTGCGGGTCGGCCGTTGATAATACATTGTTGCTGAGCTGAATAAAATTAAGCGGCTGGGTTTCGTGGGCCACGAAGGCGCACACCGCCCGGTCGCGCGGCCGGATGCGACGATGCTTGCCAATCAGCTCCTCGTTCGGGTCAATGCAGATGCCGCGCCACCCGCGCCGGTAAAGCAGGAAGGTATTGGAGATGAAGCGCGGCTCATTACTGCCTACTTCCACGTAAAACCCATTGTAAGTGATGAGCGATTTGAGCAGCGATTCGAGTAGGCGGTCTTCGCCGGTGTAGCCGTAGCTGAGCCGCACGCTACGCCCCAGTGGCAGCCGCACCAGGGCCACCAGCCCGTATTTGAGCACGCGCAGCGCCGAGTCTACGGGAGCCGCCCACGAAAAGAATTGTCGGCCGCTCACCCGAAACTCCTTTAGCACCTGCCCCAGCAGCGTAAACAGGGCCCGTGACCGCGCGCTTTGGTACAACTGCTTATAAAAAATGCGTTGGACCAGCGCACGAGTAGTTTGAGTAAGCTTAGTGGCGAAAGCAGTCAAAAAATGCAAAGAAAATAAGCAGCTGGTAACTCGTAAAAACCGCCAGTTGCTTAGTCAAAAGAATTTCCTACTCAAAAAATTGGCGGGCTTCGCCTTACCTGTTGCGTGCAAAGGTAGATGCAGCCCGATACCACAGGGGTTCCGTGAGTCAAATCTCAGAATGATTACTATACTACTTAATATGACGAAGCGCTACAACGCTTTCTTCTGCAAGGCTTTGTACTGCTTGAGCTGCGGGGCGATAACCTTCTGGTCGCCCACCACGACCGTCGTCATAGCCTCGGGGCGGAGGTACTGGCGGGTGGTAGCACTCACCTGCGCGGGCGTCACGGCGTTGAGGCGCTGCACCTGCTCGGTGAGGTAAGTATCGGGTAGGCCCTGCAAGTGCATGGTACTCAACTGCCCCACAATGCCGTTGGGCGAGGCGTTGCGCAGCACGAACAGCCCCACCTCGTAGTTCTGAATGCCGCGCAGCTCCTCGGCCGAAGGCGGCGTTTTTTGCAGCCGCTCAATCTCCTTCATAATCTCCTTCAAGGAGTTGTAGGTGTCCTTGGTCGTCACGTCAGCCGCGTCAATCCACACCCCGGAATGGTAATTGGTATCAATATAGCTGTACGGCGAGTACGTGTAGCCCTTGTCCTCCCGAATATTGCGCGTAATGCGCGAGCCAAACGAGCCGCCGAGCAGCGAGTTCGTGACCCGCAGCCGGGTGTAGTCGGGGCTGGTGGGGTCGGCCACCGGCAGGCCCAGCAGCAGCGTGGACTGCGGTGCGCCGGGCCGGTCCTGGGTCAGCACCTCGGGCTTGCTCAGCGCTTTGGCTACCTCAATGCGCGGGGCCGGCCCGCCGGGCCAGGCATTCCAGTTGGCTTCAATGGCCTGCCGCACGCCTACTAAATCAAACTTGCCGGCCGCAAAAATCGCCGTGCGCTGCGCCCCAAACTGGCTTTGGTAAAATGCCTGCACTTGTTCTAGTGTTAAGGCATCTACCTGGGCATCAGTGGGTAGGGGCCGGCCGTAGGGGTGGCCCGCGTACACGGCCCCCAACAGCTTCTCCTGGGCCTGCGAGCCAGGCTGGGCGCGCCGCAAAGCCAGCTGGCGCTTGAAGTCGGTTTTGAGGCGCGGCAGCTCGGCAGCGGGGAGGGCGGGGTGCTGCACCATGTCGGCAAGCAGCGCCACCAGGTCGGGCGCGAATTCACTCAGGCAATCGGCGTACACCTGCGTCTGGTCGTCGCCAGCGTAGATGTTCAGCGAGCCGCCCATGCGCGCCACCTGCTCGGCCACGGTGGCGGCCGGGCGGCTGGTAGTGCCCTCCTGCATCAGGCGGCTCAGCAGGCTGGCCACGCCCTGCTGGCTGGCCGCCTCGTGCACGCCGCCCGCCTGAATGGATACCAGAATCGTCGTCTTGGGAATATCGCCAAACGGCACCAGCCGGGCCAACAGGCCATTAGGCAAGGTAAAATCGGTGCGCGGCGGCAGCGCAAAATCGCGGGCCGGGCCACCAACCGGCGGCGTCTGTTTAGGCGCGGCGGACGTTGGCACGGTCGTCTGCGCCGTGGCGGGGGGTAGGGCCAGCAGCGCCGCCGCGGCCACGCCGAACAAGGTAGAAACAATCGCTTTCATAGCAGCTTAGCTTTTGGCTAATGGGTTGATGATGAGAATGGTGCGGTTGGTCTTGCGCAAATAGTCCCGGATGGTTTGCTGCATAATAGCCGGCGTTACCTTCCGAAACTCCGCCTCCAGGGTGTTGATGCGCGCCGGGTCGTTATCAAATAGCGCGAAGGCGGCCAGTACATCGGCGCGGCCCTGGCCGCTGCTCAAGTTATCGTAGAGCGAGCTGCGCAGCTTTACCAGCGCCAGGTCGAGGTCATTCTGACTTACGCCCTGCTGGTCGAGCCGCCCGATGGTCCGGTCCACCACGCCCAGCACCGAGTCGGCGCTCACCGAGTTGTCATAGGTCAGGTTGCCCATCCACAGCATGGGACCGCTGTAATTGAAGGCGTTACCGAGGTAATTGATGCCGCCGCTCACCTCGTCGGTGTAGCCGCGCTTCTGCACCAGCGCCTGGTAGAGGCGGCTGTCCTTGCCTTGCAGCAGCAGCTGGTCGAGCAAAATCAGGGCGTAGTATTCCGGCGTGTTGCGGTCGGGCATGTGGTAGGCGAAGGCCAGCGCCGGCTTATTGGCCAGCTTGTCGTCCTTCGTAAAGCGCATCTCCTCAGTCTGGCGCGGCTCGGTCAGGTCGGGCTTGGCCGGGCGCGGCGCGCTCGGCAGGTTGGCGAAGTACTTCTCTACCATCGCCTTAGCGTCGGCCGGCTCAAAGTCGCCCACCACGGCCAGCGCCGCGTTGGAAGGCGTGTAGTAGGTCTTGAAAAACTTCTCCGCATCGGGCAACGTCGCCGCGTCAAGGTCTTTTAAATCGCCGTAAAAATTGTGCGCGTTGTTCCAGTTCTTGTTGGCTTTCTGCGGCATATCGAGCCACGGAAAGCCACCGTAAGGCTGGTTGAGCACGTTCACGCGCACCTCGCTTTTCACTACCCCCTGCTGGTTGGCCAGGCTGGCGGGCGTGAGGGCCGTGCCGCGCATCCGGTCGGCCTCAGCCCAGAGCATGGTTTCGAGCTTGTTGGCTGGCACCGTCTCAAAATAGTTGGTAAAATCAAAGCGCGTCGAGCCGTTCAGCACCCCGCCATTGCTCTGCACGAGGTTGATAAACTCCAGCTTCCCCAAATTTTGCGAGCCCTGAAACATCAGGTGCTCAAATAGATGCGCGTAGCCCGTGCGGTCGCGCGGCTCGTTGCGGAAACCCACGTTGTAGTACACGGCCACCGTGGCCGTAGGCGCGGTGTGGTCGGGTGAGAGCACCACCCGCAGTCCGTTGGGCAGGGTGTAATACTCCACCGGAATCGAGAAGCCCGGCGCGGGGGGCACGGGGGTAGGGGCGGCCGTTGCGGTAGCTGGCGGCGGGGCCGTGGTAGTGGCAGCCGTGGTGCCCCGCCCGCACCCACCCAGTAATAGCCCAGCCACCAGCAACGGAAGCAAGTGAGAAGCAGCGTGTTTCATAAGCAGGCGTGAAAGGTTGATGAGGCCGCCAACTTACTACTTTTTCGGGGAATAATGAACGAGGGTGCGAGGCTTGCCTGCGTCCGGCGTTGAACGAATCCGACATGGATTGTTCAACGCCGGACGCAGGCAAGCCTCGCACCCTCGTTCTAAGCGCATTGTTCAGCGCCGGGCGGGGAAAAGCCCCGCACCCTACAATTTCTCCAGCACAATGGAGCTAGCCCCGCCGCCGCCGTTGCAGATGCCCGTGACGCCGATTTTTCCACCTTCCTGCGCCAGTACGCTCAGCAGCGTGGTTACGATGCGCGCGCCCGATGCGCCCAGTGGGTGGCCCAGGCTCACGGCCCCGCCGTACACGTTCACCTTGCTGCCTTCCAGGTTCAGGAGCTTGTTATTAACCAGCGAAACCACCGAAAAAGCTTCGTTAATCTCGTAGAAATCAACGTCTTTCGCGTCAATGCCCGCGTTTTTAAGCGCCTTCGGGATGGCCAGTGCAGGCGTGGTCGTGAACCACTCCGGGGCTTGCTCGGCATCAGCGAAGCCCAGGATGCGGGCCATCGGCTTGAGGCCCAGCTCGTCGGCTTTTTCGCGGCTCATCAGCAGCACGGCGGCGGCCCCGTCGTTGAGGGTGGAAGCGTTGGCGGCCGTCACGGTGCCCGTTTTGGTGAAAGCCGGCTTGAGGCCCGCCATCTTATCGAACTGCACTTTAGTGTATTCCTCATCGTCGCTCACCACGGTGTCCTTGCCGCGTACCGTCACGGTCACAGGCACAATTTCCTCCTTCTTTTTGCCGGCCTGCGCGGCGGCGGCGCTACGCTCGTAGCTCTGGCGGGCAAAAGCGTCCTGCTCCTCGCGGGTAATGCCGTAGTGCGCGGCCGTAGCGTCGGCCGCATTTCCCATCGCGTAGTCATGGTACGGGTCCCAGAGGCCGTCGCGCACTAAGCCGTCAATCATCTGGCCATTACCATACTTAGCTCCGAAGCGGGCTTTGTCCAGATAGTAGGGCACGTTGCTCATGCTTTCCATGCCACCGGCCAGGATAATCTCGGCCTGTCCTAGCATAATCGCCTGAGCAGCATACATAATAGCCTTCGAGCCGGAGGCGCAGACCTTATTCACGGTCGTGCATTCTACGGTATTGGGCAGGCCGGCTTTCTTGGCCGCCTGCCGCGCTGGGGCCTGCCCCAGGTTAGCCGAAATTACGTTGCCCATGATAACCTGCTCCACCAGCTCGGGCGCAACGCCGGCCTTATCCAGCGCGCCTTTCAAGGCCACTGCGCCCAACTCCGTGGCTGATACGGAGGCCAGTGCCCCGCCAAATGAGCCAATCGGCGTGCGCACGGCGGCTACGATAACTACTTCTTTTACTTGCATGATGGGTGGGAAGAGTAGAGCCAGCTCGAATAGGCCGGCTGTGGGGTTAATTAAAATTGAGGCGGTAGCAATCGCTGGCCGCCACCCCAAAAGTACAACCTGCCTTGCCCATCGGATGGTAACTCCGGTTGCCTACCAAGTAGGCTGACCGGGGGCCGGGGCGTTGCCTTGCCGGGGGCGCGGCCGCTGCTGTAAGTACTGCTGTTCGCTCTCGCGCAGGGTATTGAGGAGTTGTTGGGCCTGGGCTGGCGTGAGGTCCATCGCCTTCAGGCGCTCGCGCTGGGTTTGCAGCTGCAGGTCGGTATCGGTGGCCGCATCGGTACCGGGGCGGTGGCTGCGGCCGGGCGCATTACCCGCGCCGGTTACGTCGAGCCCGCGCTGCGAGCCGCCCGCCACGCCGGTGGGCACGGGCCGGGTCGGTCCTGACCCACCGGGGCCACTGCCGGGCGCGTTGGTGCCGGGCGCGGGGGTAGGGCGCTGGCGGTCGGGCTGGCCGGCGCGGCCGGGCTGCGGCGCGCCAGCCCGACCGCCGGGCGGCGGGGGGGCAGGGTCAGCTATCTCGCCCGGCCGGCCGGCCCCCGTGGTGGGCGACGCGCTAGGGCTGCGCTCCCCGCCGCTGGCCTTAGCCGTCGAGTCACGCTTCGCCGATGAATCTTTGGGCTTTGATTTAGGGTCCGAGTTGCTAGGAGGGGGTAGAGCGGGGGGCCGCTGGCCCGCCAGATACTGGCTCAGCAACTCGTAGTTATAGCGGGCCGCTGCGTTGGCAGGGTCCAGCCGCAGGGCCTGGCGCAATAAGCTGATTGCCTGCGAATACTGCCGCTGCGCCGCCAGCAAGCCAGCCAACTGCTGCCGCGCCGCTGTCCCCACGGTGGCCGGCATGGACGGGGCGAGCAAGCGGCCGTACGTAACGCGGGCGGCGGCCAGCTGTCCGGCCTGCGCCTGCGCCTGCGCTAGGTTGAGCAGTAGGGCGGGGGTAGGGCCGCCCCGCCCCGCCAGCCGCCCGGCTCGGCCAAACAGCAGCGCCGCCTCGGTAGCTTGGCCGTGCCGGGCGGCGGCGGCGGCTTGCACCTGCGCCGCGTTGTGCTCGCGCACCCGCACGAGCCAGTCCCAGCCCGGCAGGCTGGCCCCGAGCAGTATCAGCAACGCAGCTACTAAGCTCACTTTCATTGCTCGGGGCGCAGTACGCGTACGGTTATCAGGCTATCAAGAAGTAGCAGCACTAGGGCCGCGCCCAGGGGGTAGCGGTAGCGGTTATCGGCCACGGCCACGGTGCGATTCGCCAGCTGGCTGGCATCGGGCGGGGGGAGGGTACGCAGGCGGGCCACGAGGGCGGGCAGGCCGTTTTCCTGGTTGTTGAGGGCTACGTATTGGCCGTTGGTTTGGGCGGCTACTTGCAGCAGTGGGGCTTCGCGCAGGCGGCTCACTACGGGGTTGCCGCGGGCATCGAGCAGGGGCTTTTTGCCGCCCGGCGCGGGCACCGGTCCGCCCGTGGCCGTGCCTACCCCCACCGTAAACACCCGCGCCCCAGTGCGGGCCAGCGCCTGCAACACCGGCTCTAGGTTTTCGCCGAAGTCCTCGCCGTCGCTCACCACTACAGCGGCCGTGGCGCGAGCCGGCGCGCCGGGCGCGGGAGTGCTGGTTTCGAGCTGGCTCAGCAGCAGTTCCAGCGGGGCGCGCAGGGTGGTGGGGCCGGGGGGAGTAAGCTTGGTACTCAGCGTATGCAGGAACAAATCCAGGGCCGACTGGTCGTAAGTAAGCGGGCACTGCACGTAAGCTTCGGCCCCGAACACGAGGAGGCCCAGGCGGTCAGCCGGGAAAGCGGCAGCCAGCTCGCGCAGGGCGGCCTGGGCGCGCAGCAGGCGGGTAGGGGCCACGTCGGCCGCGTCCATCGAGCGCGATACGTCTACCAGCAGCCACACGTCTTGCCCGGCGGTGCGCACGGCCTGCTGCCGCACGCCCAGCGCTGGCCCCAGCCAAGCCAGCACCAGCAGCAGGCCCGCCGCCAGCCGCACGGGCAGCTTCCAGGCCAGGCGGCGCGCCCCTACGCCCAGCCGCCGCCCCAGCCGCGCCGTGCGCTGCGTGTAGAGGGTCAGCAGTAGCCCCAGCATCGCCAGCCCCAGGGCCGCCGGCCAAAAATCAGGATACGCCCAGGTGAGCATGAAGCAAGTAGTAAACAGTCAGCCGCTAGCCGCCGCCAATAAGGAGGGTAGGCTCCCGCAAAACTAGCCCGGCGGCTCCGTTGTGGCCCCCGCCGCCACTGCCCGCGCCGGGCCCGTGCGCCGGGCCCGCGCAAAATGTTTCTGAAAAAATGCCCGCTAATCGGCCAGCTTGGCGTATATTTGCCCCCGCTAAGGCTAACCGGGCCTTGGCAAGCCACTTGTACGGAGAAGTGGGTGAGTGGCTGAAACCAGTAGTTTGCTAAACTGCCGTAGCTCTAAAGGTTACCGGGGGTTCGAATCCCCCCTTCTCCGCATGGTTGAGTTGAGAGTTAAAAGTGATGAGCTAAGAGTTTTTTAGCAACAGCAACTCATCACTTTTAACTCTTAACTATTTTTTTCGGGGTGTAGCGTAGCCCGGTATCGCGTCTGCTTTGGGAGCAGAAGGTCGTAGGTTCGAATCCTGCCACCCCGACATTATTTTTTTACCAAATTTGACCCCATAGCTCAGCTGGATAGAGCAGCTACCTTCTAAGTAGCCGGTCATTGGTTCGAATCCAATTGGGGCCACGCTTTTCAAGCTGTCCCAACTAGGATGTCGAGAACTTAAAAAAAGCCTCTGCCGGCCCCGGCAGAGGCTTTTTTTGGTCCTGAAAATACCTGCCAAATACCCAGCAAAAGCTGCACAAAAGCTAGGCTAAATGGAATAAAAAGAGTACTTTTGAGTGTTCTCTTCCTGGCCGTATTTCCGGTCGGTTTAACCCCCTCTCTCGCATGAGTGAAGTAGTAGAAAAGAAAGCCCCCGCCACCGAGTATTCGGCCGATAGCATTCAGGTACTGGAAGGGCTGGAAGCGGTGCGCAAGCGCCCCAGCATGTACATCGGCGACACGGGTGTCAAGGGCCTGCACCATTTGGTGTGGGAGGTCGTGGACAATTCCATTGACGAAGCCCTGGCCGGGCACTGCGACCTGATTCAGGTCACGATTAACGAAAATAACTCGGTTACCGTCCGCGACAACGGCCGCGGCATTCCCGTGGACTGGCACGCCAAGGAGGGCCGCTCGGCCCTGGAAGTGGTGATGACCGTGCTGCACGCCGGCGGCAAATTCGACAAAGACAGCTACAAGGTATCGGGCGGCCTGCACGGGGTAGGGGTGAGCTGCGTGAATGCGCTCAGCATCGACCTTAAGGTGAATGTGCGCCGCAAAGGCCACCTCTACGAGCAGGAATACAGCATCGGCGCGCCGCTCTACCCGGTGAAGGAAATCGGCGATACCGACGAGCACGGTACGCAGGTGCAGTTCTTGCCCGACCCCACCATTTTCACGGAGACGGTGTACCGCTACGCTACTATCGCGGGGCGTTTGCGCGACTTGTCGTTCCTCAACAAAGGCATCCGCATTACCCTTACCGACCGGCGCGACGTGCTGACCGGCGACGCGGCCGTGGGCCACGCCAACGCCGAGGGCTTCCGCTACGAGGAATTTTACTCGACCGGCGGCCTGCGCGACTTCGTGCAGTACCTCGATGGCACTGAGCGACCCTCGCTGCTCGCCGAGCCCATTTATGTGGAGAGTGAGAAGGGCGGCGTGCCCGTGGAAGTGGCGTTGCAGTATAACACCTCTTACCAGGAGAACGTCTATTCTTACGTTAATAATATTAATACTATTGAGGGCGGCACGCACGTGGCGGGCTTCCGCTCGGCGGTGACGCGGGTGCTGAAGAACTACGGCGACAAGCGGCAGCTCTTTGATAAGGCCAAGGTGGATATTACCGGCGACGACTTTCGCGAAGGCCTCACGGCCGTTATCTCGGTGAAGGTGATGGAGCCGCAGTTTGAGGGCCAGACCAAGACCAAGCTCGGTAACTCGGAGGTAAGCGGCGCGGTGAATGCCGCGGTGGGCGAAATTCTGGGCCAATACCTGGAAGAAAACCCCGGCCAGGCCAACAGAATTATGGACAAGGTGATACTGGCCGCCAAGGCCCGCATCGCCGCCCGCAAGGCTAAGGATATGGTGCAGCGCAAGAATGTGCTGGGCTCCAACTCCTTGCCCGGTAAGCTGGCCGACTGCTCCGACTCGGACCCGAAAGTGTGCGAGCTGTACTTGGTCGAAGGCGACTCGGCCGGCGGCACCGCCAAAGCGGGCCGCAATCGGGCGTTCCAGGCCATTCTGCCGTTGCGTGGCAAAATCCTGAACGTGGAGAAGGCGCAGGAGCACAAAATCCTGGAAAACGAGGAAATCAAGAACATGATTACCGCACTCGGCGTGACGTTCAACGAGCGTAAGTCGCTGGCGTTCGGCACTGATGATGAGGGCAACGAAACCGGCCCACTGAACTTCGACAAGCTGCGCTATCACAAGGTCATTATTATGACTGATGCGGATATCGACGGCTCGCACATTCGGACGCTGATTCTCACTTTCTTCTTCCGCTACATGCGGCAGCTCGTGGACCAAGGCTACATCTACATTGCCCTACCCCCCCTTTACCTGGTGAAGCGCGGCAAGGAGGAGCGCTACTGCTGGAGCGAGGAGGAGCGCATGGCGGCCCAGGAGGAAATCGGTCGCGGCAAGCCCGATACCGTGCATGTGCAGCGCTACAAGGGTCTCGGCGAAATGAACGCCGAGCAGCTCTGGACCACCACTATGCAGCCCGCTACCCGCTCGCTGAAGCGAGTCACCGTGGACTCGGCCGCCGAGGCCGACCACTTGTTCTCGATGCTGATGGGCGACGAGGTGGCCCCGCGCCGGGATTTTATCGAGCAGAACGCGAAGTACGCCAAGCTGGACGTCTAGACCGCAGATTCAAACGGATTTCGCCGCTACGCGGCTGACTGTTGCTGACAATAAAAAAGGCTGCTAGCAGGCAGCCTTTTTTATTGTCAGCAACTAAGAAAAATATTAAAGCCAAGCCTTAGCGTAGTCAGCCGCGTTAGCGGCGCATCCGCGAAATCAGTTAAATCCGTTTGAATCTGCGGTCAATAGGCTGTTTTGCTCTCGTGCGTTTGCCATGCCCTAAAAGCCACTAGCGCCTCGTCGCGCAATAGCTGCTGCATCGGGATGCGGCGCTGGGGTAGGGGCTTCTCTATTTCGTCGTAAATAAACTGGTCGTCGAAGCCTACGGCGGCCGCGTCGGCCTTAGTATTGGCGTAGAAGACGCGCGCCGGCCTGGCCCAGTAGATGGCCCCGAGGCACATCGGGCAAGGTTCGCAGCTGGTGTAGAGGTCGCAGCCGTCGAGCTGGTGGGTGCCCAGCGCCTGGCACGCCTTGCGAATGGCGTCTACCTCGGCGTGGCAGGTAGGGTCGTTGGTGCTGGTAACCTGGTTGAAGCCGCGGGCGATAATCTGCCCGTCCTTCGCCACAACGGCCCCGAACGGGCCGCCGCCGCCAGCCTGCATTTTTTCTAATGATAGCCGGATAGCCTCGCGCATAAAGTTAGGGTCGGGTGAGGCAGGTGCGCTGTTATAATTTTCCACGAATTGAGAATCAGTTTTTTAAGTAAAACACGCGGAATTATTTTGGATTTGCCGGAATCTTTTACCCAGTTGTTTGTTCTACCTGCGTGAAAGAATAGTTTTTTAAGGTGTTTTGGTTGGAAAGCCCTTCGCTCATGGCGTAGGGCTTTTTTTCTGACCCTACGCCGCTGATGGAAGTAGGGAAGTACCCTGGAGGGGCCGAGCAGCAAAAGTAGTAGTTTGCGCGCTGCGGATTAGCAGCCGAGCACGTTGGCCTGGCGGAGGGGGGTAGGGCTGGCTTAAAAAACGGGTGGCGGCTCCCACTTATCTTGCCCCGCGCCGCTAGCGCTACGCGTTTCTTTCCCACCCAATCCAGCTTAGATAAATGCTGACTCGCAGAAAATTTTTGGCTGCTACTGGCCTGCTCGCCGCGGGCTGGGCGGCCGGGCAACGAGTAGCGCAGGCCGCCCGCGTGCGCGACATTGGCCTGCAGCTCTACACGGTGCGGACCGAGATGCTGCAAGATGCTAAAGGCACGCTGGCCCGCGTGGCCCAGTTGGGCTATAAGGAGATAGAGTCGGCCAGCAGCGCCAAGGGCCACTACTACGGTCTGAGCGCCAAAGAGATAAAGCAGGTGACCCGCGACTTGGGCCTGACGCTACGCAGCGGCCACGTGCAGATAGACGAGCACTGGGCGCGCACCATAGACGAGGCCGCCGAAGCTGGGCAGCAGTACCTCATCTGCTCAACCATGCCCAGCACCGGCCAAACGGCCAGCAACTACGAGCGGGTCGCCGACGTGTTCAATAAGTCGGCTGAAGCCTGCCGCAAAGCGGGCCTGCTTTTCGGCTATCACAACCACGAGTATGAGTTCGAGCAGGAGAATGGACAGATTTTTTATGATATTTTATTAGCAAAAACTGACCCTACGCTCGTGCATATGGAGCTGGATTTGGGCTGGGTGGTAGCGGCCGGTCAAGACCCTTTGCGCTATTTCGAGCGCTACCCCGGTCGGTTTCCGCTCTGGCACCTCAAGGACGTGAAGCCTGATAAAGCCGTGAGCACCGAGCTGGGCACCGGCCGCGTGCCGGTGGTGCCGCTGCTGCAACACGCTCAGCAGGCGGGCCTAAAGTACTTTTTTGTAGAGCAGGAAGACTACCAAACCTCGGCCCTGGATAGTGCCCGGCGCGACATCGAGTACCTGCGCCAGCTTACCTACTAGGCCGCCGGGGCGCGGGCCGGCTACCGCAGCGCGGCCGGGCTCGCCCGCGCTAAAAAAGCTGTAATTTGCACTATCCTGTCCTTTTCCATTCTTGTTGTATGAATCGGCGATTAGTTATTAAGAACCTGACTTGGCTGGCCGGCACGGCCGCGCTGCTGCCTGGCTGCCTCTCGCAAACCGAGCGCGAGCAGCCTGCCTCCATGCCGCTCAAGCACGTGGCCTTGAACGCCCGCGACGAAAACCTGCTCACGGAGGTGTGCGAAACCCTGCTACCCCGCACCAACACGCCGGGGGCCAAGGACCTGCATATACCCCGCTACGTGCTCAAGATGCTCGACGACTGCACGCCGCCTAAGGACCAGCAGACGTTTGTGGGCGGGCTAAAGCAATTTGACGACGTGGCCCGCAAGCAGTTGGGGCAGGCGTTTGGGGCCAGTAGCGCAGCGCAGCGGACGGGGCTTTTGCAACGCCTTGACCAGCAGCCCAAAGGCTTTCCCGATGAAGTGGTGGCGTTCTACCGCGCCGCCCGGCAGCTGACTATTGACGGCTACAAAGGCAGCCAGTTTTTTATGACTAAAGAAGTAGTGTACGAGCTGGTACCCAGCCGCTATAACGGGTATTTTCCCGTGAGCCAGCTAAATTTAGCCGTTCCCCGTCATGGCCAATCTTAATATCGACAGCGTAAAAGCCCGCACCTTCGATGCCATTGTGATTGGCTCGGGTATGAGCGGCGGCTGGGCGGCCAAAGACCTGACTGAGAAGGGTTTGAAAACCCTGATGGTGGAGCGCGGCCGCAACGTGGAGCATATAAAAGACTACCCCACCACCAACATGATGCCGTGGGAATTTCCGCACGGCGGCAAGGTGCCCTACGACGTGCAGCAGGCCAATCCCATCGCCAGCCGCTGCTACGTGTTCAAGGAAGACGCCATGCACTTCGTGGTGAAGGATGTCGAGCACCCCTACGTGCAGGAAAAGCCGTTTGACTGGATTCGGGGCTACCAGGTGGGCGGCAAGTCGCTGCTGTGGGCGCGCCAGACCCAGCGCTGGAGCAAGTACGACTTTGAGGGGCCGGCCCGTGATGGCTTTGCCGTGCCCTGGCCCATTGGCTACGACGACCTCGCGCCCTGGTACAGCACCGTGGAAAAATTTGCGGGTATCAGCGGCAACCACGACGGGCTGCCGGCCCTACCCGACGGCGAGTTTTTGCCCGGCTACCCCCTCAACGCGGTCGAGGACCACTTTCGGAAGCACCTAAAGCAGAGCCACCCCGACCGCCACGTGATTAGCGCCCGCTGCGCGCACTTGTCCGAGCCGAAGCCCGTGCACATAGCGCAGGGTAGGGTGCAGTGCCAGAACCGCGTGCTGTGCCAGCGCGGCTGCCCGTTTGGCGGGTATTTTAGCGCCAACTCATCGACCATTCCGTGGGCGCTGAAGACGGGCCTCCTCACGGTGGCCCCCAACCAGGTAGTGCAGGCCATTCTCTACGACGAGCAGAAGGGCCGCGCCACGGGCATTCGGGTGATGGATGCGCACACCAAAACGACTACCGAATACTACGCCCCAATACTATTCGTGAACGCCGGAGCGCTGAACACCAATCTGATACTGCTGAACTCGACGTCGAGCCGCTTCCCCAAGGGCCTAGGCAACGACAGCGGCGTGCTGGGCAAATACGTGGCGTTTCACAATTACAGCGCGCGGGTTTCTGCGGAGTACGAAGGGTTGAAGGAATTCACCACCGACGGGCGCAACCCGGCGGGCGGCGGCTACGTGCCCCGCTTCCGCAACGTGTTCAAGCAGGAGATGGACTTTCTGCGCGGCTACGCCACCAGCTTCGGCGCATCGCGCGGGCGGGTGCAGCCCGACAGCGGCTTCGGCCCCGACCTAAAGCAGCAGTTGGAGAAACCTGCGCTCACGCCTTGGGGCGTGCACGCGGGCATGATGGGCGAAACCATCCCGAAGGAAACCAACTACGTGCGCCTCGACCCTACCCGCAAAGACGAGTGGGGCGTGCCGCTGCTCTCGATTTCGGTAGCCTACGACGACAACGACGAGAAGATGAAGCAGGACTTCTTCACGCAGTTCAGCGAGATGTTCACGCAGGCCGGCTTCACTAATATCAAAACCAACGATTCGCACCAGGCGCCCGGCCTCGACATTCACGAGATGGGTGGCGTGCGCATGGGCCAGGACCCCAAAACGTCGATGCTGAATAAGTGGAATCAGCTGCACGCCTGCCCCAACGTGTACGTGACCGACGGCGCGGCTATGACCTCGACTTCGACCCAGAACCCCTCGCTCACCTACATGGCCCTCACGGCCCGCGCTGTGGACCACGCTGTGAGCGAACTGAAAAAGCAAAACCTGAAAACCACCTAGCCCTACCCCCCATCCATGACGCAACGGCGAGATTTTCTCAAACAAGTGAGCGTAGCGGCGGCGGCCGTGGCCTGCGCCCGTCCCGAGCTGCTGCTGGCCGCGCCGGCCCCACTGAAAATTGGCTTGCAGCTCTATTCGCTGCGCGAAACCATCGGTCAGGATGTGAAAAAAACACTGGCCAAGGTGGCCCAGGCCGGCTACCAGGAGGTCGAAACCTACGGGTACAGCCCCGAGAAGCACTTTTGGGGTCTCACGCCGCCCGAGTTTAAGGCGGCGCTCGCGGCCCAGGGTCTGAGCACGTCCAGCGGGCATTACGACCTGGGCGGCTTTATGAGTGGGGGCAATGAGCAGCAGTTGCAAGCGGCCATCGCGGCGGCCAAGGGCTGCGGCCAGACCTACGTCATCGTGCCCTACCTCGATGAGAAGCTGCGCACGTCGGTGGCCGATTTTAAGGCCGTGGCCGCCCGGCTCAACCAGGCCGGCACGCAATGCAAAGCGGCGGGGCTACAACTAGGCTACCACAACCACGACTTCGAGTTCAAGCCCATCGGCGGCACCATGCTCTACGACGTACTGCTAAAGGAAACCGACCCTAAGCTGGTTGATTTTGAGATGGATATGTACTGGGTGGTGCGTGCCGGCCAGGACCCTATCAAACTCATTCAGGCCCACCCCCGGCGCTTTCCACTGTGGCACGTCAAGGATATGGACAAGGCCAAGCCGGAGTTAAATACCGAGGTTGGGGCCGGCTCGATTGACTTCCGCAAAATCTTCGCCCAGGCGGGTACGGCCGGGCTCCAACACATTTTTATGGAGCAGGAAAACTTTGGGATGGATGCCTACCAGAGTATCGCCCAGAGCGCCGCGTACATGAAAAATACGCTGCTGCCGGCGCTGAAGCGGGGGTAGGGACATTTTACACCGTAGAGACGCGACCCTTCGCGTCTCTTCCCACACGAACGATTGTTCAACGGGGAAGAGATGCGAAGGGTCGCGTCTCTATGGGGCTACGCGCAGACTCAAAACTTGCTATAACTTGCACCAAGGGCTATCGCTAAGCTAAAAACAGAGCATACCGGCCCGCTACCTGATGCGAAAACTCTGTACGTTGCTTTTGCTGCTGGCTGCCGCCGTTGCGGCTCACGCCCAAGCATTCACCCCCGCTGAAATAGCCCGCTGGCGGCACCAGGCCCAGCGCGTGACCATTGTGCGCGACACCTGGGGCGTGCCCCACATCACGGGTAAAACCGATGCCGACGCGGTGTTTGGGCTGCTCTACGCGCAGTGCGAGGACGACTTTGCGCGGGTCGAGGACAACTACCTCACCGCGCTGGGCCGGCAGGCCGAGGTGCGGGGCGAGGCCGCGCTCTACGAAGACCTGCGCCAGCGCCTGTTTCTGGATTCGACGCGCGCCGTGCAGATTTATGCCCGTAGTCCGCGCTGGATGAAGGACTTGCTGCACGCCTTCGCCGACGGCACCAACTACTACCTCGCTACCCACCCCGCGGTGCGGCCCCGGCTGCTGCACCGCTTCCAGCCCTGGATGCCGCTGCTCTTCAGCGAGGGCAGCATTGGGGGCAACGTGAGCGTGGTGCCGGTGGAGCGGCTCAAGGCGTTTTATAGTCAGCAAAAAGGTACTTCGTACCAGCCGCCCCGGCCAGCCGAACTCCGGTTGGCTTTCGAAAAGGGTGAAGACGAGCCGACCGGCTCCAACGGCTTCGCCATTGGGCCCAGCAAGAGTGCCAGCGGCCACCCGCTGCTGCTGATTAACCCGCACACCTCGTTCTACTTTCGCTCGGAGGTGCAGCTGACCAGCGCCGCCGGCCTCAACGCCTACGGGGCCGTGACGTGGGGGCAGTTCTTCATTTACCAGGGCTTTAACGCAACCTGCGGCTGGATGCACACCTCCAGCCAGGCCGACTCGATGGACGAATACCTCGAAACGGTGAGCCAGCAGGACGGCAAGTTTTTTTACCAATACGAGGGCCAACAAGTGCCCCTACCCACCGATACGCTGTCCTTGGTGTACCTTAAAGACGGGCAGCGGCAGCGGCGGCGCTTCACCACTTACCGCACGCCGCACGGCCCGGTGGTGGGCAAGGTGGGGGAAAAGTGGCTGACGGTGAAGATGATGGACATGCCCCTCGAAGCCCTGGAGCAGAGCTATCTGCGCACCAAGGCCCACGACTACGCCAGCTTCCAGCAGGTGATGCGCCTAAATGGCAACGCCTCCAACAACACCGTTTTTGCCGATGCCAGTGGCACCATTGCCTACTGGCACGGCAATTTTATGCCCCGCCGCCCCGCCGGCTACGACTACGCGCAGCCCGTGGATGGCAGCACCGAGGCCACCGAGTGGCAGGGCCTGCACAAAGTGGAAGAATTGGTGCAGGTGAAAAACCCCGCCAGTGGCTTTATCCAGAACTGCAACTCGACGCCCTTCACCGTGTCGGGGGGGGGTAGCAGCCCCGATAAAAAGCAATACCCCGCTTACATGGCGCCCGATGCCGAGAACTACCGGGGCATCAACGCGGTGCGGGTGCTGAGCCGGAAAAAAGCCTTTACCCTCGATACGCTCATCGCAGCGGCCGACGACCCGCACCTGGCGGGCTTCGAACAGCTGCTGCCCTCGCTGCTGCGCGACTGCCAGCTGCTGCTCGACGAGCCCGGCGGCTCCCTACCCCCCGGCGTGGAGGCCGCCCTGCCCATCCTGCGCGCCTGGAACCTGAACTACAGCCAAGCCTCGGTGGCCCAAACGCTGGCCATCTACTGGGCCGAGCGCATCCAGCGCCTGGCGCGGCCCCGCGTGCCGGCCGGCCAGCCCATGGATTACATCAGCTTTACCACCTTCGTTATCGAGCACACCACGCCCGACGAAAAGGCCACCGCCCTGAGCGAAACCATTGCCGAGCTGAAGCGCGACTTTGGGAAGTGGCAGGTGCCGTGGGGCGAGGTGAACCGCTACCAGCGCCTGACCGGTAAGATTGACGAAACGTTTGACGACCAGCAGCCCAGCCGGCCGGTGGCGTTCACGTCGTCGGCCTGGGGCTCGCTGGCCGCGTTTGGCGCGCACACCTGGCCGGGCACCAAAAAGCGCTACGGCTACGTGGGCAACAGCTTCGTGGCGGTGGTTGAGTTTGGGCCCCGCGTGGTGGCCCGCTCCGTGGTGACCGGCGGCCAGGCCAGCCGCCCCGACTCGCCCCACTTCACCGACCAGGCCCCGCTGTACTGCGCCGGCCAGTTCAAGGACGTGTGGTTTTACCCCGAAGATGTAGCCAAGCACGTGGAGCGGCAGTACCGGCCGGGCGAGTAGGGGTAGCTTGAAAATATTTTTCAGTCCAGCTAATTCCGTAACGCTACATAAGCCGACGTATTGATACGAGTAAACGCACTTTAATGAATCAACCAATACTCCCGGCCTATGCGCAACAATATCTGCCTGCCGAACTGAGCTTAATGCAAACCGGTGGCTACGCGGCCGCTTGCCCCGAACTATCTGCCGCTGAGAAGGCAGTGATTTAGTATTAAACCTATATCGGTTCGAGCGCCATAAACCGCGTATTGCATACCAGCAACGGGGAAAATAGCACGCCTGTCGGCCAAGCACTGGCTAGCGCTCTAAGCAAGTTGCCGCCGCTGCGCAACGAATTAGTATTTAGTGCCGCGTGGCTGACGCAGCCCGATTGGCGGCACCTACTCGCGGCAGCAACTGGCCCCAACTTACTGGACACGTTGCCCTTGCGGTGGCCAGCGTTTTTATCGGCCAGCCAAGTGCTACGGGTAGCTGAACAGCACCTAAACTACTCGCCGAAAAGTTGCCTGCTGGCCATCAGGTCTAAAACCGGCCGCCTCGTAGAGGCGGTGTCGCATTACGGCCCGAACGGCCCCGACCCCGCCCAGAATGAACGCGAAGCAGTATTTTTACCCAACACGCAATTTCAAGCGGTCAGCATAGTTGGGGCAACCCGATGGACAGAAATTGGGTTAGTTGAATTATAACGCTTTATCCTTCTACTTATGTCTGCTGCCATGCCCGCCGTTCCATCGCTCGAAGCTGCTGTGCTATTCGACGTACTTACGAAGGTGGAAGGCCCAGCCTTGGATAAGCTACTCGCGCTACTAAGCGATGCCCTACGCCAGCTTCCGGCTAATGCGCCCAAAACCCATCATGCCGTACTCATGCGGATGATAATAGACCTGACCCGCCGCCGCGAAGATGCCGAGCTGGCCGCCGACCCCGCCCGCCGCGCTGGCATCGAGCAGGTAGCCGCCCACTTCGCCCGCAAGGCGCAGTCGGGCTTTTCGCCGCTGCCGCTGCCCGAGTAGCGGGCGGCAGTATGAGTTGCTGAAAACCGTTCTACCTAATCACAACAGACACTACGCTAGCATATTCAGGTAGTGCAACAGTGCCAGATGGGGCTGCATTAGTCGCTCATCCTCGGTGCAACCGCCGGTGCCGGCGGTTTCGCAGTACTTGCCGCTGGGTTTGGGCTAGATTGCAACTCAAATTAAGCCGCGCTCGGCTTCGATTTTCATAGAAATAAGGGCAATAAAAAATTTCTTAACATACCAAAAAGGGCGCTAGCTTATTTTTTGAAAATACAAAAATAAGCTAGTAAACTTGCTCGCAAATTGTAGTGAATTATCTACCTTTGTTTGCTTCTACTTATCAGCTTCTCTATGCTCTCTATTACACGCACTTGGTATGAGAGGGAATTTGAGTTAGCTGTTCGGAAAAAGCGCGGCGAGGAATTTCAGGATTTCTTTGCTACCATCATGACGTTGGCGTACCAAGGCGATTTTGTGCGGGTGAGGCCGTGGGGACGGGAGGGCGACCGCAAAAACGACGGGTATCTTATTTCTACCAAAGAATTATTCCAGGTCTATGCACCAACGGAATTAGAAGTAGCTGTAACGATTCGAAAAATCAGAGAAGATTTTGCGGGCGCGGTTCAGCACTGGGACGCTCATTTGACTAAGTGGACGCTAGTGCATAATAGCTTGGATGGGGTGCCGCCCGCTGTGCTGGCTGTGTTTTTGGAGTTGCGGCAGCAGCATCCGAGCAGGCAAATTGGGCAGTTCACCCCTTATGACCTGCGCACAATCGTTTTTACCCTCGGAGCAGCTGATATCGCCCTAGTGCTCGGCCCACCTCTTGAATCCCTGCCCCCCTCCCAGATTACGTTCGACGAAATTCGTGTGGTGCTAGAAAACGTAGCCCGCGTTTTTCCGGTGGCTACCGAATCAGTCGGGACAGTGGATTACGGTAAGCTAGACGCGAATGGCCTGAACCCAGAAAGCCGTCAGATTATCCTATGGGGATACGGGGCTGCAAGCCGGGTAGCTCAATTCTTGGATACTTATACTTTCGACCCCGAATTGGGCCAAAAAGTAGCCGCAACGCTACGTGCCGAGTATCTGCGCCTGAAGGCCACGGGTAGCGGCCCGAACGAAATCTTTGCCGAACTGCTCTCGTTCGTATCGTACCACCGGGGCGAGTCGCCAACGGCGGCGATAGCCGTATTAGCGCACTTCTTCCAAACGTGCGACATCTTTGAGGCGGCTCCCACCTTTACTTCTTAGGCAAGCGCCATGATACTGCCTACTAAACACCTTTCTGCCGACCGGGCCTTGCTCACCATTGGGGGGCAGGTGCTTAGCCTATTAGACAAGCCCAAGACTGTTTCGGTGCTGTGGGAAGACTTTAAGGTGCAGCCAGTGGCGGGAGCAGCAGTTCCGTTCGATTGGTTTATCCTCGCTCTCGACTTGCTGGCTTGCACTGGCATTGTCTCATTAGATGGTACCCGGATTAAGAAAAAAAATTCGTGATTCACCGTATTACCAGCGACCTGCCTTCTTTTAAACCTGTCGAACTACGGCCGGGGCTGAACGTCATTGTCTCGGCTAAGTCGGAGCAATCCAACGATGGGCAGACCCGCAACAAATCGGGAAAATCGAGTTTGCTGATGCTGATTCATTTTCTATTCGGGAAAGAATGCGGCACCGAATCTTTGTTTCGCAAGCCTGAACTGGCAGCCTATACTTTTTCGCTGGAATTTGACTTGCGGGGTGCCCAGGTACGGGTAAGCCGAAGCGGCGCGACTTTTGGCTGGCTAGCAGTGGAGTTGGTGGCGGGTTCAACTGCCCAATGGCCCGACGACCCGTTGCGTGGCCAGGCTAGCGCTAAGATTGCCCAGGCAAAATGGCGTGGGGTGTTGGGCCTAGCTATGTTTGGGTTAGCTGAGAATCTAGGCACTTACGGCCCGACTTTTAGCCAGCTTTTCAGCTATTTTGTTCGGCGGTCGGAAAATGGCGGCTTGGCCGAACCTACCAAACAAGCTGCTCTGCAACAGCCCGCCGATGTGCGGGTAGGGCTTTCGTACTTACTAGGTTTGGATTGGCGTATCAGCCAGGAGCGGGAGCGGCTGCGGCAGGAAATAACTGGGGCGCAAAAGCTCCAGAAGGTGGCGCGGGATGGTGGATTGAGCAGTGTCATAGGCGACCCAGGGCAGGTATTTACGCAGCTCACACTGGCCCAAAAGGGTGTGGACCGGCTAACCAAAGCCCTGGCAGAGTTCCGCATTCTACCCGACTACATGGAGCGCGAAAAGGAAGCTAATCACCTGACGCGCCGATTCAATGAACTGTCCGACGAGGTAGCTCAGCAGCAATTTTACGTGTCCGACTTGCGCCAGTCATTGCAGTCGGAAGATGCCCCGGCAACCACCGATTTAGAACGGCTATATGAAGAGGCCGGCTTGGTACTACCAAGCTTGGTTCGGGTGCGCTACGAAGAAGTCCGGCTATTTCACGAATCCATTGTTCGTAACCGCCGCCTGTACCTAGAAGGCGAAATCGCGGAGGTGGAGGTGGGGATAGCGGAGCGGCGGCGGCAATTGAGCAAGCTCGACACGCGCCGTAGCGAAGTGATGCAGCTATTGCAAACGCACGGTGCCCTCGAACATCACACTCAATTACAAATTGCCTTAAGCAAGGCAGTAGCGCAAACCGAACGACTCAAACAAAATCAACAACTATTGGAGGAAGTGGCTCAGCGCGTAGCGGAGCTTAAAATTCAGCAAGGACAACTGACTCTCCGCTTGCAGCGAGACTTCCGGGAAAACCAGCCCGTGCTGACCGAAGCAGTATTGGCTTTCGAAGCTGCCTCAGAAGCACTTTATAGCGACCCAGGCAATCTGAGCATCTATCCGTCAGAAAATGGGCCGGAATTCAGTATTACGATTCAAGGGCGCAGTAGCCGAGGGGTGAATAGTATGCAGATTTTTTGTTTTGACATGATGCTGATGCAGGTGGCGGGCAAGCAAGGAATAACTCCTGGTTTTCTAATTCACGATAGTCATTTATTCGACCCAGTAGATGAGCGACAGAATGAGAAAGCATGGGCATACGGCGCTGAACTAGCTAGAGAATTAGGCTTTCAGTACATCATTGCGCTAAATTCTGACCAATTTCCCGCGCCGCAAAATCGGGTAACTCAGCTTGCAATTGAACAACATATAATCCCGCCGCATCTTACCGATGCTGACGGCGGTGGACTTTTTGGCTTTGATTTCTATTAATGGATTCCAATTCTACTTAAGCAGGGAATGGGGTTAGCACTAGCTTACTTTTAAATTTTCAAAAATAAGCTAGTGCTAACGCTTATGGGTCGCCGCTCTATTCCTTCTACCTCCCTTGCGGCTACCGTGCGCAAGTATTTTGGCCTTACCCAAACCGAACTAGGCCAGCTGCTGCACCTTACCAGAGGCCAGGTAGCGCACGTGGAAGCCGGGCGGCACCTCTTTTCACCCGCTACTGAGCAGCCACTGTTGGCGCTGGCTGCGTCGCTGCCAGTAGCCAATGAGCCAGCCGACCCCGCCGCCCACCTGGCCCCGCCCGATGCGGCCCCGCTGGCCGCCCGCCTCGACTACTGCCAGCACCACGCCGCCCAGCTGCGCCGCGAGCAGGCGGCCCTCACCCAAGAAATAGAAGTGGCCCGCCGCTGGCAGCAGGCCCTACCCCCTCTACTGGCCCAGGCCCCCGATGTGCCCGCCCGCGCCTGGCTGCTGCGCCGCCAAGAGCAAGCCGCCGCCGACCTCGACGGCGAAACTGCCGCCCGCTACCACCTGTTGCGCCTGCGCGCCGAAGCCCTGGAAGCCGAAGCTGCCGGGCTGGCCGCGCTGCTGCCGCCCGCGGGCTAGGAGTTTTTGACCGCTGAAAAAAGCAGGAAAAATTTGCGCGAGAAGTATTCGGCTATCTACATTTGGGGCGTATTCATTTTTCCTTCATCAAATTTTTTAAAGAATGGCCCTCGATTTAACCTTGCTCACTACCCAAGCCGAGTGCGACGAAGCCCTCGCCGACCTCGCCGCCGAGCTGGAAACCTACCAGCACCGCAATGACAACCTCGATTACGCGGCCAGCCAGGCCGGCCGCACTCTCGGCGACGTAACCGCCCGCCTGGCCGGCGTGCAGGCCGAAATCGACTCGTACACGGCCATGCTCAACGTGCCCAACATGCTGGCCTCGCTGCGCAAGCAAACCGAAAGCCGCCTGCGCCGCGCCAACGACCGCAAGGACAACCTGGCCGAGCGCGGCCAGGCCCGCACCGGCAGCGCCGCCTTCCTGGCCGCCGTCGATGCCGAGCAGGTGGCGGCCCAGGTGGCGACGCTTACCAGCGCCCAGCAAGCCGTGACCACCCGCAAGGCCGCGCTGCCTGCGTAGTTGGTTTTTTGGGTTTGGAAAGGCCGCTCCGCTTGCCGGGGCGGCCTTTTTTGATGGCGTGGGGTGAGGTGCCACGGAGGGCGACCCGAACAAAGCGTACTTTACCACCTCGCCTCGACCCCCGCCAAAAAAAATGCGCCTGCTACTTCTATTGTGCTGCCTGCTACCCCTGCTCAGCTCCGCCCAAACGGCCACCCTACTGCACCCCGCCGCCGTGTTTGATGGCGAAACGCTGCACCCCGGCTGGGCCGTGCTGGTGGAAGGTGAGAAAATAACCGCCGCTGGCCCGGCCGCTACCCTCGTTGCTCCGGCCGGGGCCAACGTTCTGGAGCTACCCGGCCTCACGCTGCTGCCCGGCCTCATCGAGGGGCACTCGCACTTGCTGCTGCATCCTTACAACGAAACCAGCTGGGACGACCAGGTGCTGAAGGAGCCGCTGGCCCTGCGCGTGGCCCGCGCCACGGTGAGCGCCCGCAACACGCTGCTGGCCGGCTTTACCACCAGCCGCGACCTGGGCACCGAGGGCGCGGGCTACGCCGATGTGGGCCTGAAGCAGGCCATAGACCAGGGTATTATTCCGGGTCCGCGGCTACTGGTGGCCACCCGCGCCCTGGTGGCGACCGGCAGCTACGGTCCCCGCCTGGCCGCCGTGGAAGACTTGCCGCAGGGTGCGCAGCAGGCCGATGGCGTGGACAACCTGGTGCGGGCCGTGCGGGAGCAAATTGGCCACGGGGCCGACGTGGTGAAGGTATACGCCGACTACCGCTGGGGGCCGGGCGGCACCACCGAGCCCACGTTTTCGCTCGAAGAGCTGACCCTCATCGTGCAAACGGCGCGCAGCAGCGGGCGCGGGGTAGTGGCCCACGCCAGTACCGCCGAGGGCATGCGCCGCGCCGTGCTGGCCGGCGTCGAAACCATCGAGCACGGCGACGGCGGCACGCCCGAAGTTTTTCGCCTGATGAAAACAAGGGGGGTAGCCCTCTGCCCCACCGTGGCTGCTACCGATGCTACTTCGCAGTACCGCGGCTGGAAAAAAGGCCAGGAGCCTGAGCCGGCGCGGGTAGTGGCCAAGCACCGCGCCGTGCAGGCCGCCCGCCAGGCCGGCGTGACGTTCGTCATGGGTGGCGACGTGGGCGTGTTTCCGCACGGCGATAATGCCCGCGAAATGGAATTGCTGGTAACCGACTACGGCTTCGCGCCGCTGGAGGTGCTGCGCCAAGCCACCAGCGGCAACGCCCAGGTATTTCACCTCGCCGACCGTGGCCGCATCGCCCCCGGCCTGCTCGCCGACCTCGTGGCCGTGGCCGGCGACCCTACCCGCCAGGTAGCCGCCCTGCGCCAGGTGCGCCTGGTGGTGAAGGGCGGGGTAGTGTACAAGCAACCGTAGGGGGTTGGGATTCACCGATTACCGCGCTTCGCTCGCCATGACAATCGGGTTTGGCGTAAACTTTTATTGTAAGGGCATGCGAACTGCTGCGTCTGAGTTGCTACTACGCCGCCCGTTATCTTCACGGGCGCACCCGCTTCCCACTGCATTTTATGAAAAAGCTTGTTGATAAGCACCCGTTGGCTATTCGCTGGTTTCACTGGGCTAATTTCCCGGTGCTCAGCCTGATGATATGGAGCGGGCTGTGGATATACTGGGCCAATGATGTGTACCGTATCGGCTGGGGTAGCACCACGCTGTTCAAGTTCTTCCCGCAGTCATTTTACCAGGCTTTCCACCTCGACCATAAGCTGGCCCAGGGTATGGCCTGGCATTTTGTGCTGATGTGGGTGTTTTTTATCAATGGCCTGCTCTACGTAGGCTACACCCTACTATCGGGCGAGTGGCGCTACCTGCTGCCCAATCGCCATTCTTTCCGCGAAGCCTGGGAGGTGACGCTCCACGACCTGGGTCTGCGCAAAATGGCCCCGCTCGTGCAGAAATACAACGGTGCCCAGCGCATTGCCTACACCGCCGTGGTACTGATGGGCCTGGGCTCGCTGCTCACTGGCCTGGCTATCTACCGGCCCACGCAATTTGCCTGGCTCACGAATTTGCTGGGCGGCTATGGTGCGGCGCGGGTCGAGCACTTCGTGCTGACCATCGGCTACGTGCTGTTTTTCGTGGTGCACGTGGCGCAGGTGGTGCGCGCCGGCTGGAACAATTTCCGCTCAATGGTGGCCGGCTTCGAGATAGAGGACGTACCCGCCGGCGCGGCCGGCCCCGTATTAGCGCAGCGTGAGCCGGACGCGAAAGCATAGGCCGGGCGGGCTGCCGGCTTTTTGGGCCGGCTGTCCGCTCCCAGGTCGCGCCATTCGGGCTGGCGATGAGCGGACAGCCGGCCCAAAAGCCGGCAGCCCGCCCCCAAAACCGCGCTAACAATCAACTATCAGCAACCAGCAATCAGCAAAAATGGACCAGAATCCGATGCCCCCGCACGTCTCGCCCGATGGCCAGGACCTGAAGCTGCCGCCCGGCTCGGCCCTCGACCGCGAGGCTACGCGCCGCACCCGGCGCTCGTTTATTAGCCTGGGGTTGGCGGGCCTGGGCGGCGTGCTGGGCTGGCGCTACCTGCTAGGCCGCCCGCAGGTGGAGGGCGTGCCCGCGCCGTTCCGTAAGGTGCTCAACGCCAACGCGCGCCTCACCGAAGCCTATTTTCGCGAAACGCGCCTGGCCCCCGAGTTTGCCAAGAGCCGGGCCGTGGCCAAGGTGCGCACCAACGGCGACGCGGGCCTGCAATCGGACATCGACCTGAACGCCTGGCGGATGAAGGTGCAGCCCTACGGCGGCGGCCCGGCTCAGGAATTCACCCTGGCCGACATCAAAGCCCTACCCCGCGTGGACATGACCACCGAGCTAAAATGCATCGAGGGCTGGAGCATCATCGTGAACTGGTCGGGCGCGCGCTTCGCCGATTTTTTGGCCAAGTATCCGCTGGCCAGCCGCAGCCGCCAGCCCCTTCAGAGTAGCGCTAATCCGCCCGCCGACCTGGCTCCCTACGTCGGCATCACTACCCCCGATGAGAAATACTACGTGGGCCTGGATATGCAAAGCGCCATTCACCCCCAAACCCTGCTTTGCTACGAGATAAACGGCCAGCCGCTGAGCCTGGCCCACGGCGCGCCGCTGCGCCTCGTCACGCCCCTCAAGTACGGTATTAAGCACCTCAAACGCATCGGTACCATCGCCTTCGCCGATGCTAAACCCGCCGACTACTGGGCCGAACAAGGCTATGACTGGTACGCAGGACACTGATTAAATAGGTAATAAGTAATGAGCAATAGGGTAATGTCGTTCAACTGTGAAAACGACATTACCCTATTATTCATTACAGCACTACCCGAATTTCGTAGTGCTCGGCCTTAGCATCCTGCGCGTTGGGGACGCGCCAGGCACCCACGCGGCTGGGGCCATAGCCGAGGTTGACTTTCACCCACTCGTTGCGGGTGGGTAGGAGGGTCAGAATATCTTGGGCGAGCTGGTTGAGGTCGGTCTGGGCGTCCTCGCGGCGCTGCGTTAGCTCGTCGGCATGTTGGTCAAAGGAACCGGTGGGTGGGCGCTGCTCAAATTCCTGGGCCGATTGAGCTGCGGCCGCGTCGTAGGTGGCCTCGTTGCGGTCGGCCACGGTGAGCTTGCGCAGGTCCTCTTTGGCGGCCAAGTAAGCTTCTACTTTGCGCACGAGGGGTTGCAGGTTGGGGTCGAGGTAGTCGAGGTTGGAAGCCATTTTTTTTAGTGTTTAGTAAATAAGGTTTAGTAATTAGGGCCGTTTAATGAACAAGCGCGAGGGAAACGACATTAATCACTAAACTCTACTCGTTAATCCCTGATTTCTTGTTTCGCTGGCACTTTTCGCTGCAATATTTCACGTCTGGCCAATTGTTGCGCCACTTCTTGCGGTACTCGAAGGGCAGGCCGCAGGTGGCGCAGATTTTAGTGGGGAGCTGGCCTTTTTTCTGCGACGCGAGCATGAGGTGGGGGTAGGAAACGAAATGCCGCCGGACCTTCGCCGGCCGGCCCGGCGCTGTTTACGTTCAAAGAGCCCCTTCCGGCCATCCCTACCCCCCTCCTGATGCCCCACCAAGCCCCCGACCTGCTCGGCCAGGCCCTGCTCGACTACCAGCATGGCCACCACGCAGCCACCCTCACCGTGCAGTGCAGCGCCGCCGAAGATGAGCAATTGCCTGCCGCCTACTTCTTCCGCACCCTGCTGGCCATGCCCGAACTGGAGCGCCAGGCCCTCGATGAGTGCCGCGGCCGCGTGCTCGACCTCGGGGCCGGGGCCGGCTGCCACTCGCTGGAGCTGCAAAGCCGGGATTTTCAGGATGTGCGGGCCGTGGACCATTCTACGGGGGCCGTGCAGGTGATGCAGGCGCGCGGCGTGCGCCAGGTGGCGCAGCACGATATTTTTGCGCCCCGCAGCGCCGAGGAGCGCCCCTACGATACGGTACTTATGCTGATGAATGGCCTGGGCCTGGCCGGTACCCTCGAAGGGCTTGATAAATTTCTGGTCCACGCCCGCACATTGCTCGCTCCCGACGGCCAGCTGCTAGCCACTTCTTCCGACATCAGCTATCTATATCAAGACGAGGACGGCGCGCTGGTATTCAACCTCAACGGCCCGTACTACGGCGAAGTCACTTATACTTTTCAATATAAAGACCAGACCGGTGAGCCCTTCCCCTGGCTCTTTATCGACGCCACGTTGCTGGAAGATGCCGCCCGCGCCGCCGGGTACGAGGTAGACTTTTTGGGTGATGATGAGAATGGCCAGTACTTAGTGCGGCTCACGGTAGTAGGCGGCTTCGAGCCGGGAATATAGGCGCGAGCGGCGCGCCTACCCCCCCAATCCCGCGCACTGCCGCGCTATTTCCAGCTCCTCATTCGTCGGCACCACTAGGATTTTCGCCCGCGATTCCGGCGCGCTCAGGTCGCGCAGGCCGGGCTGGCGTTGCTGGTTAAGCTGCTCATTTAAAACCAGGCCGAAAAAGCCCATATCCTGGCACACAAGCTGGCGCACCAGGGCATCGTTTTCGCCCACGCCGGCGGTGAAAACCAGCGCGTCGAGGCCGCCGAGCACGGCCGTGTAGGCCCCCACGTACTGCCGGATGCGGTAGGCGTAGAGATTGTAGGCCAGGGTAGCGGCCGGGTCGCCGGCCGCCCGCGCCACCCCGATGTCGCGCATGTCATTAGCTCCGGTCAGGCCCAACATGCCGCTCTGTTTGTTGAGGACGGTAGCAACGTCGGCCGGCGCGTAGCCCAGCGCGTCTTGCAGATGCAGCAGAATGGTGGGGTCAAGGTCGCCGGTGCGGGTGCCCATCACCAGGCCGGCCAGCGGGCTAAAACCCATGCTGGTATCCAGCGACTTATCATCGCGCACGGCCGCCGCGCTGCACCCGTTGCCCAGGTGCAGGGTGATGAGGCGGGCCTCGGGCCGGCCCAGGTAAGCGGCCGCCTGCGCAGCCACGTACTGATGGCTGGTGCCGTGAAAGCCGTACTTGCGAATGCCATGCTCGGTATAGAGGGGGGTAGGGAGCGCGTAGCGAAAGGCGTAGTCGGGCAAGGTCTGGTGAAAAGCCGTGTCGAACACCGCCACCTGCCGCGCCGCCGGAAACACCTGCTCCGCTACCTCAATGCCCACCAGGTTGGCCGGATTATGCAACGGGGCCAGCGCAAATAGCCGCCGGATTTCGGCCTTTACCGCCGCGTCAATAACCGTGGCGGCCGTGAATCGGTCGCCGCCGTGCACTACCCGATGGCCCACCACGGCCACTTCGCTGAGGTCTTGCAGCACACCGCCCGGCGCGGCCGTGAGCAGGCGCACCACCTCGCGCAGGCCGGCCGCGTGGTCGGGGAGGGGTAGGGTCAGGTGCTGCTCGGTTGGCGTTTCGCCGCCGAAAACCCGGTGGGTGATAGTGGCTTGTTCGTCGCCGATGCGCTCGACCAGGCCGCTGCACAGCGGCTGCTCATTGGGCCAGGCAAAGAGCTGGTATTTGATGGAACTGCTACCGGAGTTGATGATGAAGATGTTCAAGGAATTTAGGTAAGAATTTAGGTTAAGAATCAAAGAGAACGGTCATGCTGAGCTTGTCGAAGCATCTCTACCACGCCGTTCGGGTGTCGTTCGGTAGAGATGCTTCGACAAGCTCAGCATGACCGTTCTCTTTATTCGCTGAAATCACTGGACCGCCAACTCACTTCACATCTGGCTCTGAATGGCCGTAATCACCACGGTATTAAATACATCGTCCACCGTGCAGCCGCGGCTCAGGTCATTCACCGGCTTGTTCAGCCCTTGCAGCACGGGGCCGATGGCGAGCGCGCCGGTTTCGCGCTGCACGGCCTTGTAGGTGTTGTTGCCGGTGTTGAGGTCGGGGAAGATGAGGACGCTGGCCTGGCCGGCCACCTCGGAATCGGGCAACTTCTGGCGGCCCACGAGCGGGTCCACGGCGGCATCGTACTGGATGGGGCCTTCCACCTTGAGGTCGGGGCGCTGCTGGCGCACCAGCTCGGTGGCTTGGCGCACCTTCTCCACATCGGCCCCCGCCCCGGAGCTGCCCGACGAGTACGAGAGCATCGCCACCCGCGGCGCGATGCCGAACGCCGCGGCACTATCGGCCGACGAAATGGCGATTTCGGCCAGCTGCTCGGCGGTGGGGTTGGGATTTACGGCGCAGTCGCCGAACACGGCCACGCGGTCGGGCAGGCACATGAAAAACACCGACGACACCACCGACACGCCCGGCTTGGTTTTGATGAACTGCAAGGCCGGCCGAATCGTGTGCTGCGTGGTGTGCGCCGCCCCCGACACCATGCCGTCAGCATCGCCCTGATATACCATCATAGTGCCGAAATACGACACGTCGCGCAACAGGTCGCGGGCCATGTCGTGGTTCACGCCCTTGTCTTTGCGCAACTCATAAAACGTCTCTACGTAGCCTGCGTACTGCGGCGAATTCATCGGGTCGAGCACGCGCAGGTGGGTAGGGGGTAGGCTGATGCCCAGGCGCTTAGCTGAGGCCGCGACCTCGGCCGGGTCGCCCAGGATGGTGAGGTCCACCACGTCCTGATGCAGCAGCTGCGCCGCCGCGCGCAGAATGCGGTCGTCGTTGCCCTCGGGCAGCACAATGTGGCGGCGCTGGCGCTTGGCCCATTGCAGCAGCCGGTACTGAAACATGTGGGGGGTAAGCCCTTCCGACTGAAAGCTGACCAGCTTTTCTTCCAAAGCCCGCACGTCCACGAACCGCTCAAAAGTGCTGATAGCCAGCTGAATTTTTTTCGGGTTATCGGCCCCGAAGCGTGACTTCACCGCACTCACCCTGGTCGTGGTCTCGAAGGTGCCGGTCGTCACCGACAGAATGGGCACCGCGTCGGGCAGGCCTTCCAACAGCCGCATAATGGGCGGCGCGGGCTCGGAGCCGGCCGAGAGCACAATGCCCGCTACCCGCGGGTAGTTGGCCGACGTATTGGCCTGCAAGGCGCTCACGATGATGTCGCCCCGGTCGCCAGGCGTTACAATCAGTACGTTCTCCTTCAGGTAATTAAGAAAGTCCGGCACCTGCATCGCGCCGATGATGTAATTGTCTACTTGGTTGCCGAGGCCGGCTTCGCCGAAGAGCAATTTGCCACCCAGGCCGGCGTGAATTTCGCGCATGGTGGGGTGCAGCAGGTTAGGGTCGTCGGGGATAACGGCCAGCAGCACGGCGGCCGGCAGCTGGTCGCGCAGCAGGGCCTGCACGTCGGCTACCTGGGCGGGCGGCACGCGGTTGGCCACCACCAGCAGCACCGGCACCTCGCGGCCCTCAAAACTGCGCAGCGCCGTGAGGACCGCACTCACCACCTGCGCCGTACGCTTATCGGCCCCCGACACTACCAGAATAACCGGTACACCCAGGTTTTTGGCGATGGATACGTTGGCATCGAACTCAAACGCGGTGCCCGCCCCCAGGAAGTCGCTACCCTCCACCACCGTAAAATCATAGTTGTCCTCCCAGTATTTGAATTTACGGATAACCGTGTCAATTAATTCGCCCTGCGCACCGGTTTCGAGCAGGTGCAGCGCCTCGGAGCGAGTGTAGGCGTAGACATCGGCGGGGGGTAGGGGCAGCTTAAAGTAACTGCTGATGGTGGCTAGGTGCGGGTTGGCTTCCTGCGGGGGATTATAATCCACGAGCGGCTTGAAATAACCCACCCGGCGGGCCTGGCCCAGCAGCATATTCACTAGCCCCAGCAGCACCAGGGACTTGCCGCTGTACGGCTCGGCGGCGGCAATAAAAACGGCTTTCGTCATAGTATTGGTTAACGGAAGGAGGGGTAGGGGCGTTGGGTGAAATGCGCGGGCAGTAGCTTGCGGGCGTTTTCTATCTATGAGACTTACATAAATCGTTTGTCATTGCGAGCGCAACGAAGTGGAGCGCGGCAATGACAAACGATTTATCTGAATGCTACCCCCTTCCAAATGCCTTATTCCCAAACCTACTCCGTGCGCTGGGCCGAGCTGGACCCCAACGGCCACATGCGCCACTCCGCCTACGCCGATTTTGCCGCCGATGTGCGCGTGAACTGGCTTGCCAGCCTGGGCTACACCGTCCAGAAATTTGCCGAATTGCGCCTCGGCCCCATCCTCTTCCGCGAAGAAACCAAGTTTTTGAAGGAGCTGCACGGCGGCGAAACCATCCGCGTAGATGGCGTGATGAAAGCCGCTACCCCCGACGGCAGCCGCTGGACCATCCTGCACACCATCTACAAGGCCGATGGCCGCGTGGCCGCTACCGTGGAGGTAGATGGGGCCTGGCTCGACCTCGACCGTCGCAAGCTCACCGTGCCACCCGCCGAATTGGCCCAGGCGCTGAGTAGTGAAGGCAATGAGCAATAGAAGAGCGTCATGCTGACGAAGGAAGCATCTCGCGTAGGGTAGTAAACTTAATCGTTCAATGATGTGAGCGAGATGCTTCCTTCGTCAGCATGACGTTCTTCTATTGCTCATCAACCGCTACCCACTACTCATTACCCCAGCACCTTGCTGATGCGATGGAGCTGCTGCTGGTGGTGCAGCGCGTGGTCGAGCACCGAGGTAATCGTTTGGCCAATGGTGAGCCAGCCGGCGCGCGGGTGGCGAAAAACCGTGTGGTTCAGCTTAGTGCCCGGAAACTCGTGCAGTACCTGTTCCAGCTGCCGACGGATGCTCGTCCACTCGGCACGCAACTCGGGTAGTGGCGCGATGGTTTCGGGCGCGGGCGGCGGCGTCAGCATCGGCGGCACCTTGAACTTGAGGCCGGGCAGGCGCAGCGCCACCCGTAACAGTAGCGCGCGCAGGCGGTTTTTGTAGGTGCCGGGGCGCAGCGCGCCGGCGTCGGCGGCCAGGGTCTGGCGCAGCGCCTGCGTAATGCGCTTTTCGGTCGTCAGCAAATGGTGAATGACCTGGGCCGCTGCCCACTCGCCGGGCACGGGCGGCGTATAGGCACGCGGCCCCAGCGCCTCGGCCGCGGCCAGGGCGTGCTCGGTGGCCAGGTCGAGCTGCTCGAAGAGCAGGTGCAAGCGGTTAGTCATGAGTGCGGGGTGGGAAGGGGGTAGGGCAACGCGTAGACCTTAACTACGCAGCAGACCGCCAAGCCGTTCGATGCGGGCCCCGGCGTAGCTTTGAACAACAAGCAAGCCGGTAATCGTGCCCCGGCCCCGCTTACTACCACTCGCTAACTGCGCCGCCTTCGTGCTTTTCAAAAATACCATTTCCAACCTCACACGCATCCGGCAGGTGGCCGAGGTGCTACTGCGCTACGGCTTTGAGGACGTGGTGACGACGACGCCCCTGCGCCGCCTGGTGAGCCAGAAGCGCCGCCTGCGCTGGCTGGAAAACGACGACCGCGCGGTATTTCAAACCACCCGCTGGGAGCGCATCCGGCTGATAATCGAAGAATTAGGCCCCACCTTCATCAAGCTGGCCCAGGCCCTGAGCAACCGCGCCGACCTGCTACCCCAGGCCCTCATCGACGAGTTTGAGAAGCTGCAAAGCAACGTGCCGCCCTTCCCCACCGTGGAGGCTCGCGCCATCGTAGAAGCCGAGCTGGGCCGCCCGCTGACCGAGGTATTCAGCGAGTTTGAGGACGTGCCCATCGGCTCGGCCAGCATCGGGCAGGTGCACCGGGCGCGCCTGCTCAGCGGCGAGGAGGTAGTGGTGAAAGTGCAGCGCCCCGGCGTGCGCGACAAGGTGGAAGGCGACCTGCGCCTGCTCCACGAGCTGGTGCGCCTCACGGCTACTTTCCTGCGCGGCCAGGGCCTGGCCAACCCCCAGGGCGTGGTGGATGCCTTCGAGCGCAGCATGACCAAAGAGCTGGACTATACCTCCGAAGCCCGCGCGATGGAACAATTGCGCAAGCTCTACGAAGACTACACTACCTTTTACATCCCGAAGCCCTACCGCGAGCTGAGTACCAGCAAAATCCTGGTTATTGAATTCGTAAATGGCTGTAAGATAACCGATAAGGCCCAGCTTCTGGTTTGGGGCCTCAGCCCCGAAACCGTGGCCGAAACGGGTATGGACATCTACCTGACCCAGATATTCGAGTTCGGGTTTTTCCACGCCGACCCGCACCCCGGCAACGTGCTCGTGCGCCCCGATGGTACGCTGGTGCTCATCGACTTTGGTATGGTGGGTAAGCTCACTAGGCAGCAGAAGTATGCTTTTGCGGGCGTCTTCATTAGCATGGCCCGCCAGGATGCGCGTAGCATGGCGCTCAATTTTCGCCGCCTGGCCCTCAGCAGCGACATTCCCAATATGCGCGCCTTCGAGGCCGACCTCGGCCAGCTCATCGAAGACTTCGCGGTGCTCGACGTGCAGGACATGAGCATGGGCGACCTGGCCGACTCGCTGCAAGGTATTATCTACCAGTACAAATTGCAGGTGCCGGGCGCGGTATTTCTCATTCTGCGGGCACTGGTTATTCTGGAAGGTATCGGCAAGGTGCTGCACCCGCACTTCAATACCTTCGAGTTTGTGCGGCCCTACGGGGCCAAAATTCTTAAGGAACAGTATTCGCCCGAAAATATTCTGAACGAGGCTGAGTACACGGGCACCCAGCTGCTGGCCCTGCTTCAGACCCTACCCACCGACCTGCGCCAGATAACCCGCAAAATCAGCAAGGGCGAGTTGCGGGTGAAGGTGGAGCTGAGCGGCTACACCAGCCTGCTGCGCAAGGCCGACCAGCTCGTGAGCCGCACCGTGCTGGCGCTGCTGGCGGTGGGCACGCTGCTCTTCGCAGGCTTGAGTTTGCTCGGCCGCTACCCCCCGCAGATGCCGTATTTCCGCGGCCTACCCCTCGTAACGTGGTACAGCCTCGGAGCCACCGCATTCTTGCTGCTGCTGCTCACGCTACCCCGCCGCACGCGCCGGGAGTAGGCTTTTCCAGCTTATCTTGCTGCTATGACGCCCACGCTGCCCTCCGTTATCACCGATATCTCGCAGCTCGACCTGAGCCAGTCGTACACCTACGCCGATTACCTGAGCTGGAAATTCACGGAATATGTGGAGCTGATACGCGGTAAGGTGATGCGCAAAATGTCGGCCCCCGTCACCGCGCATCAGCGGTGCTCCATGAATTTTAGCCGAGAAATAGGCTTTTACTTAAAGAGTAAAACCTGCGAAGTTTTCGCCGCGCCCTTCGATGTGCGGCTGACCCGCAACACCGGCAACGGCGACGCGCAGGTGCGCACCGTGGTGCAGCCCGACCTCTGCGTGGTTTGCGACCCCACTAAGCTAGACCGCCGTGGCTGCCTCGGCGCGCCCGACTGGATTATCGAAATTATCTCGCCCGGCACGGCCGCCTACGATAATCACACCAAGTTCAACCTCTACGCCGAGAATGGGGTAGGCGAGTATTGGATAGTCTTTCCCGGCGAGCGCAGCATCTCGGTCTACACGCTGCAAGATAGTGATTACCAGCTCCAAGGCGACTACTACGAGCCCGGCTTGGTACCCAGCCGCACCTTGCCCGAGCTGCAATTGCAGTGGGCCGACGTGTTTGAGAACGTAGGGTAAACCAGGGGGTAGGGCGCACAGCAAGGACTCGCGGCCGGCCGATGGCGTAGTTATGCAGGCGCAGTAATTGCCGGGCCGCCCCGCTGCCCGGTAGCTTTGTGCCACAGCACCACCCGCGCCGTCCACAAAATCCGTAAAGTCCGTTAAAATTCGTGCTAATCAGTGGTCCTATGAAGCTTTTCAAATCCGCCGACCTCATCCGCAAAAGCAAGTACATCAGCCGCGATTTGAGCTGGCTGCGGTTTAATTACCGCGTGCTCGACCAGGCCAAGGACCCTGGTCGGTCGCTCTTCGACAAGCTGCGGTTTATGAGCATCACCAGCTCGAACCTGGACGAGTTTTTTATGATTCGGGTCGGCTCGCTTTATAATTACCTCGACTATGGCAAGGAGCGGGTGGACTACTCCGGCCTGCGTGAGCTGCCCTTCCGGCGCAAGCTGCTCGACTTCGCCCACCGCTTCGTTAATGACCAGTCCTTGACGTACTTAAACGAGTTGAAGCCGCAATTTGAGAAGCAGGGATTCAGCATCCGGCGAGTGGAGGAGCTGACCGAGGTGGAGCTGAAAAAGGTAGAGGGCTACTTCAAGAACACCGTTTTCCCGCTGCTCACGCCGATGGTGTACGATTCGTACCACGGCTTCCCGCTTATCATCAACCAGGTGCTAACTTTTGGGGTCGTGACGCGCGAAAGCAACCTGGCCGATGCCGTGCTGCCCGTCGTCAGCGCCCTACCCCCCGACGTGGAGAAGGGCCAGGAGCGCCTCACCTTCGTGCAGATTCCGCAGAACCTGACCCGGTTTTTTGAAATCACGCGCAAGGACCGGGTGGTATTCGTGCCCATCGAGGAAATCGTGCGGGCCAATTTGCCTAAGCTCTTTCGCAACGTCGAAATCCTGTCGGCCGACCTGTTCCGCGTCACCCGCAACGGTGATTTTACGCTGGAAGAATCGGAAGATATTGACACCGATTTTATCAAAGAAATACAAACCGGCCTCAAAACCCGCAAGCGCGGCCGGGTAGTGCGCGTGGAAGTCGAGCCCGACGCTTCGCCCTACCTGATGAACGTGCTGCGCGAGCGCTGGAACATCGATAACGGCAACATCTTTGTCATTCCAGTTCTGCTGGATATGAAGGGGTTAAATCAGATTCTGCGCTATCCCAGCTTCAAGGGCAAGGGCTCGAAGCTGCCCGCGCCGGTGCCGCCGCTGAGCTTGCCCGACGGAGCCGATGACAATTTATTTGAGTACCTGAAGCACCACGACGTGCTGCTGCACCACCCGTATAATTCAATTGAGCCGGTAGTGCGACTGCTGGAGCGCGCCGCCGAAGACCCGCAGGTATTGGGCATCAAGCAGACGATTTATCGGCTGGCCGAAGACTCGCGCGTGACCGCCGCCCTGCTCAAAGCCGCCGAAAATGGTAAGCACGTCTCGGTGCTGTTTGAGGTAAAGGCGCGCTTCGATGAAGAGCGCAATATCCGGGAAGGGGCGCGGCTCGAAAAGGCCGGTTGCTTCGTCATCTATGGGGTAGGGAAGTATAAGACTCACACCAAGATGCTGATGATTATTCGCAAGGAAGGCGAGAAGGTGACGCGCTACGTGCACATCGGCTCGGGCAACTACAACGAGCAAACCTCGCGCCTCTATACCGACCTGAGTATGCTCACCACCAACGACACGTATGGCCACGACGTATCGGAGTTTTTCAACGTTATCACCGGCCACTCGCAGCCCGACGACTACGAATACCTGATTACCGCGCCCCGCGACATGCGTCAGCAGCTCATCCACCTGGTGCGCGAAGAGGCCAAAAACGCTAAAAAGGGCCTACCCAGCGGCATCGTAATGAAGATGAACTCACTGGAAGACAGAGAGTTGATTGACGAGTTTTACAAGGCTAGCAAGGCGGGCGTGCCCATCCGGTGCATCGTGCGGGGCATCTGCTGCCTGCGGCCGGGTAGGGCGGGCCTGAGCGAGAATATCGAGGTGAAAAGCATCGTGGGCGAGTATTTGGAGCACGCCCGACTGTTCTATTTCCATCACAACGGCGAGGCCAAGCTCTTCGCCGGCTCGGCCGACGCGATGGTGCGCTCCTTCGACCGCCGCATCGAGGCGCTGTTCCTGATTGCCAACCCGCAGCTGCGCCGCGAGGCCATCCTGATTTTGCAGCTCAACCTGCTCGATAACCTCAACAGCTACTTCATGCGCGAAGATGGGGCCTACATCCGGCAGGAGCCCGCCGCTGGCGAAACGCCCGTCAACATTCACCGCGATTTCTACCGTCGCCCCGATGAAGCGCAGCTCGCTCAGGCCACGCCCGCCGGCTTACTGGCTCTGCTGCACGAGCAGGCAGCTCAGCGCCGCCGCCTCGCCGAAGAAGTGGTAACTGCCAATCTGACTCCCCTCGATGGGGAAGCCGGCACCGATGGCTTCGGGCCGGGCGAGGTCATTATGGAAGAAGAGGTAGAAAACGAAGCCGATATTGCGGCTACGGTAGTAGACGAGTAAAGTCGTTTGTCATTGCGAGCGCAGCGCGGCAACCTTTCCTTGTCATTGGGTTACTAACCCTAACAACGAGGAAAGATTGCCGCGCTGCGCTCGCAATGACAGATGTGTAGCTATACCAACGGACCATTTTCCACGTCGGCTACCGGCAATATATTGGGGTGCACGGTAGGGCTGATTTCGTCGAAATACTGCTCGAACAGGGCTTGCAGCATCCCGTCTTTGAGGCCGATGTCGGGCACTATCATGCTGTTGACGTTGGCCCAGTCCATCGCGGCCAAGTAGATATGGCCGGCGGGCACGATGACGTCGGCGCGGTCGGGGTTGAGCAGGGCAATATTCACGCGCTCATTCATGCTGAGGCCACTCAGGCGCTCCAGCAGCGCCTGAATCTGGCGCTTGGTAACGGGCTTATTGGGCGCGGCCGATGACATGCTGTAGAGTTTGTTGATGTTGCCGCCCGTGCCGATGGCGCGGGTCACGTGGTAGCGGCGGGCGTTTTCGCGCACCCAGGCCTCCATGCGCTGCCAGAGGCCGTTCATCTCCTCCACCGTGCGGCCGCTTTCCTCCTGCTGCATCCGGCGGATAGAGCCAATTTCGAACGACTGCGCGGCTACTTTACGCCGGTCGTGGTAGATATTGAATTCGGTGCTACCCCCCCCCACGTCGATGTGCAGGTAGTGACGGTTGTCCTCCAGCACGTGCTCAATTACGCGGTTAATGTACAAAGCTTCGGCCTGGCCATCAATTACTTGCACGTCCATATCCAGCTCCTGCTTGATGCGGGCCGCGATGGCCGCGCCGTTGCGGGCCGTGCGCATGGCTGAGGTGGCGCAGATGAGGCAGTGCGACACCTCGTGCACCTCCATCAGCAGCTTGAGCGCATGCAGAAACTTGACAAACTTATCAGCTTTGCGCGGTGGAATCTCGCCGGTGGCAAATACATCCGCGCCCAGTCGCAGGGGGTAGCGCACGTACTCGACGCGCTTGAGGCGGTAGCGGCCATTAAAAAAAAGCACCGCCGAAATCTGGCAGCGCACGGCATTCGAGCCAATATCAATGGCGGCAAGCTTGGTTAGCTGATACTCCATGCCGCAAAGCTAACCGCAGATTCAACCGGATTCAACGGATACGCCGCTAAAGCGGCTGCTTACGCGGAGTTAGTTTTCTTCGGTTATCAGGTTCACTACCAGCGTCACCATTACGTCTTTGTCTTCGGGCCGGCTCTCGGCGATGAGCAGCGTGAGGGCTACCAGGGCGTTGTTCGGCGAGCCGCCGTGCGCCACCCGGCCGGTAGAGGCAGCCGTTGCGGTCCAGAAAGTACACAAACAGGAAGGCCGCAATGCGCTTATTGCCATCCGAAAACGAATGGTTTTTCACCACGAAATATAGTAGGTTAGCTGCTTTTTCCTCCACGCTCGGGTACAAATCCTACCCGCCAAAGCTCTGGTAGATAGTGCATACTAAACTTTCAAACGACCGGTCCTTCTCACGCCTAAATAACTCGGAGCCGCCAAACTGCCCCCGCAGCGTGTTTATCGTTTACATGGCACCTTCGTAGGTCAACTCGAAACTAGCTTCGGCGGCCGGCGCTACCGTGTCGCGGGCCACGCGCAGGCGCTGGTGGTCTACTGGTCGAGCACGTCGCGGGCGCGGGCGTAGTCGCCCAGGATGCGCAGCAGCGCGTCAGACTGGTCGGCAGTCAGCTCCTGGCTACTTCGGCTTGTGGCTGCACAAGGCGCTTGAGGTCGGCGAGCTGGCGGGCGCTTTCGCGTAAGCGCTGCTCATTCAGCACAAAACCCTGCACCAAGTATTGGCGCAGCACCTGGGTAGCCCACTGCCGAAAGCTGGTACCCCGTTTGGACTTCACCCGGTAACCGACCGAGATGATAACGTCGAGGTTGTAATAATTGGTGAAGTAAGATTTGCCATCGGCGGCAGTTGTCCGGGATTCCCGGACAACTGCCGTCTTATCTAATTCATTCTCTTTGAAAACGTTGCCAATGTGCTCGCTAACAGTTTTCTTCGAAATATCGAACAACGTAACCATCTGCGCCTGCGTGAGCCACACGGTATCGTGGTCGAGCTGCACGTCGAGGCGAATTTGGCCGTCGGGCGACTGGTAGAGCTGAATATCGGGGGTAGGGGTAGGGAGCATAAAGTAACTCGGTGGGAAAAGAGCGAAACGGTAAAGCTAAGCTCATTTGCTAAAGAGAAAAATAGCTATCCGAAGAATTACTAAAATACTTCCCCTAAATTCAGCGACAGGCCGTGCGAGCCATCCAGGCCGAAGGCGTAGTCTACGGCCAGGTTGGTGCGGGAGGCTTTATTGAGGTTCAGGCGCAGGCCGCCGCCGATGGCGGGCACCACCCGCTTGAAAGTGCCATCGACCACGCGGCCATGCACGACGCTTAGCTCCGTCACACTCTGCGCATTGGTGAAGACCACGCCGCCGAGTAGGCGGTTGGGGGTAATGCCGAAGCGGTATTCGGCCTCGCCGTACACGAAATTCTTGCCCCGAAATCGGCCCTGAATAAAGCCCCGGCCGGTATTACCGTACATATCCCAGCCGGTGGCAGGCAGGTCCAAAAAGGGTGGATTACCGTTGAGAGTGAGAGCATTGTACGACCATAGGGCTAGTATATTGGGCGAAGTCGGCGACGGGTGCAGGTACCAGCGCCCTTCCAACAGCAGCGACTGGTAGTTGGTGTTGCTGCCCAGCGCCCGTAGGTTGGGCCGGTACTGCACGTTGAATAAGTAGCCACCCAGCGGGTTGATGGAGTTGGCACGGCTGTCGTGCAGCAGGCTCACAACCGGCCCCGATGACGTAGAGCGCCCCTCCACGCCGTAAGTGTAGCGTGAGATAGATGCCACTTCGTGGCGGCTGTTGCGGCTCACGATATCCCAGTGGTCGTCGAGCTGGTAGCCCAGGCCCACGTACCAGGCCGGGGCCACGCGCCGAAACACGGTTTGGTAAAAGCGCAGGTACTTGTAGTCCATCGACACTACGCCGCTGGTAGTATTGGTGAACATGCCTAGGCCGTAGGTGCTCTGGGGGTAGCGCAGCACGCGCCAGTCGCCCACCCAGTTCCAGGCATTGTAGGGCCGCCACACCGACGAGGTGAGCGTGAAGATGAGCTGCTTATTGAGCGTGTATTCGGCCGCGCCCACCACGGTCGAGACATTGGCCCCCGGCTGCCGAAACGCCAGACTCAGGGCCACCTCGGCCACGGCGCGGGTTTGCTGCGAGTAGCCCACCACGGGCACTAGCAGTAGCGCGTGGTGGCCGGGCTGCAGGGCGGCCGAGTCACGAGCCGGCACGCGGGCGTAGAGGCGGTGCGCTACGTCGGCTACGTCGAGCGGGGCCGGCGCGTCGGCGGGGTGCAGGCCGGGCGAGTTGCCTACCTGCGCGTGGACCACCCGCACCGCCAGCCCCAGGGCCAGCAGCAGACCGCCGCGGCAGAGCCGCGGCCACCACCAAGATGAAGAGTGCGTGTACGCCAAGTAATTGCGAAAGCCAGGAGCTACCCATTGGCCCGGCCAAGGTACCGCTGCCAGTGGGCTTTCGCCACCACAGACAGCAAAACCCGGCTAAGGTTCAAGAGTGGTCGCGCTGGCTGCTCTCTTTTGGAGCAGGGGTCGCCCGTAGTGGGCGAAACCCACATAGCAAGGCCCCGTTGGCTACTGCCACGGGGCCCCGATAATCTATAGGATAACAAGCATTCGATTGACTAACACGTAAATTGGCGTAGCTGCCTGATAGGTAGCAGCTCACGCGATAAACAGCGCCCGGCGGGTAGTGCCTCAGTCCTGCTCCAGCACCAGCTTGAGCAGGTTCAGGCCGGCGGCGGTGTGCACCAGGCCCGATTGAAACTCTTCCAGGCCCAGGTCTTCAGGCTTTACAAACGTGACGGCCAGGTGGCAGCCCGTGGGCGTGGGTACCATCTGCACCGGCACGTGCCAGGCCCCCACGGGGTACATCAGCTCATAGTCGATGAGGCCGTGCGCTGCGTCGTAGAGGGGCCGTAGCTTGGCCAGGCCGTGGGGCAGCTTTACCAGCCACTGGCCGAAGGGTAGGGGCCGTACCGACTCGACCTGCGGCATGGCCCAAGGCAGCCACTGCGGCGCGTCGTTCATGAAATCGAAGGCTTTGGCCACCGGACAATTGATGTCGATGGCTTGCACCACGGTGACAGCGGGAGTAGCGAGCGGGCTCATAAACGGAAGCGTAAGAGGGTGGGAGCAGCGTAGTAAATCCGAACTGATAATCGAAGTACGGAACCCTTTCCCGCGCCGGATTTAGTACTCGCTCAACTCCCACCGCTACCCGGCAGACTAGTCCGAATTCGGGTTGAATGATTTTTTGGCTAAATAGGATGAAAACAGTACCCGTGAAGTTGAAATAAGCGACAAAATGTAACCTTTACTGCTCATTATCAAACTTATGGCTCTTGAATTCCTAACTCCCGCAACTGGGCCGAATATTTTCCGAAAATAAGTTTCAAATCTGCGTGGTGCTTGGCCGCGTCGATGCCTTGACTGGTGTTTTGGGCATGAAAGCGGTGCAGGTGGCTATAGTGCGGGCACACCACGGGCAGGTGCCCGGCCAGCAGAAAGCGCACGTACAAATCGAGGTCTTCGGCGGTGGGTAGCGCGGCGTCGTAGCCGCCTACCTCGTCGAGCAGGGCCTTGCGGTAGCACACGTTGCCCTGAATAAAATGCTCGGCCCGGAAAATAGCCCGGAGCATAGCCACGGGCGAGTCGAACTGCCAAGCATAGTAGTCCTCGCCGGGCAGGTAGCGGCCCTGCGCATCTACGCGCAGGAAGTCGGCTACCAGCCAGGGCCGGTTGGGGTGCGCCGCAATGGCCGCGCCGTAGTGATAAAGGGCACGTTGCAGCAGCAGGTCGTCGTCGTCGAGGGGCGTGAGCCAGGCATCGGCGGGGGCGTGATGGGCCAGCTGGTTGCGGGCGTAGCCGGGGCGGCGCGAAGCCGTGTCGAGCCAGTAGCGCAGGGCCGGGCCGGGCTGGGCGGCCGCCCCGGCGAGCCAGGCGGCGGTGCCGTCTTCGGGGCCATTCTGGTAGATAAAATGCTCAAAAGAAAAATCGAGCGGAGCCGAGATGCTGGCCCGCACACTGGCCACGGTTTCGGGCAGCAACGCCCGGCGCTGGTGGCTGGGGGTAATAACGATGAAGTGCATAGCCCCCTCTTTCGGGGGGTAGGGCCGAAAGGTTACGGTTATCCCATCCCACTAAGCGGCGTATCCTACGCTTGCTGCAGCGCCACTTCCTTGCGCTCGCCAATCTGCTGCCGCCACATGGCATAATACAGCCCTTTCTGCGCCAGTAGCTCGGCATGGCCGCCGGCCTCGGCCACCTGTCCGCGCTCCAGCACAAAAATGCGGTCGGCGTGCAGAATCGTGCTCAGGCGGTGCGCAATGAGCACCGTAATGTGCTGGCGCGAGCCCGACAGCTCGCGCACCGTGCGCCCGATTTCTTCCTCCGTAAGCGAGTCCAGGGCCGAGGTGGCTTCGTCGAAAACGAGGAGGGTAGGGTGGCGCAACAGGGCGCGGGCAATGCTGAGGCGCTGCTTTTCGCCGCCGCTCACCTTCACGCCACCCTCGCCGAGCACCGTGTCGAGGCCCTTGGGCGCGCGGGCCAGTAGGGTATCGGCCGCCGCCTGGTGCAGGGCGCGCAGGCACTCCTCATCGGTGGCCTGGGGCGCTACGAAGCGCAGGTTCTCGCGAATAGTGCCGGCAAACAGTTGCGTGTCCTGGGTTACGAAGCCGATTTGTTCGCGCAGCTGGTCCAGGTCCACATTCTTGCTCGAAATACCGTTGTAGAGAATCTCGCCCGAAAGGGGGGGGTAGAGACCCACCAGTAGCTTCACGAGCGTGGTTTTGCCCGAGCCGCTGGGACCCACGAAGGCGATGGTTTCGCCCAGCTTGGCCGTGAAAGAGATGCCCGCCAGCGCCGGATGCGGAGCCGTGAGGTGCTTAAATGTCACGTCCTCAAAGGCCAGCGTCTCAATGCGTTCCACCACCTGCGGGTGGGCCGGCTTCACGTCGCGCGGAGTGTCGAGTATCTTCTGGAAATTGGCCAGCGACGCCTCCGACTCGCGGTAGTTGCCGATGATGGTACCAAACTCCTGCAACGGCCCGAAGATGGAGAACGAGTAGATAAAGAACGAGAAAAACTCGCCTAGGCTGATGTGATTCTGCACCCGCAAGTACAAGAGCAGCAGGATAATAATATTGCGCAGCAAATTTACAAACGTGCCCTGCACGAAGCTCAGCGAACGCAGGTAGCGCACCTTGCGCAGCTCCAGCTTTAAGATTTTATTGGTGATGCCGTTCAGGCGGTCGGTTTCCTGCTGAGCTAGGCCCAGGCTCTTAATTAACTCGATGTTGCGCAGGCTCTCGGTGGTAGAGCCGGCCAGCGACGTGGTTTCAGCCACGATGGTCTTCTGAATGACCTTGATGCGCTTGCTCAGCGCAAAGCTCAGAATACCCAGCAGCGGAATGGTAAGGAAGTAGCCCAAGGCAATGGGCCAATATACGCTGATGGCGTACCACATCACGAAAATAATGCCTACCAGCGCCGTAAATAGCACGTTCACAAAGCTTTGGATGAGCTTTTCCACGTCGAGCCGCACCTTCTGGAGCTTGCCCAGCGTCTCGCCCGAGCGCTGGTCCTCAAACACCTGGTAGGGCAAATCGAGCGAGTGCCGTAGGCCATCGGAATACATGGTGGCCCCCAGCCGCTGGGTAATGACGTTGACGTAGTAATCCTGGAAATTCTTGGCAATGCGCGACACCATTGCTACCCCCAACATCATGGCCAGCAGTGGAATAGCCTCCCGGAAAAACGGCGCAAACGGCACCTTGCGCAAGCCACTGATGTCGGGGTAGCGCGTCGTAAACTGGTCTACCAGCTTGCGGAAAATGTAGGGGTCAAGCAGCGAGAAAATCTGGTTGACGGCCGCCAGTACCAGGGCCAGCACCAGAAAGCGCCAGTAGCGGCGTAAATAAGAATATAGGATTTGCATAAAAAAGCGCCGGGCTACTTAGAGCCCGGCGATAAGCGAAAAAATACTGTGGTCCGCGAAGCCCGCGCCGGTAGTAGCCGCCGGTCAGGTAGTTGCCGGGGTAGGCCGCCGCAGCAGCAGCAGCACAAACAGCAAAACCAACAGCACCAAGGCGGGCACGCCCTTGGCTATGCCGCCGGGAATGCGCGTGGCGTGCATGAATACGGCCCCCAACATGATGAAAATGAGCCCCAGCGCGGCCGGGCGTACGAAACGCAGCACCAACAGGCCAATGCCGCCCAGCACCTCGGCCGAGGCGATGAAATGGGTAAACCAGGCGGGCATTCCCAAACCTTCAAACATGCTCGTGGTGGCTGGTAGATGCAGAAATTTGTTGATGCCCGAAGCCGTGAAGGCAAAAGCCAGCAGTGCTTGCAGAATCCAGGCAATGATATTGCGGGTAGAAGCAGTCATACAAGCAAAGGGAGAAGGTTGATTAACAAAGCAAGCCTGGCAAAGCCAGCGCTTCAGAACGAAGTTAGGGCGAATTGTTCAGGTGCCGTTTGGGTGCGCTACCCTTCCTGCACCCGTATTGACAGACTCTCAATCCTTAAGTCCCTAATTTCTACGCTCTACCTACTGCCAGCCGCCGCCCAGCGCCCGCACCAGCGCCACGGCGGCGCGCAGCTGCGTGGCCTGGGTTTGCACCACCAGGCGGGCGGCGTCGAGGGTCTGGCGGTCGGCATCCACCACGGCAAAGTAGTCGGATAGGCCGCGCTTGTAGCGCTCCAAAGTGAGGCGGCCGGCCAGACGCGCAGCGCGCAGCGCCCGCTGCTGAGCCGCTAGCTGGGCCTCGCCAGCGCGCACGTCAGCCAGCGCGGTTTCTACTTCCTGGTAGGCCATAAGGGCGGTGCCCTCGTAGGTGGCTACCTGCTCGCGGCCCTGGGCACGGGCTAGCTGCTCGGCCCCGCGTAGGCGGCCCCCATCAAACAGCGGAATATTAAACCCACCGCCCACGTAGTACGTGAAGCCGTTGCCTACCTTGGCCACGTCGCCGAGGTGGCTGCTCTGCGGGCCGATAAAGCCGTTGAGCAGGAGGGTAGGGAGGCGGTTGAGGCGGGCTTGGTCGGCGCGCAGGTCGGCGGCGGCCAGCAGGCGTTCCTGGCGGCGCAGGTCGGGCCGCCGCGTAAGCAGACTGGCCGGCAGCGTGGCCGGAATAGCGGGCAGCGGTGGCAGCAGCGCCGGTACGGCCGCCAAGGGGGGGGTAGGGGCCGTGCCCGTAGTCGGCAGCGCGCTCTGATAGCTCACCGAATCGGGTGCCAGCGAGGGTAGTACGAAGCTGCTGGCCGGCCGCCCGGTAAGCGTGGCCAGTGAGGCTACCAGCCCGGCGCGCTGGCGACGCAACTCAATGGCGCTGGCTTCCACGTTGGCCAGCTCGGTTTCGGCCCGCCGCACGCCAATCTCATTGTCTACGCCGGCCTTAAAGCGGGCGGCAGTTAACTGCACATTGTAGCGGCGGGCCTGGCGGGCGCTATCCAGCACCAGCAGCTCCGCATCGAGGCCGCGCAGGCTGAAGTATGAATTGGCCGCATCGGCCGATACCGATAAGCGCACGGCTTGTTCGTCGGCCTCGCTGGCCTGCTCGGTGGCCTGGGCCGCCTGCGCGCCGCGCCGCAGCCGGCCCCACAGGTCTACTTCGTAATTCACGTTGAGCGGCACGTAGTACTGCTGCTGCTTCACCGCTACGGCCTGAATTAGGGCCGACTGCACGGGTCGCAGCGCCGAAAGCTGCGAATTATACACTTGGGGGGCCAGCGCAATTACCGGCGAGCGCTGGGCCTCGGCCACGCGCAGCTGCGCCCGTGCCTGGTCGAGGCGGGCCAGCGCCGCCCGCGTCGTGAAGTTGAGGCTACCCGCCTGGCCCTCTAGCCGCGTCAGGGTCGTATCATTAAATGCCACCCACCAGGCGGGCAAGCTGGGTACCTGGGCCAGTTGCCGGGCCTTCGTGCTATCGGTTACCACGGGGGCGGGTACCTCGGCCCGGCCCCGGCCCAGCGAATCAACCGGCACCGTATTCTTAAACGCCGTGGGTACGGCCACGGCCGGCGGGTCGTAGGTGTAGTGGCTCACGGCACAGCCGCCCAGCGTTAGGGTGAGCAGGACAAGGGAAAGGCGCATGCTACTAGCTTACTTAAACGTCGTTTGTCCTTGCGAGCGCAACGAAGGGGAGCGCGGCAATTTTTCCTTCACATAAGGAATGCTAGCTCAACAATTAGAGGGGATTGCCGCGCTCCCCTTCGTTGCGCTCGCAAGGACAGAAAATGGTTTTACTTCGCTACCGGCGACGATACGCGCGGCGCGTCGGGGTCGTTGGGGCGGGGCTTGGGGGGCGGCGGGCCGGCAGGCTTAGCGGGCTTGGGCGCGGCTTTCGTCGTCACGGCCAAGCCCTCAGTTAGGGTTTCGGCGGGGTTAATGACCAGTAGCTCGCCACCTTTCAGGCCTTGGGTTACTTCGAGAGTCGAACCAAAGTCGCGGCCTAGCACCAGGGGCTGGTAATGAATTTTGCCCTTGCGCACCTCCGCCACTTTAGGGTCGATGCCCGGCACCAGCGCGTTGGCCGAAATGAGTACGCTCGGCGACGTCTGGGGTAGGCGGAAGCGCACCTGCCCGTAGATGCCGGGCCGCAGTAGCGGCTGGCTACGGTTGGCGAGCAGCACCTCCGTGCGGAGGGTACGGGTCTGGTCATCAAGGGCTTCGGCGTCACGCGCCACGTGGCCTTCAAACGGCCGGGTCGGAAACTCCGGCACCAGCACGTCGGCATGCATCCCGCGCCGAATGCCCGGCACGTAGTTCTGCGGCACATCCACAAAGGCGCGCAGCGTGTCGGTCTGCTCTACCTTGAAGAGCTGCGAGCCGGTGGCATTGCCACCCGTCACGAGGTTGCCCACGTCCACGTTGCGCTGCGTCACGGTGCCGCTGAAGGGCGCGAGCACCTGCCGGAACGCCCGCTGGGCCTGCAACTGCTTCACGGCGGCCTGCTGGCCCGCAAACTGCGCCCGGCCGGCATCTACTTCCTGCTGCGATACAGCGCCTGGCAGTGTCACGCTGGTGAGGCGGCCAAACGAGGTGCGGGCCAGCGCCAGGTTGGCCTGGGCCTGCGCTATCTGCTGGTCCAGCTCGGGGGTAGCAATGGTGGCCAGCACTTGGCCCTTGCGCACGTGCTGGCCGATGTCGCTGGCCCAGCTCTGCACAAAGCCGTTAACTCGGGCAAATACGAACGTTTCGTGGTTCGAGCGCAGGTCGGCGGGCAAGGTAAGGGTAGTAGTGTCGGGCGCGGCTTTGGCGGGCTGCACCGTTACCACGGGCTTGGCTGTGGCCTGGGTTTGCGCCTCGTCATCGCGGGCCTTATCGTGCCGCAGGCGGGGTAGGAAGCCCACCAGAAACAAGCCACCGAAGACGGCGAGCAAAATGAGCATCAGCAGCCAAAAGCGGCCGGTACCGCCGGAGGCGGCAGGAGAATCAGACATAAGCGGGGGGCGGGACTGGTGCCCGCCCGTGGTTGAGCAAACTAAAAGGTGTGGTGCGCCAGCGGCACCGATGGCCCTGGTGCTGAGCTCGGTGCCGTGCCTTACGCTGGCTGGGCCTCCGTTTCGGCTTCGGCCATCACGGGTTCCGCAGCTTCTTCCTTTTTCTTCAAATAGGAAAACATAATCGGCACGAAAAACAGCGTTGTAACAGTTGCCAGCATCAGCCCGCCAATTACGGCGCGGCCCAGCGGGGCGTTCTGCTCACCGCCTTCGCCCAGGCCCAATGACATGGGTAGCAAGCCGATAATCATGGCCAGGGCCGTCATCAGCACCGGCCGCAGGCGGGTAAAGCCCGCGTCGAGGGCCGCGTCGAGCGGGCTCAGGTCAGGCTCTTCCTCGCGCCGCTCGTTGGCGAAAGTGACGAGCAGAATCGAGTTGGCCGTGGCCACCCCAATGCACATAATGGCGCCCATCAGGGCCGGTACGCTCAGCGTAGTCTGGGTCACAAACAGCATCCAGAGAATGCCCGCCAGCGCGCCCGGCAGCGCCGTGATGATGATGAGCGGGTCGAGCCAGCTCTGAAAATTAACGGCCATCAGCAAATAAACCAGTACGATAGCGCCCGCCAGCCCTAGCCCCAGCCCGATAAACGACGTGCGCATGGACTCTACCTGCCCGCGCATCACGATAGTCGTGCCCTTGGGCAGCTTCTTGCGGGCCTCATCCAGGATTTTGCGAATGTCCTTGCTCACGCCGCCCAGGTCGCGGCCGCTCACGCTGGCATACACGTCCACGGTGCGCTGAATATTATAGTCCGAGGCTACGGCCGTTGTTTCGGTGCGGCGCACCCGTGCAAAGCTGGTCAGCAGCTGGGGAGTAGGCTGGCCAGGACCAGTCACGGTGATATTACCAACCTCGTTCAGGTTGGCGAGTTGGCTAGGCGGCGTCTGCACGGCCACGGTGTAGTTCACGCCGTTCTGCGGGTTCAGCCACTGGTTAGGGTTGGTCTGGGTGCTGCTGCTCAGGTTCACGAGCAGGTTGTTAGCAATGTCGCGCTGAGCCAGGCCCGCCTGCTGCGCCCGCACCCGGTCCACGTCGAGCCGCAGCTGGGGCTGGTCAAAGGCTTGGTACACAAAGGCATCGACTACCCCCGAAATATTCTTAATGCGCTTATTAAGCTCGCCTGCTACTCGCTGGTTTACGGCCTTGTCGCGGCCCGTCACCTGAATATCAATGGGGGCAGGCAAGCCAAAGTTTAGGGTTTGGTTCACGATGTCGGCCGGCTGAAAGAACACAATCAGGTCCGGAAACTGCCGGTGCAACTGCCGGCGAATCTGGTCGATGTAGCCAGCCGTGGGGCCGTGGTTTTCCTTCATGCTCACCAGTATCTCGCCGTCGCCGGCCCCAATGGTCGGGTTATCGCTCAGCAGCAAGTTGATGGGTACCACCGGCAAGCCAATATTATCCAGCACCAAATCCAGCTCCTTAGCCGGAATCACCTGCCGGATAACGCCTTCTACCTGCCGGAAGCGCCGCTCCGTTTCCTCGACCCGCGTGCCGGTAGGCACCCGCACGTGCAGGCGCAGCTGGCCGGCATCCACGGTCGGGAAAAAATTCTCGCCAATCAACGGAAACAGCCCCAGCGAGCCCACGAACAGTACTACGAACGCACTCACTACCAGGCCCCGATGGCCCAGCGCCCAGGCCAGCGCCCCAGCGTAGCCGTGCCGAAATTTCTCGAACCCATGCTCAAAGCCCTCGTGAATGCGCCACACCCAGGTCTTAGTAATGGCTTTGCCGGCCCGGCGCTCGTCGTCGGTAATGCCCTGCTCGGCTTCTTCCTCAGCCGAGCCACTGGGATGCTCGCGCTCAAACTGCTCGCGGTGCAGGCGGGCCAAGTCGCGCTCGCCCTGCGTCACCTCGCGGCCGTTGCGGAAGTGCGCGCTCGGTACTTCTTCTTCGGCCTGGGCGTGGTAGATGGGCAATTCCTTGCGCAGCAAGTACATAACCATTGTGGGTACCAGCGTCCGGCTCAGGATATACGAGGCCAACATGGCAAAAATTACGGCCGTGGCCAGCGGCGCGAAGATGGCCGACGCTACCCCTCCCAGAAAGAACACCGGCACGAACACGATGCAAATCGAGAGGGTAGCCACCAGCGCGGGCGTCGCAATCTGCTGCGCGCCGTCCAGAATGCTACGCCGAAGCAGTTTTTTCTGGCCCATGTTGCGGTGAATATTCTCGATTTCCACCGTCGCATCGTCCACCAGAATGCCTACCGCTAGTGAGAGGCCGCCCAAGGTCATAATATTCAGGGTCTGACCCAGAATATTCATCACGATAATGCTGACCAGAATAGAAAGCGGAATGCTGATAGCAATAATCAGCGTGGAGCGCCACGAGCCCAGAAACAGCAGAATCATGAGCGCCGTGAGTGCCGCCGCAATGCTGGCCTCAATAATGACGCCCTTAATACTGGCCCGCACAAAAAACGACTGGTCAAACAACAGCTTGATATTCAGGCCGGGCGGCGCGTTAGCCTGAATATTAGGCAGCGCTTTTTTAATCTGGTCGATAACGGCCAGCGTGGAGGCCGCGCCACTCTTCAAAATAGGAATAATAGCCGTGCGCCGCCCATTCTGGCGCACGATATTTTGCTGCACTGCCGCGCCCTCGTGCACGAAAGCCACGTCGCGGATGTAAGTCGTCACGCCGTTTACCGTCTTGATGGGCAGGTCATTGAGCGTCGCTACGGCCTCGGGACTGGAATTCAGCTTCACGTCGTACTCGCGGGTGCCAATCTTGGCCGAGCCGGCCGGAATGATGATGTTCTGGCTCGTGAGAGTGTTTACCACATCGTCAGCGCTCAGGCCTTTGCCGGCCAGCTTCTGTGGGTCGAGGTCCACCATTATCTGCTTGGGCTTGCCGCCATTGGGCAGTAGCACCGAAGCCCCCTGCACCACCGCCAGCCCCGGCCGGATGAAGGCATTGGCCGCGTCGAAGAGGTCTGACTCACCCAGCGTTTCCGAACTGAGTGAAGTCTGCGCAATCGGCACGTTAGAAGCCGAGTAGCGGATGATAAGCGGCGGCGTAATGCCCGGCGGCAGCACTCGCAGCAGCGTCTGGCAAATGGCCGTGAGCTGCGCTACCCCCCCGTCGGGGTTGGTGCCGGGCTGAAAGAACACCTTTATCAGCCCGATGCCTTTTAGGCTCTGGCTCTCTTGGTGTTCCACGTTACTTACGGTTGTGGTAATGGCGCGCTCCACGGGCACCACCACGCGCTGATTCATCTCCTCGGGTGCAATGCCGGCATACGTCCACACGATGCCCACCACCGGAATCGGGATGTCGGGGAAGATGTCCACCGCCATGCGCTGAATCGTGAGAACCCCGCCAATGAGAATCAGCAGCGCCATCACCACGAAGGTGTAGGGCCGCGCCAGCGCTAGTCTTACTATCCACATATTATATCACAAGCTATTGCCCGGCCTATGCTAGGCACATGCACTCAATATTGATTATCCAGCCGACTGCTCAGGCTGCGCTCCGTGCAAAAACCGTTTTACTTCAGAATGGTTGCACGCACGGAGCTTCAAAAGCAAATAGCTAAAGCCTTCATCGATAATTCATTATTGAAAATAAAACGGACCCCACCGCCATGTCATTCAGGCATAAGTAAGTAGGAGCTGCAAACCGTTGGGTAGGGCCACCACTTATTCTTGGTTCACTCGTCGGGTGCGCGTCCGCGATGCCACGGCTGCGGTAGCCGCATCCAAAAAAGCCTCTCCCAGGCGGGAGAGGCTTTCCTCTAAGTAAAGGCTGTCAGCTACTTAGTAGCGGTATACCTTGTCAGCATTGCTGTTCTTGAACTGCTCTTCAAAATACTGGGCATCCTCGGCGTTGCGGGGCTTTACGCCCATCACAATACCACCGTTCTTGATACCCTGCTCGTACTCAGCAGCGTGCTCCTCGGGAATGCCCGAGCCTACCAGCGCGCCAACCAGACCGCCCGTGAGGCCACCCGCGCCGGCACCCGCCAAAGCGGCAGCCAGTGGGCCCGCGATAATCAGGCCCAAGCCCGGCAGAGCTACCGACGTGCCAATGGCCGCGATAGCACCGATTATGGCACCTGCCGTACCGCCGATGGCCGAGCCTACGCCGGCACCTTCCATTGCCTTGTCGCCCAGCTCGGTACGCTGCGCATCGTATTGGTCGTTGAACTGGCTCTTGCGCGTGTCATCCGACATCATCAGGTTCACGTCGTCTTTGCCGTAACCGCGCTCGTGTAGTGACTGGTACGCCTTCTCGGCGCTGCTACGGTCACGGAAAATACCGCTTGTAGTGCTACCCTCGCTGTAGCTGCCCGCAGTCGTAGACATGGGCGAGTTCGAAGTGGCGTCCATTGAGGTAGCATCCGAAGAAGTCGAGCCGCCGCTGGCGCTGCTGTAGTCGGTGCCGGCCGCGTAGCTCGTACTCTCGTTGCTAAGGATACCGCTGTTGCCGAGGCCGGTGCCCGTGTTGCTGCTACCGTAGTTAGCGCCCGCGCCGGTGCCAGAATTCATCGGGTTATTCGCATCGTTGGTGTTCATCGGAAAAGGGGGAAAAGTTGAGCAAAATGAAGCCAGTACCGGAATGGTTAGCTTCTGCTGAGCTTAACGGGGTAGGGCTGGCGTGGGTTGCGCCAGCTTATGCTACCTAGCTGCGCAAAGGCCAAAAAAAGCCCCGGCTGGGCCGGGGCTTCTGGTAAAAAAGGATGGGCCGCGGCGCGGCAGTTCGCCTCACAAGGCATAGTGGGCAAATTGTGCGTAGTTGGCCTCCTCCTGCCAGAACTCGCGGCAATCTTTTATCAGGTCCTTCAAAAACTGTTCATTTTGTTTCAAGCTGCGCCACTCGCCCATGCCCAGCCGCTCACAAAGCTTGTAAAAGTTATCGCCTTGTCCCTTCGAGCCTGGTACCCGCACCAAGCAACTAAGCAACGGCCGCCCCGCCGCGTGCTCTTCGGTAGAGATTTCGGCCAGAATCTCGTTCAGACGCGATTTTTCGTGCGAAATATCCAGGTTGAGGCCTAGCTCAGCTTCCTGCACCAAGGTGAGGTAGCTGACCGTGCCGGCCTGCTGACGGGCGTAGCGGATAAGATATTGGCGAAGGCGAGTAATCATAGAAAAAGCTAAGAATGAGCATGCGGGGCACCCACGCGGCCACGCCCCGGCTTTATAGTTTACGAAGGATAGCGCAAAAGCGGTTTGCCAGCCGCCCCGGTGGGCTGCGAACGCGGCGCGCCGGCTGGTTCTCCCCCAAGGAAGAGACCAAAAACCGCGCCGACGTTGCACCCTAACGCACGCGCTAGCCGAAAATTTTGCGCCCCTCACGCCCTACCCCCGGCCTTATCGCCGACGCAGCTCCTTCTGAATAAGCAAAAACTCGCGGCTGCTCTGGCCCGCGATGGCCGTGTTCTCGTTGGCGCGGCGCAGCAGGTAAGGCATCACGGCTTCTACAGGGCCGTAAGGCACGTATTTGGCGGTGTGGTAGCCGGCGTGGGCCAGGTTATAGCTCAGATTGTCGCTCATGCCATAGAGCTGCGCGAACCACACCCGCTCGTCCTGGGGGGGTAGGCCGGCCTGGGCCATGAGCTGGGTGAGCAGCAGTGAGCTAGCTTCATTGTGGGTACCCGCGCACAGGCTGATGCGGTCCACATGCTGCACGCAGTAGCGCAGGGCCTCGTCGTAGAGGTCGTCGGTGGCCTGCTTGCTGGGGTTGATGGGGGTAGCGAGGCCGCGCTGCCGGGCCACGCGGGCCTCCTTCTCCATGTAGGCCCCGCGCACCAGCTTCACGCCCAGGTAGTAGGCTTGGCCGGCGCGCTGGTGGGCGGCTTGCAGGGCCTCCAGGCGGTCGTGGCGGTAAAGTTGGTACGTGTTCCAGACGATGGCGCGCTCCTGGTTGTACTGGCGCATCATGGCCTCGGCCAGGTCGTCGATGGTTTGCTGAAACCAGCTTTCCTCGGCGTCCACGAACAGGCGCACGCCGTGCTGGTGGGCACTGGCACAGAGTGCGTCGAGCCGCGCCTGGCCGCGCTCGAAAGCCGCCTGCTCGGCGGCGCTGAGGGTGGTGCCGGCCTGCGTTTTTTCCAGCAAGATGGTGGGCATAAGGCCCGTCACCTTAAACACCGAAAACGGAATATTAGGCGTGGTGGCGGCCAGCGCAATGGTAGCCAGAATCTCGTCGCGGGTGCGGTCAAAGCTGCGGTCGTCGCCCGCGCCCTCCACCGAATAGTCTAGGATGGTGCCGATGCGGTAGCGGCCCAGCTCGGCAATTACCGGCTTGCACTCCTGGATAGTTTCGCCGCCGCAAAACTGCTTGAAAATACTGTGCTTGATGAGAAACTTGGTGCCCGGAAAGCCAATTTTCAGGGCCGACTGCATGAGGCCGCTGCCCATTTTGACCAGGCCGCCGTTGTTCATGGCCGCAAACAGGGCATACATCTGGCGCAACTCGCCGTCTGTCTTCGCCTCGAAGGCAATGCGGGTGTCTTCGAAGGAGATAGGGGCTGCGGGCGGCGCGGGCACGGCGGAAGTAGCAGACATAAAAACGGACGGGCGGGTGAGGGGAGACGAAGGGGGTAGGGCGAAGATAACGCGCTCCGGTAAAACCGCGTTCGGGGGGTAGAGGTTACTTTTAGGTCCTAAAATGGCGCGGGCTCGGTGAGTTCGCGCCCCAAACCGACTCACACGCGGCCTCTAGCGAGCCCGCGCTACCCCTCGCATGGAACCCGCTACCGCTGCTACCCCTACCTATTTCACCCGCCTGCTGGCGGCCAAAGGCCAGCCCATCATCATCGCCGGCCCCTGCTCGGCCGAGTCGGAGGAGCAGGTCCTGACCGTGGCCCGCGCCCTGAAGGCCGCTGGCCAGGCCGATATGTACCGCGCTGGCATCTGGAAGCCGCGCACCAAGCCCGGCGGCTTTGAGGGCCGCGGCACCGCCGCGCTGCCCTGGCTGCAAGCCGCCCGTCAGGAAACGGGCCTGCCGATGTGCATCGAAGTGGCTACCCCCAAGCACGTGGAGGAGGCCCTGAAGCACGACATCGACGTGCTCTGGATTGGGGCGCGCACCACCGTTAACCCCTTCGCCGTGCAGGAGCTGGCCGACGCGCTGGCCGGCACCGGCAAGCCCGTGATGGTGAAGAATCCCGTCAACCCCGACCTGGCGCTTTGGATTGGGGCGCTGGAGCGGCTGGAGCGGGCCGGTATCACCGATTTGGCAGCTATCCACCGGGGGTTCAGCACGTTTGCGCCCTCGCGCTACCGCAATGAGCCCACCTGGGCCATCCCCATTGAGCTGAAAACGCGCTACCCTAAACTGCCGCTCCTCAACGACCCCAGCCACATTGGCGGCCGGCGCGATTTGCTGCTGCCCATCGCCCAAAAGGCCCTCGACCTCGACTACGACGGCCTCATTATCGAAACCCACCCCGACCCCGACCACGCCCTAAGCGATGCCGCCCAACAGGTGACGCCCGCCCGGTTGCAGGAGATTTTGAGCGAGCTGAAGTACCGCTACCGCAGCTCCGACAACGCCGACTACCGCAACAAGGCCGAGGAGCTGCGCCAGAAAATGGACACTGCCGACCACGAAATCCTCGAAATGCTGGCCCGGCGCATGGCCCTTATCCAGGAGCTGGCCGAGTATAAGAAGGAGAATAACGTGAAGATTCTGCAGCTCGAACGCTGGCAGGAAATTTTCAAAACCCGCCCCGAGTGGGGCAAAAAGCTGAATATCGACGAGCACTTCGTGGGCGAGCTCTACAAGCTCATCCACATCGAAAGCATTCGCCGCCAGACCGAAGTGCTCAACGGCCGCCCCGTGGACGGGCCGGTGAACCTGGGACCGGGGCTCTAGGTGGGGGTAGGGCGCTACTGGCGCTGGTAGGTGTAGGCGGGGCCATCGACCGCCACGCACTGCGTGATGCTGAGCGTGTTGCTTTGTATTCCGTAAACGCCGCTGGGGCCAACGCCGCCCATCGTCGTGGTGAGTTGCAGGTAGGGCTCCACCGGGCCGCCGGTGCAAGCTGAGCCCGTGGTAATAACGTAGGTACCCTGGGCGGCCAAGCGGCCGTCGCGCGTCAGGCGGAATTACTGGTCGCTACTCAGGATAAGAATTTCTACGACTTTGGGGTCGTAGGCACAGTAGCACATCATATTGGTTAGCCGCCAGCTACCCGCTAGCCCATCAGCGGGCGCGGGCGAGTCACTATCGTGGCGGCAACTGCCGAGGCTGGCGGCTAGTAAGAGGCTGGCGTAGAGTAGCTTATTCATAAAAAGAGGGGGGGTAGAGACGGTAGTTATTCGGCAACCCAGTGGTACGTCTCATATGCCCCACCATCCCCGCAGGCCGCTTCGCCAGTGATGTAGAGCCCCTGCTGACCGTTTTGCTGGACCAGAGAGTAAGTTCTGCGTTCGTTGTTAGGTAGCTTTTCCTCGTTGGTGGAGTACGTGATAATGGGAAAGCTCTTCTGGCTGGTGCCGCAGAGCGGCAAGGTGCCCATCGAAAGCTGGTAGGTGGTGCGGTAGTCGGGCTGGCTGCCTTGATGCAGCAATAGGCCGGTGCGGCGCAGCAGCAGCTGCCCACCTGCACCAAATACCAGCTGGCGGCGGTAGCCCTCGGTGCTAGGGTCACGTTTGCCGGATTGGTAGCCTGTGTAGTCCCATTCCCAGTGCCCGGTACCCAGCGCCAATTCGTCGTAGTTGGCGGGCCGAATGTCGGCGTCGTGCTGGCAGCCGGCTGCCAGCTGCGACGTAGCCAGCAGGGCCGCATAGAGCAAAAGTCTGTTCATAAGAAACCGGGAGAAGGCAAGGAGCGCACGGGATACTTATTAACAGAGCGCCGCCGGCCGAAAATCGTTGCACGGCGCACCACCAAAAATGCTTGGGCCGGCCCGCTGTTTATTTGCACCTGCTTACTGTTTAGCTCACCCGCGCCGTTTTTGCCTTGAACAACCCGCCTATCATTGGCCCTGCGGCCCTGCCCGCCCTGGCCGAGCTGCTGCGCCAAACGCCGCCGAGCCGCCTATTTGTGCTGGCCGATGCCAACACGGCCCGCGACTGCTACCCCCGCCTACGCCCCCACCTGCCGGCGCACGAGCTGCTGACCATCGCGGCCGGCGAAGCGCATAAAACGCTGGCTACTTGCACGGAAGTATGGGCCTGGCTAACGGCACACCACGCCGACCGCCACGCCCTGCTGCTATGCCTGGGCGGGGGGGTAGTGACGGACCTGGGTGGCTTCTGCGCCGCCACTTACAAGCGCGGCCTGCGCTGCGTGGGCGTGCCCACCACCCTGCTGGCCCAGGTCGATGCGGCCGTGGGCGGCAAAACGGGCGTTGATTTTCAGGGTTTTAAGAACCACATCGGCGTGTTTCAGGAGCCGGAAGCAGTGTTTATGGAGCCCGCCTTTTTGGCCACGCTGCCGCCCGGCGAGCTGCGCTCGGGCTACGCTGAGGTTATCAAGCACGCGCTAATTGCCGACGCGGCGGCTTTTACTGGCTTGCGTGGCCTGCGCGTGGCCGCCGTGCCCGATTGGACGCCTGTCATCCGCCATTCGGTGGCCATTAAAGAGGCCATTGTGGCCCAGGACCCGCACGAAAGCGGCCCGCGCAAGCTGCTCAACTTTGGCCACACCGTGGGCCATGCCCTCGAAAGCTACCTGCTGGCCCGGCCCGGCCGCGCCGTGCGCCACGGCGAAGCCGTGGCGGCGGGCATGGTCTGCGAAAGCTGGCTCTCGGCCCAGCGCGGCTTGCTCGCAGCCGCCGAGCTGGCCCAGGTAGAAGAGGTGGTTAACTCATCGTTTGAAAGGCTGCAATTTGCTGAGGACGAGCTGGCTGATATTGCCGCTTACGCGCTGCACGATAAGAAAAACCGGGGCGACGAGATTAAGTGCACGCTGCTGCGCGGGTTGGGCCACGGCATTTTCGACCAGGCCGTGACCGTGGCGGATGTGGCCGCGTCGTTGCGGGCGTATCGGAATGTAATGTAAGCTTCAGCGTGCCGCAAGTAGTTAAAAAATAACTAATTAGTAGAAATATTTTATAATCCGGCAAGCTAAAGCTTCCCGCACTTTTGCCATGACCATTCAAAACCTCCGCTGGCCAGGCGGGCCGCTGCGCGGCACGGCCCAGCTGCCGGCCTCCAAGAGCGAAGCCAACCGCGCCCTGCTGCTCCAGCGGCTGGCCGGCGGCGGCACGCTCACTAACCTCTCCGAAGCCCACGATACCGTGCTGATGCAGCGCCTGCTAACCCAGGCCGCCGATACCGACCAGCTCGATGCCGAGGATGCTGGCACCGTGATGCGCTTTATGACGGCCTACCTGGCCGTGAGCGGCTGGCGCGGCACCCTCACCGGCGCGGCCCGCATGAAGCAGCGGCCCATCGGCATTCTGGTCGATGCGCTGCTCACGCTCGGGGCTGGGATGGAGTACGTTGAAAAGGAAGGCTATCCGCCGCTACGCTTCACCGGGGGGGGTAGGGTAGGGGCGGGGCCGGCCGAGCTGGTAGTACGCGGCGACATTAGCAGCCAGTATATTTCGGCGCTGCTGATGGTGGGGCCTATCCTGCCCGGCGGCCTGCGCCTGCGCCTAACCGGCGACATCGGCTCGCGGCCATATATTAGCTTGACGTTGAATCTGATGCGGCACTTCGGGGCAACGGCTACCGAGGGGCCGGGCGAGGTGATTGAGGTAGCGCCCGGCGGCTACCGCCCAGCCGACTACGCGGTGGAGAGCGACTGGTCGGCGGCCAGCTACTGGTACGCGCTGGTGGCGTTGGGAGCCCCCGGCTCGGCCATTACGCTGCCGGGGCTGCGGCAACGGTCGTGGCAGGGCGACCACGTAATTCAGCACCTGATGCGGCCGCTGGGGGTAGCCACTGATTTTCTGACCAATGGCGGCGGCGCGCACCTCTCGCAAGTCGCGCCCGCACTATTTGACCCCGCCGCGCCGCGCCTCGATTTCACCGACTGCCCCGACCTGGCCCAGACCGTGGCCGTGGTGGCCGCCGCCCTGGGCCGCCCACTGCGCCTGCGCGGCCTGCACAGCCTGCGCATCAAGGAAACCGACCGTATCGCGGCCCTGCAAGCCGAGCTGCGCAAGTTCGGGGCTGACATGCCGGAGATTACGCCCGGCGTGTTTGAGGTGCAGCCGGGCGCGTTTAAAGTGGAGGGCCAGGAGATTGATACGTACGAAGACCACCGCATGGCAATGGCCTTCGCGCCGCTGGCCATGCGCGGGCCGCTGGTCGTGCGCGAGCCGCAGGTGGTGCGCAAGTCCTACCCCAGCTTCTGGCGGGCGCTGGCCGCGGCGGGAATGATGGTAGAATAGAGTAAATATGCGGTTGTCATTGCTTCGCAGGCTCGCAATGACAACCGATTTGTATGTAATAATTTTCTCTAAAAATGAATTACGAAGTCGCCGCCCTGTTGCTCACCAGCGGCCTGCTGCTGGCCAGCTGCCAGGCTAAGCCCGATGCCGCCGAAACCGCCGGGCAAGCCGTGTGGCACTCCGACGCTTACTCGCTGTACCACGACAGCGTGGCGCAGGGCACTAACCACGCCCGCGCCCTGTCGGCCACCGAGCTGACCTCGAACTACCGCAGCCCGGCCAACGAGACGCAGAGCCCGCTTATCACCTTCAAATTCAGCCTCAACGGCCAGGATAACGAGCTGCCGCCCGGCCAAGATAATACCTTCCTGGCCCTACCCCCCGCGCCCGGCACAACGCTCGCAACGCCGGTTATCGTGTTTGGCCAGCGCTCGGTGAATGCGCGGCCGGTGCCGGCCGCTACCTACCTGGCCCCAAACACGCAGCTGAAAATCAGGCTCGATATGCGGCCCGTACTGGCGGCGTTTCAAAAACAGGGCTTTTATACCACATATAAAGGCGAAAAGCTTTATAAACAAGATTTTAAGGGAGTATTCGTAGCCGGCGCGCCCGCCCCGTTGAGTTGGGATTTTGACAACTTGGCCAACAAAAAAAACCTGGAACTGCATGACCCCGACGGCGATGGCATCTACGAGGTGACGCTTAACGCCCCTGCTGACGCTAAAACGACCGCCCAGTGCTGGCAGAAAACCCTCACTACCAACGACTTTCCGCAGTATACCTCCGACTACCCGCTGGCCGACGCGCTCTACAACCTGGCCCTGGAAGAGGCCCGCCGCGCCGTGGAGCCCGACAGCACCTTCCGCACAGGGAAGGAGTGGGCGGGCGTCTGGACGCGTGATGTTAGCTATTCTATCATCTTGGCCCAGGCTACGTTGCAGCCGCGGGTAGGCATGAAAAGCCTCTTGCGCAAGGTGTCGCCCGCGGGCCGCATCATTCAGGATACGGGCACGGGCGGGGCCTACCCCTGCTCCACCGACCGGGTTATCTGGGCGGTGGCGGCCTGGGAAATTTACAAGGTGACCGGCGACGAAAGCTGGTTGCGCAAGGTGTACCCGATTATCAAAAGCTCGCTGGCCGATGATGCGCAGAATGTGTACGACCCCGCCACTGGCTTGGCGCGGGGCGAGTCGTCGTTTCTGGACTGGCGCGAGCAGACCTACCCCCGCTGGATGCAGCCAGCCGACATCTACGAAAGTGAAAACCTGGGAACTAACGCCGTTCATTTTCAGGCCAATACCGTGCTGGCGCTGATGGCCCGGCAGCTGGGCGAAGCCGCCGTGGCCATGCAGCATGCGCAAACGGCCGCTCGCCTAAAAGCCGCTATCAACGAGCATCTGTGGCAAGAAAAAGCGGGCTACTACGCGCAGTACCGCTACGGCCGGTTGTTTCCGGTGCGCTCGCCGCGGGCCGAGGCGCTGGGCGAGGCGCTGAGCGTGTATTTCGGCGTGGCCGAGGGGGGTAGGGCGCGCGCGGTAGTGGCCAAAACGCCCACCGTGCCCTTCGGCATCTCGTGCATTTACCCCCAAATTCCGGGTATCCCACCCTACCACAACGACGCAGTATGGCCCTTCGTGCAGAGCTTCTGGGCACTGGCTGCCGCCGAGGTCGGCAACGAGGCTTCGCTCACGGAAAGCATTGCCGCTATCTACCGCCCGGCGGCGTTATTTTTGACTGATAAAGAGAACTTTGTGGCCGGTAACGGTGACTTCGCGGGTACGCAGGTTAATTCCTCCAATATGCTCTGGAGCCTGTCGGGCAGCCTAGCGCTGGTGTATAAAATCTTGTTCGGAATGCACTACGAAACCGACCGGCTAGTGTTCCGGCCCTTCGTGCCACGGGCGTTTCAGGGCGCGCGCAAACTTACTAATTTCAAGTATCGGAAAGCCGTGCTGGATATTGATTTGCAAGGCTTTGGTAATGAAATCAAAACTATTACCCTCGATGGAAAGGCCCTACCCAGCGCGGCCGTGCCGGCCACGCTCACCGGCCGCCACCAGCTGCGCATTGTGCTGAGCAGCCAAGCCCCGGCCAAGGCCGCGGTCAACCGCGTCGCCAACGCCTTTTCGCCCGAAACGCCGCAAGTCACCTTCGCCGCCGGTCAGCTGCATTGGCCGGCTGTCCAAAACGCCCAAACGTACCGCGTGCTGCGCAACGGCCAGCCCGTGAACGCCAGCGGCGCGCTCAGCTACGCCGTACCGGCCGGTGGTCCCGCCTACGCCGAGTATCAGGTTATTGCCATTGATAACCAGGGCCTGGAGTCCTTCGCCAGCGAGCCGCTGGCGGTGGCCGCACCCACTACCGAGGTGCAGCTCGAAACCGTAGCCCCGGCCGCCACCTCCGCCTACAAAGGCTTCAGCGGCAAGGGCTTCGTAGAAACAAGCACCAGCAAGAATACCGTCATCCACATTCCGGTAACGGTGACCGAGGCGGGTATTTATGTGTTGGATTTTCGCTACGCGAACGGCAACGGCCCCATCAATACCAATAATAAGTGCGCTATCCGCACGCTGCGTAATGGCCCTGCGCTGCTCGGTACCATCGTGCTACCGCAGCGCGGCGCGGATGAGTGGGGCAACTGGGGCTTCACCAACGCCGTGCGGGTGCATTTGCCAAAAGGTATAACAACCCTCACGCTCGCCTACGAGCCGGCCAACGCTAACATGAACGGGGCCGTGAACCAGGCCATGCTAGATTACCTGCGAGTGCGCAAGCTGGCAAATTAATCGTCCGCCATTGCTTCGCGCTGCTCGCCATGACGGGCGCTTCGTTCCTACTTTTGCGAACCATGACGGACCCTGAATTTGACCTGCTCGATGAGCTATATTTCGTGACCCCTTTTCGGGTCTTACGCGAGAAAACCGGGCTGCCCCCCGCCGAGCTGCTGCCGCTGCTGGGCGGCCTGCTGGAGCGCGGCTTGGTGCGCTACTACTGGCCCGACCCCGACACCGAGCTGGCCTACGAGCCGACTTCCTTCGGGGCGCTGGGCCAGGATGCCAGCTACCTGGCCTCCAAGGAAGGGCTATTGCAGCACAATACCCGCTAGCCGTGGCCGCCGCGCCTACCCCCGCCGCCGTCGACTACGACCCCGAGGCCGTGCCCGGCGGCCTCGATTCGGCGGTGGTGGTGCCGCCCCCAACGCGCACGCCCGGCTACTACGTGCGCCAGCGCCTGTGGGCCAATCAGCCCGCCGTGGCCGGGCTGGGCTTCATTTGCCTGTGCGCGCTGGTAGCGCTGCTTGGCTATTGGGTGTTGCCCGACAACTCGCCTGATGCCAACAACGGCCTGGTGCAGCTGCAAAAGCAGCCGCCCGGCTTCGTGGCGGCCATCCGCCAGCGGCCCGACCCGAACGCCCTACCCCCCGGCAACGCCCTGGAGGTGTGGCTGCACGGCCGCCCCCCGCAGCTCAAAGACGAGGTAGCTATCCCAAGCCCGAACCCAAAAACCAGGAGCCAGGAACCAGGGACTACTACCCGCCGCTACTGGCTGGGCACCGACAAAGCCGGGCGCGACGAGCTAAGCCGGCTGCTGCTGGGCACGCGCATCTCGCTGGGCATCGGGCTGGTGGCGGTGCTCATCTCGTTGGCGCTGGGGGTGGGGGTAGGGGCCGTGGCCGGCTACTTCGGCGGCTGGCTCGATAGTATTTTGCTGGGGTTGATGACGGTGGTGTGGAGCATTCCGGGCATTATGCTGGTGATTGGTATTTCGCTGGCGCTGGATAGTAAGGGCGTGTGGGTCAGCTTTTTGGCGGTGGGCCTGACGATGTGGGTGGATGTGGCGCGGGTAGTGCGCGGGCAGGTGCTGGGGCTGCGCTCGGCCACGTTCATCGAGGCCGGGCGGGTGCTGGGGCTGCCCACCAGCCGACTGATTTTTGTGCACTTGCTACCCAACTTGCGCGGGCCGCTCATCGTGCTGGCTACCAGTAACTTCGCGGCCGCTATTCTGCTCGAAGCCGGCCTGAGCTTTCTGGGCCTGGGCGTGCAGCCGCCCGCCCCCAGCTGGGGCCTCATGGTGAAGGAGGGCTACGACCTGCTGGGTACCCAGGCCGGCCTGTGGCTCACGGCACTGCCGGGCCTGGCCATCAGCTTATTAGTACTGAGCTTTAACGTGCTGGGTAACGGCCTGCGCGATGCTTTCGACCCCAAAACGCCGCTCACCTGAAACGGTGGTACGGAAGTTGGGCAGCCGGGCGTATTATTGTAGCTACCGCTGGGTTGCCAGCCGCCCTGCCTATTTTTCCACCACTACCTAGCCTTTCTGCTTTTATGCCCCAAACCGCTGAAGTCGCGGGTCTCGAAAAGCGCCTTTTTCTGAAGGAGCGCGAGCTGGGCGCGCTGTTGGAAATCACGCAGGCCATTACCCAGGACTCGGCCGAGGCTGACCTGTATAAAATATACCAGTTCACGCTTATCGGGCAGCTGGGCGTGCGGCGGCTGGCGCTCTACGTACTGGAAGAAGGAGCGTTCCAGCTGAAGATAAACTTCAGCACTGCCCTACCCCCCGATGCGCGCTTCACGCCGGCCGAGGTGGCGCGCTTCTGCCCCGATGGGCCGTGCCCGGTGCGGGAGCTGGGCCTGGGACCGACCGGCCAGCAGTTTGAGTTGCTGGTGCCGGTGCGGCAGCGCGAGGTGGTGCAGGCGCTGGTGTTTGTGGGCACGATGCAGGGCGACTACGCCAGCCGCGAGGCCCTCGCGTTTCTGGAAACGCTGAGCAATATCCTACTCGGAGCCGTGGCCAACCTGCGCCTCGCCCACCAGCGCGAAACCCTGCTGATGGCCGAGGCCGCTGGGCACCGCGAAATCGAGATTGCGCAACAAGTGCAGCAGCTGCTTTTTCCGCAAAAACTACCCAACAATGCGCACTACGCCCTGCACGCTACCTACCAGCCCCACACCGAAGTGGGCGGCGACTACTACGACGTGGTGGAAATTGACCAGTACCGCCTGCTGGTGTGCGTGGCCGACGTGAGCGGCAAGGGCGTGCCGGCTTCGCTGCTGATGTCCAATTTCCAGGCCGGGCTGCGCACGCTGTTGCGCCAGCAGGCCAACCTGGCCACCACCGTGCGCGAGCTGAATTATTTGCTGTTTCGCAACTCGGGCGGCGAGAAGTTCATTACCGCCTTTTTGGCCATCTACGACCGCCGCACCCAGGTGCTCGAATACGTGAACGCCGGCCATAACGACCCGCTGCTGCTGCCCGACTGCGGCCCGCCCCACCTCCTGCACGACGGCACCATCATGCTCGGCATTATGGAGGAGCTGCCCATGCTGCGGGTGGGCCTGGCCACCATGCCGCCCCGCTCGCTGCTCTTCGCCTACACCGACGGCCTGACGGAAGTTTTCAATGCCCAACAGGAAGAGTTTGGCGAAGCCGGCGTGCTGCGTGCCCTCACCCGCAACCGCTACCTACCCCTGCCCGGCCTGCACCAAGAATTGCTGCGCTGCATCCACGAGTTTAGTACCGAAGGCGACCGCTTCGCCGACGACGTAACCATGTTGAGCCTGCGGGTGAAGTAATGAATGAATAAGTGACGGCGCGCCGTGGGTAAAGCGGCTTGGGGGTAGGAGCGCGATTTGTAAAAATCGCGCTCCTACCCCCTGCGTAATGTCAGTGGCTGCTGGCAGGCCAAACGTCGGCGGCTCTTAATCCAGTCCTTCTTCCGGTAACACGCCGCGGCTGGGGCCCTTGATGATACCACGCGCAGCAGCCCGCACAAAGGTCACCATTTGCTCGCGCTCGGTCGAGGCGGGTAGTTCGGCTTCGATGCGGTTCAGGGCTTCAAACAGGGGTAGGCCGCTGAGGTAGAGGATGCGATACAGCTCGTGTATTTCGTTGACCTGCTGCTCATTGTAGCCACGTCGGCGTAGTCCCACCGAGTTCACGCCCGCGTAGGTTAGCGGCTCGCGGGCGGCCTTCACGAAGGGCGGCACGTCTTTGCGCACCAGTGAGCCCCCCGCAATGAACGCGTGCGCTCCGATGTTGGTAAACTGCTGAATGGCTGAGGTGCCTCCGATAATGGCCCAGTCGCCCACCTGCACGTGGCCCGCCATCTGGGTGGCGTTCGAAATCACACAGTGGTTGCCCACCAGGCAGTCGTGGGCAATGTGCACGTAGGCTTGCAGCAGGCAGTGGCTGCCCACCACAGTGCGGCCCCGGTCCACGGTGCCGCGGTTCACGGTCACGCATTCGCGCAGCACGGTATAGTCGCCCACGTGGGCCGTAGTTATCTCCCCCACAAACTTCAAATCCTGCGGAACGCCCGACACCACGGCCCCCGGAAAAATCTGGCAGTGCGCCCCGATGCGCGCGCCGTCCATTATTGTCACGTTGGGCCCAATCCAGGTGTTTTCGCCAATCTCCACGTCGCCGTAAATGGTTGTGAACGGCTCAACGATAACTCCCGGCGCGAGCCGGGCAGCGGGGTGGATATGGGCGAGGGGAGAAATCATTTCTTCAATTAACAATTAACAGTTAACATTTAACAATTCTTAAAAAAACATTCAGCATTGTCCAGAAAGCAAAGCAAACAGAACAGTTATTAAATGTTGATTGATAAATGTTAAATGATTATACGTTGTCTTTTCGCACGATGGCAGCACTCATTTCGGCATCGCACACCACCTTGCCGTTGACGAACGCCTGGCCTTTCATCTTGGCGATACCGCGCTTGATGGGGGCCGTGAGCTGACAGTGAAAGACGATGGTATCGCCGGGTAGTACTTTTTTGCGAAAGCGGGCATTTTCGATGCCCAGAAAATATTGCCAGTAGTTTTCGGGGTCGGGCACGGTGTTCATCACCAGAATGCCGCCGGTCTGGGCCATTGCCTCAATCTGCATTACGCCGGGCATCACGGGGTTGCCCGGAAAGTGGCCCTGAAAGAAGGGCTCATTCATCGTGATATTCTTGACGGCCGTCACCGACGTCGCATCCAGGTGAATCACCTTATCGAGTAGCAGGAAGGGGTAGCGGTGGGGTAGCACCTGCATAATGCGGTTGATGTCCATCACCGGCTCGCGGGCGGGGTCGTACATCGGCACGGGGCTGGTGCGGTCTTCTAGCATCTTCTTCTTGATGCGCTTGGCGAAGGCTACGTTGGCGGCGTGGCCGGGGCGGGCGGCCAGAATCTGACCCTTCAGCGGGCGGCCCACGAGGGCCAAGTCGCCCACTAGGTCGAGCAGCTTGTGGCGGGCAGGCTCATTTTTGTGGCGTAGGTCCACGTTGTTGAGAATGCCTTCCTTCTTCACCGATACCTTGGGCTTGCCCAGCATGGCGGCCAGCTCGTCCAGCTCGTGCTCGCCCACCACGCGGTCCACTACCACGATGGCGTTGGAGAGGTCGCCGCCTTTAATCAAATTTGACTTATACAGGTGCTCCAGCTCGTGCAAAAAGCAAAACGTGCGCGAGCTGGCAATCTCGTGCTCAAACTGCGCAATGTCGGTGAGCGTGGCGTGCTGCGAGCCCAGCACCGGCGAGTTATAATCGACCATCACCGTGAGGCGGTAGTCGGCCAGGGGTAGGGCCGCGATTTCGACGCCCCGCGCATTGTCCAGGTAGCGGATGGTGTCGGGTATCTCGTAGTAGTTGCGCCGCGCGTTCTGCTCCTCGAAGCCCACCGTGTGCAGGGCTTTGATAAACTCAGCCGCCGAGCCGTCCATAATCGGCGGCTCGGGGCCGCTGAGCTGAATAAGTACATTATCCAGCTGCAAGCCTACCAGCGCGGCCAGCGTGTGCTCCACGGTGTTCACGCGCGCGCCGTTCTGCTCAATGGTCGTGCCCCGCGAGAGGTCCACCACGTTGTCTACGTCGGCATCTACCAAGGGCTGACCGGGCAGGTCCACGCGCTGAAACTTGTAGCCGTGGCCCACCGGGGCGGGGCAAAACGTCATGGTGGCTTCCGCGCCGGTGTGCAGCCCTACCCCCCGCACCGTGACGGGAGCCTTAATCGTGTGTTGTTTATCGTTCATTAGTTGGTTGTTGATTGTTGATTGTCAATAGGTATCGCTGGATTATTCTCAACCGGAAATGGGCCGGCTAGCTCAGGCTGCGGGTAAGTATCCCGTTAGCGAGCAATAATCAGCAATCAACAATCAGCAATTACGCCGCCGCAAAGCTACATCTTATCCGGCGCTAGCGGGTTTTTTTCGAGGGCAGTGAGGCGGCGCTCCAATTCGGGTAGGCGGCGGTACACGGCGGCGGCCCGTAGGTTGTCTTTGAGGTTGAAGGCGGGGTAGCCCTGGAGTACTTGCCCCTCCTCGCGCACCGATTTCTGCACGCCGCTTTGGGCGGCCAGGGTGGTGCGGTTGGCCAGCACAATGTGGCCCACCAGCCCTACCTGCCCGGCCAGCACGCAGTAGTCGCCTACCTTGGAGGAACCCGAAATTCCCGTTTGGGCCGCGATAACGGTGTGCCGCCCAACCTCTACGTTGTGGGCCAGCTGCACCAGATTGTCGATTTTAGCGCCCTGGCGCACCAGCGTGCTGCCCATTGTGGCGCAGTCCACGGTGGCATTGGCCCCGATGCTCACGTCGTCTTCCAGCATCACGTTGCCAATCTGCGGAATGGCCTTATAAGAGCCATCGGGCTGCGGGGCGAAGCCGAAGCCGTCGGTGCCCACCACCGCCCCGGCCTTAATGACGCACCGCTGGCCGATAACCGTATCCGCATAAACTCTGGCCCCGGCGTGGATAACGGAATTATCACCGATGCGCACCCGGTCGCCGACGTAGGCGTGCGGAAAAATCAGCACGTTCTCGCCCAGCACGCAGTTTTCGCCGATGTACGAAAATGCCCCCCGGTAGTGCCCGGCCCCAATAGTGGAGCCCGCACCCAGAAAGCTGGGCTGTTCCACGCCGCGCCGGCCCGTGCGGGTCGTTTGCTGGTAAAATTCGAGTAGCTTGGTAAAAGCCGAGTATGGGTCGGCTACCCGGATGAGGGCGGCCCCTACCGGCTGCCGCAGCACCAGCTCGGGGCTCACGATAAGGGCCGTGGCGCGCGTGGTGTACAGGAAGGGCTCGTACTTCGCGTTGGCCAGGAAGGCGAGCGCGCCGGGGCCGGCTTCCTCAATCTTGGCCAGGGTCGAAACGGTAGCGGCGGAATCGCCCTCCACGGTGCCGCCCACAACCTGGGCAATCTGGGTAACGGTAAACTTCATAAGGAGCAAAAGTACGGGCGCGCGCGTTACCCTATAGTAGCCCATTCGGGACCCTGATAACCGGCCAGCCTTGCCCGTAGTAGCGCCACCAGTGCGGGGTTCTGGAAGGGGTAATTATCGGGAATACGCAGGTTGATAAGCGGCTTGCCTTGCAGGGCCGGCCCAAACTTGGCCTGCTGGCGGGGGAGGGGGGTAGGGCTGGGCAAGGGCAATTGGATTTTATTGCAAGAAAAGGGTAAATTTCTATTATCGCCAATGCTTTGATTAGATTACTTTTACTGAAGTATCTGGCTAAAACGATGGCCGGATTCTACCAATCGGAAAGGCTTGGCCTTTAGTAATTTATCCCACCTACACGTTGCATGCTTATGTATAGTTCTTACTTTTCCACTCCACAACTGCCTGCTCGCTGGCTAGCCGCGCTCGCGCTGCTGCTGGCTATGTTGGTGCCCGGCCGGGGCTGGGGCCAGGCGGCCACCACCATTCACCTCGAAGCCGAGAGCGCCCTGCTCTACGGTCCCACACTCTCGACCGCTACCGCCGGCTACATGGGTACCGGCTACGTGGAGGATTTCTCGAATGGCGGCGATAGCATCGTCTTCAAGTTTCCCGCGCAGGCCAGCCGCTACAACCTGACCATTCGCTACGTTGCGCCCGGCACTACCCGCCTGACGACGGTGCAGGTCAACAGCGCCCCTGCGGCCAGCAAGAGCCTGCCCGTGTCGGCAACCTTCGCCTCTACCTCGGTGGGAGGCTACCAGCTGGTAGCTGGTCAGAACAAGGTAGTTATCAGCGCTAATCAAGGCTATTATGGCATTGACTATATCGAGCTAACGCCGGTAGTTGTTACCCTGGTGCCCCTGGTGAACAATCGCCTCGAAGCCGAGCTTGGCGACCGGGCGGGTGCCACAACCGTAGCCACTACTCCCACCGGCTTTTCGGGCACCGGCTTCGTGACGGGCTTCACCAACAGCGACGCGGATAACGTGAGCATCAACTTCAACCTGTCCACGGCGGGGCTCTACCAGGTGACTGTCGGTTACACCTCGCCCTACGGCCCGAAAGTGGCCAATGTGACGATAGACGATTCGAAATCGACGGTGGCCTTCACGGGCACGACCAGCGGGGCCGACTTCAACTCGGCCGATGGCGGGAAGGTGCTGCTGTCGGTGGGCATGCACACGATTGTTATCGGGGGTAACTACGGCTATTATGGCATCGACTACGTGCAGCTGACCCCCACTATGGTGTCGCTGCCCGCCAAACCCCCTAAGCAGCTTACCGACCCGCTGGCCACGCCCACGGCCAAAGCGCTGCACTCGTATCTCGTTGATTTATACGGTACTAAAACCCTATCGGGCCAGCAAGATGACCAGTATGGCAACAGTGGCTCGGAAGTGAAGTACGTGCTGGCTACTACCGGCAAGGAGCCGGCCATTGTGAGCATGGACCTGCTCAACTACGCCTCGGCAGCCGTAGCGAAGTACGGGCCGGCTACTGACGCCGAGCGCTACCTCACCTGGAGCCCGAGTGGCAATGGTCGCGGCATCACCGCCCTGATTTGGCACTGGCGCGCGCCCGCCGACAACGTGACCTCCGCCAACCCGAACGGTGACCCAGGCGGGGCTTTTTACACCGTCAATACGGCCTTCAACTTCAAGGCCGCTCTGGCCGACACAACTAGTGTAAACTACCACTTGCTGCTGCACGACATGGACTTGATTTCTGTGCAGCTCCAGAAATTCCAGGCGGCAGGTATTCCGGTGCTGTGGCGGCCGCTACACGAAACGCCCGGCACGTTCTTCTGGTGGGGCAACCAGGGCCCTGATGCGTTCAAGCAGCTCTGGCAGCTCCTGTACAACCGCCTGACGGTGCACAACCACCTGCACAACCTGATTTGGGTGTACTGCGCCAACGCCATGCCCGACCCGACCTGGTACCCAGGCGACGCCTACGTAGACGTAGCCGGCGACGACATCTACCAATCCAGCGCGACGCCCGACCCCAACGTGAACATCTCGGGCAACTGGACCGCGATGCAGGCCATGGCCCCCAACAAGCTGATTGCCCTCACCGAAACCGAGAGTCTGGTGAACCCCGACCAGGAGCGCGGGTACGCTACGTGGTGGTCGTGGTTCTGCGCCTGGCAGGGTAGCTACATCCGCAACCAGCCAGTGGCCTTCCTCAAAAGCTTGTACACTGATGCTGATATCATCACTAAGGACAAGCTAATCGACTGGACCAGTGCGGCACCATTAGCTGCTCGCAGCGGCGCGGCCGCCACGGCCGCCGGCCTCAGCGTGTACCCCAACCCCAGCCAGGGCAGCAACCTCAACGTGCGCCTGAATATGGCTACCGCCCAGGAAGCCGGTGTGGAGCTGATTAACCCCCTGGGCCAGCGCGTATTGAGCCTGCATACCCGCCTGCAAGCCGGCGACAACCAGTTGCAGCTACCCTTGGTAGGTGTGGCGGCCGGAATTTACCAGCTGGTAGTGCGGCCGGCCGGCCAAGCCACCCTCAGCCAGCGCGTGATGGTAACTAACTAGTAAACAGAACATTATTATTTGAAAAACCCGTTAGGAGACTAGTTTTCCTAACGGGTTTTTTCATGATGTTAGTACTCAAGAAGATACTTTTAGGCAAGAAAATGTTAATTTTCTATTACTCTTAACAAGCTGATTGCCATAATTTTACTACCAGAAATCAGCATCATTCTGTCTGAATTACATCAGACGAAGGCCCTGTATTCTAAGTAGTTAACTAAGTACTCCATTTACCTTTTAACCCCACCCCCATGTTGCACACCTACTCCCGCGCTTCGGCGCACACTTTGCTCAAGGCTACCTTGGGCACCCTCGGCTTTTGCGGTGCGCTGCTGGCCACCTCGACGGCCCATGCGCAAGGTTCAACTATTAAGATTGAAGCAGAAGCCGCAACCAATACCATTGCTGGCGCTGGTCTTACGGTGGATATGACGTTGACCCCATATTCAGGCACGGGCTACCTTAATTTTAATGGCAATTCTCCCGCTAATAGCCTGAAAGTGACGATTCCTGTGACTGTTACGACGGGCGGAGCTTACAATCTGGTTATTCGTTACGAATCACAGTACGGCACTACCCAGGCAGGCTACGGTAAAGTTGGGGCCTACACCGTTAATGGTGGCCCACTTAATCAGGTGTACTTTAACGGGACGGCTCCGGGTATTGGGACGGCTAATTTCAAAAGCACTTCCGCTATTCAGATAGCGCTTAATTCCGGGGCTAATAGTATTGTAATCTCAGATAACGGTTTTGGCTACTTTGGTGTCGATTATATCACGCTGACCCCGGTTACGGCAACAGCGCCCCTCATCCCTAGCACAGCCGGGCGAGTAGAAGCAGAAGCCGGCCAACTGAGTTACTTACAGTCCCTGGTACATGACGATGAGACGAGTCCTTATTCGGGAACAGGATATGTATCGACCTTTTCAACAGCTAATCCTTCGCCCAGCGCCATTGTACTACCCGTTACCGTAGCTACCGCTGGCCTGTACCAGGTTGCCGTGGGGGCCCGAGGCCAATTTGGTGGTAAAAGCTTCGACACGCAGGTGGCAACCACTGCCTCACCCGGAAGCAAGCTGACTACCCCGCTCCAACTGACTGACCCTGCCGCCGGTAGCCCCAATCCTTTCGTCTCTTACGTAGTAGGAAAGTATATGATGATAGCTGGTACTAACACAATTACCCTCTCCAGTCAGACCAGCTACCTCGATATAGACTACGTGGACATCACGGCGACTACCGGCGTAGCCACCGCTGCCCGCGCCAGCGCCGATGCCCAGAAGGCCCTCTCGGCCTACCCCAACCCGACCAACGGTCAGGCCCTGAATGTGAGCTTGGAGCTAGCTAATGCTCAGGAGACCACCTTCGACCTGGTGAATACCTTGGGCCAGCGCGTGAGCACCACTACCCGCAGCCTGCGCGCCGGTTCCAACCAACTGCAACTGCCCACCGCGGGCGTAGCCGGCGGCCTCTACCAACTGGTAGTGCGTAGCGGCGACCAGCCTACCCTGGTGCAGCGCGTAGTAGTAAACTAAGCGCCACCTGCTCAAGTAAAAAGAGGTCCCCGGCTGATGCCGGGGACCTCTTTTTGTTTCGGGGGTAGGGTAGTAAAAGCGTGGCACCGTTTAGGATGTAGAGACGCGACCCTTCGCGGCTCTCGTCGCGTGAATGAACCCTGATGCCGAGACACGTGAAGGGTCGCGTCTCTCGGCACCAGGGTTCCCAACCTACTGAACCTGGTAGAGCTGCGGCTTATCGCTCTCAAAAATTGTCAGTGGGTCTTGGTAGAAGCTTAGGAAGCCGGGCACGCTGGCATGGCCGGGGTAGGGGGCGTAGAAGTGACCGGTGTGGGCATTGCGCCACACCATGAGGTAGGCAATGCGGCGGGCCTGCGGGTCGGCTTTAAGCTGACCTAGCAGGTTGGTATCGAACCAGTCGGGTACGGTCAGCTTCTCCAGGCCGGCCTCGGTGAGCGCCGGAATTTTATGGCGCTTATCGGCCTCGCCCACAATGGCCGCCAGCGTCGTCACGCCCTTGTTGGGGGTCTTCACGGTGTTGAAGTCGCCGTAGTCATCGAAGCCCAGCACGTCCACGTAGCCATCGCCGGGGTAGCGCTCGAAGTAGGCGGCCATGTCGGGCACGCGGTCGGGCGAGTAGGCAAAGAGCAGGTTATGCACCTGTTTGGTATCGCGCAAGTACTTGATGGTGAATTGCCAGAGCTGCGTAAACTCGGCCGTGGTGCAGTGCCGCCGGCCCCACCAGAACCAAGAGCCCGTGTGCTCATGAAACGGCCGGAAGATGATGGGCACCGCCGTGCCATCGGGCGTTTGCAGACCTTTGAAATAGTCGGCCGCGATATCAAGCGCCTTCAGGTAGGCCGCGTGGTGGCTACCTCCCGGCAAGATGGCCGATACCACGGCCGTGGTGTCGTAGAAGTTCTTGCCGGTCACGAAGTTGTCCATGTGCCAGCAATAGGTATTGAGGCCGCCGCGCTGGTAGGCATCGAGCACCAGTTGGCGGTGGCGGCGCAGGGTGGTGTCGGTGGCGGCGTTGCGGCCGCGCAGGGTGGCGTTCACCACTTCGGCCACGTCCCAGCCGTACACCTCCGGGTTCGAGCCGCACACGCTTTTTACGTCGCTGCGGTCGGGCTCGTCGTGCCAGCCGATGCCGTACTGGGTAGCATCCTGCTGCCCGAACAGGATGCCCTGGCCCTGCAAGCGGCGCAGGTTGTAAAACAGTGCCTTGGTTTGAAAAGTAGCTTGCTTGTCAACTACTTGCACGGGGTAGGGAAAGCGACGGCCGGCGGCCGGCTGGCCCGTGCGGGCGGTGCCGCAGCCGGCCAGCGCCAGCGGCGCGGCCAGTAGCAGCGCTGCCCAGCCAGGATAATTTTTCATGCGTTACGGATTGGTGGTCAGCTTGGAAAGGAGCTCGGCGCGCACGCCTTTATTGGTCATTTTCACGGGCAGAATATCGCCGTTCTTCGCAAAGTGCATTTCATCCAGGCACACCTCGCGGTGGTTACCCTCTTTGTCGCCGAGCGGGTGGCGGTGATACACGATGTACCAGCGGTCGGTGCCCGGCACGTTCAGCACCGAGTGGTGGCCCGCGCCGGTGCCCACCCGCAAATCCTGCTGCAACACCTTACCTACCCGCCGGAACGGCCCGAAGGGAGAATCACCCACGGCGTAGGCTACCGAGTAGTCGGCCCCCATCCAGTCGCCCTCGCTCCACATGAAATAATACTTGCCTTGGCGGCGGAACATCATCGGCCCCTCCACGTAGCCCTGGGGCGTAATGGACTTGAAAACCGTGCCGTTGACAGCGGGTACGAAGCCCGTGAAATCGTCCTTGAGCCGCGCGATGTTGCAGTGCCGCCAGCCGCCGTACACGAGGTAGTACTTGCCGTCTTTATCCTTAAATACGAATTGGTCGATGGGCTGTGCGCCGTTCTCAAACTTGCCCACCAGCGGGTGGCCCAGGTAGTCTTTAAATGGCCCAGCCGGGTTATCGGCTACCGCTACCCCGATGCCGCCGCGCTGCTGATTATTCTGGATATCATTAGCCCCAAAAAACAGGTAGTATTTGCCGCCTTTGGCCACGATGGCCGGGGCCCACACGGCCCGGCGCGCCCACTTCACGTTGGCCGTGTCAAGCACGTGCTGGTGCTTGGTCCAGTGCACGAGGTCGGGCGAGGAAAAGGCATCCAGGTACACCTGCTGGGCGTAGGCTTTGCGCACGCCCACTGGCTCGCTGGCCGGGTAGGTGTCGCCCACTACCGCCGACAAGGTGGGATAAATCCAGTATTGCGACCCAAAAATGGCGGCTTCCGGGTCGGCGTACCAGCCGGGGAAAATAGGGTTGCCCGAAGTAGCGGGGGTAGGGGCCGGCCTGGCACTCTGCGCCACGACCGCGCCGGGACCGGCCAGCAGGGACAGCGCGAGGAAAAGCGGCTTTGTTTTCATGCTTTATGTAAGCTTCAGACGAATAATAAGTTGGGCTTCAGTAGAACGGTCATGCTGACGACAGGAAGCATGACCGTTCTACTGAAGCCATCCCACCACCAATTACACCAGCGTTACGGGCGGCGTCACGAGCGCTCCTACCGGCTGGCTGCCGCGCGTGCCGTACCAGGCCACGTAGGCGTAGCAAACCACGGGTAGCGCCAGCGCCCAGCGCAGGCCCGGCCCGTCGGCCACCGCCCCGAAGAGCAGCGGTACCAGCGCCCCGCCCACAATGGCCGTGCACAGCAGCCCCGACGCCTGCTCGGTGTGGCGGCCCAGCCCGGCCACCGCCAGCGTGAAAATGGTGGGGTACATAATCGAGTTCATCAGGCCCACCGCCAGCAGCGTCCACATGGCTACCGAGCCGGTCGTGCCCACCGAGATGCCGATGAGTAGTATTGCGCCCAACGCAGTGAAAGCTAGTAGCTTACCGGGAGAAAATTTATTTAGCAAATACACCCCGGCGAAGCGGCCCACCATTGCGCCAAACCAATAGAAGAATACCATTATTCCGGCAGCAGATTGCTTGTTTTGCAGAATAATAAGTTTTTGCAGACCAACACTCGCTATCATCTTTTGGACGTAAGAAAGTAGGTTCAGCATGACACTATCCATACTAATATAACTAACTAGGTGCGAGCCAATGGCTACCTCAGCTCCCACGTACATGAAAATGCCTAGTACGCCTAGCAGCAGGTGGCGATATTGCCAAGCGCTAGCACGGGTAGTAGCGGTAGTGTCGTCCTCGGCAGGCTCTATCTGTGGCAGGTTTACCCGGCTCAGCAATAAGCTAATAAGCAGCAATATGCCGCCGATAAATAGGTAGGGCACCTGCACGGCCCGCACGTCAATGCTGGCGGCCGTAGTAGCATCTGTCAGCGCGGGCAGGCTGCTTAGCAAAAATAAGCTGCCCAGCACCGGTGCCAGCGCAGTCCCAAACGAGTTGAAAGCCTGCGTGAGCGAAAGCCGCGCCGAGGCTGACCGCGGCGGCCCCAGAATAGCCACGTAAGGATTAGCCGCCACTTGCAGCAGCGTAATACCCGAAGCCAGCACAAACAGCGCCCCCAGAAACAGCCCGTAGGCGCGCTGCTCGGCGGCGGGGTAAAACAGGAAAGCCCCGAGGGCCGCCACCACGAAGCCCAGCAGCATGCCGCGCTTGTAGCCCACGCGCGCCACCAGGCTGCCCGCCGGAACGCTCATCAGAAAATACGCCCCGAAAAAGCACAGGTTAATCAGGTTGGCCTGGGTGTAGCTGAGCTGAAAAATGGCTTTCAGGTACGGAATGAGGATGTCATTCAGCGACGTGATAAAGCCCCACAGAAAAAACAGGGTGGTAACGGCGGCCAGGGCCGAGCCGTAGCGGGGGGTAGGGGAGAGGTCCGTACCGGCGGCAGACCGGGACGGAACGGCGGAAATAGGAACGGCCATTGATGGGTGGGGAGGGTAAACTGGCCCCTAAGATATCCGCTACCGGCTCGCCACTCTCGCGGGAGGCCGGGGAAGTATTCGTTTTTGTTGGGAAAATACCAGAACTGACCCGTGCTTAGGCCCGACCTTCGCGTTGGCGGAAGCCACTTTTCCCCCTCTTTGCTCATGCGTATTCTTTTCTTGCTCCCGCTGGCCGCGCCGCTGGCTTTGGCCGCGCCGGCCGCCCAGGCCACCGTGCGCCTGCCCGCGCTGGTGGGCAGCCACATGGTGCTGCAGCGCGACCGCCCGGTGCCCGTGTGGGGCTGGGCCGCGCCCGGCGAGGCCGTTAGCGTCACGTTTCGGGGCCAGGCCTACCCCGCCTCGGCCCCCGATGCCAGCGGCCGCTGGCAGGCCACGCTGCCGCCTACCCCCGCCGGCGGCCCCTACGAGCTGGTGGTGAAGGGCCAGAATACCCTTGAGCTGACCGACGTGCTGGTGGGCGACGTGTGGCTGGCCTCGGGGCAGTCCAATATGCAGTTTAAGGTGAAGGACTCGTATCCGGGGGGCTACCAGCCGGTGCAGGATGCCGACCAGGAAATAGCGGCCGCCAACTGGCCCCGCATCCGGTTCTTTACCGTCAATCAGGCCGCGGCCTATCGGCCCCAGGCCGAGGCGGCGGGTACTGGCTGGCAGGTGTGCAGCCCCGCCACGGTAGCCGGATTTTCGGCGGTGGCGTACTTTTTTAGCCGCGGCTTGTACCAGCAGTACCAGGTGCCGGTGGGCGTGGTGGTGAGCAACTGGGGCGGCACCCCTGCCGAAGCCTGGGTGAGCGCCGAGGGCCTGCGCGAGCTGCCCGAGTTTGGGGCGCGGCTGGCCGCTTTTGCCGCCAAAACCACCAGCCTGAGCGACGACCAGCACGCCTACGACACCCAGCGCCGCGAGCGGCTGGACAACAGCCGCCGCTACGATAAAGGCTACCTGCTTGGCGGTCAGACCTGGGCCGCGCCCGACTTCGATGCCCGCGCCTGGCCCACCATGCCGCTGCCCGGCCCCTGGGAAACCCAGCCCGGCTTGGCGACCTACGACGGCGTAGTGTGGTTTCGGAAGGAAATTGACCTGTCCGCCCGCTTGGCTGGGCAGCCGCTCACGTTGACGCTGGGCAAGGTAGAAGATGCCGACAGCACGTATTTCAACGGCGTGAAGGTGGGTAGCGGCCACGACCGCGACCAGCCGCGCAGCTACGTGGTGCCGGCCGGGCTGGTGCGCGCCGGCCGCAACGTTATTGTGGTGCGGGTGCTGGATAGGGGGGGTAGTGGCGGTATCGGGGGCGAGCCCGCGCAGTTGGCTTTGAGCGGCGCGGGCCAGACGCTGCCGCTGGCCGGCCCCTGGCAGTACCAGGTGGGCCTACCCCCCCAGGACCAGCCGGTGCCGCCCGTGCCCGGCGGGGCGCAGATGGCCCCGGCCACGCTCTACAACGCCATGATAGCGCCGCTCCAGCCCTTTGCCTTCAAGGGCGTTATCTGGTACCAGGGCGAAACTAACGTGGAGCGGGCCGCACAGTACCGCACCCTGTTTCCGGCGCTCATCACCGATTGGCGGCAGCATTGGGGCAGCGAGTTGCCCTTCCTGTTCGTGCAGCTGGCTAATTTTCAGGCTGCCCTACCCCAGCCCGCCGAGTCGGACTGGGCCGAGCTGCGCGAGGCGCAGGCCGGGGCGCTCCGGCTGCCCCGTACGGGCATGGCCACAGCCATCGACATCGGTAATCCCGATGACATTCATCCCCACAACAAACAGGAGGTAGGCCGCCGCCTGGTCCTGGCCGCCCGCCACGTCGCCTACGGCGATAACCAGCTGACGTACAGCGGCCCCACCTACGCCAGCATGACGGTGGTCGGCGCGGCCGTGCGCCTGAAATTTACGCATCTTGGCACGGGACTAGATGTGAAAGGCCCAACGCTGCACGGCTTCGCCGTGGCCGGGGCCGACCATCAGTTTCACTGGGCCACGGCCCGCATAGTGGGCAAAGAAGTGGAGGTGCAGAGCCCCGAAGTGCCCCGCCCCGTGGCCGTGCGCTACGACTGGGCCAGCAACCCCGACGGCAACCTCGCCAACCGCGCCGGCCTGCCCGCCCCGCCCTTCCGCACCGATACCTGGCCGGGTATCACGGAAGGCAAGAAGTAGGGTGCGGGGCTCGCCCCCGCCCGTCAACGGTGCGTGCCTGTTTCGTTCAACGCCGGGCGGGGGCAAACCCCGTATCCGACCGCGCTATAACCTGACTAGGCTTCTCTGGGAGTGTTATAGCCCGTAGGTAAGCCGCTATAAACCGCTGGAACAGGGCGCTTTTAGCCAGCAGCAGCTGAAAGAGGAAGATACTCGTCAGCGCCGTGGTAATGCCGGCCAGCACATCCAGCACGTAGTGGTGGCTGTTGTAGACGGCCGCGAACCAGATGCCCAGCATTACGGTCACAAAAAACAGGTTGAACCAGCCCAGGCGGCTCTTGATGGCGTAGTACAGCACCAGTACCGGGTAGGCCGAATGCATGGAGGGCATGGCCGCGAAAACGTTGGAATTCTTCTTATAGAGCGCCTCAAATAAGCTGATGCCGAAGTACTTATCGAAGCCGGCCAGGCCAGCCGTGCTGCCCACCGTGAGGGGCTGAAACCGCAGGCCATACTGCTGCACGTACCACGGCGGCGCGGCCGGGTGCAGGTAATAAAGGACGAACCCGAACAGATTGGCCAGCAAGAAAGTCAGGGCAAACTCCAGAAACAGTCCGCGCCGGGTAAAATACAAATAGCCCGCGAAGAGTATCGGCACGGGTATCCAGCAGAGGTAGAAGGCCCCGGCCACCACGTCGAGCAGCGCAGACTTGTGTAAGAGCCAGAACTCGTTGGGTGTCAGGACCTGGCCGTGGTAGGAAATTCCGAACAGGCTTTTCTCCGTGAAATAAAGCGGGGCCACGTCCACCGCCCGGAAGGCGTAATTGGGAAGCACCTTCATGTAATCGTACAAGACCCAATAAACCAGGAAGATGGAATACCCGGTGATGAGCCGCCGCGTGACGCCGGACGCGAAGTAGCAGCCATTGACCAGCACTACCAGTACCAACTGCTCGGAGTGGAAGCCCAGCAGCCGGTAGGAAAGCAGCGCGTAGGCCAGCGTAAAGGCCGGCACGAGCCAGGTAGCAGCGGTGCGACGGGCGGGGCGGGTCGCGTCGGGGGGGGTAGCAAGCATAAGCAGCGAAAGGGGGGTAGGGCCGGGCGGCGCTACACGGTCAGGCGCTTGGACACGGGCGCGTGGGTGGCGGTATTCAGCCCTTGCAGCTCAATGTAGCGGACATTGGGTACCCAGAACGTGCCACCCTCGATGCGCAGGTACACGCGCTCCAGCTGAATCTGGGTGTTGGCCACGGTCACGAACACGTGAAAGGTGTTGTCGGAGCCGGACTTCATGAGGTAGAGCGGTATTTTGCCATAGGCGGCAAATTTAAGCTCGTATTTATTTGGAGCTAACTTCTTGGAAGTAAAACCGTAGGCAAAGTGGCGCTGAATAAAATTCAGCGGCTTGCGCTGGCCCTGCTCCTGGTAGCGCAGCCAGAAAATGTTGATGGGCTCGTCCTCGTTTAGCTGCCCGGCCTCGTTCACATTCAGCTGGTAAACCACCGTGTTGGTATTGGGGTCGCGCTGCAAATAAAAGAGCTGGTGCGCAATGCCGCTGGGCACCGGAAACGTGAGCATGGGCTGCGGCTGCTGCGGAGCCGCTTCCAGCGCTAAGCTGCTGCACAGCAAGCCAATAAGTAGTGCCGCCGCCGCCTGGGAGGGGGGTAGGGATACGGCCGCCGCGGCTTCCCGTGCGTGTAGCGCTTGCTTGGCCTGGCGCAGGCGCGCTACGGCCGTGATGTTGGCCAGCAGGGCCAGCACCGCAATCGGAAATGTCAGAATCGACATCGTTTCAAACACGTGAAACGGGATGCCCGGCACGAACAGCTTGTAGTCGCCGCCCAGCCAGGCCGAGCTAACGCCGCAGGCCAACGCGCTCACACCCAGCAAAACAACCCGCTCGGGGCGCTGCATCAGGCCGCCCTTGCACTCCACGCCCAGGCCTTCGGCGCGGGCGCGGGTGTAGCTCACCATCATCGAGCCGATGAGGGCAATGAACGCGCACAGCGAGCCCAGCAAGTAGTGATGCGCCACCAGGTAGTAGCAGATACCCATGAAGGTAAATAGCTCGCTATACCGGTCCAGTACCGAGTCGAACAGCGCGCCGTACGTGCTTTTCATGTTGCCGAGCCGTGCCACCTGCCCATCGAGCATATCGAACAAGCCCGCGAACAGGATGAGTGCGCCGCCCCAACCCACGTAGCGCAGGTCGCCGCGGTTGCCCTCCTCGCCACCCACGATAAACAGCACTGCTACCCCCACATTCAGCCCAAAGCCGGTAAGCGTCACCGCGTTGGGTGTGAAGCCCAGCCGAATCA